>NZ_AP022577.1:1816644-2422192 GCF_010730955.1 Mycolicibacterium aubagnense | reverse complement strand
TGGCCGCCGTGAAGAACCTCTCGCTGGCCGAAGGTGACACCCCGGAGCCCGCGCTGCGCGCGGTCGGTGAGCAGCAGGTGGTCGACGCCGCCGACCGGCTCATCGTCAACACCGAAGACGAAGCGCAGCAACTGGTTTCGCTGCACCATGCGGACCCGGCCCGCATCGACGTGGTCTACCCGGGCGTCGACCTGGAGACCTTCACGCCTGGGGACAAGGCAGAAGCCCGTGCCGCACTGGGACTTTCGCAGAGCGAGCAGGTGGTGGCCTTCGTGGGCCGCATCCAGCCGCTGAAGGCGCCCGACGTGCTGTTGCGTGCGGCCGCCAAGCTGCCCGACGTGCGCGTCGTCGTCGCGGGTGGCCCGTCGGGCAGTGGCCTGGCCGTGCCCGACGGCCTGGTTTCCCTGGCCGCGGAACTGGGTATCACCGACCGGGTGACGTTCCTGCCGCCGCAGTCCCGCGACCAACTCGTGAATGTCTACCGCGCCGCGGATCTGGTTGCGGTGCCGAGCTATTCGGAATCGTTCGGCCTGGTCGCGGTCGAGGCGCAGGCCTGCGGTACGCCGGTGGTGGCCGCCGCGGTCGGTGGGTTGCCCGTCGCGGTGCGCGACGGCGTGAGCGGTGTGCTGGTCGCCGGCCACGATCCCGGCGACTGGGCCAACGCCATCGGGCGAACGCTGGAGCTGGGTCCGGAGTCGTTGCGCGAGGGCGCTTTACAGCACGCCGCGACATTCTCGTGGGCGCATACCGTCGACGCGCTGCTGGCCGGCTACACGCGGGCGATCGCCGACTACCACGGGCGGCGGCCGCGACGCGACGCCGCGCCACGCCGCAGCCGCCGGTTCATGATGCGGCGGGGAGTGCGCGCGTGACAACGCCGGACGCGGTGACAAAGCTGATCGAAGAGACCCTGCGCACGCACGAACTCGAGTTCTCCCATCACGACGGGGGAGTGGGTGGGCGCCCGGGGATCGTGGTGGCGCTGCCGGGTGAACGCCGCCTGGTCACCAACACGCTGCTGAGCATCGGTGAGCACGGAGTGCGCCTGGAGGCGTTCGTCTGCCGCAAGCCCGACGAGAACTTCGAGGGCGTCTACAAGTACCTGTTGCGCCGCAACCGGCGGCTGTACGGCATGGCGTACACGCTGGACAACATCGGCGACATCTACCTGGTGGGCCGGATGTCGTTGCACGCGGTGACCGCCGACGAGATCGACCGGCTGCTGGGCCAGGTGATCGAGGCCGTCGACTTCGACTTCAACACGCTGCTGGAGTTGGGCTTCCGCTCGTCGATCGAGAAGGAGTGGAAGTGGCGGCTTTCCCGCGGGGAGTCGCTGAAGAACCTGCAGGCGTTCGAGCACCTGCGCCCTGAGTAGGGCGGCTCGGGCCTGACGTGTCCCGGCCGGGCGTGTCGGGTGCGGCGCCCCCGAAAAACCCGCACGTGAGAAGATGCAGGCCATGCCGACCTTGATCCTGCTGCGTCATGGCGAAAGCCAGTGGAACGAGAAGAATCTGTTCACCGGTTGGGTCGACGTCGATCTCACCGACAAGGGCCGGGCCGAAGCCGTTCGCGGCGGACAGCTGCTGGTCGAGCAGGGTGTGCTGCCGGATGTGCTGTACACGTCGCTGCTGCGCCGCGCGATCACCACCGCCAACCTGGCGCTGGACGCTGCCGACCGGCACTGGATTCCCGTGCAGCGCGACTGGCGCCTCAACGAACGCCACTACGGCGCGCTGCAGGGCCTCGACAAGGCCGAGACCCTGGCCAAGTACGGCCAGGACCAGTTCATGTCGTGGCGCCGCAGCTACGACACCCCGCCGCCGCCCATCGAAAAGGGCAGCACCTACAGCCAGGACGGCGACGTGCGGTACGCCGGCATCGACGCGCCGCTGACCGAATGCCTCGCCGACGTCGTCAAACGGCTCGTGCCCTACTTCGAGCAGACCATCGCGGCCGACCTCAAAGCCGGCAAGACGGTACTGGTCGCCGCGCATGGCAACTCGCTGCGCGCCCTGGTCAAGTACCTGGATGGCATGTCCGACGATGAGATCACGGGCCTGAACATCCCGACGGGCATCCCGCTGAAGTACGAGCTGGACGAAAATCTGAAGCCGACCGTGCCCGGTGGTGAGTACCTCGACCCCGAGGCGGCCGCCGCTGGTGCTGCCGCGGTCGCCGCGCAGGGTGCGAAAAAGAACTGACCGCGTCAGAACAATCGGTGAACTCCGGTGAACGCTGGTCGAACACCTGGATTTGTTCATGTGACTTATACCGATCTGGCTGCTCGTTGCTGGGATGACGTTCACCTGATGCGTACGATTTCGGCGTGAGCTTGTCGTCCGCGCTGCCTTTGGTGGCCGTCTCGGCGCTGCTTGCGTTGGCTGTGGGCATCGCGATCGGTTTGCGGTGGGCGCCGCGGTTGATCGAGCGCCGCGAGCGCCGCACCGCGGAGCAGTCCGGCCTCACGGTGTCCGAGATGTTCGCCCACATCGTGTCCATGTCCCCGCTGGGCATGGCGGTGGTCGACACCTACCGCGACGTCGTCTATACCAACGGCCTGGCCAGAGACCTGGGACTGGTGCGTGACCGGCTGCTCGACGACCGGGCCTGGGCGGCCGCGCAGCGGACCCTGGCCACCGGGGAAGACGTCGAGTTCGACCTGTCCCCGGCCAAACGAGCCAACCCGGGCCGTTCCCGACTGGCGGTGCGCGGTCTGGCGCGTCAGCTGACCGAGGAGGACGGCCGTTTCGCGGTGGTCTACGTCAACGACCAGTCCGAACAGGCCCGGATGGAGGCCAGTCGCCGCGACTTCGTCGCCAACGTCAGCCACGAGCTCAAGACGCCGGTCGGCGCCATGGGGCTGCTGGCCGAGGCGCTGCTGGCGTCGTCCGAGGACCAGGAGATGGTCAACCGGTTCGCCGAGAAGATCGTCACCGAGTCCACCCGGCTGGCCAACATGGTCGGTGAACTGATCGAACTGTCCCGGCTGCAGGGCGCCGAGCCGTTGCCGAATCTCGATGTCGTCGACGTGGATTCGGTTGTCGCCGAAGTGGTTTCCCGGCACAAGGTGGCTGCCGACAACGCCGACATCGCGATCACCACCGATGCGCCCCGCGGCTACCAGGTGCTGGGCAGCGAGACCCTGCTCGCGACCGCGCTCGCGAACCTGGTGTCCAACGCAATCTCTTACTCGCCCAAGGGTTCTCAGGTGTCGGTCAGTCGGCGCCGGTACGGCGACAACATCGAGATCGCGGTGACCGACCGCGGCATCGGCATCGAAAAAGCCGACCAGGAGCGGGTTTTCGAACGATTCTTCCGCGTCGACAAGGCGCGGTCCCGGGCCACCGGCGGCACCGGGCTGGGGTTGGCCATCGTCAAACACGTGGCGGCCAACCACAACGGAACCATCCGGCTGTGGAGTCAGCCGGGCACCGGATCGACGTTCACGCTGTCGATTCCGGCCTATCTCGATTCGGACGACGCAGATGTCGACGAGGGAGATGACCACTCATTGCCATCACAAGGAGGGCGACAGAACCAATGACCAGTGTGCTGATCGTGGAGGACGAGGAGTCCCTGGCCGATCCCTTGGCATTCCTGTTGCGCAAGGAAGGTTTCGAGGCCACCGTCGTGACCGATGGTCCGTCGGCGCTGGCCGAGTTCGACCGGGCCGGGGCCGACATCGTGCTCCTGGACCTGATGCTGCCCGGCATGAGTGGCACCGACGTGTGTAAGCAGCTGCGCTCGCGGTCCGGCGTCCCGGTCATCATGGTGACCGCCCGGGACAGCGAGATCGACAAGGTCGTCGGCCTGGAACTGGGCGCCGACGACTACGTCACCAAGCCGTACTCGGCCCGTGAGCTGATCGCCCGGATCCGGGCGGTGTTGCGCCGCGGCGGCGAATCCGACGACGTCGTCGGCGCGGACGGCGTGCTGGAGGCCGGGCCGGTCCGCATGGACGTCGAGCGGCACATCGTGTCGGTCAACGGCGACGCCATCACCCTGCCGCTGAAGGAATTCGACCTGCTCGAGTACCTGATGCGCAACAGCGGGCGCGTGCTGACCCGTGGCCAGCTCATCGACCGGGTGTGGGGCGCCGACTATGTCGGTGACACCAAGACCCTGGACGTCCACGTGAAGCGGCTGCGCTCCAAGATCGAGGCCGACCCGGCCAACCCGGTGCACCTCGTCACCGTCCGTGGGCTGGGCTACAAGCTCGAGGGCTAGTACCCCCGCGGTTACTTCTCGGTGGCGTCGGCCGCCTGAGTGGCCGGGTGCACGGCGATGAGCCCCAGCCCGGCCCGGCGCTTGCACAGCGCAGCCAGCTCGGCGTACACCTTCGCGCCCAGCAGCTCGGTCAGTTCGGGTCCGTAGGACTGCCACACGGGCTTGGCGCCGACGTGCGCCGCCGGGTCGCCTGTGCAGTACCAGACCAGGTCGTGGCCGCCCTCACCCCAGCCGCGACGGTCGTATTCGGTGACGACGGTCCGCAGGATCTCGGTGCCGTCGGGCCGCGTCACCCAGTCCTGCGTCCGGCGGATGGGCAGCTGCCAGCAGACCTCGGGCTTCATGGTCAGCGGTTCGACGCCGAGCTTGAGCGCCTTGCTGTGCAGTGCGCAGCCGATTCCACCGGCGAAACCCGGCCGGTTCAGGAAGATGCACGCACCCTTGTACTTGCGGGTCCGCAGGTTGGGCTTGTCGTCGTACTCGTCCATCTCGAGGTAGCCCTTGCGGCCCAGGCCCTTCTCCCGGAACTGCCAGTCCTCGTCGGTCAGCAGCTTGACCGACTCCTCGAGCTGCGCGACGTCGTCGTCGTCCGCCATGAAGGCGCCGTGGCTGCAGCAGCCGTCGTCGGGCCGTCCTTCGACGGTGCCCTGGCACGCGGGCGTCCCGAAGACGCAGGTCCATTTCGACAGCAGCCACGTCAGATCCGCGGCGATCAGGTGCTCCGGATTGTCCGGGTCGAAGAACTCCACCCACTCGCGGGCGAAGTCCAGTCCGACCTCGTGGGAACCGGGCTTGGAAGGTTCACCGGGACTGATCTGCGATGCGGTCACAGCGTGCAACCGTAGACCCGTTACCGTGGTTTCCGTGCGATTGGGCGTCCTCGACGTGGGCAGTAATACCGTTCATCTGTTGGTTGTCGACGCTCGTCGCGGCGGGCATCCGACTCCGATGAGTTCGACCAAGGCCTCGCTGCGCCTGGCCGAGGCCATCGACGACACCGGCAAACTGACCCGGAAGGGCGCCGACAGCCTGGTCGCGACCGTCGACGAGTTCGCCAAGATCGCCACCAGCTCGGGGTGCGCGGAGTTCATGGCGTTCGCCACATCTGCCGTCCGGGACGCCACCAACTCCGAGGCGGTGCTGGCCCGGGTGCGCGCCGAGACCGGCGTCCAGCTGCAGGTTCTTTCCGGGGTCGACGAGTCGCGGCTCACGTTCCTGGCGGTGCGCCGCTGGTACGGCTGGAGCGCGGGCCGGATCATCAACCTCGACATCGGTGGAGGGTCGCTGGAACTGTCGGGCGGCATCGACGAAGAACCCGACGTCGCGCTGTCGATGCCGCTGGGTGCGGGCCGATTGACGCGGGAATGGCTGCAGGAGGATCCGCCGGGACGGCGGCGAGTGGCGGTGCTGCGGGACTGGCTGGACAACGAGCTGTCCGCCCCGGCGATGAAAGTGTTGGCAGCCGGCACGCCGGAGCTGGCGGTGGCGACCTCGAAGACGTTCCGGTCGCTGGCCCGGCTCACCGGTGCGGCGCCGTCGGGTGCGGGACCGCGCGTGAAGCGCACCTTGACCGCCGCTGGCCTCAGACAGCTCATATCTTTCATCTCTAGGATGACCACGGCCGACAGAGCCGAGTTGGAAGGGGTGAGTGCCGACCGCGCGCCACAGATCGTGGCCGGTGCGTTGGTGGCCGAGGCGACCATGCGAGCGCTGTCGCTCGACGCCGTGGACATCTGCCCGTGGGCGTTGCGGGAGGGTGTCATTCTGCGGAAACTCGACAGCGAAGCCGATGGAACCGACTTGGTGGAAACGTTCGCGGGCTTAGCTCCCGCCAAAGGCGAGACACGATGACAGATTCAGACGACTTCTCTGCGACGCGACCGATCTCGGTCGCCGAGCTGCTGGCCAAGAACGGCACCATCGGTGCGCCGCCGGTCGGTGGCCGCCGGCGCCGGCGGCGGGGGAACAGCGACGCGGTGACCGTCGCCGAACTGACCGGCGAAATCCCGATCATCCGGCCGGAGACACTGCAGGGAGAGCCGGCTCAGGCCGCGGACGAGACCGCTCCCGAGCCGGTTGTCGAGCCCGAACCGGTGGCCGAGGCCCCGGTTGAGGACGCGGTTGCGGCTGTCGAGGACGAGATGCCGTCGGCGGCCGACGAGATGGAGCCCGACGACACCGCCGCCCACTACGTCGTCGACGAGCAGATGCTGCACACCGACCTCGTCGCCCCCGCGCCCGTGGCGACCGAGGCGGAATCCGATTACGAGGACCACCTACGCCGCCGCGACGTCGATGCCGACCCGCTGGAGTTCGTGGCACCGTCGCGCAAACCGGCTTTCCGCTGGTCGTTCAAGCCGGTCCGCGGGGCCGAAGAGATGGTCCCCGATCCGGTCGACGAGGACGTGCCGGCCGGCGCGGACATCGATGACGATCTGTTCGCGCTCAAAGGCGCCGAGCCCGTCGCCAAGCTCGACAGCGGCGCCCGCCCGCTCGTCGACGACACCGACGCCGTCGAGGCCGCTGCCGCCGCCGAGGCCCTCGATGCGGCACCGGTGCGCGAGACGTCGCGCGGCGGCCGCGGCGAGCGGTATGACGCCCTGTTCGGTGGCTTCGCCGCCGACGAGGACACCCGCCGGGAGGACGTGGTCGCCGACCACGACGAGGCGGAGCACGTCGACCACGACGAGGCGGAGCACGAGGAGTCCGGGTCGGCGCTGAAGCGCGGCGCCTGGGTGGTCGGCCAGAGCCTGCTGGCCGTCGCGTTCGGCGCCGGCATGTTCTTCGCCTTCGATCAGCTGTGGCGCTGGAACCAGATCGTGGCGCTGATGCTGTCGATGCTGGTGATCCTCGGCTTGGTCGCCGGTATTCGGGTGATCCGGAAGGATCATGATCTGGCCAGTACGCTGATCGCGATTCTGGTCGGCGGTCTGGTTACGTTCGGCCCCCTGGCACTGCTCTACTCAGCCTGAACCGGAGGCCTGTGCGTCCCGCCATCAAGGTAGGTCTGTCCACCGCGTCGGTCTATCCATTGCGGACCGAGGCTGCGTTCGAGTACGCCGCCCGCCTGGGCTATGACGGTGTCGAGCTGATGGTGTGGGCTGAGCCCGTCAGTCAGGACATCGACGCCATCGAGCGCATGTCGCAGCGCTGGGGCGTGCCGGTGCTCAGCGTGCATGCGCCGTGTCTGCTGATCTCACAGCGGGTGTGGGGCTCCAACCCCATCCCGAAGCTGGAACGCAGTGTGCGGGCTGCTGAGCAGCTGAGTGCGCAGACGGTCGTCGTGCACCCGCCGTTCCGCTGGCAGCGCCGCTACGCCGAGGGTTTCGCCGACCAGGTCGCCGAGCTCGAGGCGTCCAGTGACGTGCTGGTGGCGGTCGAGAACATGTTCCCCTTCCGGACCGACCGATTCTTCGGCACCGGCCAGCCGTCCATCGAGCGGATGCGCAAGCGCGGCGGGACCCCCGGCCCTGGGATCTCGGCGTTCGCGCCGTCCTACGACCCGCTGGACGGCAATCACGCCCACTACACCCTGGACCTGTCGCATTCGGCCACGGCCGGCACCGACGCCGTCGACATGGCGCGGCGCATGGGCAACGGTCTGGTGCACCTGCATCTGTGCGATGGCAACGGTGCGTCCACCGACGAACACCTGGTGCCGGGGCGCGGCAGCCAGCCGACGGTACAGATTTGTCAGATGCTCGCCGCCAGTGAATTCTCCGGGCACGTGATCCTGGAGGTCACCACGTCGGCGGCACGCAACAACGCCGAGCGCGAGGCGCTGCTCGTCGAGTCGCTCGAATTCGCGCGTCGGCACCTGCTGCGTTGACCCTGCGCAGTCCTGGCATGCTGTCTCCCGTGGCGAGAATTGCGATCATCGGTGGCGGAAATATCGGAGAGGCCCTGTTGGCGGGGCTGTTGCAGTCAGGGCGGCAGGTCAAGGATCTGGTGGTCGCCGAGGCCTATCCGGCACGTGCCGCACAGCTCGCCGACAAGTACTCGGTTCGGGTCACCGATGTCGCCGATGCCGCGGAGAACGCGGCCTATGTGATCGTGGCCGTCAAGCCCGACGCCGTCGAGGGCGTCGTCGAGACGCTGGCCGCCGCGGCCGCTGACGCCGACAGCAGCAGCGTCGAGCAGGTGGTGGTGTCGGTGGCCGCGGGCGTCCCGACGTCCTTCTACGAGGCCAAGCTGCCCGCCGGTGCGCCGGTGGTGCGGGTGATGCCCAATACGCCGATGTTGGTCGGCGCGGGCATCACCGCGCTGTCGCGGGGCCGTTTCGCGAACGAGGCCCAGCTGGCCGAGGTGGCGGAGATCTTCTCCGCCGTCGGCGCGGTGCTGACCGTGCCCGAGAAGCAGATGGACGCGGTCACCGCGGTGTCCGGTTCGGGCCCTGCGTACTTCTTCCTGATGGTCGAAGCCGTGGTCGACGCGGGTGTCGCGGCAGGCCTCCCACGGGCCGTGGCGACCGAGCTGGCGGCCCGGACGATGGCCGGCTCGGCGGCCATGTTGCTCAATCGGATTGCCGAATCGGGAACAGGTTCCGCGGTCGGTCCCCTGGATACCAGTGCCGCTGAATTGCGGGCCTCGGTGACCTCTCCGGGGGGCACTACCGCCGCTGGTCTGCGGGAACTCGAGCGCGGTGGGTTGCGGGCAGCCGTCGCGAGTGCGGTGGAAGCCGCAAAAACCCGGTCTGAGCAGCTCAGAATTACATCTGAGTAGTTCTAAGATTTCAGATTGATTACCCCACACCCGTCGCAATAACCACATTGGCCACGCTATTCTCCTTCTCGTAAGCACGCGTTGGTGCCAGCGGAGGGGAAGCCGCTGGAGCTGGCCGTGCCTGATTGATTGGGTTGCGATGACGTCTATGAACGGGCCATCGGCGCGTGACGGTGGCGATCAGCCACGAACGCAGTTCCTGACTGTTGCCGAGGTTGCGAGCCTTATGCGGGTGAGCAAGATGACGGTATACCGGCTGGTGCACAACGGGGAGTTGCCCGCGGTGCGTGTCGGCCGATCATTTCGGGTGCACGCCAAGGCGGTGCACGACCTACTCGAGTCCTCGTACCACGACGCGGGTTAGTCTCCGCGCGCCCGGGTGAGTGCTGCGTACCTTGCGTGCGCAGCACCGAATCCGCGACTTCGGCGTGATTTGTATCGGTGAGCGATACAGGCCACGCCGAAATCGCGGATGAGCGGGCGTATCCAGCAGGCGTTTTCGTGGCGGGAAACCCGGCCGGGTAAAGTGGCGGGGTTGGTTTCACACCGATCTTCACGGATCGACGTCTAGTAGCGGAGACTTCAAAGTCTATGGGTTCAGTCATCAAGAAGCGGCGTAAGCGCATGTCGAAGAAGAAGCACCGCAAGCTGCTTCGTCGTACCCGGGTTCAGCGCAGAAAACTCGGTAAGTAGTTCTCAGCGCTCATCTGCGACGCCCATTAGGCTGACCAAATGGATGCCGACGGACGCCCTGGAAGCCGGCCCAGTGCGCCGGGCGGAAGCGATTCCGGCCCGGACCTCCCCGAGACCCTGCACCACCCCAAGGTGGTGCTGGTCACCGGGGCGTGCCGGTTCCTGGGCGGGTATCTGACAGCCAGGCTTGCGCAGAATCAGCTCATCGAGCATGTGATCGCGGTTGACGCGATCACGCCGAGCAAGGACATGTTGCGGCGCATGGGCCGCGCGGAGTTCGTCCGCGCGGACATCCGCAACCCCTTCATCGCCAAGGTCATCCGGAACGGCAACGTCGACACGGTCGTCCACGCGGCGGCGGCGTCCTACGTGCCGCAGTCCGGTCGCGCGGCGCTCAAAGAGCTCAACGTGATGGGCGCGATGCAGTTGTTCGCGGCCTGTCAGAAGGCGCCGTCGGTCCGTCGGGTGATCCTGAAGTCGACATCGGAGATCTACGGGGCCAGCCCGCGTGATCCGGTGATGTTCACCGAGGACAGCAGCGCTCGTCGGCCACCGGGGGAGGGCTTCGCCCGGGACAGCATCGACATCGAGGGCTACGCCCGCGGTCTCGCGCGCCGGCGGCCCGACATCGCGGTCACCATCCTGCGGCTCGCCAACATGATCGGTCCGGCCATGGACACCGCGTTGTCGCGGTACCTGGCGGGTCCCTTGGTGCCGACCGCCTTCGGGCACGACGCGCGGTTGCAGCTCCTGCATGAGCAGGACGCCCTCGGGGCGCTCGAACGCGCCACCTTGCTGGGCCGGGCCGGCACCTTCAACATCGGGGCGCCAGGGATCATCCTGATGAGCCAGGCCATTCGCCGCTCGGGCCGGATCGGGCTGCCGCTGGCCGGACCCACGATGTGGGCACTGGATGCGTGGCGGCGCGCGACGGCGGGCGTCGAACTGGACCGCGAACAGTCCGATTACATGCGCTACGGCCGGGTCATGGACACCACACGGATGACGAGGCAACTCGGCTATACCCCAAAGTGGACGACCATGGAGGCTTTTGACGATTACGTTTCGGGCCGTGCGCTGACCCCCATTATCGACCCGGGGTGGGTAGGCTCAGTAGAGCGTCGTGCAGTGGCCGCAGCGCAGCGGTGGGGACGCTGATTTCGCAAGTCTTTGATGGTGGGAGATATTGACGTGGCGGGCGAATCTAAAGCCAAAGTCATTCCGCTACACTCGAATTCGACACGTGCTTCTGCACAACGTCGTGCGTCGAGACGGGATGCAACGCTGCGACATCCTTCGTTGTTGACCGACCCCGGCACCCGCGCATCGGCTGAGCAGATTGCTGCGGTGGTTCGTGAGATCGACCAGCACCGGTTTGCCGCAGCCGGCCCCTCGGCCGGTGACGGGCCCAACGAGTTGGCCCAACGTATCGGTGCCGCTTCGGATTTCATCCGCAAGCGGATGACCGGTGATTATGTCGTCGACGAATTCGGATTCGACCAGCACCTCAATAATGCGGTGTTTCTTCCTTTGCTGCGAACGCTTTTCAACTCCTGGTTCCGCGTCGAGGTTTCTGGTATCGAGAACCTCCCGGATGACGGCGCCGCGTTGGTTGTGGCAAACCATGCCGGCGTATTGCCGTTCGACGGGCTGATGACATCGGTCGCCGTGCACGACAAGCACCCCAAGCATCGCGACTTGCGGTTGCTGGCCGCCGACCTCGTCTTCGACCTGCCGGTGGTCGGCCAGGCCGCACGCAAGGCCGGACACACCATGGCCTGCACCGCCGACGCGCACCGACTGCTCGAGGCCGGTGAGCTGACCGCCGTGTTCCCCGAGGGGTACAAGGGGCTGGGCAAGCCGTTCAAGGACCGGTACAAGCTGCAGCGGTTCGGCCGCGGTGGCTTCGTCTCGGCGGCGCTGCGCACCGGGGCACCCATCGTGCCGTGCTCGATCGTCGGCTCCGAGGAGATCTACCCGAAGATCGGCGACGTGAAGCTGCTCGCCCGGCTGCTCGGGTTGCCGTATTTCCCGCTGACGCCGTTGTTCCCGCTTGCCGGGCCCATCGGGCTGCTGCCGTTGCCGTCGAAGTGGTACATCCAGTTCGGTGAGCCCATCTCGACGGCCGACTACGACGAGTCCGCCGCCGACGACCCGATGATCACCTTCGAGCTGACGGACCAGGTGCGCGCGACCATTCAGCAGACGCTGTACCAGCTGCTGGCCAATCGCCGCGGTACGTTCCTGTAGTCAACGACCCGCGAGCGTGCGTGTCTGGGCGCGAAACACCGCGGACTTCGTGCAAAAACGTCCCGCTCGCTGCTGCTGAGCGGGACGTTTTTGCACGCGCATCGCGCGTGTCGAAGTGCAGACACGCACGCTCGCGCTGAAGTGCTAACCCTTTTGTGCCGCAACCATTTTCGCGATGGCGGCGTCGCGGGCCGCGGCGATCTGCGCGCTGACCTCGCTCGCTTCGCCTTCGTGCTGTGCCTCGCCGAGCATCGTGACGATGCTGGTCATCACCGGCTGACCGTCGTCGTCGGTGACTTCGGCGCGGATCTCGCTGATCACCGTGCCGTGCGACTCGATCACCGAATCGAGATACGAGTCGAACCACAGCCGGTCGCCGACCTTGATCGGGCGGTGGAAGATCAGCTTCTGGTCGCGGTGCAGCACGCGCTCCAGGTTGATCGGCACGTCGAACTGGTTGAACAGCTCGAGCTGGACCCGGCGCCCGGCGACCGCGATGAACGTCAGCGACGCGATGAGCGTGTCCGAACCGCACTCGGCGGCCGCTTCTTCAGTGAAATGGGCGGGGTGGTCGTCCTGGACGGCCTGCGCGAACTCCTTGACCTTCTCGCGGCCGACCTCGAAGTAGTCCGGGTACCGGTAGTGGGTGCCGATGATGTCGTCCGCAATGCCCATGGCGGGTGAGCCTATCAGCGTTCGAGTCGCTGACCTGCACACCGCGGGCGGGGTGCGCAGGCGACGCGCCTAGTTTCCCTTGCGTGACGCCATGGCGGCGAGCGCCCCGCCGACGGCACCCAGGGCCAGCGCGGATGGCACGCCGATGCGGGCGGCCTTGCGGGCGGTCCGGAAATCGCGGATCTCCCAGCCACGCTCGCGGGCGACGTCGCGCAGCGCGGCGTCGGGGTTGATCGCGACGGCCGTGCCGACCAGCGACAGCATCGGCACGTCGTTGAAGCTGTCCGAGTACGCGGTACACCGGCGCAGGTTGAGGCCCTCGCGAATGGCCAGCTGCCGCACCGCGTGGGCCTTGCCGACGCCGTGCAGGATGTCGCCGACCAGCCGGCCGGTGAACACGCCGTCTTCCGATTCGGCGACGGTGCCCAGAGCCCCGGTCAGTCCCAGCTTGCGGGCGATGGTCTGGGCCAGCTCCATGGGCGTCGCGGTGACGAGCCAGACCTGCTGGCCGGCGTCGAGGTGCATCTGTGCCAGTGCGCGCGTGCCCTGCCAGATCTTGTCGGCGATGATCTCGTCGTAGATCTCGTCGCCGAGGGCTTCCAGTTCCGCGGTTTGGCGGCCTTCGATGAACGACAGGGCCTTGCGCCGGCCGGCGGCGACGTCGTCGCTGTTCTCCTTGCCGGTCACCTGGAACTTGGCCTGCGCGTACGCGAACCGGGCCAGGTCGGCGTATTTGAAGTAGTCGCGGGCGGCCAGGCCGCGGGCGAAGTGCACCAGCGACGATCCGTGCACCAGCGTGTTGTCGACGTCGAAGAACGCGGCCGCGGTGAGGTCGGGCGGCGGCGGGAGCGCCGGGGCGGCGGGTTCTTCGGTCCCGGACTCCTGGTCGACGGCCGCCTGATCGGGGCCGTCGGCAGGGCCGGCGGGCACGGGCTCGTCGGCAGTCACGGGGCTGGATTCGGACACAGTTCAACACTAGTGCCCGTTGGGCACACTCCTCAGGGCGACTCGGGCGACTCATACCTCGCCGCGTGATCATCGTGCGGCCAGGTCACGCCATACTGATGCGCGTGGATCGATCAGGGAACAGCCACCGCGTGACGTTGCTCACCCGCGCCGGATGCAGCATGTGCGAACGCGCGTCGGCTCAGCTCGTGGCGTTGTCCGACGAGCTCGGATTCGTCCTGACGAGCACGGATGTCGATGTCCTGGCCGCTGCCGGGGACACCGCGCTGCGCGCCGAGTTCGGTGATCGGCTGCCTGTGGTGCTCCTTGATGATGTTGAGCACAGTTACTGGGAGGTCGACGAGGAGCAGCTGCGAGCCGACTTGACTGGCTGACCCGGCCGATCAGGCCGCCGGTGAGGCGGTGCCCCGGGATTCGGCAGGCGTATAGCAAATTTGGTCGGCGGGCTGGTGAGCGGCTAGCTTTGAATGCGTTCCTGCGGCCAGACGAGGCCCGGGCAACCTGCCTGCGCGACGGAGGTGCGACGAGGTGAAGAGGCCGTGAGCGTACTGCTGTTCGGGGTTTCGCACCGCAGTGCACCGGTTTCCGTGCTGGAACAACTGAGCACCGACGAGGCTGAGCAGGCCAAGATCATCGAGCTGCTGCTGCAGTCCTCTCTGGTCACCGAGGCGATGGTGCTCTCCACCTGTAATCGGGTCGAGGTGTACGCGGTCGTGGATGCGTTCCACGGCGGGCTCTCGGTGATCGGCTCGGTGCTCTCCGAGCGCTCGGGTATGTCGCTGCACGACCTCACCAAGCACGCCTACGTGCGGTACGCCGAGGCGGCTGTCGAGCATCTGTTCGCCGTCGCCAGCGGCCTGGACTCGGCGGTCATCGGCGAGGCGCAGGTGCTGGGCCAGGTGCGCCGGGCCTACACCTCCGCGGAAGCGCACCAGACGGTCGGCCGCACCCTGCACGAGCTGTCGCAGCGGGCGCTGTCGGTCGGCAAGCGCGTCCACGCCGAGACCGGGATCGACGCCGCGGGCGCCTCGGTGGTGTCGGTGGCGCTGGATATGGCCAAGTCCAAGCTGACGTCGCTGACCGGGCTGACGGCCGCCGTGATCGGCGCCGGTTCCATGGGTGCCCTGGCCGCCGCGCATCTGACGCGCGCCGGGATCGCCCGCGTCGAGGTGGTAAACCGCTCGCTGCCGAGGGCCGAGCGCATGGTCGAGAATCTGAAGGCCCAGGGCATCGACGCCGCTGCGCACACCCTCGACGACATCGCTGTCGCGCTGGGCAACGCCGACGTCGTCGTCGCGTGTACCGGCGCCGTGCGCCCGGTGGTGTCGTTGGCCGATGCGCACCGCGGACTGATGAACCGCCCCGAGCATCGCCAGTTGGTCATCTGCGACCTGGGCATGCCGCGGGACGTCGACGGCGCGATTGCTGGCCTGCCCGGCGTGCACGTGATCGACATGGAGCGCATCCAGCGGGAACCGTCGGCCCGGGCCGCGGCCTCGGATGCCGAAGCGGCCCGCTCGATGGTCGCCGCGGAGGTCGCCAGTTACCTGGCCGGCCAGCGGATGGCCGAGGTCACCCCGACCGTCACAGCCCTGCGTCAGCGTGCCGCGGACGTCGTCGAAGCGGAGTTGTTGCGCCTCGACAACCGTGTTCCGGAACTCGACGCCGTCCACCGCGACGAGGTCGCCAAGACGGTCCGTCGGGTCGTGGACAAGTTGCTGCACGCTCCGACGGTGCGGGTCAAGCAGTTGGCCAGCGCGCCCGGCGGTGATAGCTACGCCGAGGCGCTGCGTGAGCTGTTCGAGCTCGACCCGCAGGCCATCGATGCGGTTTCCGCCGGCGAACTGCCCTTGGCGGCACCAGATTTGGCGGTAGGCGAGCCGCATTCCCACCACGACAAGGCTGAGTAATCTCACTTGGTAACTACCCTCGAAAATGTTGTCCGGATCGGCACCAGGGGCAGCCTGTTGGCTACCACGCAGGCCGGCACCGTCCGTGACGCCCTGATAGCTCTCGGCCAACCCGCGGAGCTGGTCATCATCAGCACCGAAGGCGACCGCTCCCAGGCGCCGGTCGCAGACATCGGCATCGGCGTGTTCACCGCCGAGCTGCGGCACGCCATGGCCGACGGCCGCATCGACGTCGCGGTGCACTCGTACAAGGATTTGCCGACGGCACCCGACGAGCGCTTCGTCATCGCCGCGGTGCCGCCGCGCGAAGATGCGCGTGACGCCTTGGTGGCGCGCGACGGAATGGTCCTGGGGGAGTTGCCAGCCGGCTCGGTGATCGGCACGTCGAGCCCGCGACGGGCGGCACAGCTTAGAGCACTGGGTCTCGGTTTGGAAATCCGCCCCCTACGAGGCAACCTAGATACCAGGTTGAACAGGGTAAGTAGTGGTGATCTCGACGCTGTTGTCGTCGCCCGAGCGGGTCTGGCCCGTATCGGACGGCTCGATGTCGTCACCGAGAGCCTCGAGCCGGTGCAGATGTTGCCAGCGCCGGCGCAGGGCGCCCTCGCGGTCGAGTGCCGAGTGGGTGACACCGAGCTGGCGATGCTGCTGGGAAAGCTGGACCATCCCGACACGCGCGCCGCGATCACTGCAGAACGAGTCCTGTTGGCCGAACTGGAGGCGGGTTGTTCCGCGCCGGTGGGTGCGATCGCTGAAGTGGTCGAGTCCATCGACGAGGACGGCCGAGTCTTCGAAGAGCTGTCGCTGCGCGGTTGCGTGGCGGCGCTGGACGGATCCGACGTGATCCGGGCGTCCGGGATCGGGACACCCGAACGGGCACGGGAGCTGGGGCTCTCGGTGGCCGCGGAGTTGTTCGACCTGGGGGCGCGCGACGTGTTGGATCAGCGGACTGTAGAGCGGGAGTGAGAGATGACGACCCGAGTGCGTAAGCACAAGCCCGGCCGCATCACCTTTGTCGGTTCCGGCCCCGGTGACCCGGGCCTGTTGACGACGCGTGCGCGGAACGTTTTGGCGCATGCGGCATTGGTTTTCACCGATCCTGATGTGCCCGAGGCGGTGCTGGCGCTGATCGGTACCGATCTGCCGCCGACCTCCGGGCCGCACCCGGCCGACGCCGAGCCGGCCGCCGATGCCAAAACCGACGACGCTGCCGCTCCGGCCGCGCCGGCGGCCCCGGCCATGACGTTCCCGCATGGTGTCGACGTCCGCCCCGCCCTGGGTGACCCGACCGAGGTGGCCAAGCTGCTCATCGCCGAGGCCAAGACCGGCGTCGACGTGGTGCGTCTGGTGGCGGGCGACCCGCTGTCGGTCGACGCCGTCATCACCGAGGTGAACACCTTGGCCAAGACCGCGGCGCACTTCGAGATTGTGCCGGGCCTGCCGTCGTCGACGGCGGTGCCCACCTACGCGGGCCTGCCCGTCGGCTCGGCGCACACCGTGGCCGACGTCCGCGGTGACGTGGACTGGGCCGCGCTGGCCGCCGCTCCGGGGCCGCTGATCCTGCACGCGACGGTGTCGCACCTGCCGGATGCCGCGCGCACCCTGATCGAATACGGCCTCACCGACAGCACCCCGTGCGTCGTGACCGCCCACGGCACCACGTGCCAGCAGCGGTCCATCGAGACCACGCTGGCCGGGCTGCTGGACAAGGCCGTGCTGGAGAAGCCGGTCGGCCCCGAGCCCGTCGGCCCGCTGGCGGGTCCGCTGGTCGTCACCATCGGCAAGACGGTGGCGCACCGGGCCAAGCTGAACTGGTGGGAGAGCCGCGCGCTGTACGGCTGGACCGTGCTGGTGCCGCGCACCAAGGACCAGGCCGGCGAGATGAGCGATCGGCTGGTGGGCCACGGCGCCCTGCCCATCGAGGTGCCGACCATCGCCGTCGAGCCGCCGCGCAGCCCCGCCCAGATGGAGCGTGCGGTCAAGGGCCTGGTCGACGGTCGTTTCCAGTGGGTCGTGTTCACCTCCACCAACGCCGTGCGCGCGGTGTGGGAGAAGTTCAACGAATTCGGTCTGGATGCCCGCGCGTTCTCCGGTGTGAAGATCGCGTGCGTCGGTCAGGCCACCGCCGACAAGGTGCGTGCGTTCGGCATCAATCCCGAGCTGGTGCCGGCCGGTGAGCAGTCGTCGTTGGGCCTGCTCGACGAATTCCCGGACTACGACGAAATTTTCGACCCGGTGAACCGGGTGCTGCTGCCGCGCGCCGACATCGCCACCGAGACGCTGGCCGAGGGCCTGCGCGAGCGTGGCTGGGAGATCGAGGACGTCACGGCCTACCGGACCGTCCGTGCGGCACCGCCGCCGGCGCATACCCGCGAGATGATCAAGACCGGTGGTTTCGACGCCGTCTGCTTCACCTCGAGCTCCACGGTGCGCAACTTGGTCGGCATCGCCGGCAAGCCGCACGCCCGGACCATCGTCGCCTGCATCGGCCCGAAAACCGCTGAAACCGCAGCCGAATTCGGCCTGCGTGTGGACGTGCAGCCGGAGACCGCCGCCGTGGGTCCGCTGGTCGAGGCGCTGGCCGAGCACGCCGCTCGCCTGCGCGCCGAGGGTGCCCTGCCACCCCCGCGTAAGAAGAGCCGGCGTCGCTAGACTCGGCACCATGTCCTTTCCAAGGCACCGGCCCCGGCGACTGCGTACCACCCCGGCGTTGCGGCGTCTGGTGTCCGAAACCTCGCTGGAGCCACGGCATCTGGTGTTGCCGATGTTCGTCGCGGACGGGCTCACCGAGCCGCGTCCCATCGGGTCGATGCCCGGGGTCGTCCAGCACACCCGGGATTCGCTGCGCCGCGCCGCGGCCGAAGCGGTCGAGGCCGGTGTCGGCGGGCTGATGCTGTTCGGCGTCCCGTGCGACGGTGACAAGGACGCCACCGGCTCCGAGGGCGTCAACCCCGAGGGCATCCTCAATGTGGCGCTGCGCGACCTGAATTCGGACCTCGGTGACGCGACCGTGCTGATGGCCGACACCTGCCTGGACGAGTTCACCGATCACGGGCACTGTGGCGTATTGGACCGGTTCGGCAGAGTTGATAATGACGCCACCAACGAGCAGTACATCAAACTTGCGTTGGCCCAAGCTGATTCGGGAGCGCAGGTCGTCGGGCCGAGCGGCATGATGGACGGTCAGGTTGCGGCGATCCGCGACGGGCTGGACCTGGCCGGGCACACCGACGTCGCGATCCTGGCCTACGCCGCCAAGTTCGCGTCGGCGTTCTACGGCCCGTTCCGCGAGGCCGTCGGTTCCAGCTTGCAGGGCGATCGTCGTACCTACCAACAGGATCCGGGCAATGCGCGGGAAGCGGTGCGGGAGATCGAGCTGGATCTGGCCGAAGGCGCCGACATGGTGATGGTCAAGCCGGCGATGAGCTACCTGGACGTGGTGCGAGCCGCTGCCGACATTTCGCCGGTACCCGTTGCGGCATACCAGATTTCGGGGGAGTACGCGATGATCAGCGCGGCTGCGGCCAACGGCTGGATCGATCTGCGGGCCTCGGTCCTGGAGTCGCTCATCAGCATTCGGCGCGCCGGCGCCGACATCGTGCTCACGTACTGGGCGACGGACGTCGCGGGCTGGCTGCGGTGAACCCACAGCACCCGCAGCATCCCCAGAATCCGCAGTACCCGCCGTATCAGGGTCCGGGGCCGGATGGGCCCGACCCCGAGCCGCACGAAATGCCGCAGGACGTCGTCACCGGCTTCTGGCTGTGGACGGCGGCGCTGCCGCTGTCGGTGATCGGCTACGTGATCAACCTGCTGACGACGCCCGAGCGTGCGGTATCGGGCTACGCCTACGCGGTGTCGGGCCTGATGCTGTTCATCATCGTGGTCCTGGTGGCCACGTTCCTGGTGCTGTTGCGGCAGGGCTACCGGTGGGCGCGCAGCATCCTGACCGGCGGGGCGGCGGCGACGATCCTCTACCTGACCACCAATCTCTTCGCCGACTACCACGGCGCGGCCGCCGCGCTCGGCTACGCGGTGTGCGGCATCGGCGGTGTGGTGCTCATCGGCGGCGGTGTTTATCTCCTGCACCGCCCCGACTCGAACGGCTACTTCGTCCGCTGACCACATCCCCCGCGCGATCCGATTCCGTCTCCGCGTTGATCCTGAATCGTGGGCGTAAAAGGTCGAGAACGGGTGTGCGCGGATGCAGGGTGAACGTCGGATTCGCACCCACGCTGGTTGACCGTGAAATGAGGCCGCAGAAGGTCGAGAGCGGGTGCGCGTCGATGTCAGGTCGACGTGACCAACCCGGAGCCGATCGCGGCCGTGCCGGCAAACCCCCGCTAGGCTGGCCCGGACATGACTGAGACCACACCTCCTGTACCCGCCCGGCCTCGGGCTGTGACTGTTGCTTTCTGGTGTTGGGCGGTGGCCGCGGTGCTGCTGATGGTTGGCGGCACGCTGACCGCCACCGCTGAGGTGCCGGCCGCCTACCGCAACCTCGTCTTGGGCGTCGGCGTCATCACCGCCGTCGCCGGCGCAGCCATGGCCTTTTCTGCCGGGCGTGCCCGCCGGGGTGACAACAGGTTTCGGCGGGCCGCTGCGGCGCTGTCCATGGCGACAGTGGTCTTCGTCGGCGTCCTCGCGCTGGTGGGCATCGCGCAGCTGCTGTCACTGGTCGCACTGCTGCCGCTGATTGCCGGGACGGTGTCGATAACCCGGCCGGATGCGCAGTCCTGGTTCGGCGGGAAGGCCGGTACGTGACGGATGCGCCGGCGGACACCGACGCCGAACAGGTTCTCTTCCACGAAGTCGGGGCCAGCTGGTGGTGGCTGTTGCTGGGTCCGTTCTCCGGTGGCTCCATCGCCGCAATGCAGTTGTGGTCGGCCCACCGGCTGGACCCGCTGGTCCCGATTGTGTTCCTGGTGCTGGTCACCGGCTTCCTGGCGCTGCAGGTCAAGGCCGCACGCCTGCACACGTCGGTCGAGCTCACTCCCGAGTACCTGCGCCAGGGCACCGAGTCCGTCCGCGTCGCGGACATCATCGGAATGTTCCCCGAGGCCCGCGGCGCCGACGCACCCCGCTGGCAGTCTTACCGGGCGTTCGGGGAGCTGACGGGCGTCCCGCGCGGGCGCACGGGGATCGGCCTCGAACTGACCGGTGAGCGCAGCGGCCAGGCCTGGGCCCGCCGCCATCGCGGGTTGCGTGCCCAGTTGGAGTCGCTGGGTGTGCGCGAACTCGGCGAGGACGACGACGAATGAGCAGCAGCAGGATCGTGGCGGCCGGCGCCCTGGTGCTGGCGGTGCTGGCGGCCGTCGGCTCGGTCGTGAGTTGGCTGGCTGCGACGTCCATCGCCGACGTGGCGCCGGTGATCCCCGGCGAGCCGGTGAAGACGTCGGTGCTCTATGACCCGTCGTTCGTCACACTGTCGTTGTTGCTGGCGACCCTGGCCGGGGTGCTCGCCGTAGTGGGTACGGCGAGGTGGCGGCGCGCCAAGTAGTGTGTCGCCCATGTCTTTTTCGTTAGAACTGTCTGCTGACGTCTGCCAGGTCCGCGACTGGGTCCACGAGTTCGCTGCCGGGGTGATCCGCCCGGCTGCCGAAGAGTGGGACGAGCGCGAGGAGACGCCATGGCCGATCATCCAGGAGGCGGCCAAGGTCGGCCTGTACTCCATGGAATTCTTTGCCACCCAGAGCGCGGAGCCGACCGGGCTCGGCATGCCCGTCGCCGTCGAGGAGCTGTTCTGGGGTGACGCCGGAATCTCGTTGTCCATCATGGGCACCGGTCTGGCGGCGGCCTCGCTGGCGGCCAACGGCACCATGGAGCAGATGGGCGAGTGGCTGCCGCAGATGTTCGGCGACATCGACGAGCCCAAGCTGGCGGCCTTCTGTTCGTCGGAACCCGGTGCGGGATCGGATGTTTCGGCGATCATCACGCGCGCCCGCTATGACGAGGCCACTGACGAGTGGGTCCTCAATGGGACCAAGACCTGGGCCACCAACGGCGGCATCGCCAACGTGCACATCGTCGTCGCCTCGGTGTACCCGGAACTCGGCTCGCGCGGCCAGGCCAGCTTCATCATTCCGCCGGGCACCAAGGGTTTCAGTCAGGGCCAGAAGTTCAAGAAGCACGGCATCCGGGCCTCGCACACCGCCGAGGTCGTGCTCGACGAGGTCCGGCTGCCGGGCCGGCTGATCGTCGGCGGCCGGGAGAAGTTCGAGGAGCGGGTGGCCCGTACCCGCGAGGGCAAGAGCTCCGCGGGCCAGGTGGCGATGAAGACGTTCGAGCGGACCCGGCCGACCGTCGGGGCCATGGCACTGGGCGTATCCCGCGCGGCGTACGAGTACGCGCTGGGCTACGCCCAGGAGCGCGAGCAGTTCGGCCGCAAGATCGGAGACTTCCAGGCCGTCGCATTCAAGCTGGCCGACATGAAGTCCCGGGTCGACGCGGCGCGGCTGCTGGTGTGGCGGGCCGGCTGGATGGCGCGCAACAACAAGCCGTTCGAGAACGCCGAAGGCTCCATGGCGAAGCTGGTGGCCAGCGAGACGGCGGTCTATGTGACCGACGAGGCCATCCAGATTCTGGGCGGCAACGGCTACACCCGCGACTACCCGGTGGAGCGGTGGCACCGTGACGCCAAGATTTTCACGATCTTCGAGGGCACCAGCGAGATTCAGCGGCTCGTGATGGCCCGCGCGATCACGGGGCTGCCGCTCAAATAGGTTCCGCGACCGTGCGTGTCTGCACACGACGCGCCGCAATTGGCGTCCGCGAACGTCCCGCTCGGCTGGCCCGAGCGGGACGTTTGTGTTCGGAACTCACGGTGTGTCGTCCGCAGACACGCACGCTCGCGCTGAATGGGAGTTGTTACAGAGTGCAAAATTTGTAACACTGTTCCGTATGACCGAAATCGCGGAACAGGCGGAGCTCGTCGACTCCTTGCCATTGGGGCCGGAGTCGCTGGTGTGGAAGTACTTCGGCGACAACCGCATGTATCTGATCGGGCCTAGGCCGGCGGTGCTGCAGAACATGCTGGCCCAGCTCGGCCAGGGCGTGCTGGACCATTCGGTGTTCTTCGCCGACACGTCGGCGCGGATCAAGCGGTCGCTGCCGCCGATCTTCCGCACCGTCTACGGCACCGATGACGCCAACACTGGTACTCAGGTCCGCGACTTCCACCGCGAGATCAAAGGCGACATGCCGGACGGCAGCCGGTACCACGCGCTCGATCCCGAGACCTATTACTGGGCGCACGCGACGTTCGTCGAGCAGGTGCTGTACTTCGCGGACACCTTCGTCAAACGGCTGAGCGACGCCGAAAAGGAACAGATCTACCTCGAGTCCAAGACCTGGTACCGCCGCTACGGTGTGAGCGACCGGCCGATGCCGGCCACCTACGCCGAATTCGAGGAGTACTGGGACCGGATGATGAACGAGGTTGCGGTGCCGCACAAGACGGCCCGCTACGGCGTCGGCTATGTAACCAAAGGTTTTCCGGCGCCGAAGGGCGTCAACCCGGCGGTGTGGCGCGCGATTTCGATCGTGTTCAACCCGGTCGCGGCCTTCCTGACGACCGGTGGCCTCCCGCCGCGGGCGCGCGATCTACTGGAGCTGCCCTGGACCGACCGGCAGGAGCGCGCCTACCAGCTGTTCGCGGCTGCTTGGCGTTCCAAGCCCGTGAACTGGATGTGGGATCGGCTGCCGATGTCGCTGCGGTACAACACATTTGCGCAGAAGGGCTATGCACGTGCTCGGTGATGCGACGACCGCGATCCTCGATGCCGCACTCGTCGAGTTCGAACAGCACGGCTTCCGCCGCGTTGCGCTCGACGACGTCGCCCGCCGGGCCGGCGTCAGCCGCACCACGATCTACCGGCGGTTCGTGAATCGCGACGAACTGGCGGCCGCTGTCGTCGAGCGGGAGAACGTCGAGCTGTTCGACGACATCGCGAGCGAACTGAAAGCTGCTGGGCCGCAATCAAATCTGTATGTCGAGGCATTCACGCTGTCGATCCTGCGCTTCCGGCGGCACCGGGTGCTGAACCGGATGATGACCGACGAACCCGCTCTCGTCATCGAGCTCATGCAACGGCATTATGGCGCCGCGGTCGGCCGGATGGCGGCAGCGCTGCGCGTCATCTTCCCCGACGGGTTCGCCGACCGGATCGGCGAGCAGGCGGTCAACGACCTGGCCGACACCATCCTGCGCTACGCCGCGATGGTACTGCTGCTGCCGAGCGTCGAGGCGCTGGACAGTGCCGAGGACATCCGGGCTTTCGCCGCAAGGCATTTCGTGCCGAGTCTGCCGTCGGCGCTGCAGGGTCAGCCGGGCAAGCCGGTCGCAGGGTCGATGCGGTAGATGCGCATGTGATAGGAGCCGGCGCGGATCTCGTGGATCGGCTGCTGGCAGATCGTCATCGACATGGCCGGGGCCCGGGACGACGACTGCCGGGAATTGGGTTCACGGTAATGCTGGCACCCGGAGTCATCGGTGAACTCGGGCCGGACCGCGACGTAGTAGTTGACTTCGTACCGCTTGAAAACCGCCCATAACGGCCGCTGCTCCCGGATGAGCTTCAGGAACGCGTGGGACATCATCAGCCCTTCGAGGTGCACCACCGGCTGGGTCATGAGCCAGGCGGGAGTCCCCGCGGCGTCGCCCATGGCGTAGACGCCCGGATGCTGCTGCGCAAAGTCCCTGAGTTGGTGTGCGGCTTGGGAAATGCCGCCCTGAACGGGCTGCGGCCGTGCTTCGAAAGTGACCGTCGCGCACAGTACCGCCAGGGTCAGCACCCCGACCGGCACGCCGACACGCCTGGTCCGCGCAGGTGACCGGGTCAGTTCGACGGCCACCAGCGCGGCGGCCACACCGAGCGCCATGTTCTCGAAGTAGAGGTACCAGCAGAACATCATCCAGCCGCTCATGACCGATTGCAGGACCAGCTGCACGACCGGGGCCGCGGCCAGTGCCAGCACGATCCGCCGGGCGTCACGGTTCTCGAGTCGGCGGGCCAGCGTGCCGACCACGGCCACGACGGCGGCCAGCTGCATCGCGTTCGCGCCGGGGAATGGCAGGTCGACGGACACGAAGTGCAGGTTCGGCGGCAGATAGCTGCCGAGCGACTTGGCGGCCATGGACGTGGTGGAGAAGTGGCCGTAGAAGACTTCGTTGAACCAGGCGTACAGCCCCAGCGGAAACGCTCCCGCCACTGCTGCCAGCGTGCGACGCCAGCCCCAGGTGGGTGCGATCGCCGCTAACAGCAACGGCGCCAACACGATTGCGTCGATGCGGGCCAGCACCATCAGGGCGCACAGCAGTCCCGCGACGGCGGCATTTCGGGTGGACTGCTCGGCGAGGGGCGTGCGCGTGAGATGCCTGAGCAGCGCCGCGGCGAGGAAGACCGTCAGGGCCATCTCGAGTCCCCATGCGGCAAATGGCGCGATCACGATGGTGGCGACGGCAGCGCCCACGGCGGCCGGCAACCGGCGGCCGGTGACCTGCTGCAGGAACCGCTCGAACAGGAAGAAGAATCCGATCAGCAGAATCGTTACGCTGATGTCGACGCCGGCAAAGAATGCCGGATCGCGGCCGGTGACGGCATAGAGCGCCGACAACCACAAGAACCACAACGGGTGATAGCCGTTGGTGGATTCACCGGGGAAGAACGTGGATCCGGCGCCATCGACCCAGTTCTGGGCGGCCTTAAGGTAATAGAAGAAGTCATCGAAGAATCGGACGGTCGGATCAAGGCCACCGAAGATGCGCCAGAGGCAGAGTCCGACGAGCGCGGCCGGAACCATCCGATGAATGGCCCAGGTGATAACGCGTTCGTTCGTTGTGGTGCCGGCAAATGTAATGATGTTTTCCCCACCCCCGTAGGAAGCGCAATGAACCTGCGCAGTCCCTTTGTCGCCAGGGGTAGCTAACCACAATTTTCGGTGCCTGATGCACACATTTGTGGAAGTCAATCATGTTGTGCGGGTTAATATCTCGTCTTTCGATGGCGTGAATATTTGCTGAATTCGCGCAGTGTTGCGTGCGTGAATTCGCAGCAATCGATCGCGTGGTTGCGACGTATGGTGGAATCGAACTCCGCACACTCGGGCCGGTTCTGGTGGGCGCTTCGCTGGGAAGTGGGGTAGTGGTGGCAGCAATGGATCTGGCTCGTCTCGAACGCCGGGACCTCGTCGAGTTTCTGGGTGGGCTCACCACGCAGCAGTGGGAACAGCCCTCGCTGTGCACCGGCTGGCGGGTACGCGACGTCGTCGGCCACATCATCGGGTACGACGAACTGACCGGCGCGCAGACGGTTCGGGAGTTCCTCCGCGGCGGGCTCTTCCCGCCACGGATCAATGCCGCGGTTCGGGCGCGGACCGGAAGCCTCTGGGCCGGCGGAAGCCCTGCTGATGGTGATGGTCGCGCGGCCTTGTGCGCTCGCTGATCTCGCCGGCCCCGGTGTGGACCGGCTACGCCGGAACCTGGGTGTCCGGTAGCTGGTCCGGCTCCGGCGTCGACAGCGCCGCGGCAGCGGGCGTGTACTGGATATCGGGGATAGGCGAGGTCGGACAATGACCGTCCACGATGTCGATGACATGATCGTTCGGCTCGCCTACGAGCTAGCGCACACGCAGACCCGTTCGGGCGCAACGTGATCCGGCAACGCGAGTGTGATGATGGTCCGCAGGGTACGGAGATACTGAAGAGCGAGCGGTCCGGTCGTGTAGGGCAGGCCGAATCGAGTGCACACGGCCCGAACCTGGACGGCGATCTCGGCATAACGGTTGCTCGGAAGGTCGGGGAACAGGTGATGCTCGATCTGGTAGCAGAGGTTTCCGCTGAGAAACGCCAACACGGGCCCCGCGCGGAAATTCGCGGTGCCCAACATCTGTCGTAAATACCATTCGGGTTTGGTCTCGTCGTCCAAGGCCGCGGGCGTGAATTTCTGTGTGCCGTCGGCGAAATGACCGCAACAGATCACCATGTAGGCCCAGACGTTGCGCACCAGGTTGGCGACCGCGTTCGCAGTGAGCGTGCGGCGCCAGCGGCGAACGCTCAGCGCGGGGAAAAACAGATAGTCCTTGCCGGCCTGGCGGGCGATCTTGCGGACGAGCGCCCGGGTGTGGGCGGATTTCTCGGCGCGAGTGGCCGAGGCCTTCTGCTGGGACTCCCAGCCCTGCAGGGCGATACCCCATTCGAACAGGACACCCAGCACGACGTTTCGCAGCGGCTGCAGCAGATTGCTGGGTCTCCATGGCTGGTCTGGGGTGACCCGCATGATGCCGTACCCGAGATCGTCGTCCATACCGATCACGTTGGTGAACACGTGGTGGCGGTAGTTGTGGGCATGGCGCCACTGCGCGGAGACGCCGGCCATGTCCCACTCCCAGGTGCTGGAGTGGATCTCCGGGTCGTTCATCCAATCCCATTGACCGTGGCAGATGTTGTGGCCGAGTTCCATGTTCTCGATGGCCTTGGCCGTGGCCAGTGCGGTGGTGCCGAGCGTGGACCCGACCTTGCCGCGGCTGACGGCGATGATCAGCCGGGCAGAGAGTTCCAGGCAGCGCTGAAACACGATGGTGCGCAGGATGTATGCCCGGTCGGGTGCGCCACGCGAATTCTCGACGTCGCGACGGATGTCATCCAGCGCGGCTCCCAGCGCGTCCAGGTCTGCCTCGCTGAGATGGGCGTATTCGGCTACCTCGGTGATCGCCATCTGGGTCACCTCCGTTCGTGGTGGTTATGGCGAATCGGCCGCAGGCCGCGGTACGCCGAATCGGGAACCGAGCCCGCTGAGCAAGATGTCGAGTCCCCGGTCGAGCTCGGCCCGTCCGTCATAGCGGGCCCACGTCGGGGCGAGGTCTCGCACGTGGGGGAATTGGTCGATCGGCAGCCGGTACAGCCCGAGCCGCAACACATGATCGGTTTCCTCGGGGCGTTCGACGATCTCCTGCAGTTCGGTCAGGACATGTCCGTAGAGGAACCCGAACAGCGTCCGGTACATATGAAGCGCGTCGTCTCCGCCGAAGCCTGCCTCGGTCAGGAGTGCGAGCACCTCTTCGAGGTGCCGCAGGATGCCCGGTGGCCGCATCCCGAGCGGTGTGGCAAGGGGGCGGGTGACCAGCAGCGGCACCACGTTGGGATGCGCGCGCGCCAGTTCGCGGAAGTCGTGACCGAGTTTGCGTAACGCGGCAGCCCAGTCCGTCGCCGCCGTGTCCAGTGCCAACTGCTCGAAGATCATCTCGACCACACCGTCGAGCACGGCTGCCTTGTTCGACACGTGCCGGTAGAGCACCATCGGGTCACGCCCCATGGCATCGCCGAGGCGGCGCATCGACAGTGCGTCGACGCCGTCACGGTCGATGATTTCCAGGGCGCTGGTCAGGACCGCCGCGCGGGTGATCGGCCGGCTGGCGCCGTCCTCCGTGATCGAGGCGGCGCCCTGGGTCACGCGACCCGGACGTGCTGGACCTCTTGGCGGCGGCGTCATGGCTGAAGCACCGCCCTCGGGGCGCGTCTCTCTGGCATCGCTTCAGTGTAAGCCTATATCGTAGGTCTACGCTGTTGACATTGGTGGAATCGGCGCGTCTACTGGACATATAGCACCGGATTGAGGCGCCGTCATGATCGTCATTGTTGGATCGCCCGCGGTGCTCGGCGCTGCGGCCATGGCTCTGGCGTGGCCCACGGCAGATAGCCGGTGATGTGGGTACACATTTCCCTCCCGTCCGCCAACCTTAGGAGCCGAAATGGCTACCAGCAAAACAGTTTTCATGGTTCTCGTCGTCTTCGTGGCGATGGCGCTCATCGCGGGTTTCGCGTGGCTGGCGGGCAACAACCGCAACAAGCATCGTGCCTCGTCACTCCAAGCACGGCCGGTGTCGACGCCGGCTGATGTCGGCGATCACCCGTCGGCATGCACCACAACGAGGCACCGGTCTGCGCTGGGCAGCTCAACGACTCAGTGGGATCGCGCCGACACCAGAGAAGTAACGAAGGGAGCGTCGTCATGACGCCACACACTCGCAAGAACGACGAGAACGGCACCGTGCCCGCGCACACACCGCGGCTTCGGTTGAAATCCAAAGCGCCGCATGGCGGATACGTCGATGGGGCATGGTGGCCGCACAGCGATGACCTTGCCGCCGAGCTGCCGGATCTGTTGGCCGTGCTGTCGGTGCGGCTGGGCCGCATCGACCGCGTGTCGTATCGCCTGGGCGCCTGGGCGAATGCACCCCACAAGCTCACCACCGGTGGTCGGGCAATACGCCTGGACGGGTACCGACGTCAGCCGCTCAACACCATCGAGGTTCGCGGTCTCGACGACGACCGGGACCGGCTGATACTGCTGGTTATCCCCCCACGCACGGACCCCGACGACGCCCACACCACGATGATGGCCGCAGCCCAGCCGGAAAGCGCTGCCACGGTCGACGGGCTGCTGATGATCAGTTCCCGAGACCGGAGCAGGCGCGCTCAGGCGGCCACTGCGCAAGAGCGCTGGGAGTCAGAAGGCGGAACGTCTGCCAACCCCAAGCTGGCGCGGATTGCCGGCTGAAGTCCGAACCTCAATCCGCGACCGGCGGTCGAAAAGTCAGTGCCCGACCGCTTCTCGGCGCCCACCTCGGTCACCCAGGGCTCCTGGCAAACGGCGCTCCGCGTACGGTCAGCAGGATGAGCAGCGAGCCAGAGTCGGCGTTCGACGCCGGGATCACCACCCGCCGCCAGGTGATGGGCGACGAGTTCGTCGACCGCGCACTGGCCCGCACCAGTGGCACCGAATCGGAAGCGATCCAGCGCTTCGTCACCGAGCACGTCTGGGATGCGGTGTGGAACCGGCCGGGTCTGAGCCGTCGCGACCGCAGCCTGCTCAACCTCGGCATGCTGACGGCGTTGCGCGCCCACGAAGAACTCGCCGGCCATGTCCGGGGCGGGCTCAACAAATGTCTTACCCGCGAGGAGATCGTCGAGGCGATCATCCACGCCACCGGCTACTGCGGGGCGCCCGCCGCACTCAGTGCGATGCGGGTGGTCCAGCAGGTGCTGGACGAAACGCGCCCGTCGTAAGCCGTCAGGCGGGGTGCGACGGCACCACGTAGTCAAAAGGCAAGCGGCCGATGTGCATCGTGCCGGTGACTGGTTGCGTCCTGCATCCGGTCGATTGATGAATATGCAACTATTGATGTCGGCTATCCGTTACGCAGATGGCCGATTGGTGTGGGTGTAAGGAGCCGGCATAGCGATGGAGTCACCTCCCACACGTCGGGTCGTTGAGGTGGTCGAATTTCTCGCAGCGCGCGGTGACGCGGTGAGCCGGCTCAGCGATGTGGTGCGTGCGCTCGGGCTCAACCAGGCTACGGCGTATGCCATTTTGAGTGAGCTGGCTGCCTGTGGCTGGGTGAGTCGC
Source organism: Mycolicibacterium aubagnense (assembly GCF_010730955.1). Taxonomy (NCBI): domain Bacteria; kingdom Bacillati; phylum Actinomycetota; class Actinomycetes; order Mycobacteriales; family Mycobacteriaceae; genus Mycobacterium; species Mycolicibacterium aubagnense. The sequence goes on along the minus strand of NZ_AP022577.1, from coordinate 2,392,344 downwards.
GACCCGGTGGATAAGTCTTATGCGTTAGGAAGCGCGATAGCCAGCCTGGGTGAGGCGGCGCGGCGGTTCCGTCCCCTCAGTGAGGCTCTGCGTGGAGCGGCGCTACGACTGTCGCAGGACTTGCAGTATTCGGTGTCGGTGTCCGAACGCGTCGACGAGACGTTGGTGATTTCCGCTTTCATCGCAGGGCAGAACCCGACCTGGTCGGTGGCTGTGGGCGATCGGTTGCCGTTCGCCGCACCGTTCGGCCCGGCGTACGCGGCCTGGGATCCTGAGCCGCAGCGTGAGCAGTGGATCCAGCGCAGCGGAGTGCGAACTCCCGCGTTGGTACGGCATTTGCGCAATTATCTTTCAGAGATCCGCGAACGCGGCTACAGCGTGGAACGAATGTCGGATGCGGCGGCCAAGGTCATCGCGGTCATGTCTGAAATCCACGCCGAGCAGTTGTCTGAGTCGATGCGCAGCCACGTCAGTGCAATGCTCACCGAGGTCACGACCGCCACTGCGGTGAAACGCTCGGCTGGGCCAGCCCCGTTGGTCGGAGCGATCGCGGCGCCTGTGGGCCCGCCTGGCGGACCGGTCGTGGCCAGCCTGTGCGCGCACCCGTTCGAAGACCTTGGGGTCCGGGCGATTCAGCGGATCGGGCGGAGCTTGACCAGCGCTGTCTCGGATGTGTTGGCGGAGAACGCGGTTCGACTTGCCTAGGTGCGCGATGTAGCGCGAGCAACGGGCGGCGTTTCAGGAATCAACTTTTGCTGTGAGCGGACGTTGTTGGCTTTGAGGTGTTGGCGGACGTTGTCGAATTCGTTCTGTCTGTGGCGCCGGATGTTGGGGCGTTGACGTGCGGCGTCTTTGGTGACTGAGTACTGGCGCCGCCAGTGGCCGCCTGAAGCTTGTCCGCGACTGCATGCTGTGTAGGGCCGGGGTTGGTCGGCTGTGTGGGCTTTGCGCTAGTACCGGCTGCGTCCGTCGCCAACGATTTTGCGCTGGAACCCGACTTGCTGGTTGCGGCAGCTGTGGCAACGGCGCGAGTCTGCGCCGCTGGTGTGGCGGCGGTGGAAGTGATGCCCGGAGGCTCGGTTGTTACGCCCGTGGACCCCGGGGGCACGGTGATCGGCTCGGCTTTTGCGGCTGGCCCGCCAAAGTTGCTTCCAATGGCGCCGACAAGCGCCTTGACGGCGTTGATGGGGATGTTGACGACGGCTGGAACTACATATCGAAGTGCCCCGACAACCCCTCCGGTGTTGTACGCGTTAGCGAGCCCGGTCGCGAAGTCTTGGAAGGCGGGAAATTCCAGGGTGAAGCCTGTACGGGTGAGTTTGGAGTAGGTGATCAGCCACTGGCCGTTGACCTGTGCATAGTTGTCGGTGTAGTTGCCGTAACCATGGATCGTGACGAGGCCGGCGAGGGAGAGTCTGTCCTGCATCGTCCATACGACGGAGGCCGTCGTATCGGACGTGAGGTTGACCTGCGGATCGTAACCTTGGTGGCGGGTGTTGATCGCGCTGAGTGTCAACGAAGTGAAAGCGATGAACGAGTCTCGGTTGGGAAAGTAGGGCCCGAACGAACCTGTGGTGTCCACTACGGCGTCGGGTGTGAAGAGTTGACTCAGGGCCTGCCAGTTCTTGGTATCCACGTCGTTGAAGTACGTCGCCTTGAGTAGCTCCACCGCCGCTGTCTCTGCGTCCGGGTCGGTAATGCTGGCGACGGTCGACATGGTCGATACCGCTTCGGCTGCCTGAACCATGGACGTGGCGTGGGCACTCGCCGTTCCGGCACTGAGTGCAGCCGCAGCCCCCAGCGCGAGCACGGCTTGCAATACGCGTTGTCCCCCGGGCCAGGCGCGGCAGCGTTCAGTGGGTGGTCCTTCGCGCGTCATTGGCTCTCCTTGTTCGGTAGGGCGCATTTAAAACGTCGATGTTCGACGGTCTTGCCCGGCGGAGTCGCCAGAGTCCGTCGATAGTCAATTATTTGAATCTCAGTATTGACTATTCAAATCTAATGACGTGGGCTCGGCGAGTCAATGGCGTGAAAGTTCTTAGGAGCGGCGCAAATCCCCTTGACCCAGGGGCGCCGACCCTCCTAGGGTGTGTCGAATATGCAGGTACTGGGAATTGGATATTCAACTAACAGTCGGATGTGTGACCGTGTGGTGTGGATGTTGGGCCGGCTTGGGCTGCCTCGGGACGAAGACTTCGGCCGCGCAACGGCGGTGGGGCCACCGGGGGGCCTACACCGACCCATGGCGCTCCGTCGAAGCGACGTTGGGGCCAGAATCGTTGGCTTACAACGCCAGTGAACACTTGCGAGCACCGCGATGAGCACGTCCGCGGCGTCTACGACCGCGCTGGTGATCGGCGCTAGCGGCTTTCTTGGCTCCCATGTCACCCGCCAGTTGGTTCATCGCGGCACCGATGTGCGCGTCATGCTGCGACCCACCAGCTCCACTCGAGGTATCGACGACCTCGACGTCGTACGGCACTACGGCGACATTTTCGACGATGACGCCCTGCGCGGGGCGATGGCCGGCTGCGACGTCGTCTACTACTGCGTGGTGGACGCCCGAATGTGGTTGCGCGACCCGGCGCCGCTGTTTCGCACCAACGTCGAAGGGTTACGCCATGTGCTCGACGTGGCGACCGGCACGGGATTGCGAAAGTTTGTATTCACCAGTACCACAGGAACATTGGGTATCAACACCACCAGAGCCGTGACGGAGGACGACCTTCACAATTGGTCCGATGGCGGGCCTTACATCGCTTCACGGGTCGCTGCGGAAAACCTCGTTCTGGATTACGCACGCACTCAAGGGCTACCCGCGGTGGCATTGTGTATCTCGACGACGTACGGACCCGGTGACTGGCAACCAACTCCGCACGGCTCACTGATCGCGCGGGTGGTCGCCGGTAGGTTTCCGTTCTACTTCGACTTTTCCTCCGAAGTCGTCGGTATCGAAGACGCCGCACGTGCCATGCTGCTGGCCGCCGACCATGGCCGCGCCGGCCAGCGCTACATCATCTCGGACCGGTACATGCACACCCGCGATGTACATCAGCTGGCAGCCCAGGCCGTGGGAATGCCCATCCCGCGCATCAAACTGCCCCTCGCTCTGCTCTACATCGCCGCGCGGTTCAACGATCTGGTGGCGAAGGTGATACATCGAGACTTGCCGTTCGCGGTCGTTGGATTGCGCATGGCGGAACTGATGTCGCCGCTGGACCACGGAAAAGCCGAACGTGAATTGGGTTGGACACCACAACCAGTCGAGGCTGCCATTGAGGCGGCGGCCCGCTTCTTCCGTGACCAGCGCCAAGCACCGAACTGGCGCGCACGTTCTGCGTCGACCACTGGATCGACCACGCAGCGCGGTACCCGCCATATGACGTGTCCGCGACCAGCCTCGACAGACGACAGGACCACGACGTGAGTCATACGGACGCTCTCGGCGCGAAAGTCGTTGGGGAAAACATCATTTCAAACGATTAGGCCGGTCTGCTGCCGCGCGTCACGCCGGCAGTTCCACCCACAACAAGGAGAATCATGTTCCCAGCTGGTAGCCGTCGGCGTCGATCGGGATCGGCAAAAAGCCGCATGTCGTGTGCCGTTGCGACATTGGGGGCGGCAGCAATGGTGGCAGCGGGGGTTTCCGCGCCGATCGCCAATGCTGATCCGTTACCACTGCCAAGTCTTTGCACCTACACGACACCACAGTCGGATTCCGGCCCGGAGATCGACGCGATCACACAGCTCAAGACCAGCTATTTCGCCAACATCGACGCAAAGAACTGGGACGCTCTGCGCAACCTGCTCGCGCCCGATGTCGTTGTGGACACCACCTGTAGCGCCGGCCCGATATTCAGCGATCGGGACTCGTTCATCGCTTTTCTCAAACTCACATTGGGTGGCGCCAAGACGCACCACCAAGGTTCAGACCCTCATATTCATCTGACGTCCGCGACCACGGCTGAAGGCCTATGGACGTTGGAAGATGTGCTCATCTTCAACAACACGTTGGGGGTCCATGGCTATGGCCACTACAACGACCAGTACGTCAAGGTGAACGGTCAGTGGGTCGAGAAATACTCCAAACTGACGCGTACCCGGATCGACTTGATCAATCCCGACGGCACAGTGATTCAGGCTGACGCCCCACTCGATCAGGTTGCCCTGAAGATCAAGGCCATTCTCGGTCAGTAAGAACGGCGGCACGACGGGCAGCACACTCGCGACTCCAGCCAGGCCTCATCTGATGAGACGGCCGCCCGCCGGGTCTCCCATCGCGTGTAACGCTCTCAACACATGCCCGTTCGAGCGTCGGTTGCTTACAAGCGTCTACTCGCCGTGAAGCATGACGGCGTGCTCGAACGGCAACCGGCCGAACACCAGGCGCCCGAGGCCGGTGATGTGCGACGCGGCTTCCTCTTTGGTCACCATCTGTGGATCGGTGACGGCGAACGTCTTGCCGTAGCGCTTCATCCGACCGCCGCCTGCTGCCGTGATGTTCTTGAGCCAGTCGCGGTTCGGCCCGTAGGTCAACAGGATCGCCACCCCGTCGTCGGTGCTGAATACGGTCAGCGGCGTGCGGAAGGTCTTGCCGGATTTGCGGCCGATGTGTTCGAGGATGCCGAACGTCGGCAGGTACCCGGCCCAGATGCGCTGGATGGGGTTCGTGACGTGGCGGTTGAAGCGGGCCAACCATTGGGGAAGCTGCATGTTCTCATCGTGCGCCATCGTGACTGGGGCAGCCAGGGGAGCGAGTAATGTTACCGGTCGGTAGCGGCGACGACGTGCCGCACACGGTCCGTAACCCGCTGATTTCATCTTCGAGGAGGAATGCATGCCTGCGCCCGCCAACGCTGACGCCCGCCGGATCTATGACCTGGAGCGCAGCCGCGTATTCCACTCGTGGTCGGCACAGGGGAAGCTCGATCCGCTGGTCTTCACCGGCGCCGAGGGCAGCTACCTCATCGACGGTGACGGCAACCGTCTCCTCGATTTCTCCAGCCAGCTCGTCTACACCAACATCGGTCACCAGCACCCCAAGGTCGTCGCGGCCATCGCCGAACAGGCCGCCAAGCTGTGCACCATCGCGCCGCAGCATGCCAACGGGGCCCGCGCCACCGCCGCCGACCTGATCTGCCAGGTGGCCCCGGAAGGCTTCAACCGGGTGTTCTTCACCAACGGTGGCGCCGACGCCGTCGAGCACGCCATCCGCATGGCCCGCGTGTACACCGGCCGCTACAAGACGCTGTCGACCTACCGCAGCTACCACGGCGGCACGGCGCTGACCATCAACCTGACCGGCGATGTCCGCCGCTGGGGCAACGACTATGGCAGCGAGGGCACCACCCACTTCTTCGGACCGTTCCTGTACCGCAGCCAGTTCGGTTCGCTGACGCAGGAGGAAGAGTCGGAGCGCGCCTTGGCGCATCTGCGGTCGGTCGTCGAGTTCGAGGGCCCGGGCGCCTTCGCGGCGATCATTCTGGAATCGGTGCCCGGCACCGTCGGCATCATGCCGCCGCCGCCCGGTTACCTGAAGGGCGTGCGGGAGCTGTGCGACCAGTACGGCATCGTGATGATCCTCGACGAGGTCATGGCCGGCTTCGGACGCACCGGCAAGTGGTTCGCGCTGGACAACTACGCCGTCACCCCGGACCTCATCACGTTCGCCAAGGGCGTCAACTCCGGCTACGTGCCGCTCGGTGGCGTCATTGTCAGCGACAAGATCCTGGAGCGCTTCCTGGAGCAGCCGTACCCGGGCGGCCTGACGTACTCCGGGCACCCGCTGGCCTGTGCGGCTTCTGTGGCGACGATCACCGCGATGCACGACGAGAAGATCGTCGAGAACGCCGAGCTGATCGGCACCGACGTCTTCGGTCCCGGCCTCGCGGCGCTGGCCGAGAAGCACGACATCATCGGCGACGTGCGTGGTCTGGGTGTGTTCTGGGCCGTCGAGCTGGTCAAGGACCGGGCCACCAAGGAACCCCTGGCGCCGTACGGCGGCAGCTCGCCGGAGATGGGCGCCATCAACGCGCGCGCCCGGCAGAACGGCCTGCTGCTGTTCATGAACTACAACCGCTTCCACCTGGTGCCACCCTGCAACATCAGCATCGACGACGCCAAGCGCGGCCTGGACATTCTGGACGATGCGCTGAGCGCCGTGTAGCCATAGGCTTTGGCTGTGCCCAACTCGAAGGCCTACCTCAAGCCGCCGTGGTTCGTCGTTCACGTCTTCAACCGCATCGCCAGGCTGACCGGCATCGGCGGCAGTCAGACGCTGACCGTCACCCGCAGCTCCAACCATTTGCCGCAGCGCATCCCGGTTGTTGTTCCCGAGGTGGACGGGGTGAAGTACCTGGTCTCCACCCGTGGTGAGTCCGCGTGGGTGAAAAACGTTCGGGAGAATCCGGTGGTGGCGCTCGGCAAGGTGAACTACCTGGCCACCGAGGTGCCGGTCGCGGACCGGGCCCCGATCATCGCGGTGTACCGGCCGCTGGCCGGCAAGGTTGTCGAGGGCTACTGGAAAGAGCTGCCCGACGACGCCGACCACCCGGTCTTCAAGCTCGCACTGCAGAAGTAGGGGACTTGGGGTCATACCCGACGCTTGAACCCCACCCACGACTTCCGCGTCGGCCGGGAGTCATGCTGCTGGCGGCAGATTCACTGCGGAACATTCGGCGCGGCACGCTGTAAGAACTGTGCGCCAGCGTCCTCCGAGACTTGCCCGCGTCGACTCAGTTCGGTGATGCAGAACAGCGTGAGGTCGATCGAGCCGTAGACGTGAAACGCGATCATCCCGAGCTGTGACAACTGCTCGGATGTCATGCGTTCCGGATACGCGATATCCCGAACGTAAACGATGTCGGCTTCGAGCAATTGGTTGCCGCCGCGACGAAAATCGCCACCGAAAATGGTTGGTGCGATCGCCCACCGCTTGATGGCGGGAAACGAATGCGGCATGAATCCCTGAAGCCGCAATTCGTTGTCCACGTCGCCGAAAGTCGGCTGGCGCTCATAGAGGGGCACGAACGACACCTCTGTTTGGATTGCGACAGCGTTCTTCAGCTTCTCGCGACCGTGCTGGAACACCATCAGTTCCCCGCCCTGGATGTCGATCTTCAGCAGGTCGAAATCCGGCACGTCGTCGATGTCATCGAGACGGCTTGTCTGCACGTCGATTTCACCGATCACCGTGCCCCAGTCCGGGAATCCGTTGAACAGCCGGAGTCGCTTCGGGTCGGGTGTGAGCAGGCTCGTCATTCCCGATGCTCTGGTGATCTTCAAGCGACGCTTCTCCCCGTCACCGACGGCATGAGGAAGGTACTTCTCCAGAGCCCCTTTGCGCCGCTCCAGCTCGGCCAACGCGTCTTCTTGCGGCTCGAATCCAGTTACCGTGCATAGCGCAGATTCCAGCATCTCCTGGTACGGAGGATCGCCGTCGATCGGATTCGCGCCGATGTCCACAATGCTGGAAAGCCGCGAGCAACAAACCAAGTCGATGACCGGTGACGTGCAGGTAGAGGTCATGAATGACCCTTCGCAATGGAATCTCGGGAGTCGAACCTATCAAGGTCCCGCGGCGGGCGACTGGAATATTGACGAGTTCGCAATTTTTGGCCAGAGATGGGTGCCCGCCTCGCATCGAGGCAGGGATGCGTGGGACGCCTGTGACTCGGTTGCGCAACCTCGGCCCCTGCTCCTACACCCTGTAGTTGGTCCATTCGCGCCGGGCTGGGACACTGGTGACCATGCGCTCTACCGACGTCTCCGCGAAACTGTTCGCCGACGCGTCGACCGTGATCCCGGGCGGGGTCAACTCGCCCGTGCGGGCCTTCAGCTCGGTCGGCGGCACCCCTCGCTTCATCACCTCGGCCAATGGCTACTGGCTGACCGACGCCGACGGCAATCGCTACGTCGACCTGGTGTGCTCCTGGGGGCCGATGATCCTGGGCCATGCCCACCCGGCAGTGGTCGAGGCCGTGCAGACCACGGCCGTCAACGGGCTGTCCTTCGGGGCGCCGACGCCCGCGGAGACGGAGCTGGCGCGCGAGATCATCGATCGGGTTGCTCCCGTCGAGCGCCTCCGCTTCGTGAACTCCGGCACCGAAGCCACCATGAGCGCCATCCGGCTGGCTCGCGGCTTCACCGGCCGGCCCAAGATCATCAAGTTCTCCGGCTGCTACCACGGCCACAGCGACGCACTGCTGGCCGACGCCGGCTCCGGCGTCGCGACCCTGGGGCTGCCGTCGTCGCCCGGCGTCACCGGTGCGGCGGCCGCCGACACCATCGTGCTGCCGTACAACGACCTGGACGCGGTGCGTCAAACCTTCGCCGCGGTCGGTGATCAGATCGCCTGCGTGATCACCGAGGCCAGCCCCGGCAACATGGGCACCGTCCCGCCGGCCGCAGGCTACAACGCCGGGTTGCGGCAGATCACCGCCGAGCACGGCGCGCTGCTCATCATCGATGAGGTGATGACGGGCTTCCGCGTCAGCCGTGGCGGTTGGTACGGCCTCGATCCGGTCGCCGCCGATCTGTTCACCTTTGGCAAGGTCATGAGCGGCGGCCTGCCGGCCGCGGCATTCGGCGGCCGCGCCGAGGTGATGGAGCGCCTGGCTCCGCTGGGGCCGGTGTACCAGGCCGGGACGCTGTCGGGGAACCCCGTGGCGATGGCGGCGGGCCTGGCCACCCTGCGCGCCGCCGACGACGCGGTCTACCGCGCCCTGGATGTGAACGCCGACCGGTTGTCGGGGCTGCTGTCCGATGCGCTCACCGAAGCGTCTGTCGCGCACCGGATTTCGCGGGCCGGCAACTTCCTGACGGTGTTCTTCGGCGACGCGCCGGTCACCGACTTCGCGTCCGCCAAGGCCACCGAGACCTGGCGCTACCCGGCTTTCTTCCACGCCCTGCTGGACGCCGGGGTGTACCCGCCGTGCAGTGCCTTCGAAACCTGGTTCGTCTCGGCCGCACTCGACGACGCTGCGTTCGACCGGATCGCCGACGCGCTGCCCGCCGCCGCGCGGGCCGCCGCCCAAGCTCAGGAGCCCGCATGACCGACAAGACGATCGTGCACGTGATGCGCCACGGCGAGGTCCACAACCCCGACAAGATCCTTTACGGCCGCAAGCCCGATTTCCACCTTTCCGAACGCGGGCGGGCACAGGCCGAGGCGGTCGCGGGCTGGCTCGCCGAACGCGACATCGTCTACGTGGTGGCCTCGCCGCTCGAGCGCGCGCAAGAGACCGCGGCGCCCATCGCGGCCCGGCACGGCTTGCCCATCGACACCGACCCGCACCTCATCGAGTCGGAGAATGTGTTTGAGGGACAGCGTGTTTCGCCGGGCGACGGCGCCCTGCGCGACCCGCGCAACTGGTGGCACCTGCGGGATCCGAAGACCCCGTCGTGGGGTGAGCCCTACACACACATCGCGGAGCGGATGACCGCCGCCGTCGACCGAGCGCGGGTCAAGGGCATGGGGCACGAGGCCGTGTGTGTCAGCCACCAGCTGCCGGTGGAGACGCTGCGGCGGGCGATGCTCGGCAAGAAGCTGCACCACTTCCCGACCAAGCGGATGTGCAACTTGGCGTCGGTGACGTCCTTCCACTTCCACGGTGACCAGATGGTGGGCTGGGGATACTCGGAGCTGGCCGGACAGTGACGTCGCTGGTGGCCCGCGCCGGGGCAGTGATGACGGCCGTCCTGACGACGGCCGTGTTGCTCGTCGGCTGCTCCACCGGTGACGACGCCGTCGCGCAGGGCGGCACCTTCGAATTCGTGGCGCCCGGCGGCAAGACCGACATCTTCTACGACCCGCCATCGAGTCGCGGCAAGCCGGGTGTGGTGCGCGGTCCGTCGCTCACGGATCCATCGAAAACTCTTTCCCTGGATGACTTTTCGGACCAGGTCGTCGTGATCAACGTCTGGGGCCAGTGGTGTGGCCCGTGCCGTTCGGAAATCTCCGAACTGGAGAAGGTGTACGAACAGACCAAGGCGCAGGGCGCCGCGTTCCTCGGCATCGACGTGCGCGACAACAACCGGCAGGCGGCGGTCGACTTCGTCGTCGACCACAAGGTCACCTTCCCGTCCATCTACGACCCGGCGATGCGCACCATGATCGCGTTCGGCGGCAAGTACCCGACGACGGTCATCCCGTCGACTCTGGTGCTGGACCGTCAGCACCGGGTGGCCGCGGTGTTCCTGCGGGAGCTGCTGGCCGACGACCTCAAGCCTGTGGTCGAGCGACTCGCCAAAGAGGCTGGGGGGTCTGGGGCATGACCGGTTTCGCCGAAACCGCCGCGGCCGGGCCGCTGTTGGTGGCCATCGGGGTCAGCGTGCTGGCCGGGCTGGTGTCCTTCGCCTCGCCGTGTGTGGTGCCGCTGGTGCCCGGTTATCTGTCCTATCTGGCCGCCGTGGTCGGGGTGGATGACACCGCAGACGAGGCGGGCGCCACGGGCTCGACGAAGGTGCGGACCGCCCGCTGGCGCGTGGCCGGCGCGGCGGCGCTGTTCGTCGCGGGATTCACCGCGGTGTTCCTCATGGGTGCCGTCGCGGTGCTCGGCTTGACCACGACACTCATCGCCAATCAGCTTCTGCTGCAACGCATCGGCGGTGTCGTCACCGTGCTCATGGGTCTGGTGTTCATCGGGCTGGTGCCGGCCCTGCAGCGTCAGGTGCGGTTCACGCCGCGCCAGGTGTCGACGGTCGTCGGCGCGCCGCTGCTGGGTGCGGTGTTCGGGCTGGGCTGGACGCCGTGCCTGGGTCCGACGCTCACCGGGGTCATCGCGGTGGCCTCGGCCAGTGACGGCGCCAGCGTCGCCCGCGGCATCGCGCTGGTGGTCGCCTACTGCCTCGGGCTCGGAATTCCGTTCGTGCTGTTGGCCTTCGGCTCGGCCCGCGCCGTGCAAGGCCTGGGCTGGCTGCGCCGGCACACCCGCGCCATCCAGATCTTCGGCGGGCTGCTGCTGATCGTCGTCGGCACCGCGCTGGTCACCGGCGTATGGAACGACTTCACCTCGTGGGTGCGTGACGCCTTCGTCAGCAACGTGAGGCTCCCGATATGACCGACGTTTCCTCGCCCGAAGACGTGCACGACGTGAAAACCGCGGAAACCCGCCGCCCTGGCCCGGTCTCGCAGGTGCTCGCGCTGTTCCGCAACACCTGGCGGACGCTGACGTCGATGGGTACCGCGCTGGTGCTGCTGTTCCTGCTGGCCCTCGGCGCCATCCCGGGCGCGCTGCTGCCGCAGCGCTCACTCAACGCCGGCAAGGTCGACGAATACCTGGCCCAGCATCCGACCATCGGCCCGTGGCTGGACAAGGTCCAGGCGTTCTCGGTGTTCTCCAGCTTCTGGTTCACCTCGATCTACGTGCTGTTGTTCATCTCGCTCGTGGGCTGTCTGACGCCCCGCATGCTCGAGCACATCCGCAGCCTGCGGGCTGTGCCCGTGCCGGCGCCGCGCAACCTGGCGCGGCTGCCCAAGCATGCCGAAGCCACCGTCCCCGGTGAGCCGGACGCCGTCGCCGAGCGGATTGCGAAGCGGCTCAAGGGTTGGCGGCAGACCACAAGGAAAATCGACGACGGTGGCCGTGAAATCACAGAGATCTCTTCGGAGAAAGGCTACCTGCGCGAGTTCGGCAACATCGTCTTCCACTTCTCGCTGCTCGGCCTGCTGGTCGCCATCGCGTTCGGCAAGATGTTCGGCTACGAGGGCAACGTCATCGTCATCGCCGACGGCGGGCCCGGGTTCTGCTCGGCCTCGCCCGCCGCGTTCGACTCCTTCCGGGCCGGCAACGTCGTCGACGGCACCGCACTGCACCCCAGTTGCCTGCGGGTGCATGACTTCGACGCGCGCTACCTGCCCAGCGGACAGGCCACGGCGTTCGCGGCGAACATCGACTATCAGGACGGCGCCGACCTGGTCAGCGGGACCTGGCGGCCGTACCGGCTGGAGGTCAACCACCCGCTGCGGCTCGGCGGCGAGCGCATCTACCTGCAGGGTCACGGCTACGCGCCGACCTTCACCGTCACGTTCCCGAACGGGCAGACCCGGACGTCGACGGTGCAGTGGAAGCCGGAGAACGCGCTGACGATGCTGTCCTCGGGTGTCGTGCGCGTCGACCCGCCGGGCGGCAGCTATCCCGGCGACCGCGAGCGGCGCAAGCATCAGATCGCCATCCAGGGGTTGTTCGCCCCGACCGCCGAACTCGACGGCAAGCTGCTGTCCTCGAGCTTCCCGGCGATGAACGCGCCTGCGGTGGCCATCGACATCTACCGCGGCGACACCGGGCTCGACAGCGGCAAGCCGCAGTCATTGTTCTCGCTGGACCCCAGCCTGATCGAGCAGAAGCGGCTCACCAAGCAGGCGCGCGTCAACCTCAAGGCCGGCGAGCAGACCAAGCTGGACGACGGCACCGTCATCCGGTTCGACGGTGCGGTGCCGTTCATCAACGTGCAGGTCTCGCACGACCCGGCGCAGGCGTGGGTCCTGGTGTTCGCGCTCACCATGATGGCCGGGCTGCTGGTGTCGTTGGTGGTGCGCCGCCGCCGGGTTTGGATTCGGATCGTGTCGGCCGAGGCAGGTACCGTCAACGTCGAACTCGGCGGCCTGGCCCGGACGGACAACTCGGGGTGGGGCGACGAGTTCGAGAAGCTCACAGAGCGGTTGATTGAGGACAAGCGATGAACGGTCAGCGAGTAGCGAAGGCGGATCGCGCGTGAACACAGAGCACATCGACATCGACCTGGCCCGGTACTCGGACTGGGCGTTCTTCAGCTCATGGACGGTGCTGTGCCTGGCTTTCGTCTTGCTGGCCGTCGAGCTGGCGTCGAGCCGTGGCCGTAAGGTCGAGACCCGGGAGCTGGTCGGTGCGGGCGTGGGCGCGAACAGCGCCACCCCCGGCGTGATCATCGATGAACCCACCCGCACGGTTGACGAGCGGATCGGTCGCGTCGGGCTCGCGCTGGTGTACGTCGGCATCGCGATGCTGTTCGTCTGCATCGTGCTGCGTGGTCTGGCCACCATGCGCGTGCCCTGGGGCAACATGTACGAGTTCATCAACCTGACCAGCTTCTGCGGGTTGGTCGCCGCCTCGATCGTGCTGCGCAAGCCGCAGTACCGGGCGCTGTGGGTCTTCGTCCTCGTGCCCGAACTGATCCTGCTGGCGGTGTCGGTCAAGTACCTGTACACCAACGCCGCGCCGGTGATGCCCGCGCTGCAGTCGTACTGGCTGCCCATCCACGTCTCGGTCGTCAGCCTGGGCTCCGGCGTCTTTCTCGTCGCCGGTGTGGCGAGCATCCTGTTCCTGCTGAAGATGTCGCCCTTGGCCTATCAGGACAACGGGTTCGGCCGCATGATCCAGCGGATGCCCGATGCCCAGACCCTGGACCGCATCGCCTACCGGACCACCATCTTCGCGTTCCCGATCTTCGGTTTCGGCGTCATCTTCGGCGCCATCTGGGCCGAGGAGGCGTGGGGCCGCTACTGGGGTTGGGACCCGAAGGAGACGGTGTCGTTCGTCGCCTGGGTCGTCTACGCCGCGTACCTGCACGCCCGGTCCACCGCGGGCTGGCGCGACAAGAAGGCTGCGTGGATCAACGTCGTCGGCTTCGTCGCGATGGTGTTCAACCTGTTCTTCATCAACCTGGTGACCGTCGGCCTGCATTCGTACGCGGGCGTCGGCTGAGCCGACAATGAGAGGACGCGGGTGATCGTGCCTTCTTTCCGCGCCCAGGGCCGGTTCAGGGATCCGGCCGACCCAGTCGCCGACGCCACGCCCGCTGCGGCGCCGGAGGCCCGCATCGTCATCGCGCATGCGGTGACTCCGGTCGTGCTCCCGAAGCCCGCCAAGCCGCGGAGTCTCGACCCCGCGACCGTCGCGCTCCTCAGCCGGCCGAGCCGCGCGCCCTCGACCGGCTGGCGCAAAGCGCTGTATTACGCGACGGGCACGCTGCTCAATCCGGGCGAGAGTCCCAAGACCTTGCATCGCACCCGGCTCACCGCGCAGATCAACCGGCCGCTGCGGGACTGCTATCGGATCGCCGTGCTGTCTCTGAAGGGCGGCGTCGGCAAGACCACCATCACCGCGACGCTCGGTGCGACGTTCGCGTCGATCCGTGGCGACCGGGTGATCGCGGTAGACGCCAACCCCGACCGCGGCACCCTCAGCCAGAAGGTGCCGCTGGAAACGCCGGCGACGGTCCGTCATCTCCTGCGCGATGCCGAGGGCATCGCCAGCTACAGCGACGTCCGCAACTACACCTCGCGCGGCGAGAGCGACCTCGAGGTGCTGGCCTCGGAGAGTGATCCGGCCGTGTCGGAGGCGTTCAGTTCGGAGGACTACTCCCGCACGCTGGCGGTGTTGGAGCCGTATTACCGGCTGGTGCTCACGGACTGCGGCACCGGCATGCTGCATTCGGCGATGGGGGCGGTGCTCGACCATGCCGACGTGCTCGTCGTGATCAGCTCGGGCTCGGTCGACGGGTCACGCAGTGCGGCGGCGACGCTCGACTGGCTCGATGCCCATGGTCATCAGGAGTTGGTGCGCAACGCCGTCGCGGTGGTCAACGCGGTGCGCCCGCGGTCCGGCAAGGTCGATCTGCGCAAGGTGGTCGACCATTTCGGCCGCCGCTGCCGGGCGGTGCAGTTGGTGCCGTTCGATCCGCACCTCGAGGAGGGTGCCGAGATCAGCCTGGACCGGCTCCGGCCGGATACCAGGGACGCGTTGCTGGAACTGGCCGTGGCAGTCGCCGACGGATTTCCGCTGTCGCTGTAGAGAGTGCGCTAGGAACCGAGGCGGCGCAGGAATTCAGGATCGTCGTCGGGACCGATGACGCGGGTGGTCGGGCGCGCCGCCGTAGCGCGGGTGGCGCGCCAGCCGACGTAGCCCAACAGCGCCAGCAGCGCGATCAGGAGCAGGAACTGCACGTAAAACCTCCTTTATTCGAATATACGCGTCCGTCGGTAAACTCGTGCGGTGTCTGATGCGCCAGCTACCCCCTCCATGCCACGTTTGCTGCTCGATGTCTTTCTCTACGCGCTCGCCCGCCTGCTGCTGGTAGCCGTGATTGCCGGCGCGATTTTCGGTGTCGTCGCGTTGCTGGGTATTCGTGATTTCCCGGCCATGGTGGCGCTGCTGTTCGCGCTGGTTCTCGGAATGCCGCTGGGCATCTGGCTTTTTGCTCCGCTGCGTCGGCGGGCCACCGCCGGGATCGCTGCCGTCGATGAGCGCCGTCGCGCCGAGCGTGAGCAGTTGCAGGCTCGGCTGCACGGCGAGGATTCCTCCGGCGACTGACCCCGCTCCGGGCGTCAGGGCTTGATCACCAGCACCGCGCTGATCAGGGCGGCCCACACCAGCATCGTCAGCCCGGTGTCCTTGAGCACGGGGATCAGCTCACGGCCGCCGAGCCCTGAGCGCACCGGCTTCGCCGCGCGGACCGCCAGCGGGGCCGCCGCGAATCCGACCAGACACCACGGGGTGGCCAGGGCCAGGAGCGCGGTCAGCAGGAACGGCAGCAGCACCAGCACCTGGAACAGCTGCCGGGTCCGGCTATCGCCCAGTCGAACGGCGAGCGTGATCTTGCCGGACACCTGATCGGTCGGGATGTCGCGAAGGTTGTTGGCCACCAGGACCGCTGACGACAGGGACCCGACCGCGACCGCGAGAACCAGGCCCACCCAGTCGACCCTCAGTGCCTGCGTGTACTGCGTGCCGAGCACGGCGACCAGGCCGAAGAACACGAAGACCGCGACCTCGCCGAGCCCGCGATAGCCGTAGGGGTTGGTGCCACCGGTGTACAGCCAGGCCCCGGCGATGCACGCCGCACCGACGGCGATCAGCCACGGCTGACTCACCAGGGCCAGCGCCAGGCCGGCTCCCGCGCCGATGCACAGGCTGATCACTGCGGCCGCCAGCACCGCCTGCGGCGAAGCCAATTTGGCTCCGACCAGGCGGACCGGTCCGGACCGGTCGTCGTCGGTGCCGCGGATGCCGTCGGAGTAGTCGTTGGCGTAGTTGACGCCGATGATCAGCGAAATCGAAACCACAAGGGCCAGAGCCGCTTTCCACCACACCTCACCGCCGACCCAGGCGGCGGCACCGGTACCTGCCAGCACGGGAGCGACGGCATTCGGCAGGGTCCGCGGTCGGGCGCCCTCTATCCACTGCGAAAGACTGGCCACGCGCGCAATCGTCCCACGCCCCTACACTTATCGACATGAAGGATCGGCTCAGCAAGAACGAGATTCGCAAAGACGTCGTCCAGGAATCCGTCGAAGCGGTTGCCGGGACCGTCGGCGAGGTGATGAACATCGTCGTCACCGCGGTCAAGGACGTGGCGAGCTCCATCGGCGCCCTGGCCACCGACGCATTCGAGATCCGCGACGGCGCCCGGCGCGCCCGCGCGCAGCTGGAACAGGACCGTGAGGCAGCGGACGAGGCCGAGGACGACGACGCGGATGTGCCCGCGCCGACTCCGGTCACAGCCGTGAAGCCGGAGACCGTGGATACCCCCGAGACCGACGCCGAATAACGGATGCTGGGAGTCATCGGCGGCAGCGGTTTCTACACGTTTTTCGGCGACGACGCGCGTACGGTCAGCGTTCAGACGCCGTACGGTGCGCCGAGCGCGCCCATCACCATCGGGGCCGTCGGCGGGCACGAGGTGGCGTTCCTGCCGCGGCATGGGGTGAAGCACGAGTACTCGCCGCACACCGTGCCCTACCGGGCCAACATGTGGGCGCTGCGGTCGCTGGGGGTGCGGCGGATTTTCGCGCCGTGCGCCGTCGGCAGCCTGACGGCGGACCTCGGTCCCGGTGCCGTCGTCGTGCCTGATCAGCTGGTGGACCGCACCCGCGGCCGCGAAGACACCTACTTCGACGCCGGCGGCATCCACGTCGGCTTCGCCGATCCGTACTGCCCGACGCTGCGGGCCGTGGCAGCCGAGCAGCCCGGTGTCCTCGACGGCGGCACCATGGTCGTGATCCAGGGGCCCCGCTTCTCCACCCGGGCCGAGAGCCAGTGGTTTGCCACTCAGGGGTTCACGTTGGTGAACATGACCGGCTACCCCGAAGCAGTGCTGGCTCGCGAACTCGAGATGTGTTATGCGGCAATAGCTTTGGTCACCGATCTGGATGCCGGTATCGAGGCCGGCGCCGGCGTCACCACGGTTGATGTGTTCGCCGAGTTCGAACGGAACACGCCCATGTTCAAGGCGCTCGTGCAGCAGGCTCTCGCCACGGTCCCCGCCGAGCGTGCCTGCACCCACTGCCTGGCCCACGCCGGGGTGAAGTTGCCGTTTGAACTGCCCTGATCGAGCAGCCTATTGACACCCGTCAAGTTGGGGTGGCAGAACTGACGGGGTGACTTCCCGGATCTGCGAACAGCTCGGCATCGATTTTCCGCTCTTCGCCTTCAGCCATTGCCGCGACGTGGTCGCAGCCGTCACCAACGCCGGCGGCTTCGGCGTGCTGGGCGCGACGGCGTATACGCCCGAGCAGCTGGACCGCGAATTGGCCTGGATCGATGATCACGTCGGCGGCCGCCCGTACGGTGCGGACATCATCGTGCCGGCCAAGTTCGAGGGCAAGGGCGAGAATCTCTCCGACGGCCAGCTGGCTGACCGAATCCCCTCGGAATACCGGGAATTCGTCACCAAACTGCTCATCGACCACGGCATCGAGCCGGAGGAGAGGGCCCGCACCGGCGGGTCGGTGCTGTCCGGCAACACCGGGCACGAGTTGCTCGACGTGGCGATGAGTCACCCCATCAAGCTGATCGCCAATGCCCTTGGGGTGCCGCCGGATTACATGATCGAGGCGGGCCGCGAGCGGGGGATTCCGGTGGCGGCGCTGGTCGGCGCCAAGGAGCACGCCGTCAAACAGGTCGCAGCCGGCGTGGACATCATCGTCGCGCAGGGCACCGAAGCCGGTGGGCACTGTGGTGAGGTGTCGACGCTGGTGGTCGTGCCGGAAGTAATCGAAGCCATCGATGATTCGGTCCCCGTGCTCGCCGCCGGTGGCATCGTCACGGGTCGGCAGATGGCGGCTGTGGTTGCGCTGGGCGCCGCCGGGGCGTGGACCGGCTCGGTGTGGCTGACCACCGAGGAAGCCGAGACTGCGCCGGCCACCAAACAGAAGATGCTCGCCGCCAGCTCGCGGGACACCGTGCGGTCCGCCGGGCGAACCGGCAAGCCGGCCCGTCAACTGGTTTCGGACTGGACCGACGCCTGGGCGCCGAAAGACGGTGGCCGCAAACCACTTCCGTTACCGCTGCAGAACATGCTGAGCGAGCCGGTGATCCGGCGCATCGATCGGCTTGCCGCGCAAGGTCATCCGGGCGCCCAGCAGCTCGCGACCTATTTCGTCGGGCAGGGCGTCGGCCTCATGAACAAGGTCAAGCCCGCCCGCGAAGTGGTCCGCGAGTTCATCGAGGACTATCTCACCGCCACGGAAAGGCTCAGCCGCTCACTCCCGCAGTGATTTGTGCACGATTTTCCGCGGCCGGCGCGGAAAATCGTGCACAAATCGCGGGGTTACGGCTCGATGGCGCGGCGACCTTCACCCAGCTGACGCCGCTCGTCGGCGGCGTCGATGATCGTCGTGTCACTACTGCTGAGCGCGGTGTGGTCGACGCCCCGCGGCGGGGCAATCGGCGCAAACGTGGCGTTCATCTGCGGCGCGGCCCACCGGGGTTCGGCGGGCGGCTGACCGCCCTGGCCCTGGCCGAGCGCCTGGCTCTGATCCGCCCCGCGCGGCCCCGATGACTGCTCGTGCGCGCTGTCGCTCACGGTGGTCCGGGAGGTGCGGCGCAGCGTGAAGGTGATCTCCTCGAACTCTTCGATGACCTTCTGCGCCGACCGCAGCTGCTGCACCGACGTGTCGATGACGCGGTCGACGACCGGCGCCACCGGTGCCATCAGCGGACGCAGCAGGCGCGCCGCCACCTTGGTGAGGTCGGGCAGCTGCGGCAGCGTCAAGCCGCCGGCGGGCTGCGACGTCGCCGGCGCCGGAAGGTTCGCGGCGGCCTCGCCGCCGATCGGGACGAGGTCGGCCGTGACGATCGGTTCCGCTGGGGCGCTGTCGGTTTCGGGCGCCGGCGGGGCGGCGCTCAGCGACCGCTGCTGCGGGCCGGGGAACGACATGAGCTCATCCCAATCCGAGTACATCGGCTGCGGCTGCGCAGTGGACGGTCGCAGTGCCTCGGCAGTCGGGGCCGCGAGCGCGGGCTGCGTGGACCCGCCGGTCAGCGCCTCCGGATTGAGGCTGGCCACGCGCTGGCGGTGGTATTCGCGATTGATCTCGGCGTCGGTTTCCAGCGCCAGGCGCATGGCGGCCAGCTGATGCTCGGCCTTCAGAATCTCGGCTTCGGCCCGCACCTCGGCCTGCTTGACGGCGATGGCGGTCTCGGCGCGCAGTTCGGCCTTCAGTCGTGACTCGTTGTGGCGCTCGCGCAGGGTCCGGTCCTGCCGGGCGTGCAGCAGCATCGGCAGCAGGTACAGCAGCACGCAGACGCCGATGACGGCGATGCGCGCCACGAGGGCCGCAGGCGTTTCGATGGTGTAGCCGTTCATCGCGACCCACCGCGCGCCGAAGCCACGGTCCGCGCCGACGCCGGCGGCATCGCGCGCCGCCGTCACCGCGTGCTCGGCACCGGCGATCCGCGCGTCGAGGGCCGGGGCCTGCTCGGTGCGGGTGGCGAGCGCAGCGTCGAGCTCACGCTGGTCGTGCTCGAGGGTGTCCTGGGTGTTCTGGGTGATCTGGCCGTCTCCGGGCACGCCGGTGATGGGCTGCTGGGCGCACGCCGGTGTCGGGTGGTATTCGCAGCGCGCCACGACCTGGGCGTCGTCACGGCGCTGCCGGGCGGAGTCGACGGCCGCGTCGAGCGTGCCGCGGCTGGCACGTAGCACATTCAGCTGCTCTTGGGCGGCGGTCACCGCCGGTGTGCCCGCAGCGCGGGCCGCGGCCTCGCTGTCCATGCGCTGCGAGATCGCGTTGCTGAAGAGTGTCATCGCGGCCAGTTCGCCGACCAGCAGACCGATGGCGACGGCCAGGGCGACCCGGCCGACAGTGCCGCGGGCGCTGGCGACCGTGCTGCGGATGGCCACGACCACAAGAACGCCGAAAATCAGGGTCGCGGGCAGTATGACGGCCAGTGGTAGTCCGGTGGACGGGGCCGCGACGGCGGCGGCGACGAGCCAGGCCAGCACACCCCCTGACCAGATCAGGGCGGTCACCGCAGGATGGTTGTCAGGCTGTCTGTGGGCAGGCATGGAAACTCCAACTCTTCCGGTCCACGTTCTAGGGTCCCAGAGAGCCGGGCCCGCCACCGAATCAAGCGCCGGTGCTGTGACCGGCATCACGGGCCAGTCAAGCGTTTTTCTGGTAGCTGAGCGTCAGGGACCGGCGGTCCAGCTTGCCGATTCCGCGGCGGGGGAGCTCGTCCACCACGTGCACCTCCCGCGGAGCGGCGGTGACGGCGAGGGTCGCGCTTACGTGTTTCCGCAGGTCAGCAACGGTAGGCGGGCCCGCACCCGGACGGAGCACCACCGCCACGGCCACCCGCTGACCCAGGCGTTCGTCGGCGACTCCGAACACCGCGCATTCGGCGATGGCCGGATGGCCGGCCAACGCCGACTCGACCAGCGCGGGCAGGACTTTCAGCCCGCCCGTGGCGATGGCATCGTCGATGCGGCCCAAGACCCGCAGTGCGCCCGAATCATCCACGGCGCCAATGTCATCGGTGACGAACCAGCCGTCCACGAACGGGGACGGCGCCACCGGATTGCGGTAACCCGATGCCAGCGTGGGACCGCCCAGCGCGATCCGGCCGGTGTCGTCGATCCGCAGCTCGACTCCGTTCAACGGTTTTCCGTCGTATATGCAGCCACCGCAGGTTTCACTCATGCCATAGGTACGCACCACGGAAACCCCTGCGGCTGCGGCCTTTTCGCCGAGCCCCGGGGGCATCGGGCCGCCGCCGATCAGCACCGCGTCCAGCTCGGCCAGGGCCTCGGTCGCGGCAGGATCGGCCAGGATCTTGGCCAGCTGCACCGAAACCAGAGACGTGTAGCGCCGGCCTGGCCCCAAGGCCTGTACCGCAGCGGGTAATTCGCCGACGCCGAATCCCGGATCCAGGGCCACCGGTGTGGTGCCGGCCCGCAGACTGCGCACGAGTACCTGGACACCGGCGATGTGATGGGCGGGCAGGGCCAACAGCCACCGGCCGGGGCCGCCGAGCCGGTCATGCGTGGCGTCGGCGCTGGCGTGCAACGCGGTGGCGGAAAGTAAGGCGCCCTTGGGTATTCCGGTCGAACCCGACGTTGAGACAACCAGCGCCACGCCGTCGTCGACGGGCTCGCCGGCCCGCAAGGTCTCGGTCAGCAGCGCGGCCTGGCGGTCATCGTCGGCCGGCAGCGGCAGCAGTGCGCGGCCGCCGTCCAGGGCCTGCGCCAACTCGGGGATCAGGGCAAGGGCCGCGCCGCAGGAACCGACGACGACGGGATGGAGGATGCCTATGTCGGCTCCCTGTTGCCGGGGCCTCCGTCGACAGGCCCGCCGTCGGCCGGGTCGCGGGGATCGTCGAGCGGCCAGCCTTTGGCGGCCAACCGTTCTCGTACTCGTTCAACATCCTCGGCGCGGGGCAGTTCATCGGTGATCCGGGTGATCAGCACCCCGATATCGATCTGGTCGAACTCGCCCCGATCCATCAATGCCCTTGCCACTGACTTGACCTCGTCATTGGTCAGGCGACGGGACAACAGGGCCAGCAGTGGCACCCGATCGGTGGCGGGAATGCCCTCGGGATATCCGGCCTGCAGCCACGCCACGATCTTGGTCAAAAAGGCATTCATGGCGTCACCTCCAGAACTTGGGAAAGGGGCCCAGCTGTTCGCATAGTTGCCCCAAAATGCGCGAACGAATCCTATGCCCAGCCTGTGACGTGGGCATATCGCCACGGTAACTCGCGACGTCGCTGCCAGCGCTTTGCCAGACTAATTAGACGAAGCGAGTAGGTGAACACTGTATGAACACCTCCGTCGCCACGGCAAACACGCAGGTCGCGGTCGGAATTGGGGACTTCCGTAACTGGTCAAAAACGCGCGCGCTAGCCCAGAATAAGCGCCATGAGCGAAACGATCGTCATCCTGGCGTTGCTTGTCGCAACCGCCCTGGCCTTTGATTTTACGAACGGTTTTCATGACACCGGTAACGCGATGGCGACATCCATCGCCACCGGCGCCCTCAAGCCCAAAGCCGCGGTGACGCTCTCGGGCATCCTGAACCTTGTAGGTGCCTTCCTTTCCGTCAACGTGGCCGTCACGGTGGCCACCAACGTCCTGAAGATTCAGGACCCCAAGACCGGCCACCTCAAGCTCGACGCGACCGTCGCGCTGACGGTGATCTTCTCGGGCCTCGTCGGCGGCATCCTGTGGAACCTGCTCACCTGGCTGTTCGGTATCCCATCCAGCTCGTCGCACGCGCTGTTCGGCGGCCTGATCGGCTCGGGTATCGCCGCGGCGGGCTTCGCCGGCGTCAACTGGGATGGCCTGACCAGCAAGGTGCTGCTCCCGGCGGTGGCCTCGCCGTTCATCGCCGGCGTGATCGCCATGTGCGGCACCTGGTTGGTTTACCGGATCAGTAAGAACGTCACCAAGGCGCGTCGCGAAGAGGGCTTCCGTTGGGGCCAGATCGCCACTGCTTCGCTGCTGTCTCTCGCTCACGGCACCGGCGACGCGCAGAAGACCATGGGCGTCATCGCCCTCGCGCTCATCAGCACCGGCCACCTGACCGGCGACGTGAAGAAGGACGGCCTGCCGTTCTGGATCATCGGCAGCTGCGCCCTCGCCATCGGTCTCGGCACCTACATCGGTGGGTGGCGCGTCATCCGCACCCTCGGTAAGGGCTTGGTCGAAATCGACTCGCCGCAGGGCTTCTCCGCCGAATCCGCATCGGCCGCAGTCATCCTGACTTCGAGCGTCGCGGGCATGGCGCTGTCCACCACGCACGTGGCCACCGGCTCGATCCTGGGCAGCGGCGTCGGCAAGCCGGGCGGCGAGGTGCGCTGGAAGGTCGCGGGCCGGATGGCCGCCGCATGGCTGATCACCTTGCCTGCCGCCGGCCTCGTCGGTGCGCTCTCGTTCCTGCTCGCCAATGGAATCGCCAGCGCGAGCACGCCGCTGGTCGGTGACATCGTGATCTTCCTGATCCTGGTCGGTCTGTCGGGCTTCATGTACTACCGCGCCCAGCAGCAGAAGATCGACCACAACAACGTCAACGCCGATTGGGACGAGTCGACCAACTCGACGGTTCCGGCCGACGTGCGCGCCGCAGCCAAGTCCACCAAGGACACCGCGTCGGTCTGACGCCGGTATCTCCAGCAAAGACTTAAGGAATAATTCGATGCACTATTTGGAAGCAATTTTCCGAGTTCTGGTGGTGGGACTCATCTTTGGTGCCGGCCTGCCCGCGGTGTTCGCCGGCGGTCTGGTCGCCTACTCCACCGGCGCCGGTGGCGTCGGGGACGACGGCACCACCCACACACCCAACGCAGTGTTGAAGGCACTCGGCGTGGCGCTGTTCGTCCTCGTCGGCGCCATCGTGCTGCTCGCCATCCTGTGGATCACCAAGGACGTCATTGCGCACCACACCGGCGTCAAAATCTTCGAACCCCTGGGGCTGAAGTAATGAATGAGCCCATCGTTGTGCCCGCGCCGAACAACACGGCGGCCCTGTTCCACAGCATCCTGAACTGGCTGCGTGAGGGGTACCCGGACGGAGTGCCGCCGAAGGACTACTTCCCGGTGCTGGCGTTGCTGCGGCGTTCCCTCAGCGAGGGCGAGGTCGTCGAGGTGGCCCGCACCATCCTGCGTTCCAACGACGGGGAAAGCCCGGTCACCGAAGACGAGATCCACGACGCGATCCAGAAGACCACCGACCAGGCGCCGAGTCCCGAGGACATCCAGCAGGTATCGGCTCGTCTGGCCGCGGTCGGCTGGCCACTGGCCACACCGTAGCGCTGACGCGCCCCGATACGCACCACGCGAGACACCCGGAGCGCTAGCTCCGGGTGTCTCGTCGTAGTGGGTGGGTGTCGGGCACCTGTACGAAGATCAAGGTGACCTGGTCGGGATCGGTGACGTGCAGTTCGTGCAGGCCCCACGGTTCTTGTTGTGCCGCACGGGAAATCGTCACTCCGCGGCCTTCGAGTTCGGCCTGCGTCAGATAGACATCCCGCACCTGGAGCCACAGTGCGCCGGGGAACGGCACTGACGGGCCGTCGCCGTCACGGCCGTGGCCGGCGAGCTCGATCAGGGACTGCCCAGCATAGAACACGGTGCCGGCGCCGTATTCACGGGCAATGGCCAGGCCGATGGCGTCCCGATAGAAGGCCACCGACTTCTGGTAGTCGGCGGGACGGATCAGGATGCGGCTGGCCAGGATTTCCATCGCCTCACCGAACCGGTTGTGCGCGTTGGCGTTTCATCATCTTGTCCACCACGCCGGGGACGAAGCTGTTGAGGGCGTGCGACGTCACCGCCATCCGGGGTGCGATGCGCACCGGACGGGTCTTGGCCGCGGTGACCATCCAGTCGGCGGCTTCGTCAGCCGACAGCCCGGGCAGTCCGTCGTAGGCGCGGGTCGGTGCGATCATCGGCGTCTTCACCAGCGGGTAGAACAGCGTCGTCGAGTGCACTCCGCTTGCGCCCCACTCGGTTTCGATGACCCGGCTGACGGCGGTGAGTGCGGCTTTGGAGGCGTTGTAGACCGCGAACAGCGGCGACGACTCATTCATCACACCCCACGTGGACACGTTGATGATGTGCCCGTCGCCGCGCTCCAGCATGCCGGGGGCAAAGCCTCGGACCAGCCGCAGCGGCGAGTAGTAGTTCAGGGTCATGGTGCGTTCGAGGTCGTGCCAGCGGTCCAGGGATTCGGCCAGCGGCCGGCGGATGGACCGACCGGCGTTGTTGATCAGGATGTCCACGCCACCAAGCTCGGCTTCGACGTCGGTGACGAGCGCGTCGATGGCGTCCATATCCGACAGGTCGCACGGCCGGGCGATCGCGTCGCCCCCGCTGTGGGTGATCCTGGCCGCCACCGTGTCCAGCAGGTCGGCCCGGCGGGCCACGATCACGACCGTCGCACCCAGGCGGGCCAGCTTGGCCGCGGCCGCCTCGCCGATGCCCGACGACGCGCCGGTCAGCACGATGCGTTTGCCGGCCAGGTCCACCTCGCCGTGGCCCGACAACCGTTCGATCAGGGGTGGTCGCATACCGGCGAGCAGCAGACTCTCGGTGACTCGGCGCAGTGGACTTTTGCTCACGCCCACGAGCTTAGGGAAACTCAGCTCGTTCGGGTGGCAGGCCAGCTGTTCGTGTACACCAGTTCGTCGAGCGGGCGGGCTGTCGTCCAGCCCACGATCTCGAGCTCGGGACGGTCCGGGAACTCCGGCACCGGGCCGACGCACAGCACCGCGATCGGGTCGGCGCCCTCGGGCATGCCCATCAGCTCGGCCAGCTCCGCCGGTTCGAACAGCGAAACCCAGCCCAGACCAAGACCTTCCGCGCGGGCCGCCAGCCACATGTTCTGGATGGCGCAGGACACCGACGCCAGATCCATGTGCGGCATGGTGCGCCGGCCGAAGATGTGGCGTTCGCGATCGTCACCCAGCGCCACGACGAACAGCTCGGCGCAGTCGCCGATGCCCTCGACCTTGAGTGCCAGGAACTCCGCTTCGCGGGGCCCGAGGGCCTCGCCGGTCCGGATCCGCTCGGTGTCGACCAGTTCCTTGATCGCTGTCCGCATAGCCGGATCGGTGATTCGCAGGAAGCGCCACGGCTGCATCAATCCGACGCTCGGCGCCATGTGGGCAGCCTCCAGGATGCGCCGCAGAACATCTTCGGGCACTTCGGAATTCGGCGTGAAGTGCCGCATGTCCCGGCGCTCGGCCATGACCCGGTAGACGGCTGCGCGTTCGGCGTCGGAGTAACTCGGCTCGCTCACCCCGGGAGGCTAACAGGGATCAGCGGGAGCCGACCGCGTCGGAGTGGCGCCGGGGGGACCGGCCGGGTGCTCGGGCCTCTGCTGTGGAGCGGCTGGGGAAGGCGAACCAAACCATCAGGGCCACGTTGTACGCGGTGAGAACGGCGTACAGCACGGTGTCGTGGGAGTCGAAGCCCAGTGGGCCCGGGTTGTGGCTCGACGTCGCCACCACACATACCGCCGTCACGACGCACCAGCCGAGTGCGGCGACCCCGTTGAACATCGCCGCGCTCCGGCCCAACGAGGCGAAGACGGTCAGCACGCCGACCACCAGCAGCAGAGAGCAGTGCAGCGGGGTAACACGCAGCCACAAGATCGGGGCGCCGGCAGCGCCGAAATGCGGGTTCGCCATGGACCAGGCCAGACCGGCGCCGCCGAAAATGCCCATGGTGAAACCCTGGGCTCCCAGCGCCCACCGGCCGATACGTGCGCGTGCCCCGACTTTCACGTGCTCAGTCTGACCCGAGGCGCCCGACATCGATACGCGCCCAAGCGGATACACAGGGCACTCATGGCAAAGCGCACAGCGTCGCGTCGTTCATGTGACCGCCAGAAACTCAGAAGTAACGTGGGAACTCGCTCCAGTCCGGGTCGCGCTTCTGCAGGAACGCGTCCCGGCCCTCGACGGCTTCGTCGGTCATGTACGCCAGGCGCGTGGCCTCGCCGGCGAAAATCTGCTGGCCCACCAGCCCGTCGTCGATCAGATTGAACGAGAACTTCAGCATCCGGATGGCCTGCGGCGACTTGCCGTTGATCTCGGCCGCCCATTGCAGCCCAACGGTTTCCAGGTCCTTGTGGTCGACGACCTCATTCACGGCTCCCATGGCCCGCATCGATTCGGCGTCGTAGGCGCGGCCCAGGAAGAAGATTTCGCGGGCGAACTTCTGCCCGGCCTGCCGCGCCAGGTATGCGCTGCCGTAGCCGCCGTCGAAGCTGCCGACGTCGGCGTCGGTCTGCTTGAACCGGGCGTGTTCCCGGCTGGCCAGGGTCAGGTCGCAGACGACGTGCAGGCTGTGGCCGCCACCGGCCGCCCAGCCGTTGACCAGGCAGATCACGGGCTTCGGCATGAACCGGATCAGCCGCTGGACCTCGAGGATGTGCAGCCGCCCGGCGCGGGCCGGGTCGACGGTCTCGGCGGTGTCGCCGGACGCGTACTGGTAGCCGCTGCGGCCGCGGATGCGCTGGTCGCCGCCGGAGCAGAACGCCCAGCCGCCGTCCTTCGACGACGGTCCGTTGCCGGTGAGCAGGACGACGCCGACGTCCGGGCTCATTCGGGCGTGGTCGAGTGCGCGGTACAGCTCGTCGACGGTGTGCGGCCGGAAGGCGTTACGGACGTCGGGCCGGTCGAAGGCGATCCGGACCGTCGGCTGCGGCTTACCGTCCAGCACGTGACGGTGGTAGGTGATGTCGGTGAGTTCACCGAGCTCGGTCACCGGCTGCCAGAGCTGAGGGTCAAACGGATTGTCTGCGTTCACGCCTCGACCTTAGAGCTGCCGGGGTTTGGCCTGTGCGCCCCATGGGTACTAGGTCGCAGACACATGGCGGCCGATGGCGGCCCGAACAGGAGAGGCTCAATGAAGCGGTCAGCAGGCGTGGTGGTGTCAGGGCTCATTGCCGGACTGGCGCTGGTCGGATGCTCGCCGTCCGTTCAGGGCGGCGACACCAAGTGCAAGGACTTCGTGGGAGCCGACGAGAAGACGCAGAACCAGGCGGTCAACAAGATGATCAAGGACCGCAAGGGGGCCGACCCGTCGTCACTTGAGGTGACGGGCACGCGCGCCTCCGCGCTCGCGTGGTGCCAGACGGCCGGCCAGCAGGACGCCCCGATCAAGGACGCGCCACACCTTTAGCGGGCACTCGCGCGCGGGGGTTTGCGCGGAAATTCGGCCAGAATTTCGGCGTAAGCCCCCACGCTCGCCGCGGTGCTAGACCGGATCGAACCGGAACACCGCGCAGCGTCCGGCGAGCGCTTCGAACTCGTCGGGGTTGGGGCCGGTCACCAGGCCCGCGTTCTTCATGAACCCGACGCCCGTCGGCACCAGGATGGGGAACTGCCGCAGCAGCGGGCGGGCCTCTTCGGCGGGTACCTCGGACAGCCGGACCTCTTCACGTTGCCGGCCCCGGGTCACGGTGGCGGTGGCCGCGGCGCGCGCGTTGCGCACCCAGTCGGCGTTCGGGAAACCACCCACGACGTAGCGGCGGCCGTCGACCTCGAACGGAGTGATGGGCGTCGACCGCGGTTCACCGGACGAGCGGCCCGGCACGGTCAGCACGACGGGACCCTTGATGGGAACCACCCGCATGACGGCCATCATGACTTTGTTCATCGGCTTGAGCCACCATGGTGGCTTGAGGTTCGCGTCGCTGTCCTGGCCCATGGATCGAGGCTAGACGAGCCCCTGCAACTGCGCTGGCGTGCTATGTTCGCCCAGCTGAAGGAGGGTTTCGATGTCTGATCAGTGGCCGCCACCCGGGCCGTTCGGACCGGGTCAACCGTATGGGGCCAACCCGTACGGCGCTCCCGGCGTGCCGCCGAACATGCCCTACCCGCAGTACCCCCAGCAGTATCCGCAGCCGCAGTACCCGCAGCCTGGGGGGTACGGCATGCCCACGCCCGGACCGGCCGGCCCCTCCGGCGTGACGGCCATCATCGCCGCGGTGCTGAGTCTGCTCGGCGCTGTGTCGACGGCGTTCCAGGCATTCTCCAGCTGGTATGTGGTCGCGACGTTGAGCACGCTCTCCGACTCCTTCTCGAGCGGGTCGGACACGAGGTCCGGCCTGATGGGCCTGAGCACCGCCATGGCCGTCGTGCAGACGATCGTGGCCGTCGCGCTGCTGGTCGGTGGCGTGCTGCTGATCCTCGGGCGTGCAGCGGGCCGTTGGATCGTCATGGCCAGCTGCACGGTCGTGGTGTTGTCCAACGTCGTCGGCCTGTTCGCCTCGCTCACCATCCTCAAGCGGCTCGGCACCGCACTCGGCGGCGGCTACGAGGGGATGCAGCAAATGGCGGGGATGTCGGTGATGAGCGCCGCCGTGCCGATCGTGTTCGCCCTCGCCACCGGTGTGCTGGCGGCGCTCAACTCGACGCAGCAGTGGTGCCGGTGGAAGAGCGCCCAGTCGGTGCCCGTCGTGCCCGCCGCGTACCCCGGCTACCCGCCGCCGTACTAGCCAGACCGTCACCTAGACGTAGCGGTTGCGCCCGGCGAACCAGCCGGCCGTCAACTGCACCGCGTACACGCTGAAGAACAACACGAACGGGACGTGCCAGCCGCCGGAGACGTCGTGCAGCAGCCCGAACAGGAACGGCCCGGTGCTCGCGAACAGGTAGCCGAAGCCCTGCGCCATGCCCGAGAGCTGTGCGGTGTCCTCGGTGTTGCGGGCGCGCAGCGCGATGACGGTCAGCGCGAGTGAGAACGCGCTCATCCCGATACCGGCCAGCAGGCTCCACAGCACCGGTGCCGCACTCGGCGCGACGAGCAGACCGATGGCGCCGGACAGGCCCAGCACACCGAGGCCGACGTTCCACAGGCTCTGGTGAGTGCTGCGGGCAGCCAGCGGCGAGATGAGTAGCGCGACCGGGACGCCGATCAGCGACATCACCCCGGACATCACGCCGGCAGTGGTCTTGTCCATGCCGTTGTCGATGAAAATCTGTGGGAGCCAACCCATCATGATGTAGGCCAGGAACGACTGGCTGCCCATGTAGAGCGTCACCGTCCATGCGAGCGGGTTGCGCAGCAGGGATCGACGCGCGGTGGTGCGGGCCGCCGTTGTCGCCCAGTCGGTGCGATGCCGGCGCGCGGCCGGAAGCCATAACAGCAGGGCCGCCAGCGCGAGCGCGGCCCAGATGGCGAGCGACGGACGCCAGCCGCCGACGCTGTGTTCCACCGCTGGGGTGACGGCGGCGCCGAATGCTCCGCCGGCTTGCAGTGCGCTGGTGTAGATACCCGTCATCAGGCCGATGTGGGCGGGGAACGAACTCTTGATCACCACCGGGATCAGCACGTTCGCCAGTGCGATGCCGGACGAGGCGAGCAGCGTGGCGCCCAGCATGAGGCCGCCGTCGCCGTACGGCCGCACCGCCAGGCCCAGGGCCAGCACCAGCAGGGCGAGCGTCACGGTCCGGCCGAGGCCGAGCCGTTTGGCCAGCAGGGGCGCGGTGGCGCCCGCGGCGGAGAAGCACAGTACGGGCAGCGTGGTGAGGATGCCGGCCCAGACCGACGACACCCCGAGTGCGGTGCGCATCTCACCCAGTAGGGGAGCGACGCTCGTGACGGACGGCCGCAGGTTCAGGGCGGTGACGACGACCGCGGCGGCGAGCAGGACACCGCTCGCGAGGCGGGTGCTCGGACTCGCCGGGACATCCGCGATTTCGATGGCGCCGTCGAGCTCGAGTGCCAATTCGTCCTCGTAACGGGCGTGTTCGGAACCGTTCAGGGCAGCACTCATGCTGCTATGATGGCATACATCCTATGATTGGTTGAAAGGATGATTTCGTGGCCCTGAACACAGCCCGCCGTGCCGGCTTGGTGGAACAGGTCATCGAGCAGCTCCGGGGTTCGGTCGCGGACGGCGAATGGCCCGTCGGCCATCGCATCCCGAATGAGACCGATCTGGTCGAGGCGCTCGGCGTCGGCCGCAACACGGTGCGGGAGGCCGTCCGGGCACTGGCGCACGCCGGCCTGTTCGAGGTACGGCAGGGCGACGGCACGTACGTTCGTGCCACCAGCGAGGTCTCAGGCGCGTTGAGCCGGCTGTGCAGTGACGAACTGCGGGATGTGCTGCAGGTGCGCCGCGGGCTGGAAGTGGAGGGCGCCCGCCTGGCCGCGGCCAGGCGGACCGATGACGACATCGCGCTGCTGCGGCGGCTGCTGGACGGCCGCGACAACGAGCAGCGCGCCGCGCATCACGACGAATTCGTCCACGCCGACACCGAATTCCACTGTGCCGTCATGCGCGCGTCCCGCAACACCATGCTGATCGATCTGTACCTGGGACTCATCGAGGTCATCACCGCGAGCGTGTCCGTCATGAACGAGACGCCCGTCGAGACCGAGTTCGAGGACCATCACCGGCTGCTCGACCGCATCGTCGCCGCCGACGCCGACGGGGCTGCCGCCGCGGCCGCCGTGCTCTTCGACCGCCTCCTCGCCGGGTTGCCCACTTCCTGAACCTGGGGTGCCTCCCACTTACCGGGAAACGCGAAAACCCCCGATTTCCAAGGGAATTGGGGGTTTCACGACTGCTTGCGACCTAGCCGACAGAGCGCTCCGAGCCAGCCCAGAACTGCGCGCGGACCGCCTTCTTGTCCGGCTTGCCGAGCGCCGTCACCGGCACGGCGTCGACGACGACGACCTGCTTCGGCGACTGGACCGAGCCCTTGCGCTCCTTGACCGCGGCCTGAATCTCGGCGGTCATCGTGGCGACGGCCTCCTCGGACCGGTCGGCGTCCGGACGCAGCACGACGACGGCCGTCACCGCCTCGCCCCACTTCTCGTCGGGGGTGCCGACGACGCATACCTGGGCGATCGAAGGATGTTCGGCCACAACGTCTTCCACTTCCCGCGGGAAGACGTTGAAGCCACCGGTGACGATCATGTCCTTGGTCCGGTCGACGATGTACCAGAACCCGTCCTCGTCCTCGCGGGCCAGGTCGCCGGTGTGCATCCAGCCATCCTTGAACGTCTCGGCAGTGGCTTCCGGCAGGTTCCAGTAGCCGCCCGACAGCAGTGGGCCGGACACGCAGATCTCGCCGACCTCACCCTGGGGCACCGGATTTCCGTCGGAATCCAGCAGGGCCGTGCGCGCGAACAGCGTCGGCCGGCCGCAGGATGTCAGCCGCTTCTCGTCGTGCTCGCCCTTGGCCAGGTAGGTGATGACCATCGGGGCCTCGGACTGGCCGTAGTACTGCGCGAAGATCGGGCCGAACCGGCGGATGGCCTCGGCGAGACGCACCGGGTTCATGGCGGAAGCGCCGTAGTAGACGGTCTCGAGCGACGACAGGTCGCGCGTATGCGAATCGGGGTGGTCCATGAGCGCGTAGATCATCGACGGCACCAGCATGGTCGCGGTGATCTTCTGCTCTTCGATCACCCGCAGCACCTCCGCGGGGTCGAACTTCTTGAGCACGATCAGCTCGCCGCCCTTGACGATGGTCGGCACGAAGAACGCCGCGCCGGCATGCGACAGCGGAGTGCACATCAGGAACCGCGGGTGCTCCGGCCACTCCCATTCGGCCAGCTGGATGGTCGTCATGGTGCTGATGGACTGCGTCGTGCCGATGACGCCCTTGGGCTTGCCGGTGGTGCCGCCGGTGTAGGTGAGCCCGCCGACGTGATCAGGGGCCAGGTCGGCGGCCTTCAGTGGCTGCGGTTCGAACTTCGCGGCTTCGGCGGCCAGGTCGATGGCCGAGCCCGTCAGCTCGTCCGGCACCGGGCCGATCGTCAGGATCTGCTTGAGCGACGGCACCTTCTCCAGCAGGCCGATGGCCCGCTCCACGAACGCCGGGGTGGGATCGATGATCAGCGTTGTGACGCCGGCGTCGGAGAGGACGTAGGCGTGATCGTCGAGCGAGCCGAGAGGGTGTAGTGCTGTGCGGCGGTAGCCCTGCGTCTGGCTGGCGCCGATGATCATCAGCACCTCGGGCCGGTTCAGCGCCAACAGGCCGCTGCTGGCGCCGGAGCCGGCGCCGAGCGCCTCGAACGCCTGAATGTACTGGCTGATGCGGTCGGCGAGCTGGCCGCCGGTCAGTGTGGTGTCGCCGAGGAACAGGACCGGCTTGTCTTTGTTGCGCTTCAGGGCGCCGACCGTCAAGTGTCCGGAATGCAGGGGATGGCGCAGCAGCTCGGCTGATGAGCGCTCGCGCGAAGAAGAGACGTCAGGGGCCATGACCTAAGACTAGAACGTGTTCTAGTCCGTAGGTCAAGCCCGTGAAATTGACGCATTGCGAAACCCGTCCGATAGACACGCCCTAGCATCGACCTCATGGCCAGCCCAGCCGATCTCGTCATCGTCGGAAACATCGTGACCGTCGACCCGCAGCGGCCCATCGCCGAGGCGCTCGCCGTCACCGCCGGACGCATCGTCGCTGTCGGGTCACGCGACGAGGTACAGCCGTGGATCGGCGCTGACACCGAGGTTCGGGAGGTCGCCGGCTGCGTGCTGCCCGGGTTCGTCGAGGCGCACGGCCACCCATTGATGGAGGCGGTGGTGCTCGGTGGCCGCATGGTCGACATCCGGCCCGTCACGATGCCTAACGCTGACGACGTCGTGGCCGCGGTCCACGCCGAGGTGGCCGCTCGCGGCGCTGACGGCGCCTACCTGAACGGCTGGGATCCGCTGCTGCAGCACGGGCTCCCAGAGCTGACGCGAGCCTGGCTGGACGCGGCGGCGCCCGACGGCCCGCTGGTCATCGTGCACAACTCGGGGCACAAGGCGTACTTCAACTCGGCTGCCGCCCGTGCCGCCGGGCTGACCCGTGACACCCCGGATCCGCACGGCTCCAAGTACGGCCGCGACGCCGACGGCGAGCTCGACGGCACCGCCGAGGAGACCGGTGCGGTGTTCCCGCTCGTGACAGGAGTGATGACGCCCACCGACTATCCGGCGCTGCTGCTCGCCGAATGCGCCCGGCTGAATCGGGCCGGCCTGACGACCTGTTCGGAGATGGCGTTCGACCCGATGTTCCGGCCGGTGCTGGAGCAGATGCGCGACAAGCTCACCGTGCGGCTGCGCACCTACGAGATGTCGACCGCGGCGCTGCACACCGACGCGTCCCCGGACAACGGTGACGACCTGGTCCGTCAGGTCGGCATCAAGATCTGGGTCGACGGGTCGCCGTGGGTGGGCAACATCGACCTCACCTTCCCGTATCTCGATACCGATGCCACCCGCACCATCGGCGTGGTGCCGGGGTCGTGCGGGCACGCCAACTACACCCGCGAGCAGCTCGCCGAGATCGTCAACACGTTCTTCCCACTGGGCTGGCAGATGGCCTGTCACGTGCACGGCGACCACGGCGTCGACACCATCTTGGATGTGTACGAGGACGCGCTGAAGCGCTGGCCGCGGGAGGATCACCGGCTGCGGCTCGAGCACGTCGGTGCCATCACACCGGTGCAGCTGCAGCGCGCCCACGATCTCGGCGTCACGTGCAGTGTCTTCGTCGACCAGATCCACTACTGGGGTGACGTCATCGTCGACGGGCTGTTCGGCCCCGAGCACGGCGACGTGTGGATGCCGGCCGGCTCGGCCGTGGCCACCGGTATGCGGATCTCGCTGCACAACGACCCGCCGGTGACGCCCGAGGAGCCGCTGCGCAACATCAGCGTCGCGGCCACCCGGATCGCCCCCAGCGGGCGCGTGCTGGCGCCGCAGGAACGGCTCACCGTCGAGGCGGCCATCCGGGCCCAGACCATCGATGCGGCCTGGCAGCTGTTCTCCGATGACGCGGTCGGTTCGCTGGAAGTCGGCAAGTACGCGGACCTCGTGGTGTTGTCGGCCGACCCGCGCTCGGTGCCGCCAGAAGCCGTCGCCGACCTGGAGGTGCTCGCGACTTATCTGGCAGGACAACAGGTTCACGCCAAAGCCGACTGAGCACGCGGCAGACGTGGCAGGCTCAGGACATGACTGAACTGTCGGCACCCCGATTCCTCGATGAACGTGTTGCCCACTGGGCCGCGACCAAGCCGGACGACGAAGCGATCACCTACCTGAACAGGACGTGGACCTGGTCGCAGTGGAACGACCGGGTGCGCCGGCTGGCGGGTGCGCTGTCAGCCTGGGGCGTCAAACGCGGGGACGTGGTCGCGTTCCTGGACAAGAACCACCCGGCCTGCGTCGAGCTGACGCTGGCCGCGGCGTCCCTGGGCGCCGCCAACGCGATCATCAACTTCCGGCTGGCCGCCGATGAGCTGGATTTCGTGCTGAACGACTGTGGCGCAAAGGTTCTCGTCGTCGGTGCCGAGCTGAGGCCGGCGGTCGACAACATCGCCGACAAGCTCACTCACGTGGAGCACATCGTCAGCGTGACGCCCGAGGGTGGCGAGGGTGACGAGTACGAGGCGCTGCTGGCCGGCGCGACCGCGGTGGATCGCTCGCCTGATGTCCAGCCCGACGACGTGTGCATCATCATGTACTCCTCGGGCACGACGGGCCGCCCCAAGGGCGTCGCGCTCACCCAGGCCAACATGATCGCGCACACCATCAATGCTTTCGACGGCTGGGAGAGCAGCCCGGACGACAAGAACCTGGTGGCGATGCCGCTGTTCCATGTCGGTGGCTCGTCGTACATGCAGTACGGGCTGCACAATGGGGTGCCGAGCTACCTGACACGCGACGCCGACGGAGCCTCGCTGGCCGGCGGCATCCTGGTCGGCGCCAACCGGACTTTCCTGGTGCCGGCCGTGCTGGCCAAGGTGCTCGAGACCGGCCCGGATGCGGTGAAGTTGTTCAGCGCCTTGAAGACCTACGCCTACGGGGCCTCGCCGATGCCGCTGCCGTTGCTGCGCCAGGCGTTGCAGGCATGGCCCGAGACCGAGTTCATCCAGGTGTACGGCCTGACCGAGGTCTGTGGCGTCGTCAGCCGGCTGATGCCCGAGGACCACCGCGCCGACAACGAGGAACGGCTCGTCAGTGCGGGCGTGCTGATTCCAGAAGCCGAGGTCCGAGTGGTCAATCCGGAAACCCTCGACGATGCGCCCGCCGGCGAGCAGGGCGAATTGTGGTTCCGCACGCCGACGTTGATGAAGGAGTACCTGAACCGGCCGGACGCCACCGCCGAGGCGATCACGCCCGATGGGTGGTTCCGCACCGGGGACATCGGCCGCGTCGACGCCGACGGCTACATCTTCGTGGAGGACCGGCTCAAGGACATGATCATCTCGGGTGGCGAGAACATCTACTCCATCGAGGTGGAGCGGGTGCTCGCCGAGCACCCGGCGGTGTCCGAGGTCGCGATCATCGGTGTGCCCGACGAGAAGTGGGGTGAATCGGTGAAAGCCGTTGTCACGCTCGAGGGTTCGGGAGACGGAGTGTCGGACGCCGACCTCATTGCCTTCGCCCGCGAACGCCTCGCCGCCTACAAGTGCCCGAAGACCATCGACTTCGTCGACGACATGCCCCGCAACCCCACCGGCAAGATCCTCAAGAAGGAACTTCGCAAGCCGTACTGGGAGGGCCGGGACCGCGCCACCGTGTGAGGCACGATAGAGGGGTGCCTGCCTTAGCCGAACTGCTCGAGCGGCTGCACGTCGTCTCGCTGCCCATGCGGGTTCGGTTCCGCGGCATCGACGTTCGTGAAGTCGCGCTGATCGACGGGCCGTGCGGCTGGGGCGAATTCGGCGCGTTCGTCGAGTATGGCCCGGCCGAGGCGGCACACTGGCTGGCGTCCGGCATCGAGGCGGCGTATCAGCCGTCGCCCGCGCCGGTGCGGGAGCGGATCGCGATCAACGCCACCGTGCCCGCGGTCGAGGCCGCCCGGGTACCCGAGGTGTTGGCGCGCTTCCCGGGGGCCCGGACCGCCAAGGTGAAGGTGGCCGAGCCGGGGCAGACGCTGGCCGACGACGTGGCGCGCGTCGAGGCCGTCCGCGCTCTCGTGCCCGTGGTGCGCGTCGACGCCAACGGTGGCTGGACCGTCGAAGAAGCGGTGGCCGCTGCACGGGCACTGACTGCCTCGGGGCCGCTCGAGTACCTGGAACAGCCGTGTGCGACAGTGCCGGAACTGGCCGAGCTGCGGCGTCTGATCGACGTGCCGGTGGCGGCCGACGAGTCCATCCGTAAGGCCTCGGATCCGCTGCGGGTGGTACGCGAACGAGCGGCGGACATCGCGGTGGTCAAGGTGGCCCCGCTGGGTGGCGTGACGCGGCTGCTGTCGGTGGCCCGGCAGATCGACATCCCCATCGTGGTGTCGAGCGCTCTGGATTCGGCCGTCGGCATGACCCGCGGGCTGCTGGCCGCCGGCTGCCTGCCGACGCTGCAGCACGCCTGCGGCCTGGGTACCGGTGGGTTGTTCGTCGAGGACGTTGTCGACGTGCCGCCGCCCTTGGACGGGTTCCTGCCGGTCGGCCCGGTGGTGCCCGACCCGGCCCGGTTGGCCGGCCTGGCGGCAGCGCCTGCGCGCCGGGACTGGTGGATCGAGCGGGTGCGGGAGTGCTACGCCCTCGTGCCGTGACAGCGGTACGCCCGCTGCGGCGGAGGGACGGTGGCCTCAGTGGACCTGCCGGTCCAGCCCCGCCCAGAACTGTTCGCGCAATTCGCGGCGGAGGATCTTGCCGCTGGGATTGCGGGGGATCGACTCGATGAATTCATAGCGCGAAGGCACTTTGAACCGGGCGAGTCTGCGGCCGAGGAACTCGGACAACTCGTTGTCGGCGAGTAGGGACTCGGGCTTGGTGACGATGAACGCGTGGACACATTCGCCGCGGCGATCGTCCGGGACTCCCACCACCGCACTGTCATGTACGTCCGGATGCGAATTGATCGCCTTCTCCACTTCGGCCGGATAGACGTTCTCGCCCGAGACGATGATGAGATCTTTGACGCGGTCGCGGATCACCAGGAACCCGTCGTCGTCGACGTACCCCGCATCACCGGTACGAACCCAGCCATCGACGATGGTGTTCGCGGTCTCCGCGGGATCGGCGAAATACTCCAGCATCTGGGCTGGGCTGCGCAGGTACACCTCGCCGGAGACTCCACTGGGCAGGTCGTTTCCTTCACTGTCCCGGATGGCCACGTCCACTCCGGGATAAGGCTTTCCGGCGGCATGCAGTCGGGCTAGACCGGGTCGATGCTGTTCGGGTGGAAGGCACACGGCGGTGTTCCCGGTCTCGGTCAAGCCGTAGATCTGAGCGAACTCGCAGTCAATGGTGTCGATCGCATGGGACAGCAGATCGGGACCGATCGGGGATCCGCCGTACGCGATCTTGCGCAGCGTCGCCAGATCGGACGCGACGACTCCGGGTGCGGACAACAGCATCAGGATCATCGCCGGGACGAAGCAAGTGAGCGTCACACCATTGTCACGGACCGCTGCCGCTGCTCCCATCGCGGTGAATCGGGGGATAACCACACTCGGCAGTCCACTGTTGAGTGCTTGTGTGGCCCACCACATGCCGCCGATATGAAAGGCGGGTAGCGCGATGAGGCTGACATCGTCGGGCCGCCAATCGATCCAATCGAGTCCGGCATTGTCGAGTAGCTCACGAACCGCGTTGAAGGTGCGATGGCCCAGCACAACACCTTTCGGCCGCCCGGTGGTGCCGCTGGTGTACATCTGGACCACCGGGGTGTTCCGGTCGACCGCGATGTCCGGTAGCACCCGATTGGTGGCACTGTCCCGCCATCGCGCGAAATCGCCCAGTTGGACGACATTTTCGGCCGCCAGGTCGGGCCGGTCGGTGATCAGCACGCGCGCCCCCGAGTGCTTGACGACGAAGTCGAGCTCGTCGGTGGCCAACCGCCAGTTCACCGGCACCAGCACGGCTCCGATGCGCGCACATCCGTACAGCAACTCATAGAGCGCCGGGGTGTCGGTGGCGACATGGACCACCCGATCTCCCGTCCGGACGCCCGCGGCCACGAGCGCCCGGGCCACCGCAAGGGAACGCTGTGCGAGTTCGGTGAACGTGATCTGCTCGGTTGCGAAGATCAGCGCCACCCGGCCGCCGCCGGCCTCCGCATTGTGGTCGAGCCGGCTGACGAGATCGAATTCCCTTGTTGTCACCAGGGTTTGGACGGCAGGTTGATCAGAGCGATCTCGACATCGCCCAGGGCGCTGCCGATTCCGTCGTCGGAGAACTCGACGGTGGTCTGCAGCGCGATCAGCGGCCGCGAGCGCTCGCGGAATTCGATATCGGTGATCGTCAGGA
The DNA here is from genome assembly GCF_010730955.1 of Mycolicibacterium aubagnense. Classification (NCBI taxonomy): domain Bacteria; kingdom Bacillati; phylum Actinomycetota; class Actinomycetes; order Mycobacteriales; family Mycobacteriaceae; genus Mycobacterium; species Mycolicibacterium aubagnense. The sequence goes on along the minus strand of NZ_AP022577.1, from coordinate 2,353,437 downwards.
CACCGCGGTAGTCCCGCGAGTTGATCGGTTGCCGGAATCGGGTGGCCAACTTGCTGATCAGCACGGAGGGCAACTGCCGCTCCCAGTAGTCGGACAGATCCCAGTTCGAGAGTTCGGGGATCAGCCCGTCACGCACCGAGGCCGCGAGCGTGTAGTAGAAGAGCTGGTTGTACGAGATGATGAATTCGACGGCGTTGAAGTGTCCGGTCTCTTCGATGTAGCACGACTGCTGGAATCCCAGATCTCCTGTGCCGACGACAATGTCGCCGCGCCGCTCCGCGACCGCATTCTTCAAGTAGATGGTGTCCTTGCTCGCGTAGGGCGCCATGGCGCGGGCAAGCAACGCGGCATCGTCGTGGAGGTCGTCGATGAGGGTCGTTCGGGATGGTCGATTCATGCGGCGGCCTCACTGCTCAGCGGGTGTTCGTCGGTCAGGGTGATGCGGTAGGACTCGGTTGGTTCGTTCGTCGGGTTGTGCAGGGCACGGTGGATCAGGGTCCGGTTGTCCCACAGCACAACATCACCGGGCTCGTAGGTCTGCACAAAGATGTTCGGGTGTTCGTACGTGCTGTCGAGCTGGCCGGATTCGGCGAGCAGGTGGTCGAGCAGGGTCCGCGGCAGCGCGTCTCCGGCAGCGTCCTCGATCTCGAAGGTGAATGCTTCTGAGAGATAAAGGATTTGTTCGCCTGTGACCGGGTGGGTCAGAACGGTAGGCCAGCGCCTCGGCGGTGTCACGCGTTCGATGTCGGCCAACACGTCACCGATCGGCCGATACACATCAGACGGCCGGATTTTGACGTAACGACGGGCGCTGTGGTGGGAGAACGTCCCGTTGATCGCCTCTTTGAGCTGCGGGCTCAGCCGCTGGTAGGCGGTTGCCATGTTGATGAAACGTGTGCCCCTGGTCGTCGACGGCAGCAGCTGAGGGTAGAACACCGTGATGGCAAACGGCTCGGGCATGAATTGATAATCGGCATGCCAGAATCCGCCGGTCTTGGGGACGCCGATCTGACGTTCGTTCCGGTTCAAATTCGAAGAGACGAAGATCAATTCGTTCTCCGGGTGGTGATACATGGGTTCGTAGTACGGCACCGGGGTGCCGAAACGGCGGCCGAGTTCCACGAACGCCGCCGGTTTGAGTTCCTGCTCTTTGAGCACCACGAGTTTGCTCTGATAGATGTGTTGTTGGACTCGTGTGACGTCGTCGCGGCTGGCCAACGCGGGATCGAAGCCACGGACCTCGACCGCAGCCCCCGGGCCGGAACTGGTTGTGATGTGCATCAAGAATCTCCACTACGGCGGCAGAACGTCTCGTCTGCCGCCAAATCGTCACGGGCACAAACGGGTTCGCGGCCAGCGGGTGACCCGAGATCGTCTACTGCTCGGACGCCGCACGGCGCGTTGGGTTGAATGGTCGGTCGATAGGTCGCAGACAGTCCGGAAAAAGTTCCCGAACTCTCGCATCTGCGTGACTGCGTGTGGCGTCAGGACGCGAGGTCGTAGGCTGCTCTCGCGTCGGCGCGCCCGGCCCGATGCTTCGGGGGCCGGTTTCGTACTGTCGCGGTTGGCCCCGGCACGGCACGTTCACGTCGAGGGGCCAGGCGGCAAGCGCCCCAATCGACTCGGAAAGGTATGGCCCGGTGAGTGCTCGTGTCGACAACACCCTCGCTTACATCGATCAGGCGTCTTTTCTGGCGCTGCGGGCGTTGGGCCGCGGCCCCGTGATCCAGTACGTCTGGATCTACGAGCGCGGTGTCGATCTCGAGGGGCTGCGTCACTTTCATCGTCACCTGCAGTACACCTTGCTCGGTCGGCTGATCGAGTGTTCGTCGCTGCCGTTCGGCAGACACCGCTGGGTCGCATGCCGCAAACCCGGCGATGTCGATATCGCTGCGTGCGAGCGCAGTAGGGACGAGGTCTGGGACTGGGTCGACGAACGGTCGTTCGTGCCGGTGGACCCGGAGCTGGGGCCGCCCTGGCATCTCGGCGTGCAACCGCTGACAGGTGGTGGCGCCGCGGTGTCACTGGCGGTGTCCCACACGATCGTTGACGCGGTGGCCGGAATCATGTCGATCGCTGATGCCGTCGATGGAGTCAGACGTGAGTTCGGCTTCCCGGACGGAGTCGTGCGGAGCCCTCGCCAGGGCCTGCGGCAGGACATCGCGCTGACTCTCCGTTCGGCCCGCGACATTCCGGCTGCGTTCTCCGCGGCGGCACGCATCGCTCGTGACCAGCGGGATGATCTGTCCAGCTCGGTCAGGGCGGGTGGCCCGGCACGGGTGCAGAGGTCTGGAGACCGAGCGGTGGTGGTCCCACGGATCTACGGCAGTATCAACGCATCTGAGTGGGATGACCGGGCCAAGTCCCTCGGTGCTACCCGCAATGTCCTGTTCGCCGGATTTGCCAGTCGCGTCGGATATCGGCTCGGGAGACTGGATGACGCCGGCCGGGTGTTGCTGTCCGTCCCGGTGAGCGACCGCATCGAAGGCGATACTCGGGCAAATCCGTTGAGTGGCATCACGGTGCTGGCCGACCCGGATCAGGTCTGCAGCGATCTCACCGATCTGCGGGCGGCCACAAAACAGGCGCTCACCGAGCTGGGAGAGATTCGGGAGACCATGTTGGCGCCATTGGCGTTGACCCCCTTCACCCCGAAATTGGTTGCCCGTCGCCTCGAGAATCTCGTCCTACGAGTGGGGAAACCCGTGGGATGCAGCAACATCGGCGATATCCCGGACGCGGTGAACCGGCCCGATGGCACCGATGCCGACTTCTTCGGGGTGCGTGGTGGTGAGGCCGGGGTCACCGCGAACACACTGACCAGGTTGGGCGGGCACTTGCTGATCTCGGCAGCGTCGATGCGCGGCAAGGTCTGGTTCAGTGTCGCCTCGTGGGAACCGGACCGGCCCAACACCAGGGCAGGATTGGTGGAAGTGGTGTCGGCGGCCGTAGCTGATTTCGGTCTCTCGGCATACCTCGAGTAGGTCGCGCGCCGAGTTCCCGGGAACGGGAACTCGGCGCGCGAACCGGCCGACCAATGCGATGTGAGTTGTGCGGTGCCCACGCCTGACTGTAAGCGATTGGCTATCCACCAAATTCGACGAGCGTTACCGGGGCGCGGAAGCGGGCGAGGCCGGGTAGCCGGGACAGCCGGTTGGCCCACGGCAGCAGCCGGCCGCGGCCAGGCGGGTAGCGCATCTCGCGTACTGCCCGGACTCCGGGAATCGACCGCAACTCGTCGTACTGATCGGCGGTGAACCAGAATGGCATGGGCGGCGACGTGTACTCCGTACTGAGCTTGAAGCCCCGCCGTTGCGAGTGCAAGCTCACGAAGCGGGGAATGCTGTCAAATGCCAACCGGCCGTTGGGAAACCGCTTTGCGCATGCGGCGATCAGGGTGAACACGGTGTCCTGATCCAGATACTGGAACAGGCCTTCGGCGGTGATCAGCACGCCGCCCTGCGCGTCCACCTCGTCCAGCCAGGACGTCTCGAGTGCGGACTGGGCGCAGTGCCGAAGTCGCTGCGAGGACGGCAGCAATCGTTCGCGCAGTTGCATGATGGGTTCGAGATCAACTGACAGCCAGGTCAACTCGCCGTTGTCGAGTCGCCAGAAGCTCGTCTGCAAACCCTCGGCCAACGCGACCACCGTGGCTCGCGGATGTGCTCGGAGATAGTCCCGGGTGATGTTGTCGAACACCAGCGCTCGCAATGCGGTCGCCTGGTGGATCCGGCCGAAGTTCTCGTAGTCGTAGTCGAGGGCATCCCTCAGGACGACGGCCATCGGGTCGTCGATGATGCCGTCGGCCCTCGCCGCCTCCGAGGCTCGCTGGTGCAAGGTGAGCAGAGCGGTCTCCGATACTCCGTCGAGATGGCGAGCGTCGATTGCTGGCATGGCATCACCGTACGACCAATGCTCGTCGTGATGTCAGCCGCCTCGGGCGGGCAGCCCACCCGCTGGCCGAATAACCCTTGTGTCGTGGTGATTTCGAAACGAAGTGCTGCCATCGGAACTTTTCGGCGCAGCGGCCGACTACAAGATCGAGGGTGCTTGTCAGTCGCCGTCTGTACCCGTGCCGTCGCGCCCTCGACGGCGAGTCGGCGCATCGCACCACGCGAGGAGAAGTAGCCGTGACTGCGCCCATCTGGATGGCGTTACCGCCAGAGGTCCACTCGGCGCTGCTGAGTGCCGGCCCGGGCCCTGGTTCGTTGCTTGCCGCCGCTGCTCAGTGGCAACAGCTCAGCGCGCAATACCAGCAGGCTGCTGTCGAACTGACGGCGATCCTCGGCAATGTCCAGGCAGGCGCCTGGGAGGGGCCAAGCGCCGCACAGTATCTGGCTGCGCACCTGCCCTACCTGGCCTGGCTTGAACAGTCGGCGGTGAGCAGCGCGCTCTCGGCCGCACAGCACGAAACCGTTGCCGCGGCCTACAGCACCGCTCTGGCGATCATGCCGTCGCCGGCCGAATTGGCTGCCAACCACGCTGTCAACGGGGTATTGGTGGCCACCAACTTCTTTGGCGTCAACACCATCCCCATCGCGCTCAACGAGGCGGACTACGTCCGGATGTGGGTGCAGGCGGCCGAGACGATGACCGGCTACCAGGCTGTTTCGCAGACCGCGCTGGCGGCGGTTCCGGTGGCCCAGCCGGCCCCGGATATCCTCAAGGCCGACGTCCAGCCCCAGGGCCTGCTGTTGAACCCGCCGACCTCGCCCGGCGAACTGCTCAGTGACATCGCGACGTTCATCCAGCAACTGGGCGGGGCGGGTCAGGTCGAGCAGCTGCTCGAGGACTTCCAGTACTTCTTCCAACAACTGGGGTTCAGCCCCGCCACGGCCGCGGTGCTCGCCTTCGTGGCGCTATGGCTGTACGACGTGCTCTGGTATCCGTACTACGCGTCCTATCTGCTGTTACTGGCGCCCTTCTTCGCGCCCGCACTGAGCGCACTGGGCGCGCTCGCGTTGCTGAACAAGATCCCTTTGGCCGCAACGACTCCGGTCCCCGATCCGGTTCAGCCGGTGTCCGCAACACACGCCACGCCGAAGACTGACTCGGCTGTCGCGACGGCACCGCCGATCGCAGCGGCCGGTGGCGTGCCCAGCTCCACTCCGGCACCTCAAGCCGCGTCGGCGGCTCCGCCGGCGGCGGGTACCGCGCCTGTCGTCAGTTACGCCGTTCTCGGCCCGGAACCACCTGCGGTGGGCGCCGGCCCGAAATTCGATGCGGAGACACCTGATTCCGCAGTGAATCCGGCGGCCGCCGCGGCCGCCGCCCCCGCGGTGGTCGGCGCCGGACGTCGAGCTCGGCGTGCCCGCGGCACCCGAAGCCGCGGGCACGGCTACCGGTTCGAATACCTGGACATGGATGGCGCGGCCGCTGAACCGGCTCCGCAGCACAGTGCAGGCATCTCGGCGGGCGGTCAGGGGGCCGGGCCCATCGGCTTCTCCGGCGCTCGGTCGGCAACTGGATTCGCGCCCGCGGGGTTGGTCGAGCGATCGCCGGCGGGCATGAACGCATCGGTCCCGCTGCTGCCGAACACCTGGAACTCCGGCGACGGGGTTACCGAAGAGTAGCGGTTCGATCGTCGGCGACCGGGAACTTTTTCGCGCTCCGGCCCGACTGGTGCTGTGGAGTGGGAAGTGTTTTTGCCAAGCGCTGCAACGCTTCTGCGGCTCCACCGAACGACGATGTCAATGAAGAGAGGCGAGTCGATGACTCTCAATGTCAAGGGCGTGGGGCTCGGGGCACAAGTGACCGGGATCGACCCGGACAACCTAGCCGGTATCTCCACCGACGAACTTCGCCGGATCGTCTACGACAACAAACTGGTCATCCTCAAGGACGTCAACCCGTCGCCCGAGCAGTTCATCGAACTCGGGAGAATTCTCGGTGAGATCGTCACCTACTACGAGCCGGTCTACCACCATAAGGATCACCCGGAGATCTTTGTGTCCTCCACAGAAGAGGGACAGGGCGTGCCCCGGACCGGTGCTTTCTGGCATATCGACTACATGTTCATGCCCGAACCGTTTGCCTTCTCCATGGTCATGCCGCTGGCGGTACCGGGCACTGATCGCGGGACGTACTTCATCGACCTCAACCAGGTCTGGGAGTCACTTCCGGCAGCTCGGCAGGACCCCGTGCGCGGCACGTTCAGCACCCATGATCCACGGCGGCACATCAAGATTCGGCCCGGCTACGTGTACAAGCCGATCGGCGAGGTATGGGACGAGATCAACCGCACCACGCCGCCGATCAAGTGGCCGACCGTGATCAGGCACCCGTACACCGACCAGGAGATCCTCTACATCTGCTCGACGGGAACCAGTCAGATCGAGGACGCCGACGGCAACCTGCTCGAGCCGGACGTGCTGCAGGAGCTGTTGACGGACTCCGGCCAGCTCGATCCCGAGTTCGCCTCGCCGTTCATCCATACCCAGCACTACGAGGTGGGCGACATCATCTTGTGGGACAACCGGGTTCTGATGCACCGCGCCAAGCACGGCACCGCTTCTGGCACCTTGACCACGTACCGCCTGACCATGTTGGACGGTCTGACCACCCCGGGACACGCCGCATGAGCACCATTGATCTGACGTCGGATGTCGTGGTGGATCCGGTGGCCGAGGAAATCTCTCCCATCGCCGAGGATCTCCTCGCCCGAGTCTTGGAGCCGTACTCCTACAAGGGATGTCGCTATCTGATCGACGCGCAGTATCGAGCGACCGACGACTCGATGGTGGCGGTCGGGAACTTCAGCATTCCCGAGCCGGTCTACATCCGCAGCACCGGGCATTTCAATGCGGTCGAACTGGTGCTCTGTTTCAACCAGCTCGCCTACAGCGCCTTCGCGCCCGCCGTCGAGCGTGGCGAGGTGGCGGGGATGCGTGGTTGGTCCCTCGAGCAGTACTTCGAACATCAGCTGCCCAGCATGTTGATCCGGGCGACGTCGTCGCGATACAAGCGGCCGATCAATGCGCAGAAATTCTCCGCGCGGTTGGTGTGCAAGGATCTCGAGATCGTTGAGCGGACCTGGCGGTACCTGAAAGTGCCTTGTGCCATCGAGTATTTCGACGAAGACGGCGGATCGGCGTTCGGCGAGTTCGAACTCGCGGTGCTCAACATTCCGTGACGCACCGACAGGGGAGCAACCAGTAATGTCTGACCAGCCAGCCACCGTGCTCGCGCGCATCGTCGCACAGGCCGGCGAGCGACCCGAGGCAATTGCGTTGCGGCGCTGCGACGGAACCAGCGCGGTCCGATACCGGCAGCTGATCACCGAGGTGGGCCGCCTTGCCGCCGACCTCGGCGCACATGGGGTGGCTCGGGGCACCCGGGTGTTGGTGGTTTCGGACAATGGTCCCGAGACCTATATCTCGGTGTTGGCCTGCGCCGAACTGGGGGCGATCGCGGTGATGGTCGACCGAAACATGCCGGCGGCCACCGTCGATCGATTCGGTCAGGTCACCGAACCTGGCGCGGTGCTGCTGCCGCCGGGTATCGAATCATCGGCGCTGCCCGAGTCGTTGCAGCAGGTTCCGATGCTCGCGGTGGAAATCAGGTCCGAGACAACGGACTCGGCCGACGCCGGATCGTCAGAACTCCGGTCCGAGCTCGGCGCCGAGGACCCACTGGCGATGATCTTCACCAGCGGCACCACGGGCGAGCCGAAAGCCGTGCTCTTGGCCAACCGCACCTTCTTCGCCGTGGCGGACATTCTGGCGCGCGAGAACTTGAACTGGATCAGTTGGGTGGCAGGCGAATCGACATACTCGCCACTGCCGGCCACCCACATCGGCGGACTCTGGTGGATTCTGAACTGCTTGATGCAGGGCAGCGAATGTGTCACCGGGGGAGAGAACTCGACGTCGCTGATCGAGATACTGACGGCGAACCGGATCGCCTCGACCTGCCTGGTGCCCACGCTGTTGACGCGACTGGTCACCGAGGTGAAGGCCGGCGCGGTGTTACCGCCGCTGCGGATGGTCGGCTACGGCGGATCACGCGCCATCGCCGCCGACGTGCAATTCCTGGAGGCGGCAGGAATTCATACCGCGCAGGTCTTCGGACTGAGCGAAACCGGCTGTACGGCAATGTGTCTGCCGACTGCGGAGGGATCGATCGCCAGGATCGAGGCGGGCGCGGTCGGCCGGCCCTATCCGGGGGTCGAGGCTCACCTGTCCGACGGTGACGGCCGCACGCCGCCGACAGCCGGGGTGGAGTCCGCCGCCGCCGGCACGTTGTGGATCAAATCACCGGCAAACATGGTGGGGTACTGGAAAAACCCAGAACGGACCGCAGAGGTTCTGGTCGACGGGTGGGTGAACACCGGCGATCTGTTCGAACGCGGCGACGACGGCTTCTTCTACATCAAGGGCCGGTCGTCGGAGATGATCATTTCCGGCGGTGTCAATGTCGCCCCCGATGAGGTCGACAGGATCGCCGAGAGTGTTCCGGGTGTGGGTGCCGCAGCCTGTTACGAGATACCCGACGACGAATTCGGTGCGCTCATCGGGCTGGCGGTGGTACCGGTGGTAGAGCTCGACGAGACCGGAATGAGAAAGCTCAAGCGGGCGATCGCGGCGCGCTACCGGTCCGAGTCGGAATCGATGGCGCGGCCGTCGTCGATCGTCATCGTCTCCGAGATTCCGAGGACGCAGTCCGGCAAGGTCATTCGCGCCTCCCTGACTGCCGCGGTTCATGGCTGAGGGAATCCGCGCGCGCGTGCTGGCGGCGGTTTCGGACGTGCTCTACATCGACGAATCCGATTTGTTCGACGGCGACGCCACCGATATGCGTGAACTCGGCCTCGATTCTGTTCGGTTCGTGTTGTTGATGAAACAGCTGGGGGTCGACCGGGAATCGGACCTGCCGGCGCGGCTGGCGGATGATCTGTCGATCGCCGGTTGGGTGCGGGTGCTGGAAGGTCCTTTGTGACAACGACTGACAATGGTCGTGTCGATCGACTCATGCTGAGCACCTCGCAGCAGAACATCTACCACGGCGTCCTGCAGGATCCCGATCCGGCGTTGTACCTGACCGGCAAGACCTACCGTTTCCGCCCGGTGGTGCTGTCGGCATTTCTGCCTGCGCTGAGGGCAACGATACTGGGCAACCCCATCCAGTTGTGCGTTCTCACGCCGGCCGATGCTGGGGACGCCTACCCCATGCTGGCACCCCGGCTGCAGTGCGACGACGTCATTCGCATCCAGGAGTCCGGCGGCGAAGAACCGCAACGTCTCGAGGACACCTGGTCGGCAGGAATTCTGTCCACCCCATTGGTGCGCTACACCGTGCACACGGACGCCGACATGCGAGTGGTGGCCATGGAGGTACACACGCACCACCTCCTGCTGGACGGTGGGGCGACGGTGGTCATCGAGGCCGAGCTGGCGCGACACCTGGGAGATTCCGGTCAGAAGGCGGCTGCCGCAGTCGATGTGGATGCGCTGGCTCAGGCCCACCGCTACGAGCGGTCGAAGGTCGAACAGTCAACCGAGCGATTCGGCGCGGCAGTGCAGGCCGAACTCGCCGAGGAGGCGCAGCGCGGCGCTACCGCCGGCAGCGCCGATGATGCGATACCGGGCACGGCGGGCCGGGGCGTGCTGCAGGAATCACTGCGGGTGGCCGGCCAGGCCTACGACACCATCATCGCTCTCGCCGAGGCCCGGCAGGTGCCACTCAACGTCCTGGTGTCCGCCGCCGCGGTGGCGGTGCACGCCAGTCTGCGACAGAACACCCAGACCCTGCTCGTGTACCCGGTCGACAACCGGTTCGGCGAACCGGATCTGAATGTCGCGACATGCCTGGTCAACTCGGTCGTTCAACCGGTGCGGTTCTCGGCGTTCGCCTCGGTGGCCGACGTGGTTGCGGCGCTGGACCGCGGCTACGTCAAAGCGGTGCGGCGCCGCTGGTTTCGTGAAGAGCGTTATCGCCGAATGTATCTGGCGATCAATCGGAGCACCCACGTCGAGGCGCTGACGGTGAACTTCATGCGCGGCCGTTGCGCGGTCGAGCTGGGTCCGTATCTGTCCGAACCACCGGTGGTGACCGATATCGGCCCGGTCGAGGGAATGACCGTGGCCTGCGTCCACGACGAAGATCAACACACGCTCGACTTCGCGATCTGGAATCGAATCGACGCGGCCGGGCCCACTGCCAAGTCCGGAACTGCCGAGCGCATTGTCGCCGCGCTCACGTCGATGGCCTCGCACTGGGATGATCCGATCGCGCTGACCGTCGACGACTGGTTCGGGCTGGCGGCCGACGGGAGTCTGCAGGCCGCGGGCGAGGTGCCTCGGACCGAACCCCTTGCGGCACAGGCTTGGTTCTTGGATGCGGCTGTGGACCGGTGGCAGTGCCGGAGCCCCGGCGTCGACCGCTGGGTGGCCGAGATCGTCCGGGTTGGCGCAGCGCCGGGTGCTGTACTGGTGTTCGCCGACGACGAATCCCAGTGTGCCATCGAGTTGTTGGTCGCGTGTCATCTGGCGGGCTGCGGCTACAGCGTCTGTGCGACGGCGGACGAGGTGAGTACGCGGGCCGACACCATCGGCGCACCGGGTGATACGGCTGCGTGCGTCATCGACGTCGCCGCGACGTTGCCCGAGCTGGACGAGCGGCTACGAGGGCTCGTCGAAGAGCGGATCGCGCACGTCACCCGTGACAACCAACTGGCAACCAGGCCGGCGTATGTCATGCCGACGTCCGGTTCGACGGGCGAACCCAAACTGGTGCTGGTGACCCACGGTTCGTTGGCGGTCTTCTGCGCTGCGGCCCGCGCGGCGTATGGCTGGGGGCCCGCAGACACCGTTCTGCAGTGCGCCCCGCTGACCTCGGACATCAGTGTGGAAGAGGTATTCGTTTCGGTCAGCAGCGGGGCCAGGGTGGTGCGGTCCCCCGCGATGCGGACCGGAGACCTGTCAGCTCTGACGCGCGATGTGGCGGCCAATATCGCAACCGTTCTCGACCTGCCCACCGCGATCTGGCACCTGCTGTGTGACGACAGCGCCGCAGTGGCCGCGCTGGGTGGATCAGCGCTGCGCCAGGTGATCGTCGGTGGGGAACCGATTCGCGCCACCGCCGTCGCCAAGTGGTTGGATTCTCCTGCGACCCAGGGGATATCGCTCGTCTCGACGTATGGTCCGACGGAGACCACCGTGGTCGTCACGCACCTGCCGATCACTGCCGGCGAGCGGAGCCTGGAGTCGCAGACCACGTCCAGGCTGGGCCACCCACTGGTGCCGGGCTCGGTGTTCGTCGGGTTCGGTGAAGTGGTCGTCGCCGGCGAGTTGGTGTCGGCGGGGTATCTCGGCATGGACAACCCCAGTTTCGGGACGGTGTACGACGTTGGGGGCCAACGGCAGCGGGCATTCGCCACCGCCGACCGCGTCACCCGCGATGTCGCCGGCTTCCCGGTGTTCGCCGGACGGCGCGACGCGGTGGTCAAGATCGCGGGCCAGAGGGTGGACACCGCTGACTTGATGCGCCGGATTGCGTCGGACCCCGAGGTGATCGATCTCGCCGTCGAGCCCGCCGGCGCCGGTCTGGGCATCTGGTTCCAGACCGCGCTGACCCGCACCGCCACCGACGACCCCGTCGTGCGCGCACGAATCCGCGACATCGCGAGAGCTCTGGGGGTGCCGTCGTTCGCGGTGGACGGTTTACCGACGATTCCGCGCATGCCGAGTGGCAAGGTTGATCGTGCGAAATTGGTTGTGAATAAGCAGCTGTCGGCGCATCGGCCGGGTTCGGGTGATTCCGGCGTCCGGGCCGCGAGCCTCGCCGACATCTGGGGTCGACTGCTGGGCCGGTCCATCGGGCCGGGGTCGTCGCTGCTCGACGAGGGCATCGGTTCGCTCGAACTCATTCGGATCCTGCCGGCGACCCGGGAATTCCTGAATTGGCAGCTTTCGGTCCTCGACCTGATCAGCGCCGACACCGCTGCCAACGTGGTCGAATACCGGCCGGCCGGCGATACCTGGATGGATGGGACCACCGCTGCCGAGATCGCCGACGATTTCGCGGCACTGACGCGGCCGGATCACGGCGCCGCGCCGGGCGTCCGTCGACTTCCGATCGGTAGTGGTGCCCAGCCGATCGTGATCCTCGGTTCGTCGGGCATTGTGGCTACGGGGATGGCGCGGGCCATCGTCGACCTGACACGACAGGGTCGCTGGCGTCCTGACGTGGTCTTCGCGACGAGATCGCCGGTGCCTCAACATGGTCCATGGACCGACCTGAGCTCACTCGCGGGCGTCAAGGTCGTTCGCCTGCCTGGCGGGTTCGACGCCGCCGACCTCGGCGCCCTGCTGCAGGACGTCGGTGCCGGCACGGTGGTGAACTGCATCGGCAACACCAACGTGCTGGTGCCGTATCGCGAACTTCGCACTGCGAATGTCGATGCGGTGTCGCAGATCACCAAGGCGTGTGTGCGACATGGCGCCCGCTTGGTCCACCTGTCGACCTTCGTGGTGAACGCCGACGCGACAGCGGGCCGGGTGACCGACCCACGCTTCGCGCCGTACCCCTATGCCGCGTCGAAATCGTTGGCGGAGTTGGCTGTTGGGCATACCCCGGATGAATTGGATTTCACGGTGGTGCGGCTGCCGCGAGTGCTCGGCGACGTTCGTCAACTCGAGCGATCCTCCGACATCCTGGTGTCGATTCTCGACGCCTGCACGGCCCTGGGGCGGTGTCCGATCGTGCCGTTGGTCGAAGAGGTCACCACCAGCGTGGCCGCCGCACACGGCATCCTCGGACTGCTTCCCGCACTGTCCCCGGCGGTGGAGTTGGGCCGCGGCATGACGGTGCTGCGCGGTGAAAAGGTGCACTACACCGAGTTTCTCGGCAGCTTCGGTTTCGACGCGATCGACACCGTCGAATGGAAGGACCGGTTGGACCGGAGCGCGTGGGCGCAGCAGAATCCGTCGCGATGGGCGGTGATCGACGCGTGGATCGGATTGGGCACGCGGCTGCGGGGCCGCACCTACGCCGAATATCTGGCGGAGTATCCGACCGTCGACATCGACTTCGAGTCTCTCACCGAGACGGTGAGCATGCCGGAGCCGCTTCGTGCCGTCCTGGCGCCCGACGGAGTGGCGGTTGGGAACTGAACGGGACCTGCCGACGACTGGATACCAGGGGCGTAGTCCGCTCCGGATTGTGAGGAACGACGTTGACTGATCTGGCTCAGCCCCGCAGCGAGGTGCCGGGTGCTCACCCGATCTATCTCGACATCACCGGTATGACGTGTGGAATGTGTTCCGGCCGCGTACAGCGGGCGCTCAACAAGGTCGACGGGGTGCGCGCAAAAGTCAGTATTGCCACCAAGACGGCCACGATAGAGACCGCAGGCGATATCAGCGTCGACGAGCTGTGCGCCGTCGTGCGGGAGGCCGGTTACGGCGCAGAACCCCGTGCCGGCGCACCTGTCGAAGAGGCCCCGGCGGCACGCGGATGGTGGCAGCAGCTCTTCGGCCGCATCGCATCGCGCTGACGACGCTGTCCTGATTTGTGGGCACCATGGCGTAGACGCCATGGTGCCGGCGTCGCACCATGGAGGTGTGACGCGATCTGTCGTGATTCTGGGTTTCGCCGGGGTCCAGGCCATGGACATCGTCGGACCCCACGACGTGTTCACCGGCGCTGCGCTGCAGCTGGCCGCGCAACAGCAGCATGGCGGCTACGAGGTCAGCCTGGTGTCGGTGGGTTCCGGGCCCATCAGCACGCTGACCGGCCTGGAATTCGTCGCGGCGGCGGCACCCGACCCGAGCGGCCCGATCGATACGGTGATCATCCCGGGCGGTTTCGGTATCGAAGCCGCCCGCAAGGACCCCGCGGTCATCAATTGGATTCGTGCAGTGGCGCCGAATGTCCGCCGGATGGTCAGTGTGTGTTCCGGCGCTTTCCTGCTCGCCGAGGCCGGCCTGCTCGACGGCTGCCGCGCCACCACCCATTGGGCCTCGGCGGAACACCTGGCACGCGAATTCCCCCGCGTCATGGTCGATCCCGACCCGATTTTCCTGCGTAGTTCCGATCGGGTGTGGACCGCCGCCGGGATCACCGCCGGCATCGATCTGGCCCTGAACCTGGTCGAAGACGACTACGGCACCGAAGTGGCTCAGACGGTGGCCCGTTGGTTTGTGCTGCACCTGCGCCGGACCGGTGGTCAGACCCAATTCGCCCCGCCCGTGTGGATGCCGCGGGCAAAGCGAGAGCCGATCCGCGAGGTACAAGAGGCCATCGAAGCCGAACCGGGTGCCGCACATCGCATTCCGGACCTGGCGCGGCGTGCGGCGATGAGTCCGCGGCATTTCACCAGGGTGTTCACCGAGCAGGTCGGAGAGCCGCCGGGAGTCTACGTCGAACGGATCCGTACCGACGCCGCCCGGCGCCAGCTGACCGAAACAGACGACACGGTGGGTGTGATCGCGGCCCGATGCGGTTTCGGAAGCGCAGAGACGCTGCGTCGCAATTTCTCCCGCCGCGTCGGCGTCTCACCAGATCTATACCGAAAGTCCTTCGCCTAACCCGTCCCTCGTCACAAACCCGTCCAAAAAGGAGAACATATGCAGATCGCGATCGTCGTCTATCCCGGTTTCACCGCGCTCGACTTCGTTGGGCCGTATGAATCGCTGCGGTATCTGCCCGATGCCGAGATCCGCTTCGTCTGGCACGAGGTCGGTCCGGTGGTCGCAGACTCCGGGGTCCTGCTCGTCGGGATCACCCATACCTTCGACGAAACCCCGGCCCCCGACATCGTTCTCGTCCCGGGCGGGTTCAGCACCTTGGAGCACGCGCGTGACGAGAAGGTGCTCGACTGGCTCCGGCGGGCCCACCGGACCACCACCTGGACGGCGTCCGTCTGCTCGGGGTCCGTCATCCTGGCTTCGGCGGGTCTGCTCACCGGCAAACGTGCGACGTCACACTGGGCGGCCGTGCAACTGCTGCGCACCTTCGGCGTCGAACCCGTCACCGACGAGCGGATCGTGCCCGCCGGGGACCACATCGTCACCTGTGCGGGCGTCTCCGCGGGCATCGACCTGGGCCTGTGGCTTGCGGCGCAGATCGCCGGCGAAGACAAGGCCAAAGCCATCCAGCTGTCCATGGAATACGACCCGCAACCGCCGTTCGACTCCGGGCACATGTCCAAGGCCTCGGCCGCCACCAAGGCCGGCGCGACCGCGCTGATGTCCCGCGAGCTGCTCAAACCCGCACAGCTCAAGGCCACCACGGCGCTGTTGTGGGACCAGGCCCTCAAGCGCGTCCGTTCCCGCCGCTGACCTCGGGATTTGTGCACGATTTTCCGCGCCGGCCGCGGAGAATCGTGCACAAATCCCGGGTCCAGTAACCTCGGCCGGGTGAATCTGGCATTCGACGACCGCGGCGGTACCGGCGAGCCGGTGCTGTTCATCGCAGGACGGGGCGGCGCGGGCCGCACCTGGCACCTCCATCAGGTGCCGGCGTTCCAGCGGGCCGGCTTCCGCTGCATCACCTTCGACAACCGTGGCATCGGCGCCACCGAGAACGCCATCGGCTTCTCCACCGACCAGGTGGTCGCGGACACCGCCGCGTTGATCAACAAGGTCGTCGGCGGCCCGGTGCGCGTCGTCGGGGTGTCGATGGGGTCGTTCATCGCCCAGGAGCTCATGGTCGCCCGCCCCGAGCTGGTGTCCTCGGCGGTGCTGATGGCCACGCGTGGCCGCGAGGACCGCGCCCGCACCTTCTTCCGGGAGGCAGAGCGGGCGCTGCTGGCCGCGGGCATCGAGCTGCCGCCCGAGGTGGACGCGAAAAACCGTCTGCTGGAGAACTTTTCACCGAAGACCCTGAACGACGACCGCGCCGTGCAGGACTGGATCGAGATGTTCACCATGTGGCCGACCAAGGCCACACCGGGCCTGCGCGCCCAGCTGGCCGTTGCGCCGGAAACCAACCGGCTGCCGGCCTACCGGCAGATCGCGGTGCCGGTGCAGGTGATCGGTTTCGCCGATGACGTCGTGCTGCCGCCGCACCTGTCCAAGGAGGTGGCCGACGCCATCCCGCTGGGCCGCTACCTGGAGATCCCCGACGCCGGCCACCTCGGCTTCATCGAGCGTCCCGATGTGGTGAACGCCGCCGTGCTGGAATTCTTCGCCGCCAACCCGACGTCGGCGGGGCCGACCGGTTAGGCCCTGTGACACGCTGTAGCAATGAACCCGTCGACGATTCAGGCGCGGGTCGTCGTCGACGAACTGATTCGCGGCGGCGTCCGCGATGTGGTGCTGTGCCCCGGCTCACGTAACGCCCCACTGGCGTTCGCCCTGGCCGACGCCGACCGGGCCGGCCGGCTGCGGCTGCACGTGCGCATCGACGAGCGCACCGCGGGCTACCTGGCCGTCGGCCTGGCGGTGTCGGCGGGCTCGCCGGTCTGCATCGCGATGACGTCGGGCACCGCGGTGGCCAACCTCGGGCCGGCGGTCATCGAAGCCAACTACGCCCGGGTGCCGCTGATCGTGCTGAGTGCCAACCGGCCCTACGAACTACTCGGCACCGGCGCCAACCAGACCATGGAGCAGCTGGGCTATTTCGGCAATCAGGTGCGGGCGACCATCAGCCTGGGTCTGGCCGAGGCGACGGCCGACGTGGCCGCGTCCAATGCTCAGTGGCGGTCGGCGACGTGTCGAGTTCTGGTGGCGGCCAAGGGTTCTCGCACTGCCAACGCCGGACCTGTGCAGTTCGACATCCCGCTGCGGGAGCCGTTGGTACCTGACGCCGAAGA
Organism: Mycolicibacterium aubagnense; assembly: GCF_010730955.1. Taxonomy (NCBI): domain Bacteria; kingdom Bacillati; phylum Actinomycetota; class Actinomycetes; order Mycobacteriales; family Mycobacteriaceae; genus Mycobacterium; species Mycolicibacterium aubagnense. The sequence goes on along the minus strand of NZ_AP022577.1, from coordinate 2,336,681 downwards.
CGGAGCAGACGACGCCGCGTACGCACCCGAAGGCCGTCCCGACGGCCGGCCGTGGACCTACACGCCGCCCGTCACGTTCGACCAGCCGCTCGAGATCGACCTGACGGCCGACACCGTCGTCATCGCTGGCCACGGCGCGGGCCGTCATGAGAACCTGGCGCACCTGCCGACCGTCGCCGAACCGACCGCGCCGCCGGCCGACAACCCGCTGCACCCGCTGGCGCTGTCGCTGGTCAGGCCGCACCAGGTGATCATGCTGGGCCGGCCCACCCTGCACCGTCCGGTGTCGGCGCTGCTCGCTGACCCGTCGGTGCCCGTCTACGCCCTGACCACCGGGCCGCGCTGGCCCGATGTGTCCGGCAATTCGCAGGCCACCGGCACCCGGGCCATCACCTCCGGCACGCCGGACCCGGACTGGCTGCGCCGCTGCGCCGACGCCAACGCCCGCGCGGAGCATGCGGTCCGCGAACAGCTCGCCGCCTACGAGCTGACCACCGGCCTGCACGTTGCGGCCGCGGTCGCCGACGGCCTGCAGGACGGCGACCAGCTGGTGCTCGGCGCCTCCAATCCAGTGCGCGACGCCGCGCTGGTGGGATTGAACGCGCACGGCATCTCGGTGCGGTCCAACCGCGGTGTCGCCGGTATCGACGGCACCGTCTCCACCGCGATCGGCGCCGCCCTGGCCCACACCTCCGGCCGGACCGTCGCGCTCATCGGTGACCTGACCTTCGTCCACGACAGCTCAGGTCTGCTGATCGGCCCCACCGAGCCGATGCCGAAGGCGCTGACCATCGTGGTCTCCAACGACAACGGCGGCGGCATCTTCGAGTTGCTGGAGCAGGGCGATCCCCGGTTCTCCGACGTGTCGCAGCGCATCTTCGGCACGCCGCACGACGTCGACATCGCCGCCTTGTGCCGGGCGTACCACGTCGAATGCCGTCAGGTTGAGGCCGACGGGCTGGCCGCCGCGCTGCGCGAACCGTTCGAAGGCATGCGCGTGCTGGAGGTCAAGGCCGATCGCTCCACGCTGCGGTCGCTCCACGCTTCGATACGGGCGGCGATCAAGGCCGCCGAATGATCTGGGCGGGCCTGACCGGCAGGGTCAGTGCCTTGTGGGACAAGGCGATTCCGTTTCTCGTCGGCAACTGCGAGGAGACGCGGTCGCAGTGCATTCTCCGTCGGGTCCGGATCGGCATCGTGATCATGGCGTGCCTGGTGACCCTGCAATCGGTGCTGCTGATGCTCGGTGCGTGGCGCAACGACCAGCAGATCGAGCACAACATGGGCACCGCGGCCGCCGAAGTGCTGTCCGCGGGTCCGCGGCGCTCCACCATCGAGTTCGTGACGCCGGACCGCGTGACCTACCGGCCCGAGCTCGGCGTGCTGTACCCGTCTGAGCTGGAGACCGGGATGCGCATCTATGTCGAATACGACCGCAGCAACCCGGACCTGGTGCGGGTACAGAACCGCAACGCGTCGCTCGCGGTCATCCCGGCCGGGTCGATCGCCGTGGTGGGCTGGTTGGTTGCCGGCGTGCTCCTCGGCGTCGTGACCCTCGTGCAGCGCCGACTGGATTAGCCCGGCCGGATCAGGTGGTCTGCCGGCCGCCGGTCAGCTTGCTCAGCCACCCGTCCTCCTGGATGTCGACCAGGGCATTGGTGGTGAGGTCGTACACCGTGGGTGTGCCCGCTTCTCCCTGGCGGATGTCCTGCAGCCGGGCTTCGTTGGTCTGCGTCATGGCGTCGGTGTCGACGGCATGTTCACCTGACCGGATGGCGGCCACGGCCTCGCCGCTGACGCCGCTGTCGGCGGCCCAGCCCGCGAGCTGTTCGTCCGACGGCGCCGAACCGCCGGGGTTCTGGTGGCCCCAGAGCGTCGCGACGTACGCCTGTAGTGCCGGGGCCGACGTGCCGTGCGTCGCGGCCAGGAACATCGCGCCCGCGACCTTGGCCGAGTAGCCGTCTCCGGTGTCCAGGAAGGTCACCGGGCGGTACGTGACGGTCAGCAGCCCGAGGGTGATCAGGCTTTTCATCTCGGCGCCGTCGGTCTCCTGCAGATGCGCGCAGTGGGTGCACTGCGGCTCGGTGTAGATCTCGATCTGCGCTGGGGCGTCGGGCCGGCCCGCGATGATCCCGAAGCCGTCCGAGGTGAGGGCGATGCCCGGCAGATTCGGGTCGCGCAGTGCCGATCCGGTGACGGTGCGGCCGCAGCCCGTGAGCGCCAGGAGGATGGCCAGGGCCGCGATAAACCGAGGTAGACGCATGCGGCCCCCTTTCTCACCCCGGTGCGACAGACGATACCGGGGGTACCCGAGTTGTGCCGGTCTTCGCGTCGCGTACCCCTGTCGGCAACCTGACGGTCAGGCTGCGCTGCCAGCCTGCAGGTGTGCGAGTTGCGATCGTGGCGGAGTCCTTTCTCCCGAATGTCAACGGCGTCACCAATTCGGTGCTCCGGGTGCTCGAGCATCTCCACCGGAATGGCCATGAAGCACTGGTGATTGCGCCGGACACCCCGCGTGGCGAAGCGCCCGCTGCCGCCGCCCACGGGGATGTTCCGGTGCACCGCATCCCGTCCCGCATGTTCCCCAAGGTGACGTCGTTGCCGCTGGGTGTACCGCGGCCGCGAATGGTGCGGGTACTCCGCGATTTTCGTCCTGACGTGGTTCACCTGGCCTCACCCGCGCTGCTCGGCTACGGCGGCCTGCAGGCCGCGCGCTTCCTCGGCATCCCGACCGTCGCGGTGTTCCAGACCGACATCGCCGGATTCGCCCAGAGCTACGGCGTCGGCATGATGACGAGCGCGGCGTGGGCGTGGAACCGGCATCTGCACTCACGGGCCGACCGGACTCTCGCGCCGTCCAGCGCGACGATGGAAGACCTTGTTGCCCATCGTATTCCGCGCGTTTACAAGTGGGGTCGCGGCGTCGACGTGACAGGCTTCGCGCCGTCGGCCCGCAGCGCCGCGCTGCGGGTGCAGTGGTCACCCGACGGCAAACCCGTGGTGGGCTTCGTGGGTCGGTTGGCTCCCGAGAAGCACGTCGAGCGCCTGGCCGCGCTGGCCGGGCGGAACGATCTGCAGATCGTGGTGGTCGGCGACGGCATCGACCGCGTCAAGCTCGAAAAGCTGCTGCCGACGGCGGTTTTCACCGGTGCGCTGTACGGTCCGGAGCTGGCCACGGCCTACGCCAGCATGGACGTTTTCGTGCACCCGGGCGAACACGAGACGTTCTGCCAGGCGGTGCAGGAGGCCATGGCGTCGGGTCTGCCGGTGATCGCCCCGGACGCCGGTGGCCCGCGTGATCTGGTGACGCCGATGCATACCGGATTGCTCTTGCCGGTACCGGATTTCGAGGCGTCCCTCCCGGCCGCCGTCGATCACCTGCTGGCCGAACGGCCCCGCTACTCGGTGGCCGCCCGCCGCAGCGTACTGGGCCGCACCTGGCCCGCCGTGTGCGACCAGCTGCTGGGCCACTACGCCGCCGTGCTCGGCGAGCGCCGCGCCCTCGCGGCGTAGTACTTCTCTCCCGCGAGCGTGCGTGTTTGCCTGCGACACGCCGTATTTGGTGTGCACAAACGTCTCGCTCGCTGCCGGTGAAGGTGACGAATGTGTACGCATTCAGCGGCGTGCCGTGCGCAGACACGCACACTCGCGGGGGCTTGCCGGCGGCCACGTCGCGGCCGCGGTGGCGATCGACCCGGCGCTGGGTAACCCGGCCCCGATCGGCCGAGCGCGGTCCGCTGTTGCTGACCTCGGGCACCGAAGACCACACGGTGCCATTGAAAGTCACCAAGCAGGTCTACATGATGTATGCGAAAGGACGGTCGGACACCGAGTTCCACGAGTTCGAGGGTCGCGGGCACTCCCTGACCATCGACGCAGGGTGGCGTGACGTGGCCGACGTGGTGCTGAAGTGGTTCGAGCGCAAGGGGTTTCTGAGATGACCACCATGGCTGTACCCGCCACTATGACGGCGATGCGCGCACACCACCGCGGCGGCCCCGAGGTCCTTGTCGTCGAGCAGGCACCGGTCCCGACGCCTGCTCCCGGCGAGGTGCTGGTCGCGGTGCACGCCGCTGCCATCACCTTCGACGAGCTCACGTGGGACGAAACTTGGGAACGCGACGGCGTCGACCGCACGCCCGTCATCCCGTCGCACGAGGCGTCGGGGGTGGTCGCCGCGGTCGCCGACGGAGTCACCGACTTCGCAGTGGGCGACGAGGTGTACGGCCTGATCCCGTTCGATCGTGACGGGGCCGCCGCCGACTACGTGGCGGTGCCTGCCTCGGACCTGGCGTCGCGGCCCCGGTCCGTCCCGCACACCGTCTCGGCGGCCCTGCCGCTCGCCGGACTCACCGGGTGGCAGGCACTGGTCGACCACGCCCGCGTGCAGCCCGGGGAACAGGTCCTCGTACACGGCGGGGCCGGCGGCGTCGGGGCCTTCGTGGTGCAGCTGGCCGTCGCGCTGGGCGCCGATGTCACCACTACTGTGCGCAGCGACGAAGCTCGCGACAGGGCCGCGGGCTTCGGTGCGACCCGCATCATCGACACGCGCGTCGAGCCGTTCGACGGCCCCGACGCCGTCTACGACGTCGTCATCGACACCATCGGCGGGTCGACGCTGGAGCGATCCTTCGAGGTGATCCGCCCCGGAGGGCGGCTGGTTACGTTGTCGGCGCCCCCGTCTCAGAGCCGCGCAGAGGCCTTCCAGATCGAGGCCATGTTCTTCATCGTCGTGCCCGACCGGCAGCAGCTGGCGCGTCTCGCCGAACTGGTCGACGCGGGAGAGTTGCACGTCGTGATCGCCGGTACCTACCCGCTGGCCGACGGACCAGCCGCCTTCGAAAGCGGCCGTGGCCTACACCGCCCCGGCAAAACCGTTATCACCGTTCGTGATTGAAGGACCAGTCACGTCCGACCTTGAGCAGAGCCATCACCGACCGGGGCTTGCGGTACTGCGCAATGGGGAATTCTTCCGGGCTCCCATGACGGGCATTGTCTGTATGCACCGGGATCTCGACCACGTCGCTCTGGACCACAACTTCGTCTTCAAAACTGCCTGAGCCGGTTCAGGACTCATCATGCACGAGGTCGTAAACGTACGAGCGGTCGTCATTGCGACTCACCCACGCACCCGCGGGCGGCAGGTAGCCGAACCCCGCGTGGTCGAACGGGCGACTCGATACCGCACCTGACTCCGTGCACACCACCCACCCGAAGTGCGGCAGTCGCCGGCACCAGACATCCAGGTCGACTCGTTTGAACGACGGAAACCCATGTGCCACGCCGTCTTCGGCGAACTCATAGGTCAACCCATCGCCCCGTCGGACGAACTTCAATCCCGCCATCCCGGTTCCTTCCATCAGCCCTGGGCGAGCTCGGACACCGGCTGCCACTCTTCCCAGGTGCGCAACCGATTTTCATAGTCGGCCTTCGCGATCTGCAGTGGTGCGCTACCGAAAAACACTCGCAGTGGCGGCTTCTCGGCATCGACCACCTTGAGCACCGCGGCAGCCGACGCCTCCGGGTTGCCCGGTACGGCGTTGCGCTCGCCGCGCCAGCGCGCGACGTCGGCGCGTAGTCCGTCGTACTCCGGCAGCTCCGTGGTCCGCTGGGCCGACGCGCCGCCCCAATCGGTGGAGAAGCCGCCCGGCTCGATCAGCGTGACGTGGATCCCGAACCGCTCCACCTCGGCGGCCAGCGACTGCGAGAAACCCTCCAGCGCCCACTTGGACGCGTGGTAGGCACCCAGTCCCGCGAACGCGCTGATGCCACCGATCGACGACACCTGGATGATGTGGCCGCTGCCCTGCTCGCGCAGGTACGGCAGGGCCGCTTGCGTGATCCACAGCGCGCCGAAGACGTTGGTTTCGATCTGGTCCCGGGCCTCGGCCTCGGACAGCTCCTCGATGAAGCCGAACTGGCCGTAGCCCGCGTTGTTGACGACGACGTCCAGCCGGCCGAAGTGCTCGTGTGCGGTTTTCACCGCGGCGAAGTCGGCGTCGCGGTCGGTGACGTCGAGCGCGATCGGCAGCAGCGCGTCGCTGTACTCGGCCACCAGCTCGTCGAGCGTCGACACGTCCCGCGCCGTCGCTGCCACCTTGTCGCCGCGCTTCAGCGCCGCGATCGTCCACTCCCGGCCGAAGCCGCGCGATGTCCCCGTGATGAACCAGACCTTTGCACCCATGCGGCTTACAGCTCCCATGGTCGTCGTTGCATTCCCGAGGCCGGTAGCGTCATATCTGTGAGCCGCGCGTCATTGGAGAAGAATCCGCACGAGGTGGCGTCGATGTTCGACGGCGTCGCCCGCCGCTACGACATCACCAACACCGTGCTGTCGATGGGGCAGGACCGATTCTGGCGGCGGCAGACGCGCGCGGCGCTGGGCATCGGCCCGGGTGACAAGGTCTTGGACCTGGCGGCCGGGACCGCGGTGTCCACCGTCGAGCTCGCGACGTCAGGCGCGTGGTGCGTGGCCTGCGACTTCTCGGTCGGCATGCTGGCCGCCGGCGCGTCCCGGGATGTGCCAAAGGTGGCCGGCGATGCCACCAAACTGCCGTTCGACGACGGCGTGTTCGACGCGGTGACCATCAGCTTCGGGCTGCGCAACGTCGTCGACTTCAGCGCCGGCCTGCGCGAGATGGCCCGCGTGACCCGGCCGGGCGGCCGCCTGGTGGTATGCGAGTTCTCCACGCCCACCAACCGCCTGTTCGCCACGGCCTACAAGGAGTACCTGATGAAGGCGCTCCCGACGATGGCCACCGCGGTGTCGTCCAACCCCGAGGCGTACGTCTACCTCGCCGAGTCGATCCGGGCCTGGCCCGATCAAGACGATCTGGCCCGCCAGATCGAGGCCGCCGGCTGGTCGCAGGTGCGGTGGCGCAACTTGACCGGGGGGATCGTCGCGCTGCACGCCGCTGTCAAGCCGTGAGCGTTCCCGTCCTCGCCGTCGCCGGCTTTCTCGGCGCGGGCAAGACCACACTGCTGAACCACCTACTGCGCAATGGCCGCGGGGTGCGAATCGGGGTGCTGGTCAACGACTTCGGAGCGGTCAATATCGACGCGATGTTGGTCGCCGGTCAGGTCGATGCGATGGCGTCGCTGACCAACGGCTGCATCTGCTGTGTCGCCGAGGACGGTGAGGTCGCCGAGATGCTGGGCAAGCTGGCAGCGGTGCGCCCGGCCCTGGATTTGATCGTGGTGGAGGCCAGCGGGGTCGCCGAGCCGCCCGCCGTGGCGCGGACCATCATGACCGCCGACTCGCAGGACTTCCACTACGCCGGCCTGGTGCTGGTGGTCAACGGATGCGAGCCGGAGTTCGGGCACGGCCTGCCCGTTGCCGACCTCGTCGTGCTGAACTGGGCCGGCGACGCCACCGACGTCGAGGACGTGGTGGCCCGCATCCGCGCCCAGAACCCGCGAGTTCCGGTGCAGCCCACCGATTTCGCGCGGATCGACCCGACGCTGCTCATCGACGTCCCGCAGCGCGCCCCGCGGGCCCAGCTGTCGTTCGACGAGTTGCTGCATGACGACCACGATCACGAACATCCCGTCTACCAGACCGTCGAGTACACCACCGACGACGTGCTGAATCCGCGCCGGCTGCTGGCGCTGCTGCGGGACCGACCTGTTGGTCTTTATCGCGCAAAGGGTTTCGTCGATTTCGGAGCCGGACACCGGTACCTGTTGCAGCTGGTGGGTGGTTCGCTGCGGCTGCAGAAACGTCGCGGGACGGGCACCCAGCTGGTGTGCATCGGCACCGGCATGGACACCGACGCGGTGCGTGCGGCGCTGCACGAATGTGCAACCGAACCCGCGGACGAGAATGCGATCCTCGGGGTCCACAAATACGTGGTGCAGTAGGCCCCCGATATCCTGACCGCTCACCTGAGTTCGAGGAGCCGCAGTTGTTCAAGGTCAATGAGTACTTCGATGGTGCCGTGACGTCAGTCGCATTCACCGCACCGGAAGGGCCGGCGACCGTCGGTGTCATGGCTGTCGGCGAATACGAATTCGGCACCTCCAGCCTGGAGATCATGCGCGTGGTGTCCGGCGCCCTGACCGTCAAGCTGCCCGGCAGCGACGAGTGGGAGACCTTCGCCGCCGGAACGAAATTCACCGTGCCGGCCGACAGCAAGTTCGGCGTGCGCGTCGAGGTCGAGACCGCCTACCTCTGCGAATACCGGTAACGTTCCGCTTCCGGTGAACGTGGTCGCGACTTTTCGCAAAAGTCGCGACCACGTTCGCGTTCGGCACCAAAATGGGGCCATGCCTTACGGACGCCTCGCTGACCCTGACTGCACCATCGGCACCGATCCGCGCGCTGACCCGCGCATGGTCAAGGCGCTCGCCGCCTTCGGGATGGACGGCCGGCTACCGGAAGTCGACCTGACGGTCGACGCCCCGCTGCCGCAGCGCCTGGAATTCGTGGCATTCGCCGAGCAGGGGACCGGCGCCGTACTCAAGATGTTCGGCGAGCAGGCACCCGCCGCCGCGGGCGTCACCACCACGACCACCACCATCACGGGCGTCGACGGTAACGACATCACGCTGTTCATCAGCCGGCCCACCGACGCCGACGGGCCATTGCCGGGCCTCGTGCACCTGCACGGCGGCGGCATGGCGATCTGCAGCGCCGCCGACATCCAGTACGTCCGGCTGCGCGAAAACCTCGCGGCCGCAGGCCTCGTCGTCATCGGCGTCGAGTTCCGCAACTCGGGCGGTGCGCTCGGCCCGCACCCGTTCCCGGCCGGGTTGAACGACTGCGTGGCCGGCGTCCGGTGGACCGCAGCGCACAAGGACGAGCTCGACATCAGCCACCTGATCGTGGCGGGGGAGTCCGGCGGGGGCAACCTGACCCTGACGGTCGCGCTGAAAGCCAAGCGGGAAGGCTGGATCGGCGAGATCGCCGGCGTCTACGCCCAGTGCCCCTACATCTCCAACCGGTGGCTGGAGGACACCGACGAGTTGCCGTCGCTGCGCGAGAACGACCAGTACTTCATCAGCCGCCTGCAGCTGGCGTTGCTCGGTTCGGTCTACGACCCGGACCAGGAGCACGCGCAGGACGGCACCTGCTGGGCCGCGGAGGCCACCGATCTGGAGCTGGAAGGCCTTCCGCCGCATATCATTTCGGTCAACGAACTCGATCCGCTGCGCGACGAGGGCCTGATCTACTACCGGCGGCTGGCGGCGGCCGGCGTCAGCGTCGCCGGCCGGATCGTTGCCGGCACCTGCCACGCCGGTGACATCCTGCTCGCCGGTGCCATGCCGGACGTGTTCGCCACCACCGTCCGCGACATCGTCGGTTTCGCGCGGTCGCTCAGCTGAACGGCTTGCGCTGATCCAGCCGGCGCGAGCCCCGGCCCGCGCGGCGCCAGATGCGGGCGATCATGTCGGTGTCCTCTTCGGTCACCAGGTTGCCCATGGCCCGGACCGCGACCGTCATCAGATACTGCGACCGCATCGCAACCGGCCCCGTCAAAGGCAGGAACTTCGGCAGGGTCAACAGGATTGCCAGTCGGCGGGCCACCGAAAACCCCGCGGCGTAGTGCTCCTGCAGCACCGCCGGCCACGCCAGGCTCAGGTCACCCGAACCCAGGAGGTCCGCGGCCAGCCGTCCGGTCTCCAGGCCGTAGTCGATGCCTTCGCCATTGAGCGGGTTGACGCACGCGGCCGCGTCGCCGATCAGCATCCAGTTCGGTCCCGCCACCCCGGACACCGCGCCGCCCATCGGCAGTAGGGCCGACTTGGCCAGCCGCGGCTGACCCTCGAAGCCCCACTCGTCGCGGCGCAGGTTCGTGTAGTGGGCGAGCAGCGGGCGCAGCGCGGCATCGGCCGGCCGCTTCTCGGTGGCCAGCGCACCCACACCGATGTTCACGTCCCCGTTGCCCAGCGGGAAAATCCAGCCGTAGCCCGGCAGGATGGCGCCTTTCCCGTCGCTTCGCTCGCCCCGGATGCCTTCGGGTGAGCGCAGCTCCAGGTGCGACGTGATCCACGGCTCGGCGTGCCGCGGCGTCTCGAGGTACGCGCGGATCGCCACCCCGTACACGGTCTCCTGATGCCACTCGCGGCCAAGCGCCCGGCCCAGCGTCGAGCGGGCGCCGTCGGCCACGATGAGTTCGCTGCAGCTCACCGCTTGCCCGTCGTCGAGCGTCAGCGTGCACACCCGGCCGGTGGCGTCGTGCTCGACCCCGACGGCCTTGACGCCCAGCAGCATCTTCGCGCCGGAGTCGGCGGCGACCTGACGAATCCGGTCGTCGAGCTCGGTGCGGGGCACCGCGCTGCTGGTGGCCGGGAATGACGGCCCCGGCCAGCGCACCTCGCGCTGCGCGCCGAACCCGGCGAGCCGCAGACCGTGATGGCTGACGCGGCCCTCGAGCCACTCGCCGAGCCCCAGCCCGCGCAGTTCGGCGATGGCCCGCGGGGTCAGGCCATCGCCGCAGGCCTTGTCCCGGGGGAACTGCGCGGAGTCGATGACCAAGACGTCGCGGCCACGGCGCGCCGCCCAGGCGGCAGCAGCGGAACCTGCCGGCCCGGCTCCGACCACGACCACATCTGCGTGCACGACCATGCCGCCCAGTATGTTGGACCCATGAAGACACCAGCGACAGTGGTCGCGGGCGTGGACTTTGGTGACGCCGCCTTCGCCGCGCAGGTTCGTGACGCGGTGGCGCGTATCGAAGACCTCATGTCGACCGAGCTGGGCAAAGCCGACGAGCTGATGGCCGAGGCCGTCCAGCACCTCTTCCAGGCCGGCGGCAAGCGGTTCCGTCCGCTTTTCACCGTGCTGTCGGCGTCGCTGGGACCCGATCCCGACAACAACGACGTCGCGATCGCCGGCGCCGTCATCGAGCTGGTACACCTGGCGACGCTGTATCACGACGACGTCATGGACGAGGCCCAGGTGCGGCGCGGCGCGGACAGCGCCAACGCGCGCTGGGGGAACAACATCGCGATCCTGGCCGGTGACTACCTGTTTGCCACCGCCTCGCGCCTGGTGTCCCGGCTGGGACCGGACGCGGTCCGCGTCATCGCCGATACGTTCGCCCAGCTCGTGACGGGCCAGATGCGTGAGACCCGCGGCGCCGTCGAAGGCGCCGACCCCGTCGAGCACTACCTGAAGGTCGTGTACGAAAAGACCGCCTGCCTGATCGCGGCGTCCGGCCGCTTCGGTGCGACGTTCTCGGGCGCCGGCGAAGACCAGATCGAGCGACTCAGCCGGCTCGGCGGCATCGTCGGCACGGTCTTCCAGATTTCCGACGACATCATCGACATCGACAGCGATCCTGACGAGTCGGGCAAGGTGCCGGGCACCGACCTGCGCGAAGGCGTGCACACCCTGCCGGTGCTGTATGCACTGCGCGGCTCCGGGTCCGACGGCGACCGGCTGCGCGAGCTGCTGGCCACACCCATCGACAACGACGGCGACCTCGCCGAGGCACTGGGGTTGCTGCGGGCGTCGGAGGGCATGGCCGAGGCCAAGCGCACCGTTCACCGGTTCGCCGCTGACGCTCGCGCCGAGCTGGACAATCTCCCTGACCTGCCGGGCCGGCTGGCCCTGCGCAACCTGGTCGAGTACACCGCGGACCGCCACGGCTGACCGCCGATCGGGATACCGCGGAACCAGGTGCTGTCCGCCGAGCGTTGATTTGCAGTGAGTTGGACTGTGCTGAGCACTGACTGCGCTTGGAGGAGGTAGCCGATGACGTGGAATCCCCACGCGAACACCGTGAAGACGTTCGCGCTGCTCGTGGGCTTCTCGACGCTCATCGTGCTGATCGGCTCGTTGTTCGGCAAGAACATCATGTACCTCGCGGTGCTGTTCGCCATCGGCATGAACGCCTACGTCTACTTCAACAGCGCCAAGATGGCGTTGCGGGCCATGCACGCGCAGCCGGTGAGCGAGATGCAGGCGCCCGCGATGTACCGGATCGTCCGCGAGTTGGCCACCACGGCGCGCCAGCCGATGCCGCAGCTGTACATCAGCGACACCGCCGCCCCTAATGCGTTCGCCACGGGGCGCAATCCCCGGAATGCCGCCGTGTGCTGCACCACGGGCATCCTGAACCTTCTCAGCGAGCGCGAACTGCGCGCGGTGCTGGGGCATGAGCTGTCGCACGTCTACAACCGCGACATCCTGATCTCCTGCGTCGCGGGCGCCATGGCGTCGGTGGTGACCGCGTTGGTCAACGTGGCGTACTTCATCGGCATGTTCGGCGGCGACCGTGACGATCGGCCCAATCCCTTTGTTCTGCTGGTTCTTTCGATCGTCGGCCCGTTGGCCGCGACCATCATCCGGCTCGCGGTGTCCCGGTCGCGCGAGTACCAGGCCGACCAGTCGGGCGCCGAGCTGACGGGTGACCCGCTGGCGCTGGCCAGCGCGCTGCGCAAGATCACTGCCGGGGTGCAGCAGGCGCCGCTGCCGCCTGAGCCGCAGCTGGCCGACCAGGCCCACCTGATGATCGCCAACCCGTTCCGGGCCGGCGAGAAGATCGGCAAGCTCTTCTCGACCCACCCGCCCATCGAGGACCGGATCGCGCGCCTGGAGCGCATGGCCGGGCGATAGCGCGCCCGCTTCTGTGCGACGACTGGCGTGAGCCGCGCACGTGGCCGGGATTACCGACATGTTCGGTCTGGCGCGGTCAACTTTCATTGACGGTCAAACGGAACAACTCGCGATCCTGACCGCAGGGCGATTTCCAAGGCGGAATTCCGCCACCCAGTCAGGCTCGCTACAGAGAGGATTCAGCAATGACGGTGGCGACGTGGGGCGTCGTCAAGCAGGCTGACGCCGTGGGCTTCGACTTCTCCCGCGAGTACCTCGGCGCCTCCAGCAAGCACTTCCCGTTCGACTGGCGGCCCGACGGTGAAGTGCCTGGTGCAGTCCAGGTGTCGGGCTCGTGCTGCTGCAGCTGACGCGCAACGAGACGGCCCGGGTGCGCTCTGCACACCCAGGCCGTCATCGGCAATCAGCTCGTCGACTACTCAGCCAATCCCTTCGAGGGTCTCCACATCGCTGGTGCCGATGGCCGAAATCACTTCGGGTGAGCGGCGACTCAGGTACCAGTACCACGCCAGCGCCGCAGCCACAGTGGCGATGAACAGCCACGGGATGACGTTGAGCGGGTACGCCGGGACCGGATACACGTTGGCGTAGAACACATATGCCATCGACACGATGGCCACGACGGCGGCCGGCCACACCAGCGGAACCTGGGCGCCGATGCTGCGCAGGAACACCACGGCGGCGAGCGCTGCCGCCGCGTACGCGACCATGTAGCCGTAGGTTCCGTAGGTGTCCACCCATGTCACGACATTCATCGCGTCTACGCCGAACAGGTACATCACCACCGGCACGGCGATCACGAGCGGGCCAACCGAGACCAGCGCGCGGTGCGGGGTCAGATGGGTGGGGTGGGTCCGCCCGATCGACGCCCCGACGACACCCTCCTTGCCCATCACGTACAGGATTCGGCCGACGACGTTCATGGGTGCGACCACGACGGCGAAAAACGATGCGGCGATACCGAAGTTGAGGATCGGGTTGAACCACGTCGGCATGCCGACCAGAGTCGCGATGTCGTCGAGCGGTTGCGCGGATTCGCCCAGCGCCGGACCGAGGGCGGCCACCTGCGTGTAGGCCGCGAACACGTACAGCACGCCGACGCCGGCCGCGCTCCACATGATTGCGCGCGGCACCGCGCGGTAGGGATCCTTGGCCTCACGGGCCAGGGCATCCGAGCTGGAGAAGCCGACGAAACCGAGGATCGCCAGCACCATGCCGACCACGATGCCCGACGGCTTGACGCCAGTGAGTTCGAACTGAGCGGCGTCGAAGGCACGGCCGCCCAGGTGCACCAGGGTGACCACCAGCAGCAGCGTGATGATGGACACCGAAACCAGTTCAAGCACAAGGGAAACCCGCGCAGACAAGCGGATGCCGCGAATCGTGAACAAGGTCGCCAGCGTGCCGAGTACTACTGCCAGCGCGATCTGTGCCGCCGTGCCGTGTACCGAGATGCCGAGCTGGTTCAGCACGGTCGCGGTGTAGGCGACCGACCCACTGAGTGAGCCGGCGGCGATACCGAAGCAACCGATCAGCAGGCTGACACCGGTCAGGTAGGCGCCGAACGGGCCGAGCGCCGTCGCCGCGTAGCTGTAGAGAGAGCCCGCCGATGAGCGGCGCTTGGCGAACTGTGAGATGCAGTAGCCGACCGAGAGGATGACCACGGTTGCCAGCGCGAAGGAGGCCCAGGTGCCGTTGCCTGCGGTCGTGTAGATAGCCGCGGCGGTGAACGCGATGACCGCGCTCGGCGCGATGTTGGCGATTGCCTGGGCGGCGAGTTCGCCGCCACCCATCACGCCGCGCCGCAATCCGGCATCGCCGGGTGCGACGTCGGGGCCCGTCTGAATATCTTCGGACACTGGGGTTCTCGTTTCTTGTCAGGCGGACGGGATGAGGAGTTGGCGCAATGCGTGACCCGCGGCGAGGTCGTCGAGCGCGGCCGCGGCTTCGTCGAGCGGGCGGCGACCGGAGATCATCGAGGCGAGATCGAGATTGCCCGCGATGACCTCGTCGACCAGGGCGGGGATGTCGCGCTCGGGTACCGCGGAGCCGTAGTTGGATCCCAGGATTCGTCGATCGCCCTCGGCGAGGCTCAGCGGGTCGAAACTCGCGCGTTCACCCTGCGGGGGCAGGCCGACGATGACGGCCGCGCCGCCGAGGCCGAGCGCGGCGATGGCTTGTTCGATGGTGATGATCTTGCCGATTGCGTCGAACACATAGTCGTATCCGTCCGCGACCACGTCCCGCAGCGCCGCCACCACGTCTGCGGCGGCCGACGCATCGACCGCGTCGGTGGCGCCGAGTTTGCGTGCCAGATCGAGCTTTTCGGCGACGACGTCGACCGCGACGATGCGCGAGGCTCCGGCCAGCCGGGCGCCCTGCACGCAGGCCAGGCCCACACCACCGCAGCCGATCACCGCGACGGTCGAACCGGGTTGCACCTCAGCGGTATTGCGCACTGCGCCCACGCCGGTGGCGATTGCGCAGCCCACGATCGCGATGTCTTCCAGCGGCGCGTCCTTGCGCACCTTGACCGCACCGCTGCGCGGGACCACGACCTCTTCCGCGTAGGACGAGACGCCCAAGTAGTGGTGAATCGTGCCGCGCTCGTTGGACAGTCGCGTGGTGCCGTCGTACAGCGTCCCGCCGGCGGCCACTACGGACGCGACCAGCGAGCACTGTGCGGGTCGGCCCGCCCCGCAGGCGCGGCATGCGCCGCAGCCGGGCACCCAGCTCAGCACGACGTGGTCGCCGGGCTCGAGATCCTCGACGCCCGAGCCGATTGCGGTGACTACTCCAGAGCCTTCATGGCCGAGCACCACTGGCGCGGGTACATCCCAGGCACGCGTGGTGACATGCAGGTCGGAGTGGCACACGCCGGCGGCCGCGATCTTGACTCGGACCTCGCCCGGGCCGGGCGCCGCCAGTACCACCTCCTCGATGGAGATTGCTCCGATGCCGTCGAACACCGCGGCGCGGATCCTTGTCACGTCGTGCTGGTGGTCGGTTTCAGATGAGGACACCGCGTGCCTTTCTGTGTTTTGGGAGGCAACACCGCGTGTAGGGTTCAATCCCATAAAACGCTGAAGGTGTTTTACACCACTAAACGAATTGCCGTCAATGGCGCGGGAGGGATCGGGAGGGATTGAGTGAGGGAAGGGGAGGAGACCGGAATGGGCCGCGCCGGGGCGCGGCTTCGGGAGTTCCGCACCCAGCGCGGGTTGAGTCTCAGCGAGGCGGCGACCAGGGCCGAGGTGACAAAAGGCTTTCTCAGTCTGGCCGAGCGGGGCAGGACCAACGTGTCGGTGCCGGTTCTGATCCGCATCTGCGATGCCTTGGGCATCGGAATCGGCGATCTCTTCGAGTACCCGGCCGCGCCGATAGTCCGCAGCGGCGCGGGGGCGCCCCTGGAAATGGGTGGCCACGACGTCCGTGAAGAACTGCTCACCCCGAAGACCGAACGGCACGTGCAGGTGATGCACACCGTGATGCGACCCGGTGGCGGGTCAGGCGGCGCCTACCGGCTCGATGCCACAACGATTTTCGTGTACGTCCTCAAGGGCGGGCTCAGCATCACCATCGATGGGCAGACCACATTGCTGGACAGTGGCGACAGCATGACCTTCGGGGCGACCCAGCTCCACGATTGGCACAACCCGACCGACGGCGAGGCCGAGGTGCTCTGGACGATCGCGCCGCCGGTCGGGGCCGAGGACTTCAGCGCCGCGGTCCGCGGCGGCTGAGGGGCTGTGCCGCCGGTTCCGTCGGCGCCGCAACGCACAGAAGTGGCTGACGCGCAACGCAACTGAGGCGAAACGCGACGGCCCGGGTGCGCACTGCACACCCGGGCCGTCATCGGCAATCAGCTTGTCGGCTACTCAGCCACTTCGGCCAGCTCGACCAGGCGGTCCACGCCGACCGCCGTCACCCGCAGGGCGGCTGCGGTGCCGATGTCGTAGAACAAGCCGATCACCTCGAGCTCGCCGGCGCGGTACCGCTCCCGGACCAGCGGGTGGGCGGCCAGGCTCTGCGTCTGCAGCGCGACGTTGACGATCGACAGCTGGTCGACGATGCCGAACCCCTCGTCGGCCGCGGCCTGTGCCACGGGATGACGGCCCTCGTCGAAGGCGCGCAGCGTGACGTCGCCGTGCGCCAGCCAGGTGTGCAGGTGCTCGTCGTGGCCGTGATCGCCGCTCAGCACCGCGGTCATGGCACCGCAGCTGGAGTGGCCGCACACCACGATCGAGGAGACCTGCAGCACGTCGACCGCGAAGGCGATGGCCGCTTCGATCGAGGCGTCGGCGCGTCCCTCCGGAATCATGTTTCCGACGTTGCGGACCGTGAGCAGGTCGCCGGGGCCGCTGCTGGTGATCACGTTGGGCACGACTCGCGAGTCGACGCAGGTGATGAACAGCGTCTGCGGCGTCTGGGTGTGGACCAGCTCTTCCATGTGCGGGCGCAGCATCGGTGCGGTGCGACGGTGGTAGGCCTCCAGACCCTCCATGACGGAGTTGGTCTGCGGCTGCGACTTCCATGGGACGACACCGGACCGCTTGTCGAACGGGGTGAAGGTGCGGGTGGGCGGGCCGGCCGCCGCGTTGTGCAGTTCGGCGGTGCCGTGCTCATGGATCTCGACGGAGCCACCGCCGGAGACGTGCTGGCGCTTCCATGCGTCGATGGTCTCGTGGGCGGCGTGGTCGATGAAGTCGACCGACAACTCGATCGTGACGTCGGAGCCGGTCGGCACCGAGGCGAGCGCCGCCGTGAGGCGTGGCAGCGACAGGAAGCTGACGGAGCCCTCGATCACGATGCGCCAGTCGTTGCCGGCAATGTGCTCGGTGACGATCTTGGCGCGGATCACGCGCCACACGGTCAGGGCGACCGCCAGGGCAAGTCCGATCAGTACACCCTCGAGCAGGTTGAGGAAGACGACGCCGAGCACCGTGATCGCGTAGACCGCGATATCGCCTGTGCGCCGGGCGGTTTCGATGTGCGCCTTCTTGACCAGCTGGCAGCCGATGACGATCAGCAGGCCGGCCAGCGCGGACGTCGGGATCATCTGTGCCAGGCCGGCGAACGGCACCGCGAACAACAGAATCCAGACACCGTGCAGGATCGCGGAAGCCCGGGTCTTGGCGCCGGCCACCACGTTGGTCGAGCTGCGCACGATGACGCCGGTGACGGGCAGGCCGCCGATGGCGCCGGAGATGGCGTTGGCCGCGCCCTGGCCGATGAGCTCCCGATCGAAGTTGGTACGGGGACCGTTGTGCATGCGATCGACCGAGACCGCCGACAGCAGACTCTCGACGCTGGCGATGAGGGCGACGGTCAGCACGCCGGCGATGACGCCGTCCCAGTCACCCGTGGGCAGGGTGGGCAGCGACAGCGAGTCCAGCAGCGAGCCGTTGATCTGAATGCGCTTGACGTCGAACGGCAGCAGGACGGAGAGCGCTGTCACGCCGACGATCGCGACCAGCGGAGCGGGGATCCGGTTGATCGGGGCCGGCACCCAGCGCCACGCCACCAGCGTGACGATGACCAGCATGCCGAGCAGGAAGCCGGGTCCGTGGATGTTCATCACCTGGGCGGGCAGCTGCTCGATGTTCTCCCACGCGCTGCTGTTGGACTTGCCGCCCAGCAGCACGTGCATCTGCTGCAGCGCGATGGTGATGCCGATACCGGCCAGCATGGCGTGCACGACGACAGGGGAGATGGCCAGCGCCGCGCGGGCCACCCGGCTCAAGCCGAACAGGATCTGCAGAATGCCGGCGCCGACGGTGATGGCACATGTCGCTGCCCAACCGAATTCGGCGATCAGTCCGGCCACGATGACGGTGAGGCCGGCGGCCGGCCCGCTCACCTGCAGCGGCGAGCCGCCGAGCGCACCGGCGACGATGCCGCCGACGATGGCGGCGATGATGCCGGCCAGGATCGGCGCGTTAGATGCGACGGCGATGCCGAGCGACAGTGGCAATGCCACCAGGAATACGACAAGTGACGCAGGCAGGTCGTAGCGCAGTATGGCGCGCAAACCCTTTGCCGGCGGGGCGGTTTCTAGCATGCCTAGGTTTCCGTTCTCCGATGGTTGTCCGGTGGACACATGTGCAGATACGCGGCGCGGGTTTCGGCCCGCGCGCCCGCCGACGCCATTGTCGATTGAACATGTTGCGACACAACATGTTTCATACTGTCTCGGCGGTCGCCGATGACAGGTTGCGCCAATTGCTAAGTGCGAGAGTATTTATCGCCCGACGAGGCCGCAAGGCGGGGACGGGTACGCATAGAGAACGCAAATTTTCTTGCCGCGCGGAAGCGTTGATCGGTTTCCGATCCTCGGCCACGGGCCGGTGCGGGCCCCGCCGGTATGCTCGAGATCGATGACCGGTTGGTCAAAATTGCTGTATTACAACGACTCTCATGCATCACATTGGGCCGTTCAAGTGACGTGGGTCATAGGTGGGGACTAATATTTGAACTCGGCATGAACGCAGTGACAAGTTTCTGTGTTCTCAACACAATGGAAGAATGACAACGATGTCGGTACCGCCACGAGAGCGCCATCCCCGAGCCGCAGTGCTCGGCCAGCTGCCGCGCATGGAACGTGCCGACGGATCCCCTATCCGGGTGTTGCTCGTCGACGACGAGCCGGCGCTGACCAACCTGGTCAAGATGGCGCTGCACTACGAGGGCTGGGTTGTCGAGGTCGCGCACAACGGCCGTGACGCGGTGACCAAGTTCGGTGAGATGGAACCGGATCTCGTGGTGCTGGACATCATGCTGCCCGACACCGACGGACTGCAGCTGCTGCAGCGGGTGCGCGCGGCCGAGGGATACACACCGACGCTATTTCTGACCGCACGGGATTCGGTGATGGACCGGGTTACCGGGTTGACCGCCGGTGCGGATGACTACATGACCAAGCCGTTCAGTCTCGAAGAGCTCGTGGCGCGACTGCGTGGGCTGCTGCGCCGCTCCAGCCACCTGGCGCCGGAATCCGACGAGGTGCTCAAGGTCGGTGACATGGTGCTCAACGGCGCCAGCCGGGAAGTGACGCGCGGCGGTGAGCTCATCGCGTTGACCGTCACCGAGTTCGAACTGCTCCGGTACCTCATGCGCAACCCGCGACGCGCCATCGCACGCGCCGAGATCCTCGACCGGGTGTGGAACTACGGATTCGGCGGCAAGTCGAGCATCGTCGACCTGTACATCTCGTATCTGCGCAAGAAGATCGACACCGATCGCGAACCGATGATCCACACAGTGCGCGGCGTGGGCTACATGCTGCGCCCTGCCGACGCGGAGGACTAACCTGCCCGAGGTGACGCGCGTGACCCGGGTGCCGACTCGAGTACTTGCCCGAAATCCGGCCAAAGTGCCGGTCAAAGTGCCGTGGTGGCGTCCGCGGACCCTGCGCCGTCGTCTCGTCCTCGGTGTAACTTCCCTCGTCACCGTCGTGCTGCTGACGGTCGGGGTGCTGTCGGTCTACAGCCTGCACAGCTACGTGTCGGCGATGAGCGATGGGGAACTGGACCGTTCGCTCGATGCTCTCGGTCATTCCTATGACCGGCTCGAGATCAAGCGCGGCGACCCGGCACATCCGATCGATGCCGGGGAGGACGGCCTGACCGCTTTCGGCGGTCAGGCTCCCGGAAATCTCATCGCCGTCGTGCACAACGGTGTCGTCGTGCAGTCGGCGGTGTTCCCCGACGGGGAGCCGAAACCGGTCCCGGCAGACGTGGTCAAGGCGGTCGGCGGGCAGCAGTGGACCAACCTCGGGGCCCGGTCCGTCAAACTGCCGCGGCTCGGTTGGTACCGAATGGCGGGGCAGGACGTCGGCGACGGTGACGTGCTGGTCTCCGGGG
The DNA here is from genome assembly GCF_010730955.1 of Mycolicibacterium aubagnense. Lineage (NCBI taxonomy): Bacteria > Bacillati > Actinomycetota > Actinomycetes > Mycobacteriales > Mycobacteriaceae > Mycobacterium > Mycolicibacterium aubagnense. The sequence continues at coordinate 2,316,257 of NZ_AP022577.1, read as the reverse complement.
TGTCCATGGAAGAGGCCAACAGTGTGGTGGCGCGCAAGACGGTGGCCGTCGCCGTCATGACGCTGCTGGCCATCGCGCTGACGGCCATCGGCACCATCGCGGTCGTGAACTATGCGCTGCGGCCGCTGAGCCGGGTGGCCTCGACCGCCGCCAAGGTGGCGCGGCGCCAATTCGACAGCGAGGACCACCGCATCACCGAACGCGTCCGGCCGGAGGACACCGACCCGCGCACCGAGGTCGGCATCGTGGGGGACACCCTCAACAAGCTGCTGGACAACGTCGACAGTGCGCTGGCCGAACTCGCCGCGTCGCACCGTCGGACCCGGCAGTTCCTCACCGACGCCAGCCATGAGTTGCGGACCCCGCTGGCCGCCATCCGTGGCTACGCCGAGCTCACCCGTCAGGACAGCGCCTCGCTGCCGGAGACCACCGAATACGCGTTGGCCCGCATCGAGTCCGAGGCACACCGGATGTCCGGTCTGGTGGAGGATCTGCTGCTGATCTCGCGCCTCGAAGAGCGCCAGGACCTGGAGACGGACGACGTCGACCTGGGCGACCTGGTGATCAACGCGGTCAACGACGCCGCGGTGTCGTCGCCGGCGCACCGCTGGCGCACCCGCATCCCTGACGTGCCGGTCTGGGTCCGCGGTGACCCGTCGCGGCTGCATCAGGTGGTCGGCAACCTGCTGGCCAACGCCAGGGTGCACACTCCGCCGGGAGTGACGGTCACGACCAGTTTGATTCCGGGTCCCGGATACGTGGAATTGACCGTCGCCGACGACGGCCCGGGAATTGACGAAGAATTGTTGCCGATCTTGTTCGACAGATTCGTGCGCGCCGACAAGTCGCGTTCTCGTGCGCTCGGCAGCACCGGTCTGGGCCTGGCCATCGTCTCGACGATCGTCAAGGCGCACGACGGCCGGGTCAAAGTCGAATCAAACACTGCAGGAACGGTTTTCCGAGTGAGGCTGCCGTTGATCCGGGACATCGGGGAGTATGTGACCGTGAGCGAGTCGCATAACCCACGCACGTCCGAGTCGACTATTTGAGTTTCGCCTGAATTCTTCCTGAAGCGTGCGGGCACCCGTATGTGTTCGGCCTGAGAATTCGCTTTCCGGTCATTTCCGCGGTTACGGTGAACTCATTGATTCAGTGCTATCGGCGCTGAATGCGGGAGAGGGAAAACAATGAAGAATCCCACGAAAATCCCCGTCGGCACAGGAATCGTCCTGACATTGATGGTTGCGCTGGCCGCCCCGGCCGCGGCGCGTCCGGTGACGCCGCCCGCCCCCGGCGAGTCAGCGACCCAGACCATCCATCGGTTGCAGAACGAAGGTTTCCGGGTGATCGAATCCCGGGTCGGCAGCGGATCCATCGACACATGCACCGTCACGGCCGTCCGGCAGGGTCGCGAGCTTTCGGGTCAGGAAGGCAAGCTGCGGGGCCAGACCACCACGGTCTACGTCGACCTGGGCTGTAAGTGATTCGCGACTGACGCTGCGGGCCGTGGCCACGGGGTTCTACTCTGGGCGGATGTTGAGCAGACTCCTGATCGGTGTGGTTGCGGCCGCTGGGGCGATCTCGTTGGTACCGGGCGTTGCGGCGGCCGCTCCGCCGCCGGAGCCGGTGCCTCCGCCACCGGGGCCCGCCGCGCCGAACCTCAATGGATTCAAGCCTGTCAGTCCGTCGATCTACGCGGGCAAGGACGGCACGTTCTATATGTTCCAGGCCCCCGGCGGTCTGACCTGCGTCATGCGCCGCAACGAAGGGGAATATGGCTGCAGCGGTCCGCTGCCGGGCGCCCCGGACGGTGCCAATGTGGTCGTCGGCCAACAGGTCGGTGCGCCGGCGTTCAACACCTTGACCGGTCCGAAGTACGTCGGGGAGATGCCCGGTCCGGTACAGACGCTGCCGGCCGGTTCCCGGATCACTTACCGCAACATCACGTGTGGCACCGACGGCACCATGACGGCGTGCGTCAACAGCTTCGACCAGTCCGGCTTTGTGGTCAGCCCGTCGGGCAGCTTCATCGTCAACGAGTCGAATCCATTGCTGGACAGGCCGAAAGACCGCAACCCGTACGCCAACTGATCGCCGTCTCGCCCCGCGCGCGGAGGTCAGAACCCCGAGCCGTGTACTTCGTGCCCAGGCTTTTCGAGCATGAGACCGGCGTAGGCGTCCGCCACAGTGCAGCCATGGTTGATCACCCGGTCCACCTCGCGCGCGATCGGCATGCTCAGCCCGTGCTTGTCGGCGAACTCCATGATCACGCTGGCGGCCTTGACGCCCTCGGCGACCTGGTTCATCGACGAGATGATCTCGTCGATGGTCTTGCCCTGGCCCAGCTGCTCACCGACATGCCGGTTGCGGCTACGTTGACTGGTACACGTGACGATCAGGTCGCCCATGCCGGCCAGGCCGGCGAACGTGTCACGGTTGCCGCCCATCGCCACGCCGAGCTTGGACATCTCGGCCACCGCACGCGCCATCACCATCGCTCGCGTGTTCTCGCCGATGCCCAGTGAGTACCCCATGCCGACGGAGATGGCGTACACGTTCTTGAGCGCGCCGGCCATCTCCACGCCGATCACGTCGTCGGTGGTGTAGGTGCGGAACCGCCTGGTGCGGAACAAGCCCGCGAGATTCGCGGCCAGGTGCTGGTCCGGCATCGCGAGCACCGCGGCGGCGGCGTACCCCTCGGCGACCTCGCGGGCGATGTTGGGCCCGGCCAGGATTCCGGCCGGGTGCCCGGGCAGCACCTCGTCGACGATCTCGCTCATGCGCAGATTGGTGCCCTGCTCCAGGCCCTTGACCAACGACACCACCGGGACCCACGGCCGCAGCTCCTTGGCCAGCTCGCCCAGCACGTTGCGGAAGCCGTGCGACGGCACACCCATCACGATGACGTCGGCGCAATTGGCCGCCTCCGAGAAGTCGGTGGTCGCCCGCAGTGATTCCGGAAGCGCCACGCCGTCGCCCAGATAGCGGCTGTTGCAGTGCTTTTCGTTGATGTCGGCGGCGGTCTCCGCGGACCGCACCCACTGCAACGTCGGGCCTCGGCGCGCGCAGATCGAGGCCACGGTTGTACCCCAAGACCCTCCACCGAGGACGACGACGGTCGGTACGCGCTGCGCTGGTGCCATGGCGACCAGGTTATGTCGGAGTGTCCGGCCGGCGGTGCGGATTGGATGTTGTGTCTGGTGGTACCCGCACGCTGTGCGACGATCGGAGGAGCGATCGCCGAGGGGGTGCGGCAGTAGTGACGGTGACGGTGTCGCGGGTGCGCGCGGCAAAGCCCGGGGCGATGCTCGATGCCGCCGATGACGTACGGACCGCCTCGGCTGCGTTGGAAATCGTGATTGGCGTCGAGCGCGGCCAGCCGGCCGGCTTGCAGGCGAACTGGCGCGGGCCGGCAATTGCGGAAAGTGGCTGGGCTGCAAGACGTCACCGGTGGTGGCTATCTCGGATCGTGCAATGACGATGGCGCTCCGCCGAACCGCGGGTATATCGAGATGAGTGCGCAACTACCTCCGGGCGTCAGCGGCCACGACTACGCCGAGCAGGTCAAGACCGCCATGTTGGCCGCGGGCTGGTCGGACAAGCTACCCACACAGCACATGTACGGCGGCACCATCAACCGGGACGGCGTCGCGATCAACATCGAGTACTACCAGGGCGAAAGCCGGCTCGCGTTCAAGCTCTACGGCGAATGCCGCAACATGACCAATCCTCACGGCGACAGCAAGAACATCGGCACCCACCTGGACAAGGAGTTGAACAGCGACGGCTGAGCGCTACCGGTAGTTGACGAACTGCAGCGCCACGTCCAGGTCGGCGCCCTTCAGCAGTGCGATGACGGCCTGCAGGTCGTCGCGCTTCTTGCTGGAGACCCGAATCTCGTCGCCCTGAATCTGCGCCTTGACGCCCTTGGGGCCCTCGTCGCGGATGATCTTGGTGATCTTCTTGGCCTGCTCGCTGCTGATGCCCTGCTGCAGCGTGCCCGAGACGCGGTAGGTCTTGCCGCTGGGCTGCGGGTCGCCGGCGTCGAAGGCCTTCATCGAGATGTCGCGGCGAACCAGCTTCTCCTTGAACACGTCGACCGCGGCCTTGACGCGCTCCTCGGTCGAGCTGACCAACTCGATGACCTCATCGCCCTTCCAGACGATGGTGGTGTCGGTGCCACGGAAGTCGAAGCGGGTGGACAGCTCTTTGGCGGCCTGGTTCAGGGCGTTGTCGACCTCCTGTCGATCGACCTTGCTGACGATGTCGAACGATGAATCCGCCATTGGATTGCCTCTCCGTATATCCGCCCCTGCTCAGGAGCCCGTTTTCGTGTTCGGTACATCTTCGTTGTACTCTGCTACTCGCGCCAAACCGGGGTTCCCGGTGGTGCGAATCCCGGCAGATTGCCCGAGCGGCCAATGGGAGCGGACTGTAAATCCGTCGGCGAAAGCCTACGCAGGTTCGAATCCTGCATCTGCCACACTGATCAGGCCCCCTTTCGAGGGGGCCTGACGTGTTTTTGCGCCGAGCGCGAGAAGATCACGAAAAGGCCGACGGCGCGCCCTCGATCTGCTGGGCGCGTGGGATTGTCGGGGCTACCCGGGCGTGTGGTCGGGGTAGGGCAGCCGCGCGAGTCGGCCGGATGTTGTGGTGTTGCACACGTGGGTGGTCGCGGTGATCGGCTGGTGCCGCGATCTCACGCCGTGGCGCTGGTGGTGGTGGTGTTGTCGGTGCCTGTTGGTTTGGTGGTGGCGGTGACGGTCTGGTTCAGGGTTGCCACTGCGACGCTGGGGTCGCCGTCGGGGTTGGTTTTGCCGTCGGTCAGGTAGGCCTGCACGGCCACTGAGGATCCGGGTTTGAGTGCCCAGTCGGCGGCGGTGGGTACGAGCTTGTTGGTGGTGATGATGACCGAATGTGTTGCGCCGTCGCCGGTGAGGGCGCTTGCTGAGCCGCCCCACGATTTGCTCGGTGCGGTCGGATCGACCAGCGTGACCGAGGCCATACCGACGCTGGAGCCGCTGTAGGTGAGCTTCACCTTGATGGGCCGTGGCGGGCAGGCTGTTTGGCAGTCGGAGCTGTCGCCTTCTTGCCACACCGCGTCCACGCTCAGGGTGGCCCCGGAGCCTTGCGTCGCGACGCAGTAGCCGGTCGAGCTGTCGAAGGCCGATCCGGTCTGGCAGTGCTTGATGCCGACGGGTCCGGCAGGTCCGCACTTCTGGTACGCGGCAGGATCGCCGGGGACCGGAATGTAGGACGCGGTGCCCCCGCTGACGTTGGCTTCCGAGCAGGACTGCGCTGGAGCCTGCGGGAAGCCCGAGCTCGGTCGCGCGGCGGCGGGTGCCGCCATGACCAGGCAGGGCGCCGCCAGCGCTGCCGTGATGGCCCATCCGATTTTGGTTGCCGTGGTGTGCATTCCAGTCCCCTGTTCGCTGTCCGACGTCAACATCCGTCGCCGATCATGTCCATGGCCTTGGTCAACCGTGGTGCCGGCACGGCCATGTTGTTGTACCCGGGGTTCGCCGAATCCCAGCCGATCATGTAGCAGACACCCGGACCCACGACCAGATTGGCCGTCCAATTGTTCAGTGTCGGTTCGCATTTCGCGGTATCGATGTCACTGACCCGGATAGCGCGGTCGGGCTTTCCGGGTTCGTGCAGCCACTCGATCAGGTTTCCGAAATGCGGCAGCGTGCACGGCCCGGCTTGTGCCGACGTCGACGGCCCCGGTGACGACGACACTGGGGCTGGTGCGGCGTTGTGATGGCCGGAACAGCCGACGGCCAGGACGGCAACAACCGCCCCAGCCGCCGCTGACCCGATTCGCGACCTCACGAAGCGGCAGGCACCTGCACCGGCGGCGGGCCCGACGGCGCCGGCTCCGGTGTCGATGTCGGCGTGGCCGCCGCCGGCTGACCGGTGGCCGCCTCCAAGATCGGCGCCGGCTGCCCCGGCACCGCAGGCGCGGTGGTCGGTTGGGCCGATTCGGCGCCCGGTGCCGACTTGGGCGCCGCACCGCCCGGATCCTCGAGCGTGGGAACCTCCATGCCCGCCCCGATATTGGTACCCGGGGCCACCGTGGGCAGCGTCGGGTTGGGGCTCATACCGGCCCCGATCCGGTACCGCGTGCTGCTGGAGGTCAGCAGGTTCGCCTTGTTGGGACTGAGCCCCAAGGCGCTCCCGGGCAAGCCGTCAGCGTTCATGGCGGGGTCGACACTGGCCGCCGCCCGCACGCCACGAGCGTCGTACGCGGCCGGCGGCGGGCTGGTGATCCAGTTGGGCGCGAACGTGTAGCTACCCATGGTCGGGCTCACCGGTGTCGGTGGACCCGGGAACCACGGCAGCACCGGTGGGGCCGGTGGCTGCGCATCGGCCGCCCCCGGCGCCAGCGGTATCGCCAGCAACCCGAGGATCGCGCCTAGCGCCTTGGGCCCTAGTCCTTTGAGCGACATGATGATTCGAGTCTCCCTGCGTCAGATCTTGCTCGGGTCGCCGTAGATGGCGAACTCCGTGTGCGACTTGGCAGTCGAAATCCTCAGGTACGCGTAGGACCGAATGTTCACATCACCACCGCAGGCATCGGCCTTGATGTGGATGTTGTCGATGTCGAGCATGGCGGTGCCACTATCGGACAGCGCCATGTTCGCCAGCGGCAGATCAACGATCACACCGGGCTGGATCACGGTCTGGACGAAACCCGCCGCACCGATCGTGCCGCTGACCCCGGTAAACGGAAGCCCGCCAGAGCCCGAGGCACCACCGGTACCACCAAGCTGCAGACCGGTCGAAACGTCGGACTGGCAACCCAACTGGTAACCGAGAATGAAGATGCTGTCCGTGATCGGACTCGACCCACCGGAGGCGGTCGCCGTCCCCGAGGCCGTGACAAAGCCCTCCCGGGAGTTCACCGCCGCCGCCAGGTTCGGCACCGAGTTGATCGATTCATGATCGATCTTGATCTGCAAATGCCAGCCATCCCGGCTGACCTTGTCGTACACCTGCGGCGCCATCTCGGCCGGGTCGGCGTGCGCCGGGGTGGCCTCTATCGCAGCGATGACGCAGACCGCTGCTGCGGCAATAGCGGCGATGCGCTTCGGCGACAGTAAGGTCACTGGCCTGAGGAGAGACGGGTTTGCCATGCGGTGCCTCAGCTTTCGTTGCGGCCCAACGCGCCTGGTGCTCGTCTGGTCCTTGCCGCAGGGTCATATAGCCAACCGTTTGTTGCGGCGCTGTTATCTCACCGTTGCTTTGGCGCTAATTCCGGTCACTCCCACCATTTCTCCAGCTGACCACCAGGAAAAGCACAGGATGGCGTCCGTGGCGCGGGTGAAACCCATTTGTGCATGATCGGATTCCACCTCATCGGTGACCCGCTGTGCGGTCGTGAATCGGTTCCCGTCCGAACTCGTCCGAGCCCAACGGGGTTCAGGTGATACTTTCACCGCCATGAGGCGGGTAGGTGCTTTGTTGATCGCACTGCTTGTCGTGTTCGTGGAAATCCCGGTGGCGCGCGCTGACTCAGCGACCGTCGCGCTGTTGCGCCCCGCGGTACTGGGCCGTCTCGACCACGATCCGAGTGCCTTCACTGAGGGGTTATTTATCAGTGGCACAACAGTTTACGAGAGTACGGGGTTAGTCGGCCGTTCGCAGTTGCGTGAGCTCGATGCGACCACCGGGCAGCTGCGCCGCGCCGCGCCGTTGCCGCCGACGTATTTCGGTGAGGGAATAGCCGATGACGGTGACCACATCTGGCAGTTGACCTACCAGAACGGCGTGGCCATCGAGTGGGACAAGGCCACGCTGACAATGCTGCGAGAAGTTCCCCTGAACGGTGACGGCTGGGGGCTGTGCAATGACGGTCAACGTCTGATCCGCACCGACGGTTCGGCACGCTTGCACTTTCACAGCCTCGGCGACATGCAGGAAACCGGTGACATGACGGTCACCCACAACGGAGACCCGGTCGCGGGGCTCAACAGTCTCACCTGCTTCGACGGCCAGATCTGGGCCAATGTGTTTCCGACCGACAGGATCGTCCAGATCGATGCGGCCTCCGGCGTCGTCACATCGCTGGTGTACGCCGACGGTCTGCTCGATGCGCCGCACAAGCCCGCCGACATACTCAACGGCATCGCGTACCTCGGCGCGGGGGAGTTCCTGCTCACCGGCAAGAATTGGCCCGCGATGTACCGGGTGCGGTTCGCTCCGCTCTGACGCCGATGTCCGGCATGCCGGTACGAGGCGGTCGTTAGGATTTGACGCATGGTCGAGTCCACTTCGGATCAGGATGTCGTGCTCGACGTCGAGGGGTCCGGTGTGCAACCGCCGGTAGACCCGAAGATTCGCAAGCAGTTCGCGCTGCTCGAGCGATTCGCGCCGCCCATCGGATCCCGGTGGGCCACCGAGCTGTGGTGCACGCCGCCGATCATCGAGCAGAGTCTGCGTATGCCGCCCGGCGTCGGGCCGGGCACCCCGCTGGAAGCTCACTGGGACGGCCATCGCGTCGCCGGTGAATCCTGGGGCAGCGCGGCCGGCGAAGGGCCACCGGTGTACCTGGTGCACGGCTGGGGCGGGCGCCGTCCGCACCTGGGCATGTTCATCAAGCCGCTCGTGGCGGCCGGCTACCGCGTCATCGCCTTCGACCTGCCCAGCCACAACGAGTCCGACCCGGGCGCGCTCAAGCCTGGGCGCACTACCGCCATCGAATGCGCCGACGCGGTCGCGGCCGTCATCCGTGAGCACGGGCCGGCCCACGCCGTCGTCGCGCACTCGCTCGGGGCCAACGCGACCACCATGGCCGCGGCGGTGAACGGCGCGAAGGTCGGTCGCCTGGTGCTGCTGGCGCCGATGGGCGACTACCCGATGTACCTGGACCTGTTCGCCGCCCGGCACAACTTCGGCCCGCGGATCCGGGCCGGCCTGCAACGGCGACTGGTGCGCCGGATCGGCATGTCGCTGGAAGAGACGAACATGGTCAACCTCGCGGCCCGGGCCGATCACCCGCCGCTGCTGCTGATCCACGACCCGGACGACCCTGACAGTCCCTATTCGTCGAGCGAGAAGCTCGCAGCCTCGTGGCCCGGTGCCCAGCTGCTGACCACCAAGGGGCTCGGAAAGCTGGCGCACTACCGCATGCTGCGGCACCGCCCGGCGATCACCGCCGGCATCGACTTCATCGGCAGCCCGGCTTAGGCGTCATCGCGCGTGCGGGGTTACGCGGAAATTCCGCGCGATTTCCGCGTAAACCCCGACGCACGACGAGTCGGAACGCCGCCGGCGGGTTAACGTCACGGGATGGACGCCGCGATCGCTGGGATCAGCCACGCACTGGCCTTGGCCGGTTCGATGACGTGGGAGATTCTCTGGGCACTGATCCTCGGGTTCGCGCTGTCGGCAGTGGTGCAGGCTGTCGTCCGGAAGTCGACGATCGTGCGCCTGCTCGGCGACGACAAGCCGAAAACCCTGGCGATTGCGGCGGGGCTCGGTGCGGCATCGTCGTCGTGCTCGTACGCGGCGGTGGCGTTGGCCCGCTCGCTGTTTCGCAAAGGCGCCAACTTCACGGCCGCGATGGCGTTCGAGATCGGCTCCACCAACCTCGTCGTCGAGCTCGGCATCATCCTGGCCCTGCTGATGGGCTGGCAGTTCACCGCCGCGGAGTTCGTGGGCGGCCCGATCATGATCGTCGTGCTTGCCGTGCTGTTCCGGTTGTTCGTCCGGAGCCGCCTCATCGACGACGCCCGTGTGCAGGCGGACCGAGGCATCGCCGGCTCGATGGAAGGCCATGCCGCGATGGACATGTCGGTGCAGGGCGAGGGCTCGTTCGCCACGCGCCTGTTCTCGGCGCGCGGCTTCACCTCGGTGTCGCACGTGTTCGTCATGGAGTGGGCGGCAATCCTGCGTGATCTGATCCTGGGGCTGCTCATCGCCGGAGCCATCGCCGCGTGGGTGCCGAATACGTTCTGGGAGAACTTCTTCCTCGCCGACGACCCGACGTGGGCCGCGGTCTGGGGACCGATCGTCGGGCCGGTGGTGGCGATCGTGTCGTTCGTCTGCTCCATCGGGAACGCGCCGTTGGCGGCGGTGTTGTGGAATGGCGGCATCAGCTTCGGGGGCGTGGTCGCCTTCATCTTCGCCGACCTGCTGATCCTGCCGATCCTCAACATCTACCGGAAGTACTACGGCACCCGGATGATGCTGACGCTGCTGGCCACCTTCTATGTCTCGATGGTCGCGGCGGGCTATCTGGTCGAATTGCTCTTCGGCGCAGCCGGCATCGTCCCCACCCAGCGCAACGCCATGGTGATGGAGAGCGGCATCTCCTGGAACTACACCACCTGGCTCAACATCGTGTTCCTGCTGCTGGCCGCACTGCTGGTGTTCCGCTTCGTCCGGACCGGCGGCATCCCGATGTTGCGCATGATGGGCGGCTCTCCTGACGCCGGGCACGAGGGCCACGAGCACCACGCCGGTCATGGCGGCCACGAAGGGCACGCCGGCCATGAAGGCCACGGTTAGGCCAACCGCTTCGCGAGGGTCGGCCGGCCCGGTCACCTCGGGCCCGCCGCGGTAGCGCGAATTACGTTGCAGGACAACAACCGCGGTTCGGCGGCGAATCACCCGGGCGTTGCGTAGCCTCGGGCCGCGACGAGTTCGTGGGTGAGCCGCACGAAGGCGGACGCCGCCGCACTCTGATAGCCGCCGTCCCGGCGCAGGAGAGCGACGGTGCGCGTCGGTATCGGCGGGTCCAGTGGCACCGGCGTCAGATGCGGATGGTCGTGCGTGACGGCGTCCGGCAGAACTGTCGCCAGCGGCGTGCGCTGCACGATCTCGGTGAGGGCCTGGACAGAGTTGGCCTCGACGGTGATCCGCGGGTCGACATGGTGCGCCGCAAAATACGTGTCGATGTGGGTGCGAGTGACGAAGTCGCTGCTCAGTAGGGCGAGGTGGACGTCGTCCAGCGCCCGGACGGGAAGCGGGGCCGGCAGGCTGCGGGCGCGTACCCCGCTGGTCACGAGGCCGAGGTGCTCGGTGAACAGTGCGGCGGCGTCGATGCCGGGAACCGGGGTGCCGACGAAGGCGATGCCGACGTCGAGGTCGTCGGCGAGGAGGCCCGCTTCGATGCTGTCCTGGGGCATCTCGGCCACGGTCAGGCTGACCCCGGGATGACGGGCGTACAGCTCGGCGGTGAGCGGGCCGATGAGGTAGGTGATGAACGTCGGCGTGATTCCCAGGCGCAGGTGCCCGCGCGAGAGGTCGTGGACATCCTCGATGGCACGTTCGGCGGCGGCCAGTTCGCGGAGTGCGCTGCGGGCGCGCTCGGCGAAGGCGGCGCCGGCATCGGTGAGCCGCACCGTGCGGCCACTGCGGTCGAGAAGTTGGACGCCGAGCGCATGTTCCAGCTGTTTGATCTGCTGCGAGAGCGTGGGTTGCGACACATATAGCTCTTCGGCGGCGCGGGAGAAGTTGCCGTGCTCGGCCACGGCGAGCAGATACCGCAGGTGACGGAGCTCGAGTCCGGCCATGCCGTCCACTATAGATGGCCGCTATGGCTTGAGTGCAATTTGGCTATTGGACGTTATAGATGCTGTTCATGCATGGTGAATGCAGCAAGAAAGGAAGCCTCATCATGAAGAACAACAACCTCGCCGCCGTGACAGCCGGACTGATCGGCGCAGGACTGGCCGCGGTCGGCATCGGACTGGCCGCTCCGGCGCCGGCAGACAACGGGGGAACCGTGGCGCTGCCCGGGCCGGTTCCGGTGTATGCGCAGGACTCCTTCCTCGGCGGCGCCAACCCCTACGTGCCGTTCGGAACCAGCCCGATGGTGCCGTACGGCACGTGGGCGCAGCATTGATCCGGCACCGACGCCACGTTCGCGAAGCATCACCCGCTGAAAGAGGAGCCCCGTCATGATCCACGCACAGTTCGACCCCACCGCCCGTCAGCTCCTGGCTGCTGCCGCGGTCGAGGCCAAGACGCGTAAGGACGTGTCCTGGCAGCAGCTTGCCGACGCCGCCGGCCTGTCCGTGGCGTTCACGACCGCGGCCATCCTCGGCCAGCACGCGCTGCCGGAAGAAGCGGCGAAGGCCGTCGGTGCGCTGCTGGGACTGGACGACGACGCGGTCCGGTTGCTGCAGGCCATCCCGACCCGCGGCTCCATCCCGGGTGGCGTGCCCACCGACCCGACCATCTATCGCTTCTACGAGATGCTGCAGGTCTACGGCACCACCCTCAAGGCGCTGGTCCACGAGCAGTTCGGTGACGGCATCATCTCCGCCATCAACTTCCGGTTGGATGTGAAGAAGGTTGCTGACCCCGATGGTGGCGAACGTGCGGTCATCACCCTGGACGGTAAGTACCTCCCCACTGTCCCGTTCTGATTTCTGGAGTCGATTGCCATAACATGGTGGTGTCGGTCACAGAAATTTTCGCAATAGCAAATTCTCGTGGCAAACTAGACGAGGGCCGCTGACGGCCTGCTTCGAGAGGATGGACGCAGCGTGGCGACGCACCTGAGGATGGCGGCGGTGACGTGGTTGGTCGCCGCACCGGTATTCGGTGCCGGATTGGCGAACGCTGCACCTCTTGACGTGCCACTTGCGCCCACTACCTCATCCGGTTCTGGTGGCGACAGCTCGGGCGGTTCGCGTCCGGGCTTGTCGTCCATCGGAGACCTGGGTAAGACCCTCGGTGGGCTGACGGCCGCTGCGACCACGGCGGGAACCGGCGCCCTCGCCGGCTTCGGCGTCTCGCCGTCGGGCGGCCAGCAACTGGCGCCCAAGTTCGGTGACGGCCGCAACGGCACCAATATCTCGCCCGCGACTTCATCATCGAGTGCGTCGACCAGCCTGCCGTCGGGCGTCGTCAACGCAACCGAGAGCGCAGCCACCAGCGAACCCGGGAACGTTGCCGCAACCCCTGCGGCGGCACCGTCTGTTCAGTCGGTCTCCGCCCCGTTGCTCCAGGCGAGTACCGCGGCCGGCCAGGCCGCCGTCGTGGTGGCGGACGCACCTTTGGCGCCGGTGACGGCGTTGACGGGACCACTGCCCGCGGCCATCGGTGACCCGATCCGAAGCGTGGCCGCGTTGCCCGGATTTGCTGTGGCGCAGGCGCTGCCGGTGGTGAACGGGTTTACCGCGGCCGCGGCCTCACTGACGTCGGCCCTGACCACTCCATTGTCGGGTGTCACGCAGGGCGCCTCCGTCGAGCGCGGATTCGGTGTGCACGTAGGTCCGTCGGCACCCGATGGGGCGCAGCTGGATTCACGTTTTGCCGGTCACGCCGGCGCCGCCGGCGAGCTCCCCACCGGTGGCCCCGCGCCGGCGGATCGGGTCTTCGCGGCGGACAACGCGTTCGTCGCCGCGGCACCATATCGGGCCGGGTACTCGGACGACCTCCGGGCGGCCGGTCTCGGTGAGGTCGCCGCCGTCGCGGTTCCCGGCTTCACCGGCTTGCTGGTGCTGACGGGCGCAGGCGGGTTGATCGGCTTCCGGCAGGCCCGCGCCGGCCGCGCGATGCACGGCGGATCCCTCACGCGATTCGCCGGTCGATAGCCCCCATTTCTGGGCATCGGATTCAGGACGCGGAGGGTGCTCTGTGGCCTGAATTATTATGTCGCCGAACAGATTTAGGCGCAGGGCGGCCGACGTTTCCCAAAGCTGTTGGGATGCCGTATGTTTGGCTGAATCGCCTGGTCGGCCGGCCGTCGCCGCGCTCCGGCGACATGCCCCGCAACCGTGGCCTATCACATGTCGGCAAGCGTTTGCCAGCCGACACGCCGAGGCGGCGCGGTGGTGAATTCGGGACGACCTTTACACAACGTGCAAAGAACCCCGCCGACCGCTTACTCTGATGCGGTACCTCGAGTACACAAATCAGAAAATTCCTGGCCGACGCCGAACTTTGGAGCAGTGTTGACCTCATCCCGCCGTGTCCGTGGCGCCTGGCTGGCCGCTGCGCTGGCCGTTCTTGCCGTGCTCGGTGGGACCGTGGTGTCGTCGACGTCGCACTGCCAGGAGGGTTGCAAGGTGGTCGCCGCGGCGCGCGATCTGTCCGTCTCGCAGCCCGCCGCGCCGTCGCCCGCCGTACTAAACGTCACCCCGGCCGGTGGGGCGAAAGACGTCAGCCCAGCCGCGCCCGTGAACGTCACCGCCACGAGCGGCACCATCACCGCGGTGACGATGGTCAACGGCGCCGGAAATGAGATTCCCGGGACCCTCGGACCCGATGCCAAGACCTGGACGCCGGCGGAGCAGCTGGGTTACGGCCGCAAGTACACGATGACCATCGAAGCGCGCGGTCCCTCGGGCATGCCGTCGCGGCAGACCTCCAGCTTCACCACGCTGGACCCCACCTACCAGACGGCGGTGTACCTCAACACCGTGTCCGGCGCCTCCCTCAAGGACGGGGAGACCTACGGCGTCGGCACGGTCGTCGTCGCGCATTTCGACGAGAAGATCGAGGACAAAGCTGCCGCCGAGCGCAATCTCGTCGTCACCACCAACCCGCCGGTGCCGGGCTCGTGGCACTGGGTCGACGATGCCAACGCGCACTGGCGGCCGGAAAAGTACTTCGTGCCAGGCACGACGGTTGACGTCGCGGCCAAGATCTACGGAGTCAGGGTCGGCGACGGCATCTACGGCCAGCAGGACGAGCACGTGTCGTTCCGGATCGGCAACGCCCACGTCTCGATCGCCGACGACCACACCCATCAGGTCAGCGTCTTCGACAATGGCCAGCTGGTGCGCACCATGCCGACCTCGATGGGCATGGGTGGTACCGAGACCATCGGCAACACCGTCATCTCGTTCTGGACGCCGCCGGGCGTCTACACCGTGATGGACAAGGCCAACCCGGTGATCATGGACTCCTCGACGTTCGGATTGCCGATCGGTAGCCGCCTCGGTTACAAGGAGACCATCCCGTGGGCCACCCGGATCAGCCATGACGGCATCTACCTGCACCAGCTGAACGCGACCATCTGGGCGCAGGGCAAACAGAACACGTCGCACGGCTGCCTGAACCTCAACAGCGACAACGCCAAGTGGTTCTACGACTTCTCGGTGCCCGGCGACGTCGTCGAGGTGAAGTTCACCGGTGGCCCGCCGCAGATGCTGAGCCAGAACGGCGACTGGAGTGTGCCGTGGGACCAGTGGGTGCGCGGTTCCGCTCTGGCGCCGCCGCCCGCGTCGGCTGTGTCGCTGCCGCCGCGCTAGCAATTCTCGAGCATCCGCCCAAACCGCTTATTTTCACCCCTCAGCCCGCAGGATTGTGTGTCGGCGGGGGAGCCGCGCGGTCGAGTGTGAACTATCTCACTACGGCCGGTATTTGAGCGTAGCCTTAGGGCATCTTCGGCAAGGAGGGAGATGCGAATGAAAGGCGCGCACCATGATCCGGTGGATCATTCGCGAACCACGCAACCACATGCCGGTGAATCCTTCATCGACACGTTGTGGCTACCTGGCCTGGGTTTGATCGCACTCGGCATCGTCACCATCGCCGGCTTCGTCTTCGCAACCGCGTTCGGCCACACGGGGCTTGAGCTACCGCTGGGCCTGATCGCCGGCGCGCTGGTCACCGCGGGGGCACTCGTCATCACATTCGAGCATCTGCGGGTCAAGCGAGTCGAACAGCGTTGGCTGGCCGACCATCCCGAACGGCGCCTGCACGCAGGCTGACCGTCTCTAGTGCGGCAGCAGCCGCAGAACCTCCGGCGTCCGCGGATCGAGGATGTCGTCGAAGTCGTGGTGCTTCTCGACGTACGCCTTGACCATGGGGCAGATCGCCACGATGCGCTTGTCCTGCTGCCGGGTGGTCGCGAGCGCCTGGGCGATCAGCACGCTGGCCAGTCCGCGCCCGCCGAACGCCGGATCGATTTCCGTGTGGTAGAAAACCCGCTGCTCGCCGTGCTCGACGAATGCCGTGAGCCCCACGGGCTTTCCGTCGACCGCGATGCTGAACCGGTCGGCTTCCTGGGTCACGTCGACGGGTGCGCCGTTCTTGTCGGTGAGCATTACTCGGGCCTTTCCTCCGGTAGGTGGCTTGCGCGGGACCAGGCGGGTGGTCGGTAGCGGGGGAGCGGGCAACCGCGCCGGCTCACCCCGATACCCGATGACTTCGCCGAACCGCTGCGACTCGGCCTGCCACTGATTGCGATATTCGACGATCTCCTCGTGCGTGCGCCCGACGAAGTTCCACCACATCAGCAGTTCTTCGGTGAACGGCGTACCGCCGAGGACGACGGCGCGCGCTGCCTCCGAACCGGTGTTGGCCAGCGTCAGGCGCGTGGATCCGACGCCCTGGTAAGCCATTTCGGCCGGCTGCACCGATGTACCGGCGACGGTCAGCTCGCCCTGGTCGAGCAGCACGGCGTGCTCGAACGTAGGGTCGACCTCGAATTCGACGGTGGCGCCGGCCGGTAGATCGACCTGAGCGCCCAGCAGCGGAGAGTGCGTGTGCACCGGTGACCGCTGCTCGGCCAGCGTGCCGAGGAACACCGACACCGTGGCGTCGCCGAATGAGACCGGTTGCGGCGCATAGTGATCGAAATTGCGGGGGCTGTGGCGCGCGGCGTCCGGCAGCGCGACCCACAACTGCACACCATGCAGGATGGTTGTCGCCGGCGTGGAGACCTCCGAGTGGCAGATGCCGGCGCCGGCGGTCATCAGGTTCAGCTCGCCGGGCCGCACCATCTCGTGCACACCATGCGAGTCGCGGTGTTCGATCTCGCCGCTGAACAACCAGCTGACCGTCTGCAGACCGGTGTGCGGGTGTGGCGGGACGTCCATGCCGGCCTGGGTGCGGACGTCTTCCGGACCGTAGTGGTCGGCGAAACACCACGCGCCGACGAGCGAACGGTCACGCTGCGGCAGAGTGCGACGGACCTGCATCGCACGGGGACCACCGAGCGGCACCTCACGCGGCCGGAGAATCTCGATGCGATTGGGAGGCCCGGCGGCACAGTCATATTCGACGGGCTCTGCCTCAAGATTGCTCACGATTCGCCTTTCCGGCTGCGTACCATCGTCGCGTTCGCCCCGACCCTACCCGCGCCGTCCTGACCGCAACCTGAAAGTAGGCAATGGACACCACCGAACCGGGCCTCGCCCACGTGCACATCGACAAGCAGTCGCCCCACGCCTACCGGGCACTGGTCGCGGTGGCGACCGCGGTCACCAAGACCGCCGCCGAGGCCGGGCTGCCGCCCGCCTTGGTGGAACTGGTCAACACTCGGGTCTCCCTGATCAACGGCTACCCGTCGTGCCTGGAGATCCATCACCGGCGCGCGGTCAAGGCCGGCGTCACCGACAAGCAACTCGCGACGCTGCGCGCCTGGCGCGACACCGAGCTGTTCTCCGAACAGGAACGGGCCGCGCTACGGCTGGCGGAGATCACCACGACGCTGCCCGACCACGATATCGCCGAACGCGAATATGCAAGGGCGCGAGCGGTACTCGATGACGACCAGATCTCCGCGGTGATCTGGGTGGCCACCGCGATCAATGCCTTCAATCGGGTGTCGATCCTGAGCCGTCACACGGCGCGGCCCTAGGTACTGGCCCGCAGCCGGTCCCGCAGGCCCGACGCGCGCAGGGCCTGCCGCTGCACCGCGGCCCGCACCTCGTCGGCCGACCCGACGATGCGCACCTTCTTCTTGGCGCGGGTGACGGCGGTGTAGAACAGTTCGCGGGTCAGCAGCCGGGAGTCGGCCGGCGGCAGGATCACCGTCACCTCGTCGGCTTGCGACCCTTGGCTCTTGTGGATGGTCAGCGCGTACATGGTCTCGACGTCGACGATGCGGCTCGGCGAGAACTGTTGCGTCGCAGTCGCTCCGGCGATGTGTACCTGCACGCCGTCGGGGCCGGCGGTGACCAGCCCGGTGTCGCCGTTGTAGATGCCGAGCGCGTAGTCGTTGGCAGTCACCAACAGCGGGCGGCCCGGGTACCACGGCGACCACGTGGCCTGCCCGGTCTCGTCGGTGATCCAGCGTTCCACCTGGTGGTTCCAGTGCCGAACGCCGTACGGGCCGTCGCGGTGCGCACACAGCAGCCGGTGCTCGTCCATGGCGGCGAGGCCGTCGTCGCCGGCGCCCAGCAGCGCGCACTCGCGGATCTTCAGCGCGTGGCCCGCCAGTACCGGGCGCAGCACCGCGGCCGGGTCGGCATCCTCGACGAACTCGATCGCCGGGTCCCCGGCGCGCAGCAGTGTCAGCACCTGATCGGTGTCGCCGGACCGGATCGCCTCGGCCAGGCCGCCGATGGCCGCCCCGAACCGGTGCGTGGTGCGCAGCGCGGCGATCTTGATGGACGGATGATCGGCGAGCCCGTCGACCAGGTCGGCCAGCACGGCGCCGGCCTGCACCGAGGTCAGCTGGTCGGGATCGCCGACCAGCAGCAGCCGGGCGTCGGGCCGCACGGCTTCGAGCAGCCGGGCCATCAGTGTCAGCGACACCATGGAGGTCTCGTCGACGACGATGACGTCGTGCGGCAACCGGTTGCCGCGGTGGTGCTTGAACCGCGAGGCGCTGTCGGGGCGGCGGCCGAGCAGCCGGTGCAGTGTGACGGCCCGCAGTCCGCTGAGCCGCGCCTGATCGGCGGGCTCGAGCGTGGCGACTTCTGCCGTGACCGCCTCCTGTAGCCGGGCTGCGGCCTTCCCGGTCGGTGCCGCGAGTGCGATGCGCAGCCGGGCCGGGTGCGCGGCCTGCGCCAGGAGCGCGAGCAGCCGGGCCACGGTCGTGGTCTTTCCGGTGCCGGGGCCGCCGGTCAGCACGGTCACCGGCTGGGTCAGCGCGAGTTGCGCCGCGGCCCGCTGCTCGGCGAAACGCGTTGGTGGGAAAAGCCGTTCGAGTTCTGTGCCGGTAACGGCGGGTGATGCGTGCGCAGACAGTGCCAGCAGGTCGGCGCACACCTGCTGTTCTTCGCGCCAGTAGCGATCGAGGTACACCAGCCGCTCGTGGTCCAGCCGGATGGCCGTGCCCGTCAACGAACTGCCCGCGACCGCGGCGACCAGTTCGTCGGGCGCCGGCCACGGTAGGCCACCGCCGTCGCCGATGTCCTCGGCGACGGTGCTGAGGTCGACACAAACCGAGCCTTCCCGCAGCGCGCGGACCGCCAACGCGACCGCGAGCGCAACGACCTCGCTCGGCTCTTCTGCCAGCGCGCAACACCTTTGGGCCACATGTACGTCGGCGGCATTCAGCACACCGGCGGCGTTGAACGTCGCCAGTAGGCCGGTGGCCGCCGGCACCTGCCGCCAGTCCATCGGGTCGGGCAGCCGGTCCGGTGTTGTCTCCGGCGGTGCGGTCATGACGGCATCCCCCGGTCCAGCAGGTCGGACAGCCGGCTGACCAGCTCCACCGGGGGCTGCCAGCTGAACACCCCGCACGGGTGACCATCGACGACGGGATTCTGTGCTCCGCACATGCCCCGCACGAACAGGTAGGCGATGCCGCCCAGATGCCGGCCGGGCGCGTAGTCGGGTAGTCGCCACCGTAGAAACCGATGCAGCACAACAGAATACAGTAACGCCTGCAACGGATAGTCGGAGTGCATCATGGCCTCGGCGAGCCGGGGCGCGGTGTAGTCCGTCGCGGTGTTCGGCGCGCCGAAATCGCCCAGCCGGTTCGTCTTGTAATCGACCACCAGGTATCGGTGGTGGCCCCCGTCGCCGGGAACCCGCAGCACCGCGTCGATGGACCCCGACAGATACCCGTGCAATCGCTGGTGGCCCAGCGGCTGCGCCTGCAACCGGGCCCCGTAGGCGGACAACGGATCCGACGCCGGCAGCAGCTCGCTGACCAGCGCACCCACCTCTGCCAGCCGGATGTCCCGCGCGGCGTCGGGCCGGCCCTGGCCGCCGCCCAGCGGCATCTCGAAATCAAGTTCCCGCAGCCGATCGTGCAACCCGATCTGCCGCAGCGTCAGGCCCGGCGCCAATGGGCCCAGTGGCGTGTCGTGCATCGGCACCAAGGCCGTGGCCAATTCAACCGTCGGCACCTCGACGTTCCACAAACCGGTCTGCTCGTCGATGCGGGCGGCCAGCTCGGCCGTGAGATCGGCGGACAGGGGATCGGCACGTTCGAGCACGGCGTGCACCAGGGAGCCGAACGCGGCACCGGCCGGCAAGTGCGCCATGGGCGACGGCAGATCACCGGCCAGTGGCCGAGGCGGTGCCTCGGTGACGACGTCGGCGGATTCATCGTCCCGGAGCGCGGAGTCCGGCTCGCTGCTCACGGCCTGCCCGTCGTCGTGCACGACGCGCACCAGCGCCGAGTACGACGTCCGGCGCCAATGGGTGTCGATGCTCCGGTGGAAGTGCCGCACGTCCAGGTCCGGGGGCGCCTCCCGGAGCGGTGGTGCCATCGGCGTGACGGGCTCGGCCGCCTCGACCACCGGGCCGCCGGCGTGCTCCCACGCGGTGAAACAGGCCATCGCGTCGTCGTCGGAAAGCGTCTGCGGGACAATGGAGTCCGGTACCAGGGTGGCGCCGGGACGGCGCCCCCGCAGCAGCCGGGACAGGCCACCGCTGCGCTCGTCGCGGGACGGCGCCCACCACGCCACCACCTGCGACTGGGCCCGGGTCAGCGCGACGTACGTGAGCCGGACGTTGTCCCCGGCGGTCTCGGCCAGGCCGGCCTGCTCGGCCGCGGTCCGGTCGGGAGCCCCGGCGCCGCCGACATGCAGACAACGCGTGCCGTCGGCGTCATGGAAGCACAGCACCGTGTCGGCCTTGACGAACCGGTTGAACCCGAACGGCAGGTACACCACCGGGAATTGCAGCCCCTTGCTGCGCCACACCGTCATGATCTGCACGGCCGCGGCGTCGCTGTCCAACCGGCGGTTGCGCTCGGCCGGGCCACCGCGGTCCTTGATCTGGCGGCGCAGCCAATCACGCAGGGCAGGAAGGTGATACCGCTCGCGGTGGGCGGTTTCGTGCAGCAGTTGGCTCACGTGCGCCAGGTCGGTCATGTGCCGCTCACCGCCGCGGTGCCCGAGCACTCGTTCGGGCAGGCCCAGGGAGACCGCCGACTCGAACACCGCCGCGATACCCCGATCCCTGGCCAGCCCGGCCCACTGCCGGACCGTGGTGGTGACCTGGTCGGTCAACTCGTCGCCGCCCGCCGCCAGTTCGGCGGCGCGGTAGCCGAAGAACATGGTGGTCGCGGCGGCCCGCACCACGCCACTGCGATTGGGGGCGTCGAAGGCATCGAGCAGCCGCAGCCACTCCGCCGCCGCGGCCGAGGCGAACACATCGGTGTCACCCGAATACACCACCGGAATACCCAAGTCCAGCAACGCATCCCGGCACGGTATGGCATCGAGGCCGCTGTCGACGATCACCGCGATGTCGCCGGCGGTCAGCGGCTCGCCGTCGAACTGCGCGCCACTGGCGAGCAGCACCGAGATGTCGGCGGCCAGATCCTTGGCGATGTACGGACGCAACTGGCCGATCGGGACCATCTTGCGCTGCGGCGTCCCGAACTCCGTGCGCGCCACCACCCGCAGCCGGAAGGGATCGCTGTGCGGCGCACCCGTGAGTCGGTGCCGGTCGGTACGGGCCTCGATGGGGTGCACCACGATGTCTTCGTCGCCGAGCGCCGCGCCCTTGAGCAGGGTCTGCAGCCGGTCCACCAAAACCTTGTCGCTGCGCCAGTTCTCGGCCAGCGTCAGTCGCTGGTCGGCGCTGCGCGCGGCATCCAGGTAGGTGACGATGTCGCCGCCGCGGAACGCGTAGATGGCCTGCTTCGGGTCACCGATCAAGACGACGGCGCTGTGCCCGACGAAGGCCCGGGAGATCACCTGCCATTGCACCGGGTCGGTGTCCTGGAACTCGTCGACCATGACGATCGGCCAGCGCCGGCGCATCCGGTCGCGCGCCGGTGCGTCGGATTCCTCCAGCGCGGTGGCGAGCCGGCTCAGCAGGTCGTCGAAGCTCAGCACGCCCAGCCGGCGCTTGCGACGTTCGAGTTCTTCGAGCACCCCGGCGGCGAACGACAAGCGTTCTGCCGCAACACTGTCGGGATCAGCGGCCGCGGGACGAAGCTGTGCACTGGGATCGCCGGCGACCCGTTTGGCCAGCTCCAGCGCCTCGGTGAAGCTCAGCCCGGGTTCGTCGCGCTGGTCTGCGTAGGTGGTCAGGTACAGGTCGGAGACGATCTCGCCCACCAGATCGTCGAGGCTCTCCACCAGCTGGGCACCCGAATCGGTGTCACCGGCGATGCCGAGGGAGCGCAGCACCAGCCCGCAGAACTCGTGGGTGGTGGCGATGGTCGCGGCGTCGAAATCCGACAGTGCGTCCCGCAGGCGGCCGCGGCGCCGGTCCAGTTCGTCGGGTACCGCATTGGCCAGATGGCGGATCAGGTCGTCGGCGTCCGCGGGCGGATCATCCAGCGCGGCCACGGTCTTGACCAGTTGAGCGCGCACCCGTTCCCGCAGTTCCCGGGTGGCCGCCCGACTGAACGTGATCAGCAGCATCTGATCCAGAGTGGCGGCCCCCTCGGCGATGTACCGCGTCACCAGACCGGCCAGGGCATAGGTCTTGCCGGTCCCGGCGCTGGCTTCCAGCACCGTCGTCGTCGCTCGTTCGGGCAGCGAGCCGAGCAGATCGAAAGCGTCCATCAGATCCGCCGTTCCGCATCGAGCAGCGGCCGCCACAGCCGGGACGCGTAGGCCCCGAGGCGCGTGTTCTCCCCGGGTACGGCGACCTCGTCGGACCGCGGCGGATCGAGCAGAACGTGCATCGGCGCGCCCGGTCCCCATACCTCGACGTACTCGGCGCCGTCCTTCTCCCAGCGCCATTCCGACTCGGCGCCCCGCTCCGGTACCGGATCGTCGAATTGCCGCGCGCGCGCCCATTCCAGCGATGTCTTGAGCGGCAGCGGCAGCGGTTCGCACCGGCCGGCGTCGTAGATCGCCACCAGGTCGCGCAGCACCGGCAGTGGTTGCTCCGGTGGCTGATACGCCATGGCCGCCATGGTGTTCCGTGGACCGCGGCCGATGCAGTACGCCTCCCACTCCCGCTCCGGCGCGCCCGCGGCCAGCGCAACGAGGGTGACCCAGGCCTGCAGTCGGTGCTTGGCTCCCAGCTTCGAATACGTGACCGTCACGGTGCGGTCCTGCCACAGCGGGGCGACGGTGCCGGTGAGTCTGCGGCCCTCGCCCAGGTCCACATCGATGTCCAACGCGCTCGGCTCGCCCCGCTGCAGCGTCCGCGCGGCAGTCGCCAGTTCGATTGCCTCGCCACGGATTTCCCTGGCCTGACGCCAGCCGAGGTGTCCCGGCGGCAGCGTGCCGCGCCGCCATTCCGCGCCGATGACGAAGTCGGGTTCCCGGCCGATCTTCAGGTCGTCGAGCATCCGTTCCCCGACCGCCCACTTGCCGAGGCCGTCGATGGCGACCGGCATTTCGTCGGACACTTCGTCGGCGTCCCACGGCAGTGTGTAGTCCAGCGCCCGGAAAAAGCCCCGGACGGGGTTCGCGAAGAACCGCAGCAGCTCGGCCAGCTCGACGTCGCCGCACGGTGACTGGTCCAGCGGACCGTCGATCAGCCGCGGCTTCGGCCGGCGTTCCCCGAGGACCGCCCTGGCCCCGCGCAGCGCGGCCGGGTCGTAGGTGAACGGCCGGTCCGGCACCAGCCCATCAGGCGCGGCACTGACGGTGCGAATATCGAAGGGCTGCAACGGGTGATCGGCCACGATGTGGTCGCGGACGGATTCAGTCTGGTCGACGGTCCGGGCTGAGGTGTTCTCCACCGCATCGAGCAACTCCTGCACGGGGACCGCGGGTGGACGGTGCTCACCGGAGTGCTCGTCGGTACCGGTGTACGTGATGACCAGGGTGTCGGTGGCCGAGCAGATGGCGTCGAGCAGCAATTGCCGGTCCTCGGAACGGATGTCGCGTTCCCCGGTCAGCGGGTGACGGGCCAGGACGTCGTCCCCGTCGGCGATGTTGGTGCGCGGGAAGACGCCGTCGTCGAGCCCGACCAGGCACACCACGCGGTGTGGCACCGAGCGCATCGGGACCATGGTGCACACCGTCAGCGTGCCGGTGCGGAAGTTGGCGCGGGTCGGGCGGCCCGCCAGTTGCCGGCGCAGCAGCGAGCGGACATCGGGCAGCCGCAACGTCGTGCCGGACCGAGACCCCGCATGCGTCAACACTCTTGTCAGTTCACGGTCCAGCTGCGCCTGCTGCCATTGCTCGTCGAGGCCGACCCGGGTGAGCTGCGCGATGCCGTCCCGCAGCACCTCGACCCAGCCGTCCAGCGGCTGCGCGCCGGCCAGGCGGTCGACGACGCCGCGCAACCGCTGCACGTACTCCGCCAGCCGGCCCGCCAGTTCGACCCGGTTCGAATCGACGTCGTCGAGCGGCAAGGCGGTGCCCAGCCAGCCCTGCGAATCGTCGGACATGGCAGCGCCGACGAGCAGCCGGTCGACACCGAACTGCCAGGTGTTCTGCGGGTACCGCTGCAGGTCGTAGGTACTGCGGTGCGGCGCGTCGAAACCCCACCGAATACCCGCTGCGCCAACCCATTCGGTGATCGTCACCAGGTCGTCGTCGCCAAACCCGAAACGGCGGCGGACCGGGTCGCCATGCGCCAGGCTCAGCACCGAACTGGCGGTGGCCCGGCCGTCGGCGATGTCGAGTAGTTCGGCGAGCACGCCCAGCAGTGGATTGGTCTGGGTGAGCGCGCGGTCGGCCAACCGGACTCGCAGACCCTGGGCCGGATGGCTGAGGTCGGCATGCTCACCCGCCCCGAACGCGGCGGTGATCAGCGGTGCGTAGGTGTCGATGTCCGGGCACATCACCAGGATGTCGCGCGGCTGCAGGGTCTCGTCGTCGTCGAGCAGACCGAGCAGGACGTCGCGCAAGACGTCGATCTGCCGTGCCGCACCGTGACAGCGATGGATCTGGATGGAGCGGTCGTCCTTCGTGAGGTGCCGCTGCGCGGGCCGCACGTCGTCGGCCGAGATGTCGGACTGCAGCCAGCCCAACAGCGTGTCCGGAAATCCGGCGCGGGCATGGAACCGATCGGTCTGCGCGGCGGGCAGGCCGCGTTGCAGCTCCCGCAGATCGCGGCCCAGCGTCTGCAGCAGCGGATGCCCGACCCGCAGCCGGCTGGTGTCGTCGCGTCGGGCCTCCTGCCCGTGCAGGTCGGACAGCTCCTGCCACAACGGGTCGCTGGGGTGCGGCAGCCACAGGTGCAGCTCGTGGTGGGTGGCCAGTGCTCCGAGTAGTTCGAGGTCGGCCGCAGGCAACCGGGTGTGGCCGAACAAGGACAAGCGGGCCGGCAGTTCGGACGGTGAATGACGAAGGCGAGCAACCGTTTTCGCCTGTCGCATGGGAGGTGGGTCGGCGGCGATTCGGTCGGCCGTCGCGCGCCACAGGTGCGGTTGCCAGCGCAGGTCGTCGTCCAGATGGCCGCCCGCGCCATCGGCACTGCCGCCGTCCAGCCAGTCCGCGAGCATCGCCGGCCGGGCCTTGGCATAGGTGTCGAACAGACCCGCCAGCCGCCGGGCCACCGCGTAACGACGGCCCTGCCGCAGCTGGGTCTCCTCGGGGCTGCCCAGTTCGGTGTAGCCCAGGTGCGCGGCGAGGGTGTCTGCCCAGCGGTGGTCCGTACCGAGGTCGTCGAGCACTTCGAGCAGTGGCCACACCATGGCGTCTGGGTCCCATGGGTTGCTGTCGACGGTCCCGGTGATCTCGGCGAGAAGTGATGCGGGGGAGCGGAATTCGATGCCCGCACAGACGCCGTCGGCGGCTGCGCCGTGGCCGAGCACATGAGACAGCTGCTGGCTGAGCCAGCGCTCCATGCCGCGGGCGGACACCAGTACCAGCTCGGAGGCGAACGGATCCGCCAACGGTTCGGCGAGGAGCGCACCGAGCCCGGTGGCCAGCGCGCCGGTGTCCTCGGCTCGGTGCAGATGTAGCGCCATCGGACCACCCTAGGTCGAGGTACCGACAGCGTTGTCGAAGCGGGGCGTTACCCGCCGAACTCGGCGGCCAGGCCGTCGAGGCCGCCCTGGATCGCGGCCAGCGCGTCAGCTCGGGCCTTGAGCTTGCTGGCCAGGTGATGCTGGGTGTGCAAGGTCGCGGCGAATCCGGCGGCCACCTCCTGAGCGCGGCTCAGCACGTTCTCCGGCGCCACGATCTCGTCCAACCAGCCGCCGGCGCGCGCGTCCTCGCCGGTGAACGTCGCGGCCAGACCGACCGCGCGCTGGAAGGCCGAATTGGTCAATCGCATGCGGAGGATTTCGATGCAGGACTGCGGCACCGTCATACCGATGGCCACCTCGTTGGCCTGACAGCGGGTCTTCTCCGAACCGACCCGGTGATCACCCGAGCACAGCAGGAACGATCCGCCGGCGACGGCCGGCCCGGTGGCCGCGACCACCACGGGAACGGGGAAACGCAGGAGCCGGACCATCAGTTCGATACCGTCGCGCAGCATGGCGAATCCGGCCGCCGCGTCCCCCGAGCCGAAGATCGCAAGGTCGAAACCCGCACTGAGGACCCGGTTGTTGCCGGCCAGGACGATCGACTTGACCGCTCCGGTCGCCGCGGCCTGCTCGGCCTGGTCCAGCGCGGCGTGGATGTTCTCCTGCATCGTCGGGCTCAGGACGTTGACCTTGCCGTCGTCCAGCGTGATGGTGGCGACTGCATCGGTCACGGCGTAGGTGACGGTGCTCATCGGTTCTCCCTCGGTAGGTTCCCGGGCCGGAAACAGGTGTGAGCCGATGCTAGACGGGCCTTCGGCGCCGTCCGCTCAGTGGACGCCGTTGCGGTGGCGGCCCTTCGGGCCGTCGTCGATCCACTGGATCTCCAGCTCGGTGGTCTCGTCGGACTCCCTGCTGCGCCAGCGGTCCTGGGTTTCCCGCACCGCCCGGTTCATGCGATCGATCTCGGCCCGGAAGACCTCGGGCTGCGTCTCCTTGGACGCGTAATGGAAGTACGTCAGCACGCTGCGGAGCAGCTCGAGCTTCTGCTTCTCCCGCTTGGCGAGGTCGTGGGTCGTCATCAGCTCGAGCCGTTGCACCGGCTGCAGCGCGGCCCAGTCGAGCACCGCCTTGGCCTCGAACTCGCGGGGCTTCGGTCCGAACCGGGACTTCTTGCCGGGCGCGGGAGCCGGCCTGTCGTAGTAGGTGACCGTGCCCTCGAACCGCGACCGGATGGACCCGCCCAGCTCCTCACGACTGATCGCCGAGTCCCATACGGTTCGCCACTCCTGTCCCGGAGCCAGAACCGACAGTTCGCTGGGCAGCCGGAGCTCGGTGACGTCGAGCTCGCCGTCGTGGTCGGAATCCTCGTAGATGGCGACGGTCGGGTGATGCGTGAACTCGAACGAGATGTTGTGCGCCGCGGTCTGCCCGAAGTTGCGGACCACCAGTTCGATGAGGTGCCAGTCCGACGCGTGCGGCTCCATGAACATGGTCACCTGCGGGCGGACCTGATCCTGCTTGAGCTGGCGATTCTTGGACAGCTGGCGGTTCACGACGATCAGTACGACGACGCCGAACACCAGGGCGGCCCACGCCGCGATGGCCAGCCAGCCGCCCGATCCCAGACCTGTCAGATCGTCCCAGCGTTGAGATATCCAGTCCACCGCGCCATCCAGTCCGTTCACGTCAACGATCGGTTTGGAATCCGACAATAATATTCGCTGGCGAACTTGTACAACGGAAGATGGGTAGTAGCTGTGCGCTGAGGTTCAGGCGACTGCGTCGCTAGCCGCCCATGAGCATGCGCCACTGGTCCAGGTTGCTGGCCCGGTAGACGTAGTTGGTGCGACGAACGTCGTCGAGCGGCGCGCTGGGCTCGGCTGAGTACCAGTGCCCCGGGAAGACCGTCGGATCGCCGGGCAACGCGGCCAGTGCCTGCAGGCTGCGGAACATGTCGTCGACGTTCCCGCCCGGAAAATCGGTGCGGCCGCAGCCGTCCAGGAACAGGGTGTCGCCGGCCACCAATCGGCCGTCGAGCAGGAAGCACTGGCTGCCGGGGGTGTGGCCGGGGGTGTGTAACAGTTCGATCGGCACCGCCCCGACCTGCACCACGTCGCCGTGCTCGTGGGAGGTCAGCTCCGACGGCGCGATGCCGGTGACGCGGGACACCCAGTCGGCTTCGTGGGCGTTGACGTGCACCGGCACGCTGACCCGCTCCAGTAGTTCGGCCAGGCCCGCCAGCGTGTAACCCATCATCGAGCCGCCGACGTGGTCGGGGTGGTGGTGGGTGACGAGCACGCCGGACAGGTGCATGCCGTCGGACTCCAGGACGTCGACCAGATCACCCGCGGCGTAGGCCGGATCGACCACCACGCAGTCGCCGGTGTCCCGGTCGCCGATCAGGTAGGCGAAGTTGCGCATCTGTTGGGCGATCGGATCGGTCGCCGCGAAGTCGCGGCCGGCGAGCAACTGACGGAAGTAGAGGCGGTCATCAGGCATGCCGACAGACTAGGAGGGTGCTCCGGGCGACGAAGCACATGGCGTCAATCTCCCGGCGCGTGGTGCCCATCGAGCAGCCGTGAGCCGATCCCGGGCTGACCGCGATCGACACGTGTCGTAGCGCGCAATCCTTGATTGTCTGGGACCAACGAGTGGCGAGATCGGGGCAATCGGGCCACGGGAAGCCACGGACGAGTCAAAATAGGGCGGTTACGCTGCCGTTTTGGCAGGTGATTCGGCGAGACTGTAACCTCTTTAAGGCCCACGGGGTAGACGGTCGTAACCGACAGTACGAAACCCGAGGGTCAGGCCCCCTTAGCTCAGTCGGCAGAGCGTTTCCATGGTAAGGAAAAGGTCAACGGTTCGATTCCGTTAGGGGGCTCGGTGGACATTTGGCGAGCGGAGCGACGGAAGTAAACATCCGCCGCTGCGCCGCCTGTGTCTGTCGGGGCGGTGTAGCTCAGCTGGTTAGAGCGCACGACTCATAATCGTGAGGTCGGGAGATCGAGCCTCCCCACCGCTACCAGCACAACAGAGATTTACGAAGCGAAAGAGGCAGAGACGTGGCGTCGAGTACCGACGTACGGCCGAAGATCACCTTGGCCTGCGAGGTGTGCAAGCACCGTAATTACATCACCAAGAAGAACCGTCGTAACGACCCGGATCGTCTTGAGATCAAGAAGTTCTGCCCGAACTGCGGCACCCACCAGCCGCACAAAGAGTCGCGTTAGCCACTCGTCGTGGGTCTGTCGGCGGAAATTGTCGGGTATCACTACCGGCATCCGGAGTGCTACGAGGTCGGTCGCGAGAAGATCCGAGAGCACGCGATAGCCGTCCAGAACGACGACGCATGCTTTCACCGGGAGTCGGCCGCGGCTGAACTCGGTCACGACGCGCTGCTGGCGCCGCTGACGTTCATCAGCATCTTCGGGTACCAGGCGCAGCTGGCGATGTTCGAGGACGCCGGCGTCGTCATCTCGGACGCCCAGATCATTCACGTCGACCAGGAGCTGAAGTTCTTCGCGCCGATCAAGGCCGGCGACAAGCTCTACTACGACGTCTACGTCGACTCGTTCCGGCAGGCGCACGGCACCGACATCATCGTGACCAAGAACATCATCACGAACGATCGTGGTGATGTCGTTCAAGAGGCCTATACGACCCTGGCGGGTCGTTCGGGTGAGGACGGACAGAAGGGATTCTCAGATGGCGCTTCGTGAATTCAGCTCGGTCAAGGTCGGTGACGAGTTGCCCGAGAAGACCATCAAGCTGACCCGGCAGGACCTGGTCAACTACGCCGGTGTTTCCGGCGACCTGAACCCCATCCACTGGGACGACGAGATCGCCAAGCAAGTCGGTCTGGACACCGCGATCGCCCACGGCATGCTGACCATGGGCCTCGGCGGTGGCTTCATCACCAACTGGGTCGGTGACCCCGCTGCCGTCACCGAGTACAACGTCCGTTTCACTTCGGTGGTGCCGGTCCCCAACGACGGCATCGGCGCCGAGCTGATCTTCACCGGCCGCGTCAAGTCGGTCGACGAGGAATCCAAGTCGGTCACCATTGCGCTTTCCGCCACCACCGGCGGCAAGAAGATCTTCGGCCGCGCTGTCGCGACCGCGAAGTTGGCCTAGCCCATGCCGGTGAATCCCGACATCCTGGGCATCGTCCACAAGTACCCCCAGGTGTTCACGGTGGGGCGCGAGCAGGTCCGGCAGTACGCCAAGGCGGTCAAGTCGGATCATCCGGCGTCGATGGACGAAGCGGCTGCGGCCGAACTCGGCCACGACACCCTCGTCGCCGGTCCGACGTTCGTGTCGATCGTCGCGCTGCTGGTCCAGCAGGACTTCTTCCGCGTCGTCGATGTCGGCATGGAGACCATGCAGATCATCCAGGTAGATCAGAAGTTCGTGTACCACCGCCCGATCAAGGTCGGTGACCGGCTGCATGCGACCGTCGAGATCATCTCCGTCGAGCACCGGTTCGGCGCCGACATCGTGCAGACCCGCAACACGCTCACCGATGACGACGGCGGGGTCATCATGGAGGCCTTCACCACGTTGATGGGCCACGAGGGCGACAATTCGGTGTCGGTGCGCTATGACCGCGAGACCGGGCAGGTGCTGCGCTCGGCCGCCGGAGCGGATTAGT
The DNA here is from genome assembly GCF_010730955.1 of Mycolicibacterium aubagnense. Classification (NCBI taxonomy): domain Bacteria; kingdom Bacillati; phylum Actinomycetota; class Actinomycetes; order Mycobacteriales; family Mycobacteriaceae; genus Mycobacterium; species Mycolicibacterium aubagnense. The sequence goes on along the minus strand of NZ_AP022577.1, from coordinate 2,285,673 downwards.
AACTCAGACATGGGCCGATGTACACTCGGTCCTCGGGGATCCACCCATTTCAGCGCGCTGTCCGTCGGTTACAGATCGACCGATCGGGGAGCGCGCGAATTGTGTGAGGACCCAACCTGAAGTGCCGACCCTGGTCGGTGCTGAAGGGGCGTAGCTCAATTGGCAGAGCAGCGGTCTCCAAAACCGCAGGTTGCAGGTTCAAGTCCTGTCGCCCCTGCTCAACTGAATACCGATGTGGACACTGGAACTGTGACCACCTGGAACAGACGAAAGGCATGCGGTGAGCGACGAGCGCGATAGTGCCGGCTCCGCAGGCGCCGGTACTGATGCGGGCACCGACGCGGGCGAAAGCGAGTCGCCGGGCCAGACCGCAGTTGTGACGCGCCCCGCGCGTCCGACCGGAAAGCGGGCGCGGCGGGCCGTCGAGGTCGACGAAGCCGAGTCGGATATCGAATCCGGCGACGTGGACTCCGACGCCGAAGACAGTGCGGCCGACGCTGACAAGAAGGCCAAGCCGAAGAAGGCTGCAAAGTCCAAGAAGACGGGCCCCACTCGGAACCCCTTCGTGTTCGTCTGGAACTACCTCAAGCAGGTCGTCGCCGAGCTGCGGAAGGTCATCTGGCCGAACCGTAAGCAGATGGTCGGCTACACGACCGTCGTGCTGGTGTTCCTGGTCTTCATGGTGGCGCTGATCGGTGGGGTCGATTTCGGTCTCGCCAAGCTCGTCATGTGGGTGTTCGGCTGACGCCGAGCGCCCGCCGGTGACGAGCTCAAGAACGTAAGAGAGGACTGACTACCGTGACTTTCGATGGCGAGACACCTTCGGACGAGTCCGACGTGACCGCCGAGGCAGTCGAGTCGGTGGAGACCTCGGGCGACACTGTGGAAGCAGCCGACACCGTGGACGCTGACGACACCGTGGACGCTGACGACACCGTGGACGCTGACGACACCGTGGACGCTGACGACACCGTGGAAACGGCTGACGCTGCAGATGCACCCGAGGCAACCGACGTGGTTGCCGACGAGACGGTGGAAACCGCCGCCGAGGAGCCCGAAGACGAGGATCCCGCGGTCGCGCTGAAGAAGCAGCTGCGTCGGCAGGCGGGCGAGTGGTACGTCATCCACTCGTACGCCGGCTACGAGAACAAGGTGAAGGCCAACCTCGAGACCCGCGTGCAGAACCTGGACGTCGGCGACTACATCTTCCAGGTCGAGGTGCCGACCGAAGAGGTCACCGAGATCAAGAACGGCCAGCGCAAGCAGGTCAACCGCAAGGTGCTGCCGGGCTACATCCTGGTGCGCATGGATCTCAACGACGAGTCGTGGGGCGCGGTGCGCAACACCCCGGGTGTGACCGGGTTCGTCGGGGCTACCTCGAAGCCGTCGGCGCTGTCGCTCGACGATGTCGTCAAGTTCCTGCTGCCGCAGGGCGCCGCGAAGAAGCCCGCCAAGGCGACCGCAGCCGCCGCTGCGTCCGAGAGCGAGGCCACCCTGGCGCGTCCGGAGATCCTGGTCGACTTCGAGGTCGGCGAGTCCGTCACCGTCATGGACGGCCCGTTCGCCACGCTGCCCGCATCGATCAGCGAGGTCAACGCCGAACAGCAGAAACTCAAGGTGCTGGTGTCCATCTTCGGACGCGAGACACCGGTCGAATTGACCTTCACCCAGGTCAGCAAGATTTAGTCGCGGACTGCCAACTCGCGATTAGCAGGATGTAGTCGCACCGCGACTACCTAGAAAGGAACACCACACCAATGGCCCCGAAGAAGAAAAAGGTCGTCGGGCTGATCAAGCTGCAGATCCAGGCCGGCGCGGCCAACCCCGCTCCGCCCGTGGGTCCGGCGCTCGGCCAGCACGGCGTCAACATCATGGAGTTCTGCAAGGCGTACAACGCCGCGACAGAAAGCCAGCGCGGAAACGTCATCCCCGTCGAGATCAGCGTCTACGAGGACCGCACGTTCACGTTCGTCCTGAAGACCCCGCCGGCTGCCCGGCTGCTGCTCAAGGCTGCGGGTATCCCGAAGGGTTCGGCCGAGCCGCACAAGACCAAGGTCGCCAAGATCAGCTGGGACCAGGTCCGCGAAATCGCCGAGACCAAGAAGGAAGATCTCAACGCGAACGACATCGACGCCGCTGCCAAGATCATCGCCGGCACTGCCCGGTCGATGGGTATCACGGTCGAATAATCCCCGGATTCGCGCAGCTGCGTGAATCCACCTGTGGAAGAGCCCGCTTCGGCTCGGCGATGAGCGCTCGCGCGAAGAGCGTTCAATCCAGACCACACCTCTAATCAGGAGATTCAAATGAGCAAGAACAGCAAGGCATACCGCGAAGCTGCCGAGAAGGTGGACCGCGACAACCTGTACACCCCGCTCCAGGCCGTCAAGCTGGCCAAGGAGACGTCCTCGAAGAAGCAGGACGCGACCGTCGAGGTTGCGATCCGGCTGGGTGTCGATCCTCGTAAGGCAGACCAGATGGTGCGTGGCACCGTCAACCTGCCGCACGGCACCGGTAAGACCGCCCGCGTAGTGGTGTTCGCGGTCGGTGAGAAGGCCGAGGCCGCTGTGGCCGCCGGCGCCGATGCCGTCGGTAGCGATGACCTGATCGAGCGTATCCAGGGTGGGTGGACCGACTTCGACGCCGCGATCGCGACGCCGGACCAGATGGCCAAGGTTGGTAAGATCGCCCGCGTCCTCGGCCCTCGTGGCCTGATGCCGAACCCGAAGACCGGCACCGTCACCCCGGACGTGGCCAAGGCCGTGTCCGACATCAAGGGCGGCAAGATCAACTTCCGTGTCGACAAGCAGGCCAACCTGCACCTGATCATCGGCAAGGCGTCGTTCGACGAGGTCAAGCTGGCCGAGAACTACGGTGCCGCGCTGGACGAGGTGCTGCGTGCCAAGCCGTCGTCGTCGAAGGGCCGTTACCTGAAGAAGGTCGTCGTCTCGACGACCACCGGCCCGGGTATCCCGGTCGACCCGTCGGTCACCCGGAACTTCACCGAAGAGGCGTAGTCCGAATCCGCTTTCGTAACGGAACCCCGCACGACCCAGGTCGTGCGGGGTTCCGTCGTTTCCGGCCGACGTTTCGGATGGCGCATCTGGAGTTCTCAGGTGCGGTTCAGTCTCGTTTAGCAGCCGTCACAGGTGCGTCGCCAACCATCGAAGGCATGAGCAATGCCTGTCAGTGCGGCCACGATCGGGCCGCTCACCAGCACCACCGTGCGGGTTCGGAATGCGCGCTCTGCGAACCGGGTGGTTGCGGACGCCTTCGTCCCGACGTCTCCGCGAGCCAGTGGCAGAGCTGGTTCCGCGCCCGTGCACCCTGGCGTGCCGACCCGATCCGGTAGTGGTCCGGCGCCAGGATCTGGCAACCTCGACACATGTTCGTGCGAACACTCGCCGTCACTCTGGGAACCCTGCTGTCGGTCGGCAATTTCGGGCCGGACCTCGGCACGGCCTCGGCCGCCCCGCCGCCGGTATCGCCGCAGGCCGCGGCGGCCGGACTGATCGACGTCCGAACCGTCGTCCCCGATGCGGTGATCGACCTGCGGTACGCCACCCCGAACAACTTCGTCGGCGTTCCGCTGTATCCGGCCGACGCGCGGTGCCTGATCCACGAATCCATGGCGCCCGGGCTGGCCACCGCCGCCCGGATTCTGCGCGCGCATGGCGAGGTGCTGACGTTCTGGGACTGCTACCGACCGCATGCGGTGCAGGTCCGGATGTTTCAGGCGGTACCGGATCCGAACTGGGTCGCCAAACCCAGCCAGTTCGCGCGCAGTCACGAGTCCGGCCTGTCGGTGGATGTCACCATCACCGGCGTCGACATGGGGACTGATTTCGACGACTTCACGCCGCGCGCGACGGCATACGCGACCGCAGGCGTCACCCCTGCGCAGCAGGCCAACCGCGCCCGGCTGCGGGATGCCATGGTCGCCGGTGGGCTGAGCGTGTATCCGGGGGAGTGGTGGCACTTCAACGGGCCGGGAGCGGCCGAGCCGCGCCCGATCCTCGATGTGCCGCTGAACTGATCAGCCGGCGACCAACTGGGCCAGCAGCGCCCGGTGATCGGAACCGGCCACCCGCAGCGTCCGCAGTGACGTCGCCACGTAGCCGCGGGTGAGGATGTGGTCGACGGCGAACACGGGGGGCGCGAAGATATCGGCCGGATGGGTGCGCACCACCCCGGCGCCGGCCTGCGCGCCGGCATCCTGATAGCCCTGCCGCAGTAGCCGCCGGAACTCGCGCATGTCCGGGGTGGCGTTCAGGTCACCGGCGAGGAGCACCGGGCCTGCACTTGCCCGGGCTGTTTTGAGCAACGTGCCGGCCAGCCGGGCCAGGTCATCACGCCAGCCTTGCAGAGGATCGGGCCACGGCGCCGACAGGTGCACGGTCAACACACGCGTTGCCACCGGCGCGCCGGGGACCTGGACATCGACGGCCAACATGCCCAGCCAGAACCCGTCGTCGATGTGTATATCACTGATCGGATAGCGACTCCAGAGGCCCACGCCGCCGGGTTCGTCCATCTCGCGAAGCGCGCGATACGGGAACATTCGGTCCAGCCCGGCAGCCTCGAGTCGTGACAACGCTGCCGGCGTCAGTTCCTGCAGTGCGACGATGTCCGCGCTGTCCTCGGCGTAGCGGACGATCGGTTCGGCCTCGGCCCGCCCGTAGCGGAGATTCGCCGACAGGAATCGCAACGGCGTTCCGGAAGGCGCCGTTGCACGTCGGAGCAAGGGTAGCTGGACGGCCACGGCGGCGACGGTGACCGCGACCGCGACCGCGGCCAGGGGCCAGTTCCTTGCGACGCCGAACATCACCGCGGCGACCGGAGCACCGAGGGACAGGTACGGCACGCCGGCGGCCAGTGCCAGCAAAAGCCGGTTGGCGATGGGGATCGACCGCACCGCGAGTCCTGCCACGGTTGCGCCCAGCGCGACGGCGCCCGCGTACGTCACTACTGAATGCCCCATGGGGTGGATCCGCCCTCCATCGATCGGTGCTGCAGAAGCTTATGGGTCGGAGCCGCGCCGCCGAGTGCCGAGTCGGGTCCCGGAAACGTCCCGGAAACGTCCCGGAAATTTCCAGGTTTTCACCGAGCAAATTTGGCAACGAAAATATCATTTGCTGAATAGAGTTGTTAAGTGTGCTATCGAAAACCTGTCTGGGCGGTAAGTGGGAGTCTACTGACAATAACCTATGAAGATGCTGTGATCCAGATATGGCCCATGACCTGGTTGTTAGCTGTGCTCTGGGCTTTTTATTTTACTAATCCGTAGATATTTTCTGGCACTAACGAGTAGCGTCTCCGCCATTCGCAGGAGGCCTCCTAATAGTTCGCCAGGCTAGTTTTCGAGCAAGGAGAAACACATGTACTCGTCGTTACGCGGGTCGCTTCGTGCCTGCGCATTCCGTGGGATCATCGCGGCACTGCCGATCGCGATGGTCTGCGCGTACAGCCCGCCATCAGTCGTGCCGACCCCGCCGAGGCTGGTAGCGGCTCAGGTCCAGAACGTCGCCGAGATCGTGTCGGCCCCATCGACCATCGGAATTGCCGACTCCGGCCTATACGGCGAAACACAGGCGCAGATCAATCAGACGCTCGACACCCTGCAATCAATCGGGGTCCAGGACGTCCGCGTCTTCGTACCGTGGATCTACGTCGAACCCGCCAACGGCACCTACAACTGGAGCAGTTTGGACATGGTGATCCAGGCGGCTAAGGCACGGAATATGGGCGTCATGGCCGAGGTTGCCAGTACCCCGCTGTGGGAGGGCTCGTCCAACGCCATCGCCGGTGCCGGTACGCCGAACCCCACCGACTACGCCTCGTTCGTGACCTCGGTTGCCAAGCGGTACGGCACGGCCATCTCCGCGTACGAGGTCTGGAACGAGCCCAACTACGTGCTGTCGTCCGACCCGATCGACCCGGTCGCCTACGCGGCACTGCTGAAGGCCGCTTACCCGGCGATCAAGGCGGTCAACCCGTCGGCGACTGTGGTGGCCGGAGCGCTGGGCAGCGTGGTCACCTTCGGCAACATCACCATGGACCCGACGACCTTCGTGAGCCAGATGTTGGCCGCCGGTGCGGCGAAGTACTTCGACGCTTTGTCGTTCCATCCGTATCAGGAGTCGCTGCCGTTCTCCCAAGGCGCCGGCATCGCGAATACGCCGCTGTCCCAACTGAATGCGATCTATCAGCTGATGACGCAATACGGCGACGGGCTGAAGAAGATCTGGATCAGTGAGTTCGGCGCATCCACCAACGACGTGAGCCAGCAGACCCAGGCCGACCTGATCAAGAACCTGCTCGCCACCTGGCAGACGCTCAGCTATGCCGGCCCGGCGTTCATCTACACCGCGCAGGACGGCGTTCCGGGTGCCGACGGCTACGGCATCTACAACGCCGACTGGACCCCGAAGCTCGCGGTCGCCGTGATCCAGCAGGCCATCAAGCAGTACTCCAGTGGTGTGCTGGGCACCGTCGGCTCTACGGTCGGCACTGTCACCTCCGGCATAGGCGCAGTTGCCCAGTCGCTGGCGAGTCTCCTGCAATCGATCAGCCTGGCGATCCAGGGCGAGTTCCAACAATTGGGCCAGGCAATCAATGCGTGGTTCGCCGCGATCTCCGCTCAGCTGAGCCACACCCTGCCGAGCTCCACACCGTTGGCGGCGACCACGGCCGCGCCGCTCCAGACCGCGGCGGTCACCCCCAAGGCGACCACCGCGACGACCGCGACGACTGCGGCGGTGGTGACCACCGCGACGACGCCGGTGACGGCGAAGACGTCATCGACGTCGACCACAACGGCGGCTGCTCCGGTGGCCGCGGCGGTGGTGGCTACCGCGGCGACGCCGGTGGTGGCGAAGACGTCATCGACGTCGACCACAACGGCGGCTGCTCCGGTGGCCGCGGCGGTGGTGGCTACCGCGGCGACGCCGGTGGTGGCGAAGACGTCATCTACATCGACCGCAACAGCGGCTGCTCCGGTGACCGCGGCGGTGGTGGCTACCGCGGCGACGCCGGTGGTGGCGAAGACGTCATCGACATCGACCGCAACAGCGGCTGCTCCGGTGACCGCGGCTTCGACGGGCAATACGAACCAGTCCGGCGGGTCTACGTCGAACACCGGAACGACAGGCACCAAAAACGCATCACACACCGGATAGCCCCGCCACAAAGCAGCAGCGCCCCCGACCTCGAGGCCGGGGGCGCTGCTGCTGTGGAGAACGGCTAGGCGGCGACCTTCTTCTTGGCGTAGGTGACCAGGCTGACGTCGAGGACCTCGTCGAGGAAGTAGTACTGGCAACCGGTCAGATACTTCATGTACCGGTCGTAGTTCACCTGGCCGGAAATCGCGATGGCCTCTTCCTTGTGGTGCTCCAAGTTGGCAGCCCAGACGCCGAGCGTCTTGATGTAGTGGTTGCGCAGCGACACCGGATCCGGGACGTTGAAGCCGGCCTTCTCGCCGTGATCAATCATCATCTGGGTGCTGGGCAGCCGGCCGCCGGGGAAGATGTCGGTCGCCATGAACTTGATGAACCGGGCCATCTCGAACGTCACCTTTTTACCGCGGGCAGACATGTCGAACGGGTGGTAGCTCACGCTGCTCTGAATGGTCATCCGGCCGTCGGCGGGCATGATCTCGTAGCAGTTCTTGAAGAAGTCGTCGTAGCGCTCGAAGCCGAAGTGCTCGAACGCCTCGATGGACACGATGCGGTCCACCGGCTCGTGGAACTCTTCCCAGCCCTTCAGCAGGACCCGGTGCGTGCGGTCCGACTCGGTACTGCTCAGCAGTTCCGTGCAGAACGCCTGCTGGTTCTTGCTCAGCGTCAGGCCGATGACGTTGACGTCGTATTTCTCCATGGCGCGCTGCATGGTCAGGCCCCAACCGCAGCCGATCTCCAGCAGCGTCATACCGGGCTTGAGGTCCAGTTGTTCGAGGTGCTGATCAACGTTGGCGAGCTGCGCCTCTTCCATCGTGACGAACGGTCCGGTGAAGTAGGCGCAGCTGTACTTACGGGTGTCGTCTTGGAACAACCCGAAGAAATCGTCAGACAGGTCGTAATGGGCCTGGATGTCCTCGAAATGCGGCCGCATGTCCTTGGCCCCAGTCGAATCCTGAATCATCTGTAACACCTAACTTGACCTTCCTCACTCTTTGGTGATGTCGGTCACTAAATCTCGCAACTGTGACCGCACAATACCTGGCCGCCAACCGGTGCCTTGGCGTTGGTGTGACGCGTCGTCACGCTCAGCTCATGCAGCAAACGTAGCGCCGACGCACTAGGTCGCCGCGTTCATTCCCCCGCGTGGCGGGGTCCGTGACCGGACTGATACGTCTATCGAATTTCGGCAAATGTCGTGGCCAGTTCGCCTGCGATGCTGTCCCAGAGAGGCTCGGGCAGGTCATGACCCATGCCGTCGAACAACACCAACCGAGCGCGCCTGATTGCTTTGGCCACTGCTCGACCACCGCTCGGTCGCATCAGTTTATCGGCCCGACCATGGATGACAACCGTCGGTGCGGTGATCAGCGCGTCGTAGTGCCGCAGGCTGCCGCTGCCCAGGATGGCCCCGAAGTGCCGGGCGACGCCGACGGGATAGTAGGAGCGGTCGTAGCTTTCGGCAGCATCGGCCTCGGCCTGGTCGAGCGGTGTCGGGTAACCGGGGCTACCGATGATCCGGCCGACGTTGACCGCGTTGGCGATGACGCCCGCACGGGAGGTGTCCGGCGGCCGCGTGGTGATGGCCTTGAGCTGCTTGGGGCCGGGAGGCGGCAGCAGCGGCTGGTTGTTGCTCGAGAAGATGACGCCGAGCGTCTTGGTCCGGTGCTGGTAACGCGCCGCGAAGACCTGCGCGATCATGCCGCCCATCGAGCCGCCGACGATGTGCGCCTGATCGACCTCCAGATGATCCAGCAGTGCCGCCGCGTCGTCGGCCATGTCCTCCAAGGTGTAGACGGCATCGCTGCGCAGACCGGCATACGACCGGAGCATCCGCGGCAGCAGCGAGGAGCCGGAGTGCTTGCCCTCGATCTTGGAGGACAGGCCCACATCCCGGTTGTCGAACCGGATGACCCGGTAGCCCTTCTCGACGAGCTTGTCGCAGAAGCCTTTTCGCCACAGCAGCAGCTGTGCGCCGAGGCCCATGATGAGCAGGACCGCCGGATGGTCTGGGTTGCCCATGTCCTCGTAGGCGATGTCCAGGTCGCCCGAGCGGGCGAAGCCGGTCCGGACTTCGGGGGTGGTGTCGCGTTCGGGGTGCACTACTGACTACTCCTCGTGGTTCATGGTCGGATGCGGCCTCCGGCCTACTCCTCGGTGTTCTTGTGGTCGCGGCTGATATCCACCATGAAGTTGGCGAAGTAGCCCTTCAGCTGGGGGTCGCTCATCATCTGCCACCGCGGCGCCAGCAGCTTCATGTACCGCTCGACGTAGAGGAACTGCTTGCCGATCAGGACCAGCTCACGGGGCAGCTTGACGTCGTACGCGTCCGCGAGCGCGGACAGCTGCTTGCCGATCTCGGCGTAGGAGAGGTCGCCCAGCGACTTCATGGTGAGCGGCGTCGCGAAGGCCGCGAGGTCCTCGGCTGCCTGGCCTTCCGGCTTGACCGTGCCGACGGCGCCCATCATCACGACGATCCGGCCGGCCGCGGCGTGGTCCTTCGAGACCAGCAGGGCGTACACCAGTTCGCGCAACAGCCACCGGGTCCGCGGGTCGATGCGGCCCATGATCCCGAAGTCGAAGAAGACGATCTTGCCGTCCTTATCGACGTGCAGGTTGCCGGCGTGCAGGTCGCCGTGGAACAGGCCGTGCTTGAGGCCACCCTCGAACACGCTGAACAGCAGGGCCTTGACCAGTTCCTCGCCGTCGAATCCGGCCTTGCGAATGGCGGCGGCATCGTCGATGCGGATGCCCTCGACGCGCTCCATGGTCAGCACGCGCTCGCTGGTCAGGTCCCAGTACACCTCGGCCACCCGGATGTTCTGGCCCAGCGGCGAGGCATGCATGTGCGCCACCCAGGCGTCCATGGACTGCGCCTCCAGCCGGAAGTCGAGCTCCTCGGCGAGGTTGTCGGCGAAGTCGGCGACCACGTCCTGCGCGGACAGCCGCTGGCCCAGCTTGGCCAGCTCGGCGATCTGTGCCCCGCGCTTGAGAATCTGCAGGTCGGCAGCCACTCGCCGGCGGATACCGGGGCGCTGGATCTTGACGACGACCTCTTCGCCCGAGTGCAGCGTCGCGTAGTGCACCTGCGCGATGGATGCGGAGGCGAAGGGCTCGTCGTCGAAGCTCTCGAAAAGGTCGGACGGCTCGCCGCCGAGCTCCTCGCGCAGCAGTTTGTGGACCTCGTCCTTGTTCGCGGGCGGGACCCGGTCCAGCAGGCTGCGGAACTCGCGGCTCAGGGGCTCGCCGAAGGCGCCGGGGCTGGACGCGATGATCTGGCCGAGCTTCACGTACGTCGGCCCGAGATCGGAGAAGGTCTTCGGGACCTGCTTGATCACCTTCTGTTGCAGGCTGCCCTTGGAGAAGGCGCTGCCGACGACGCGTATGCCGGTCCGGGCGAGCTGCCAGCCGGTGGCCCCGATGCGGGCGGCTTCGACGGGCAGCGGCACCCGGTCCAGCCTGGCGCCTTCGCGGTGCGGTGTCTTCCGCGGAGAACTCATTGAGGAAGTGTCTCAAAACCGCGAGTACCGCCAAACATGTGTGCCCTGCATCACCCCTTGGCGGCCGGGCGTCAGACGAAGACGCTCTCGATGTCGGCGCGGCTGCGGACCGGGTCGCTGCCCGGTACGTACGCCGGCACGGTGTGTGGAGCCAGCTCCGGATCGAGGCCACCTTTGACCCGGGCCTTCGCCTGCTGGAATTCCGGGAACGGGCCCGCGGCGGCGTGCAGGCCGTTGATGATCGACCACACGACGGCGCGACGCGCGGTGCGCTCGATCGGGTTGGGGTCGGTGTGCCCGAGCAGCTGCTTGGCCCACTTCGGCATGGTGTCGCGCACCGCCCAATCGATGGCGCTCTGTGGCATCGGCAGGTTCGGGCCGGTGGCCATGGCGGCGCCGTGGGTCAGGGCCAGCTTGGGGAGATAGGACTTCAGGCAGTCCAGGGTCTCGGCCTTGGTGGTGGGCAGGTCGGTGCCGCCCAGGGCGTGCCCGACGCGGATGAACTCGCCGTAGTACCGGTCAAGTTTCTTGCCGCGCAACGGGTTCGGGTGATAGAGCTCGTGCGCGGTGGCCAGGCCCCACACGACCGTCGCGTAGTTCCAGCGCAGCCAGTCCGGGTCGTCGGCGTCGTAGGGTGCACCGTCCGGGCGGACGCCCTTGATGGTGTGGTGCATGGCGCGGACCGTCCGGGCCAAGTTTTCGGCGGTCTCTGTATTGCCGTACGCAGTGCCGATGAAGAACGCGATGGAATGGCCCAGCCGGACGACCGCGCCCTTGGGGTCGATCACCGGGCTGGCGACCCCGTTCTCGTCGCGTTGGACCAGGCGGGAGTGGTGCATACCCATCCAATAGATGGACGGGTCGAGCCGCTCGATGAACGCGGCGCACTGCAGGCCGAAGACCAGTGCCTCGGTGTGGGAGTGCACGTGCCAGACGGCGCTGCCGGGCCCGAACCAGCCCGGATCTCCCGCGGGGCCGGCGAAGTCCATGCCGCGGAAGTAGTTCCGCCGGATGGTCTGGTCGAACCGGTGCTGAAGCTGGTGCTCGATGAACTGGTGCGGCAGATACACGTCCACTCCTTCTGGTCACGGTTGTGACCAGAATAGTATTTGGTGACGGGTGTGACCAGACCTAGGCTGTAGGGATGTCGACACCGACCAGGTGGGCGGGGATTCCGCTCGACGACCGCCGCGCGGAGCGCCGCGGGCTGCTGGTCGACGCGGCATTCGAACTGTTCGGTTCCGGCGGCGAGACGGCATTGTCGGTCCGGTCGGTATGCCGCGCGTGCGGACTCAACACCCGGTACTTCTACGAGAGCTTCGACGGCATCGACGAGCTGCTGGGCGCCGTCTACGACAAGGTGAGTGTCGAATTGGCCGCCGTGGTGGACACCGCGATCGCCGGCGCGGGGGATTCGGTGCGGGAACGGACCGGCGCCGGCATCGCTGCGGTACTGGGCTTCGGTTCCCACGATCCGCGGCGGGGGCGGGTGCTGTTCACCGAAGCGCGCGCCAACCCCGTGCTGGCCGCGCGCCGGGCCGTCACCCAGGACCTGCTGCTCGACGCGGTGCTGGCCGAGGGTGGCCGGCTGCACCCCGACTCGGACCCGGTCGCCGCGCGCGTCGGCGCCGCGATGTACACCGGCGCGATGGCCGAGCTGGCCCAGCAGTGGCTGTCGGGTGCGCTTGGCGCCGAGCTGAACGTGGTGGTCGACGCGGCGCTGGCGTTGGTACTGCGCCCAGAGTGACGACATGGCTGCCCAGGCGTGGGCCTGGGCAGCCGTGTCGTCGGGCTCGACAGTGCTACCGGACGGCGGGCCGCCACCGCTTGATGAAGTCCGTCTCCGGCCATTCTTCTTCGGCGGCCAGCAATTCGTACATGGTGGCGCGGTCGATGGATTCGCGGATGATGTCGGCGTGGCCCGCGTGGCGGGACAGTTCCTCGATGATGTGCATGCCCACCCAGCGCACCGACCAGTGGTCGATGTCCGACGGGAACCACGGCACCTCGTGCGGCACCGGCACCAGCGCGTCCAGGTCGAGTTCGGCGAAGACCCGCAGCGTCTCGGTGTTCTGCGCGCGCAAGGCGTCCAGTAGATCGCCGAGCTTCTCGTCGTCGCGCATCGTGAGCTGGTCTTCGTGCTCGGCCATCTGCTCGGCCATCGGCCGGGTGTCGCGCGGCGGGAAGCCGGGAGCCGCGACCGCGCGCGACACCCAGCCCGCTTGGACGGCGGTGACGTGTTTGATCAGGCCGCCGACCGACAGCGCGCTGACCGAGGGCGTCGAGCGGGCCTGCTCATCGGTGAGGCCGTGGGCGACGGCGGCGAAGGCGTCCTGCTGGAACGCCAGAAAATTGATCAGGGTCTGCCGCTCGTCGCCGGCGGGTGTGGGCAGTCCAGCCATGGTTAGTTCTCCTTCTTGGTGTGGGTGTAAAGATCACGGACGCAGGCGATTTCCGCTCCGTGGTGAATGACTTCGCGATTGATGTGCAGCACCAGGGTGGCCATGCTGAGGTCGGCGTAGGGACCTTCGGCCGGACCGCATGGACGCGCCAGGGCGGCGTCGTCGAGCCCGCGGACCCCGGCAATCCAGTGCGCATAGGCGGCGTCGAGCTGATCCAGCGCGGTGCGCGCGTCGCGGGCGTAGGACCACGACTGGTAATCGGCCGGTGGGCCACCGAAATGCGAGTGGTTGCGCATCGCCAGGACGCCGACGATGACGTGCGCCAACCGCCAGGCGACGGTGGTGAACGGTTCGGGTTGCGGCGGGGGATAGCTGAAGTCGATGGACCCGTCGGGGTGGACGGTCCAGCAGCCGGGCACCGGCTGCCAGAAATATTCGTCGTCGGTCAGTCCGTCGAGGCGTGGGCGCAGCTGGTGCTGCCAGTGCCAGTCGAGTTGTTCGGCCAGTTCTTCGGTCACGTGCAAAGCCTCGCACTCAATTAGGACTGTTTCTGTCCTATGAGTGCGGCAGAGTGTTGTCATGTCCGAAACGACGAGCCGCGTGCTCCAGCTGCTGGGGCTGTTGCAAGCGCGCCGGGTGTGGACGGGGCAGGAGCTTGCCGACCGGCTCGGCGTCACCGGACGCAGCGTCCGTCGCGACATCGAGCGGCTACGCGACCTCGGTTATCCCGTGCATGCCAGCAAGGGCCGCGACGGCGGCTATCAGCTGGGTGCCGGCGCCGCGTTGCCTCCGCTGCTGCTCGACCCGGAGGAGGCCGTCGCGATGGCGGTGTGTCTGCGACTGGCGGCCGGTGGCAGCGTGGCGGGCGTCGGTGAGTCGGCGCTGCGGGCACTGTCCAAACTCGACCAGGTGATGCCGGCGCGGCTCCGGTCGCAGGTGGCCGCGGTGCACGACGCGACAGTGACGTTGACCGGCGGCGGCGCCGTGGAAGCGGTGTCGCCCGACGACCTGATGACGCTGGCGCGCGCCTGCCGCGACCACGAACACATCCGGCTCGGCTACACCGACATCCGCGGCAACAGCACGCAGCGGCGCCTGGAGCCCTACCGACTCGTCACGACCGGACGCCGCTGGTACCTGCTGGCGTACGACCGCGACCGCGACGACTGGCGGACGCTGCGGCTGGACCGGATGGTTGACGTCAGCGCGGCGGGGACCACGTTCGTCGCGCGCCCGGCGCCCGACCCGGCCGAGTACGTCCGCCGGGCCATCACGACGTCGCCGTACCGGTACGTCGCGCGGGTGCGGTTCCGGGCATCCGAAAGCCAACTGGCACAGGTGTTTTCCTCAGCCTCCGCGCAGATCGAGCCGGATGGGCCGGACCACTGCATCGTGACCGCCGCGGGCGACGACCCGGAACGGATCGTGCTTTACCTGGCGATGCCGGGGTATCGGTTCGTGGTGCTCGAGCCGCCCGAGGTGGTGGCCGCGGCCGGCGTGGTGGCCGACCGGTTGCGTGCGGCAATGCCGCCCGGCCGGTAGGGAGCGCGCCGTATGGTGCAGGGGTGTCGACGGGACCACTCCTGCGGGTGACGGCGGTAGTTTCCACCGAGTTGTTCGTCGGGCCGGCCGATGAACCGCTGCAGATCGTGCGTGTGGACTACACCGGATGCGCGGATGCCACCGAGGTCCGGGTGGCCGGGGACGGGTTGAGCGGCCAGGCTGTGGCTCTGCCGGGCGACGGCATGGTGGAGATTCCGGTGGCCGTCGCGGCTCCGGAGCCGGGACAGAGCCGGGCCGCGCATCTCGAGATCGGCGGCGGGCAGACCCCGTTCGAGTTCGTCGTCGCCGAGCCCGGCTGGACCATGCACATGATCAGCCACTTCCACTACGACCCGGTGTGGTGGAACACCCAGGCCGCGTACACCAGCGCCTGGACCGAGGATCCGCCCGGACGGTGCCGGCAGACCAACGGCTTCGACCTGGTCACCGCGCACCTCGAAATGGCAAGGCGGGAGCCCGAATACAAATTCGTACTGGCCGAGGTCGACTACCTCAAACCCTACTGGGATACCCATCCGGAGCAACGCGCCCAGCTGCGCGCGCTGCTCGCCGAGGGCCGCATCGAGATCATGGGCGGCACCTACAACGAGCCGAACACCAACCTGACCAGTCCCGAGACGGCGATCCGGAACTTCGTGCACGGCATCGGGTTTCAGCGTGACGTCATGGGCGCCGACCCGGCGACGGCGTGGCAGCTGGATGTGTTCGGTCACGATCCGCAGTTCCCCGGCATGGCCGCCGACGCGGGGCTGACCTCCAGTTCGTGGGCCCGCGGCCCGCATCACCAGTGGGGACCGATGCACCGCGGCGGCGATCCCGAGCGCATGCAGTTCGCCAGTGAATTCGACTGGATCGCGCCCTCCGGTCGCGGGCTGCTCACCCATTACATGCCTGCGCACTACGCCGCGGGATGGTGGATGGATTCGTCGGCGTCCTTGCAGGAGGCTGAGGCTGCCACCTACGAGACGTTCGCCAAGCTGAAAAAGGTGGCGCTGACCCGCAATGTGCTGCTGCCCGTGGGCACCGACTACACCCCGCCGAACAAGTGGGTGACCGAGATTCACCGGGATTGGGCGGCCCGCTACACCTGGCCCCGTTTCGTGTGTGCGCTGCCGCGGGAGTTCTTCGCCGCGGTGCGCACGGAACTCGCGGCCGGCGGTGCCCAGCCGTCGCCCCAGACCCGGGACATGAACCCGATCTACACGGGCAAGGATGTGTCGTACATCGACACCAAGCAGGCCAACCGGGCCGCCGAGAACGTCGTGCTGGAAGCCGAACGGTTCGCGGTGTTCGCCGGATTGCTCACCGGCGCCACCTATCCGCAAGCGGCCCTGGCCAAAGCCTGGGTGCAACTGGCTTACGGGGCACACCACGACGCCATCACGGGATCGGAATCCGACCAGGTGTACCTCGACCTGCTCACCGGCTGGCGCGACGCCTGGGAACTCGGCCGGACTGCCCGGGACAACGCGGTGGCGCTGCTGTCCCGCGCCGTCGACGGTGACATCGTGGTGTGGAACCCATTGGCGCACAGCCGAACCGACATCGTCACCGTCCACCTCGACGAACCGATGGCAGGGTCGGTCCAGGGTGCGGACGGTACGCCGGTGCCGGTACTGGCCGAAGACGGTGGCCGCACCGTCACCTGGCTGGCCCGCGAGGTGCCGTCGCTCGGATGGCGGGGGTACACGCTCGGCGGGAACACCGTGCCGTCGGGGTGGGAACCGGTGGCCGGCACCACCATCGGCAACGACCGCTACCGCTGCACCGTCGACCCCGACCGCGGCGGCGCGGTGTCGTCACTGCTGCGCGACGGCATCCAGTTGATCGGCATGGGACGGTTCGGCAACGAGATCGCCGTCTATGACGAACATTCCGCGCATCCCACCGAACACGAAGGACCCTGGCATCTGCTGCCGAAGGGGCCCGTGGTGGGCTCCGCGGAATATCCGGCCCAGTCGGTACAGGCCTACCGCTGCCCGGTGGGGGAGCGGCTGGTGGTCACCGGTCGGATCGGTGACCTGCTGGGCTACACCCAGACCATCACGCTGTGGCACGGCGTGGATCGCCTGGACTGCCGCACCGTGGTCGACGAGTTCGCCGGTGCGGACAAGCTGCTGCGGCTGCGCTGGCCCTGCCCGGTGCCGGGCGCGATGCCGGTCAGCGAGGTCGGTGATGCGGTGATCGGCCGGGGCTTCGGCCTGTTGCACCAACGGGATTCGCACGACGCCGTCGACACCGCGGACCACCCCTACACGCTGGACAACCCCGCCTACGGCTGGTTCGGACTGTCCTCGGCAGTGCGGGTCCGGGTGCGAGACGCGCAGGGCGACAACGTGCGGGCGGTGTCGGTGGCCGAGGTTGTGGCCCCGAACGCCGACGATGCGGCGGTTCCGACCCGTGAGCTGATGGTGGCGCTCGTCCGGGCCGGGGTGACGGCGACCTGCAGCAGCGCCGGCAAACCTCGCTACGGTGATCTCGCCGTCGACTCCAATCTGCCCGACGCGCGCATCGCGCTCGGTGGTCCCGACGAAAACGCTTTCACCAGAGCGGTATTGGCAGCCGTGGACCCGTGCTACGGCGCGGAACTGCAGCGGCGCCTGGCGATGGGCAGCGCCCGGCTCTGGGTGCCCGCCGACGCCGATCTGGTGCAGCGCTGGATTCCGGGCGCCGACCTGACAGGTGTGCGGGCGCTGCCGGTGCTGATCGTCGCCGGACCCGGCGCCACCGAAGAACTGATCGCCGCCCTCGCCGACGTCGAGATCACCGTCGAGCAGGACGCTGCGGCCGGTATCGGTCCCTTCGAGGCGCGCAGCGTCGCCGTGATGAACCGGGGTGTACCGGGTTTCGCCGTCGAGCCGGACGGTGTCCTGCACACCTCGTTGATGCGGTCGTGCACCGGCTGGCCGTCGGGCACCTGGATCGACCCGCCGCGACGAACGGCACCCGACGGCTCGAATTTCCAGCTCCAGCACTGGACCCACACCTTCGACTACGCCGTTGCGGCAGGCGACGGAGATTGGCGGACGGCGGGCATTGCCGGCCGCAGCGCCGAGTACTCGCAGCCGCTGCTCGCGGTGCACACGGACCATCCGGCGGTGGCGGGCGGATTGCCCGGTACCGGTTCACTGTTGGGCGTCGAACCCGCATCCGACGTGACGCTGGTTGCGCTGAAGGCCACCGGAAATCCCATTGCCACCGGCAGTTGCGCGCCCGTCGACCCGCGGTCGGGCATCACTCTGCGCCTGGTGCAGACCTCGGGACGCCCGACCGAGGTCAGCGTCACCTCGGGGATGCGGCACCTCGACAGCGTGGAGCGGCTGGATCTCCTCGAACAACCGGTGGCCGGCGAAAAGGACCTGCGCCTACACGGCTTCGAGATCGCGACCGTGCGGGCCCGGCTCGATCTGCCCCACGTTCTCAACGGTGACCATGTCACCCTCGCGCCGGATGCCGAAGTCGCCCAACCGATTTACGCCCGGTATTGGTTGCACAATCGCGGCCCGGCCCCGTTGGGTGGACTGCCGGCCGTGGCGCACGTACACCCCACCGAAGTTTCCGGCGAACCGGGTACGTCGCTGTCGCTGCGCGTCACCGCCGCCAGCGACTGCACCGACGCGGCGCTCCACGGCCGGGTGCGAGTGCTGTGCCCCGACGGCTGGGCGGCCACCCCGGACGGGCTGGCGTTCGTGCTGCCGCCCGGCGGCTATCTGGAAACCGATGTGCAGGTGGCACTTCCGGCCGACATCCCCGCCGGCCGGTACCCGGTGCGGATCGAGCTGGCCGTCACCGGCGGCGCCAAGGACACGCAGATTCCGGCGGCCTGGCGCCAGCTGGTCGAAGACGTCTGCGTCGTCACGGTCGGCGACCCCGGCGACACCCCGCTGCTCAGGTTGGTTGCCGAGCCCGCAGCCGTCGAGGTCGTCGCCGGTGAACACGCGGACCTGAGCGTGATCGTCGGCTCTGCCGCGGGGGCGCCGCTGAGCCTGGAAGCGCATCTGATCAGCCCGTGGGGCACCTGGGATTGGTTGGGGCCCAGCGTGCTCGGGGCCGACGTGCCCGCCGGTGGCACCGTCGCGTTCGACTTCGACGTGGCGCCGCCGCCATGGGTCGGCCCGGGGCGATGGTGGGCGCTGGTGCGGATCGCCGCGGCCGGCCGGGTGCTGTACATGCCGGCGGTATCGGTGCGCGTCCGATGAATCATATTGCCATCGTCGCCGGGCGGACGATTCCCGTCGCTGTGCTCGACGAGCGCGAATCATGTTTGCGCGCAAGCGCATTGGCGTCGTCGCTACCTGTGCCCGGAACCAGTGAGGGGCGGCAGCTACGGCGCTGGCTGACCCAGTTGCTCGTCACCGACGAGGTGGTGCGCGTGGCGGCCGCGGAACTCGGCGTCGACGACCGCGACACCCCGACCGAAGCCGACCTGCTGCCCGACGCTGTTGCTCGCATGGAGCTCGGCAGCATTGCCGCGGCCGCCTTGGAGCGGCCGTTGGCCAGGGCACTGTTCGGCTACGTGACGTCGACAGTTCAGCTCTCCGACGACGAGATCGAGGGTTACCACGCACGCAACCCTTTGCGGTTCGCGCCGCCCGTGCCCGGTCCGGACGGCTGGTCCGCCGTGCCGACCGTCGCCCCCGTGCTGGACCAGGTGCGGCCGCAGATCACCGCACACCTGCTGGGTTCGGCGCGCAGGCGTGCCTTCCGGCATTGGCTCGATGCGCGACGAGCCGAGGCGGTGCAGCTGGCGCCCGGATACGAACATCCCGGCGACCCGCGCCAGCCCGACCACGTCCACCGGCACTGAAAGTGACGATGCCCGAACTGACCCTCGCCCTTGACATCGGCGGCACCAAGATCGCCGCGGCCCTCGTCGACCCGGACGGCGTGCTCGTGCACCGCGAGCAGCTGCCGACACCGCACGCGGACCGCGAGCAGGTGTGGGGAACGGTCGATGCTTTGATCGAAAGCGCCCTCGTCGTTGCCGGCGGCCGCCCGCTGCGGGGCGTGGGTGCCGGCTGCGCCGGCCCCATCGATACGGTCGCGGGAACCGTCAGTCCGCTCAATATCGCTGCTTGGCAACAGTTTCCGCTGGTTGACCGACTGGCCGGCCGCACCGGCCTGCCGGTTCGGCTGGCCGGCGACGTCGTATGTCTGGCCATGGGCGAGCACTGGCGCGGAGCCGGTCGCGGGTCGCAGTTCCTGCTCGGCATGGTGGTGTCGACCGGCATCGGCGGCGGACTGGTGCAGGGCGGCGTGCCCTACCTCGGTCGGACCGGCAATGCCGGACACGTCGGGCATGTTGTGGTGGAACCCGACGGTCCCCGCTGTGCGTGTGGCGCGCAGGGCTGCGTGGAGGCGGTGGCCTCGGGTCCGCACCTCGCGCGGTGGGCGCACGAGCACGGGTGGGACGCGCCGCCGGACGCCGATGCGAAGGCGCTGGCCGAGGCTGCCCGCCGTGGGGATCCGGTTGCGGTGCAGGCCTTCACGCGTGGTGCTGAGGCGATCGCGGTCGCCATCGCATCAGCGGCAGCGGTCTGCGATCTGGACCTGGTGATCGTCGGCGGCGGCGTGGCGAATGCGGGGGAGGTGTTGTTCGGCCCGCTGCGGGCGGCGCTGCCCCGCTACGCCGGATTGAGTTTCCTGCGCGGCCTGCGGGTGGTGCCGGCCGAACTCGGCGGTGACGCCGGACTGGTGGGTGCCGCCGCGTTGTGGCGGTCCTGAGCGGCGCGGCGCGCCATGTCCTTTCGGCCCCAGTCGCACAGCGCGCCGAGCACCGGTCCCAGCGTCTTGCCGTACTCGGAGATCGAATAGTGCACGCGCGGCGGCACCGTGCCCGCGTCGTGGCGTTCGATGATGCCGTCGGCCACCAGTTCATGCAGATGGCGGATGAGCATGCGCTCCGTGATCTCGGGAATGCTCCGGCGAAGCTCCGCGGTGCGCATCGGCCCGTCCGCGAGTCGCCACAGGATGGTGCCTTTCCAGCGGCCGTCGACCACGGACAGCGCCGCGTCGATGGGGCACTCGCCGATCTCCTTCTTCGATACCGCCATGACCGGGCTCCTACTGGCTCACGTACTGACTAATTTGTCAGTACCTTGTTATTTGGCAGCATAGTGACCAGGCTCGATGCCATGGAACGTCTTGCGCAGATTCTCACGGTGATCGTCGTCGGCACGCTCGTCGGCGTCGAGTTCGGCGTCGCCGCATTCACCAATCCGGTTCTGGAACAGCTGCCCGACGACGCCTACCGCCAGGCGCGTGCCGCCGGCAGTCGGATCCTCGGCGCGGTGATGCCGTTCTGGTACGCCACCGCGGCGGCGCTGCTGGTCGTCGATGCGGTACTCGCGCCGGCGCCACTCGCCATCGCCGCGGTGGTGTTGATGGCCGTGGTGATGGTCCTGTCGCTGACTGCGCTGGTTCCGATCAACAACCGGGTCGCGGCGTGGGCGGGCGCCGGTCCCGACGAGGCGCCGACCAGTCGGGAACTGGCCCGCCGCTGGGACCACCTGCACTGGCTGCGGGTTGCGGTACTGGTCGCGGTGTTTGTCGTGGTGGCGCTAGCCGGATGACGTGGCCCGGGCCCGCGTTCACAGGTAGATCACAAATTTAGGTAAGACTTAGCTAAGTTGATTGTGATAACCGGTCGGCGAACATCGCTCCGATCGACAGCAGAATCAGACTTAGTGAGGTTTTGGCATGCGCGTCGTCTTCTTCGGTTTCCAGACGTGGGGGGTCAAGACGCTGCAGGCGCTGCTCGATCTGGGACACGACGTGCCGATGGTGGTCACGCATCCGACCAGCACGGAGTCGTACAAGGCGATCTTCTCGGATTCGGTCGAGGAACTCGCCCGGGCGCACGGCATCCCGGTCCACCTGACCATGCGGGCCGACCACGAGACCATCGACGTGGTCAAGCGATCAGAGCCCGACGTCATCGTCGTCAACAGCTGGTACACGCGCATGACGGAGGAGCTGTACGACCTGCCGCCGTACGGGACGCTGAACATGCACGACTCCCTACTGCCGAAGAGCACCGGTTTCTCGCCGGTGTTGTGGTCGCTGATCAGCGGTGAATCCGAGATCGGGCTGACCATCCACCGCATGAACTCCGAACTCGACGCCGGCGACATCCTGGTCCAGCACTCGCTGCCCATCGGTCCCGCCGACACGGGCACCGAGCTGGTGATGCGCGGCATCGACCTCATCCCGGGCGCACTGGACGAAGCGCTCACCGCGCTGGAAACGGGTACCGCGCAATGGCGGCCGCAAGAAAAGTCGGAGCGGACCTACTTCCACAAGCGTTCCGTGCGCGACAGCCTGATCGACTGGAGCTGGCCTGCGGAGGACCTGGAACGGCTCGTCCGCGCGCTCTCGGACCCCTACCCGCGCGCGTTCACCTTCTACCGCGGTGAACGGATCGAGGTGCTCGAATCCAAGGTCTCCGAAATCCGGTACGGCGGATCGCCCGGCCGAGTGATCGTGCAGGAAGGCGGCGGTGCCGTGGTGTCCGGACCGGGCGCGCACCGCGGCCAGAACCGGGCGCTGGTGATCACCCGCGTACGCACGGCCGACGGTGCCGAACACGCCGGAGACGCATTCTTCCGCCGTGGCGGCTACCTGACCAGTGTGGCCGAACTCGACGGGGCGATGTGATGCGGCTGGACAAGTGGTCGGCCGCCGTACGCCGCCGCCTCGTCGCGCTGATCCCACTGCTGGTGATGCGGAAGATGCTCTATCTCTTCATGATCCGGCGATGGGGCAACTTCAGCGAGCCGGCGACCTTCAACGAGAAGGTGAACTGGCGCATCTTCAACGATCGGCGGGACCGGATCGTCAAGGCCTGCGACAAGATGTGGATGAAGGAGATGGCCCGCGCGGCCTATCCGGGCGCCAATCTGCGCATCCCCGCCACGTACTGGTCCGGTACCGACCTGCGGGAGGCCCCGGAGCTGACGACGCTGCCACCGTGGGTCCTCAAACCGAACCACAGCAGCGGGCACGCGCTGTTCGGCCCCGATGCGCACACCGACCTGCAGAGTCTGCGGAACCGGACCGAGCGCTGGTTCGAGCGCACGCCGCTGGAACTCGGCGAGTGGGGATACAGCCAAGCCCGCCCACTGCTCCTTCTCGAGGAACGCATCCCCACCCCGGACGGCCGGCCGCCCGTCGACTACAAGTTCTTCGTCTTTGGTGGCCGGGTCGAACTGATCCAGGTGAACCGCGGCCGCTTCGACAAGAAGCAGACCACCACCTTCCTGGACGTCGACTGGCGCCCGTTGCCCGTGCGCTGGCGCATCCACCCGATCGCCGTCGAGGAGCGGCCGCTCGAACTGGACAAGATGCTGGAGATCGCGAGCGTGCTGGGCACCGACTGGGACTTCGTCCGCGTCGACCTCTACGCCGTCGACGGCGACGTCTGGTTCGGCGAGTACACCCCGTACCCGGGCACCGGCATGCTGCGATACCAACCGATGAGCTTCGACCTCGAGCAAGGCCGGCAGTGGCAGCTGCCGGCGCCGGATGAGGTTCGGCCCGGCCGGCCGTGATGCGCAGAGTCGCCGTTTTGGCTGATCGGCAGGCCATCGGCTACTCTGATCCAGTTCCACCGAAGACCGTCGGTCACCGATGAGCCGCTTGCGCGAAGAGCAAGTAGCTCGGAAATCGGTTGAAGGTTCCGGATTTTCCGGGCGGCCCACGCAGGAGGACGAGGTTTTCAGAGTTTTTATTCTGCGCGCCCCGACCTTTCTGTGTCGGGGCGCTTTGCATTTCTGACCTTGATCGAAGCCGAATCCCCGGCAGTCTCCAGTGGGCCGATGAATACACCACAAGGAGGCATGTATGGCCACGGCTGATAAAGCCACTGCGGTCGCTGACATCGCCGAACAGTTCAAGGCCTCGACGGCCACTGTCGTGACCGAGTACCGCGGTCTGACGGTTGCCAATCTCGCCGAGCTGCGTCGCTCCCTTGGTGCCTCGACGACCTACACGGTCGCCAAGAACACCCTGGTCAAGCGCGCCGCCTCGGAGGCCGGGATCGAAGGCCTCGACGACCTGTTCGCAGGTCCGACCGCCATCGCGTTCATCACCGGCGAGCCGGTCGATGCCGCGAAGGCACTCAAGAAGTTCGCGAAGGATCACAAGCAGCTCGTCATCAAGGGCGGCTACATGGACGGCGCTGCGCTGTCCGTGGCCCAGGTCGAGAAGATCGCCGACCTCGAGTCGCGCGAAGTGCTGCTGTCCAAGCTGGCCGGCGCCCTCAAGGCGAAGCAGTCCCAGGCCGCGGCGCTGTTCGTTGCGCCCGCGTCCCAGGTTGCCCGCCTGGCGGCCGCTCTGCAGGACAAGAAGGCCGCCGAAGACTCGGCCGCCTGACCCACCCCACAACCACTAATAAAGAACTAAGGAAGGACCATTCACATGGCCAAGCTGTCCACCGAAGAACTGCTCGACGCGTTCAAGGAAATGACCCTGCTGGAGCTCTCGGAGTTCGTGAAGCAGTTCGAGGAGACCTTCGACGTCACCGCTGCTGCTCCGGTCGCCGTTGCCGCCGTTGGTGGCGCTGCTGCTCCCGCCGAGGCTGCTGAAGAGCAGTCCGAGTTCGACGTCATCCTCGAGGGTGCCGGCGACAAGAAGATCGGCGTCATCAAGGTCGTCCGCGAGATCGTTTCCGGCCTGGGCCTGAAGGAAGCCAAGGACCTGGTCGACGGCGCCCCCAAGCCGCTGCTGGAGAAGGTCTCGAAGGAGGCCGCCGAGGACGCCAAGGCCAAGCTCGAGGCTGCCGGCGCTTCGGTGTCCGTCAAGTAAGTTCGCCAGAACTGACGTTTTCCCCCGGAGTCCACTGCGGACTCCGGGGGATTTCGCTTTTCAGAGGTTATAAATCGGGGCATTTCTGACCCCTTCGGGGACCATGGCGTAGTTGCCTCAGTGTCCATCAGAGTGACTTCTGGCCGGGCCGTCCGATAGTTGGAACAAGGTGTATCGGCTCGCGATCGATGCGCTACAGTGACTCAAGCCACAGGCAGGGCAGCAGATGGCGCGCGAGCGCTGGCGGAAGGGATCTCATATGGGCGTCCAAATCGACGTGACGGGACTGAGCAAGTCCTTCGGGTCGTCGAAGATCTGGGAAGACGTCACTTTGACCATCCCCGCCGGTGAGGTCAGCGTCATGCTGGGTCCGTCCGGTACCGGTAAGTCGGTGTTCCTGAAGTCCCTGATCGGTTTGCTGCGCCCCGAGCGCGGCTCCATTGTCATCGACGGCACCAACATCATCGAGTGCTCGGCCAAGGAGCTCTACGAGATCCGCACCCTGTTCGGTGTGCTGTTCCAGGACGGCGCGCTGTTCGGCTCGATGAACATCTACGACAACACGGCTTTCCCGCTGCGCGAGCACACCAAGAAGTCCGAGTCCGAGATCCGCAAGATCGTCATGGAAAAGCTGGACATCGTGGGTATGCCCAACGACGGTCACAAGTTCCCGGGCGAAATCTCCGGTGGTATGCGCAAGCGTGCCGGCCTGGCCCGCGCACTGGTGCTCGACCCCAAGATCATCCTGGTCGACGAGCCGGACTCGGGTCTGGACCCGGTGCGTACCGCCTATCTGTCGCAGTTGTTGATCGACATCAACGCCCAGATCGACGCGACCATCTTGATCGTGACGCACAACATCAACGTGGTGCGTACGGTGCCGGACAACATCGGCATGCTCTACCGCAAGCACCTGGTCATGTTCGGCCCCCGCGAGGTGCTGCTGACCAGTGAGGAGCCGGCGGTCAAGCAGTTCCTCAACGGTCGTCGTATCGGCCCCATTGGTATGTCCGAGGAGAAGGACGCCGCGACCGCCGCCGCGGAGGCGGCGGCGATCGATGCCGGTCACGCCGATGGTGGTGTCGAGGAGGTCGAGGGCGTGCCGCCGCAGATCGAGGTGACCCCGGGGATGCCGGTGCGCCAGGCGGTGGCGCGTCGCCAGGCTCGCGTGCGTTCGATCCTGCACACCCTGCCGCCCGCCGCGCAGGCCGCCATCCTGGAGGACCTCAACAAGAGCGGCCGCGGTGCCGACGACCCGGTGACCGCCCAGATTCCGCGGGCCTGATCCGCAGCACGTCGACGATCGCGCCCGGGCTGAATCAGCCCGGGCGCGATTTCGTCGGCGGGGGAGTCGGTGATCTTGGTCACCGTACGCCCGCCTGAGAGGGCGTGCGACTGGCGCCGCGGGACCTGCTGCGTCACGATGTGAGCGCCCCGGTTCGCCATTTGCCGGCAAAACTCCACACCAAACACCGTGGCAAGTCTTGACTGACGCCCGCAAACGGGCCAATCTGTTGGGCAGCATGTATTCGAGGGTTTTGTTAATGGGTTCAGACGCCAGCCAGCGTTATCCGTTAGAACTCTCTTCAAACATGCCGTGGTTGAGGAATGCGCCGTCCTACGCTAATGTTGGACGTTGCGCTGGCTGCATCCTGCCCACCTCACCCGCACCTGACACCTTCTAGCCTGAGCGTTGCTCAGTGATCTAGACGCGTGCTTTGTGTCTTGTAAGGCCCGGACTGTGAGAACGCCAGCCGGACCGAAGCAGATACAGCGGCAATTCGGACCGGTTTCGACCGGCCCCGAAATGGTCGCATCAGGTGCTGGAAGGACGCATCTTGGCAGCCTCTCGCGAGAGCAAGTCAGTAGATTCCAACAACTCCGTCCCAGGAGCGCCGAACCGAGTCTCGTTCGCGAAGCTGCGCGAACCGCTTGAGGTTCCGGGCTTGCTCGACGTTCAGACGGATTCCTTCGAATGGCTGATCGGTTCCGACCGCTGGCGGGCGAAGGCAGTGGATCGCGGCGACATCAACCCCGTAGGTGGCCTCGAAGAGGTCCTCGCGGAGCTGTCGCCCATCGAGGACTTCGCCGGCACCCTGTCGCTGAGCTTCTCCGACCCGCGCTTCGACGAGGTCAAGGCTCCGGTCGACGAGTGCAAGGAAAAGGACCAGACGTACGCGGCCCCGCTGTTCGTCACGGCTGAGTTCATCAACAACACCACCGGCGAGATCAAGAGCCAGACGGTCTTCATGGGCGACTTCCCGATGATGACCGAAAAGGGCACCTTCATCATCAACGGCACCGAGCGCGTCGTCGTCTCGCAGCTGGTCCGTTCGCCGGGTGTGTACTTCGACGAGTCCATCGACAAGGCCACCGAGAAGACCCTGCACAGCGTCAAGGTCATCCCGGGCCGCGGTGCTTGGCTGGAGTTCGACGTCGACAAGCGCGACACCGTCGGTGTCCGCATCGACCGCAAGCGTCGTCAGCCGGTCACCGTGCTGCTGAAGGCGCTGGGCTGGACCAGCGAGCAGATCCGCGAGCGCTTCGGCTTCTCCGAGATCATGATGGGCACCCTCGAGAAGGACCCGACCGCCGGTCCCGACGAGGCCCTGCTGGACATCTACCGGAAGCTGCGCCCGGGCGAGCCGCCGACCAAGGAGTCGGCGCAGACCCTGCTGGAGAACCTGTTCTTCAAGGAGAAGCGTTACGACCTGGCCCGCGTGGGCCGGTACAAGGTCAACAAGAAGCTGGGCCTGCACGACGGCAATCCGGCTCAGGTGACCGCGACGACGCTGACCGAAGAGGACATCGTCGCCACCATCGAGTACCTGGTGCGCCTGCACGACGGTGACACCAAGATGACCGCCCCCGGCGGCGTCGAGGTCCCCGTCGAGGTCGACGACATCGACCACTTCGGCAACCGTCGTCTGCGTACCGTGGGCGAGCTGATCCAGAACCAGATCCGGGTCGGCCTGTCGCGGATGGAGCGCGTCGTGCGTGAGCGCATGACGACCCAGGACGTCGAGGCGATCACTCCGCAGACCCTGATCAACATCCGTCCCGTCGTGGCGGCGATCAAGGAGTTCTTCGGAACCAGCCAGCTGTCGCAGTTCATGGACCAGAACAACCCACTGTCGGGTCTGACCCACAAGCGTCGTCTGTCGGCGCTGGGCCCCGGTGGTCTGTCCCGTGAGCGTGCCGGCCTCGAGGTCCGCGACGTCCACTCGTCGCACTACGGCCGCATGTGCCCCATCGAGACCCCTGAAGGCCCGAACATCGGTCTGATCGGTTCGCTCTCGGTGTACGCGCGGGTCAACCCGTTCGGCTTCATCGAGACCCCGTACCGCAAGGTCGTCGACGGTGTCGTCACCGACCAGATCGACTACCTGACCGCCGACGAGGAGGACCGCCACGTCGTGGCGCAGGCCAACTCGCCGCTGGACGACGGTGGCCACTTCACCGAGGACAAGATCCTCGTCCGTCGTAAGGGCGGCGAGGTCGAGTTCGTCTCGGCGAACGACGTCGACTACATGGACGTCTCGCCGCGCCAGATGGTGTCGGTCGCGACCGCGATGATCCCGTTCCTGGAGCACGACGATGCGAACCGCGCCCTGATGGGTGCGAACATGCAGCGTCAGGCGGTTCCGCTGGTGCGCAGCGAGGCCCCGCTGGTCGGTACCGGCATGGAGCTGCGTGCCGCCATCGACGCCGGTGACGTCGTCGTGGCCGACAAGTCCGGTGTGATCGAAGAGGTTTCCGCCGACTACGTCACCGTCATGGCTGACGACGGCTCGCGGCACACCTACCGGATGCGCAAGTTCAACCGCTCGAACCACGGTACGTGCGCCAACCAGCGCCCGATCGTGGACTCGGGACAGCGCGTCGAGGCCGGCCAGGTCATCGCCGACGGTCCCTGCACCGAGAACGGTGAAATGGCCCTCGGCAAGAACCTGCTCGTGGCAGTCATGCCGTGGGAAGGCCACAACTACGAGGACGCCATCATCCTGAGCCAGCGGCTCGTGGAGCAGGACGTGCTCACCTCGATCCACATCGAGGAGCACGAGATCGATGCGCGCGACACCAAGCTGGGCGCCGAGGAGATCACCCGGGACATCCCGAACGTCTCCGACGAGGTGCTGGCTGACCTCGACGAGCGCGGCATCGTCCGCATCGGCGCCGAGGTCCGCGACGGCGACATCCTGGTCGGCAAGGTCACCCCGAAGGGTGAGACCGAGCTGACCCCGGAAGAGCGCCTGCTGCGTGCCATCTTCGGTGAGAAGGCCCGTGAGGTCCGCGACACCTCGCTGAAGGTGCCGCACGGTGAGTCCGGCAAGGTCATCGGCGTCCGCGTGTTCTCGCGCGAGGACGACGACGATCTGCCCGCCGGTGTCAACGAGCTGGTCCGCGTCTACGTGGCCCAGAAGCGCAAGATCTCCGACGGTGACAAGCTCGCCGGCCGCCACGGCAACAAGGGCGTCATCGGCAAGATCCTCCCGCAGGAGGACATGCCGTTCATGCCTGACGGCACCCCGGTGGACATCATCCTGAACACCCACGGTGTGCCGCGTCGTATGAACATCGGCCAGATTCTGGAAACCCACCTCGGGTGGGTGGCCAAGGCCGGCTGGAACATCGAGGCGGATGCGAACGGTGCGTACCCCGAGTGGGCGGCGAACCTGCCCGACGGTATGCACAGCGCGCCGCGCGACAGCATCGTCGCCACCCCGGTGTTCGACGGTGCCCGCGAGGGCGAGTTGGAGGGCCTGCTGGGCTCGACGCTGCCGAACCGCGACGGTGACGTCATGGTCGATGCCGAAGGCAAGTCGCAGCTGTTCGACGGCCGCAGCGGTGAGCCGTTCCCGTACCCGGTGACGGTTGGCTACATGTACATCCTGAAGCTGCACCACTTGGTCGACGACAAGATCCACGCGCGTTCGACCGGCCCGTACTCGATGATCACCCAGCAGCCGCTCGGTGGTAAGGCGCAGTTCGGTGGCCAGCGGTTCGGTGAG
Source organism: Mycolicibacterium aubagnense (assembly GCF_010730955.1). NCBI lineage: Bacteria > Bacillati > Actinomycetota > Actinomycetes > Mycobacteriales > Mycobacteriaceae > Mycobacterium > Mycolicibacterium aubagnense. The sequence continues at coordinate 2,256,217 of NZ_AP022577.1, read as the reverse complement.
ATGGAGTGCTGGGCCATGCAGGCCTACGGTGCGGCGTACACGCTGCAGGAGCTGCTGACCATCAAGTCCGACGACACCGTCGGTCGCGTGAAGGTCTACGAGGCGATCGTCAAGGGCGAGAACATCCCCGAGCCGGGCATCCCGGAGTCGTTCAAGGTTCTGCTCAAGGAGCTCCAGTCGCTGTGCCTCAACGTCGAGGTGCTGTCTTCGGACGGCGCCGCGATCGAGATGCGCGACAGCGACGACGAGGACCTGGAACGCACCGCCGCGAACCTGGGTATCAACCTGTCGCGCAACGAGTCTGCTTCTGTCGAGGATCTCGCTTAATCCTCTCGCCGTTTGATTGATAGTTATCTAATCCCGAAAGGGGAAAGGGAGTTACGTGCTAGACGTCAACTTCTTCGATGAACTCCGCATCGGTCTCGCGACCGCGGACGACATCCGCAACTGGTCCTTCGGCGAGGTCAAGAAGCCGGAGACCATCAACTACCGCACGCTCAAGCCCGAAAAGGACGGCCTGTTCTGCGAGAAGATCTTCGGACCGACTCGCGACTGGGAGTGCTACTGCGGTAAGTACAAGCGCGTCCGCTTCAAGGGCATCGTCTGCGAGCGCTGTGGCGTCGAGGTGACTCGCGCCAAGGTGCGTCGTGAGCGCATGGGCCACATCGAGCTGGCCGCGCCGGTCACGCACATCTGGTACTTCAAGGGCGTGCCGTCGCGCTTGGGCTACCTGCTGGACCTGGCCCCGAAGGATCTGGAAAAGATCATCTACTTCGCGGCCTACGTCATCACCTCGGTCGACACCGAGATGCGGCACAACGAGCTGTCCACGCTCGAGGCCGAGATGGTCGTCGAGAAGAAGGCCGTCGAGGATCAGCGGGATCTGGACCTGGCCGAGCGTTCGCAGAAGCTCGAGGCCGACCTCGCCGAGCTGGAGAAGGAAGGCGCCAAGTCCGACGTCCGCCGCAAGGTGCGCGACGGTGGCGAGCGCGAGATGCGTCAGCTCCGCGACCGGGCCCAGCGTGAGCTGGACCGGCTCGACGAGATCTGGACCACCTTCAGCAAGCTGGCTCCGAAGCAGCTCATCGTCGACGAGGTGCTGTACCGCGAGCTGCAGGACCGCTACGGCGAGTACTTCCAGGGCGCCATGGGCGCCGAGTCGATCAAGAAGCTCATCGAGACCTTCGACATCGACGCCGAGGCCGAGTCGCTGCGCGACACCATCAAGAACGGCAAGGGCCAGAAGAAGCTGCGCGCCCTCAAGCGTCTGAAGGTCGTCGCCGCGTTCCAGACGAACCGCAACTCGCCCATGGGCATGGTGCTCGACGCCGTTCCGGTGATCCCGCCGGAGCTGCGCCCGATGGTCCAGCTCGACGGTGGCCGCTTCGCGACCTCCGACCTGAACGACCTGTACCGCCGTGTCATCAACCGCAACAACCGGTTGAAGCGACTGATCGACCTCGGCGCGCCCGAGATCATCGTCAACAACGAGAAGCGCATGCTTCAGGAGTCGGTGGACGCGCTGTTCGACAACGGCCGTCGTGGCCGGCCGGTCACCGGTCCGGGCAACCGTCCGCTCAAGTCGCTGTCCGACCTGCTCAAGGGCAAGCAGGGCCGCTTCCGTCAGAACCTGCTGGGTAAGCGCGTCGACTACTCGGGCCGTTCGGTCATCGTGGTCGGCCCGCAGCTCAAGCTGCACCAGTGTGGTCTGCCGAAGCTGATGGCTCTGGAGCTGTTCAAGCCGTTCGTGATGAAGCGTCTGGTCGACCTGAACCACGCGCAGAACATCAAGAGCGCCAAGCGCATGGTGGAGCGTCAGCGTCCCCAGGTGTGGGATGTCCTCGAAGAGGTCATCGCCGAGCACCCGGTGCTGCTGAACCGTGCACCTACGCTGCACCGCCTGGGTATCCAGGCCTTCGAGCCGCAGCTGGTGGAAGGCAAGGCCATCCAGCTGCACCCGCTGGTGTGTGAGGCGTTCAACGCCGACTTCGACGGTGACCAGATGGCCGTGCACCTCCCGCTGTCGGCGGAGGCGCAGGCCGAGGCGCGCATCCTGATGCTGTCGTCGAACAACATCCTGTCGCCGGCATCGGGCCGCCCGCTCGCCATGCCGCGTCTGGACATGGTGACGGGTCTGTTCTTCCTGACCACCCTGATCGAGGGTGACCTCGGCGAGTTTGTGCCGGCCACCAAGGACGGCGCTGAGCAGGGTGTCTACAGCAGCCCGGCCGAGGCCATCATGGCCATGGACCGCGGTGCGCTGTCGGTGCGGGCGAAGATCAAGATCCGGTTGACGCACCTGCGTCCGCCGGCCGAGATCGAGGCCCAGCTGTTCGAGAACGGCTGGAAGCCGGGCGACGCGTGGACCGCGGAGACCACCCTGGGTCGCGTGCTCTTCAACGAGCTGCTGCCGAAGGGCTACCCGTTCGTCGACAAGCAGATGCACAAGAAGGTGCAGGCGGCGATCATCAACGATCTCGCCGAGCGCTACCCGATGATCGTCGTGGCGCAGACCGTCGACAAGCTGAAGGATGCCGGTTTCCACTGGGCGACCCGCTCGGGCGTGACGGTCTCGATGGCCGACGTTCTGGTGCCGCCGCAGAAGCAGGAGATCCTGGAGCGCTACGAGGGCCAGGCCGACGCGATCGAGAAGAAGTACCAGCGCGGTGGTCTGAACCACGACGAGCGCAACGAGTCGCTGGTCAAGATCTGGCAGCAGGCCACCGAAGAGGTCGGTAAGGCTCTGGAGGACTACTACCCGGCGGACAACCCGATCATCACGATCGTGAAGTCGGGCGCCACCGGTAACCTCACCCAGACCCGCACCCTGGCCGGCATGAAGGGTCTGGTGACGAACCCGAAGGGTGAGTTCATCCCGCGCCCGATCAAGTCGTCCTTCCGCGAGGGCCTGACGGTGTTGGAGTACTTCATCAACACCCACGGTGCTCGTAAGGGTCTGGCCGATACCGCGCTGCGTACCGCCGACTCGGGTTACCTGACCCGTCGTCTGGTCGACGTGTCGCAGGACGTCATCGTCCGTGAGACCGACTGTGAGACCGAGCGCGGCGTCACCGTCACTCTGGCCGAGGTCCAGGCCGACGGTTCGCTGGTGCGCGACGCTCACGTCGAGACGTCCGCCTACGCGCGGACCCTCGCCACGGACGCGGTCGACGGAGGCGGCAACGTCATCGTCGAGCGCGGGCACGACCTGGGTGATCCGGCGATCGAGGCCCTGCTGGCGGCGGGTATCTCCACCGTCAAGGTGCGCTCGGTGCTGACCTGTGCCACCGGCACCGGCGTCTGCGCCAAGTGCTACGGCCGCAGCATGGCCACCGGCAAGCTGGTCGACATCGGTGAGGCCGTCGGTATCGTCGCCGCCCAGTCGATCGGTGAGCCCGGTACCCAGCTGACGATGCGTACCTTCCACCAGGGTGGTGTTACCGGTGGCGCCGACATCGTCGGTGGTCTGCCGCGCGTGCAGGAGCTGTTCGAGGCCCGCGTGCCCCGCAACGTCGCTCCGATCGCGGACGTGGCCGGCCGGGTGCAGCTGGAAGAGGACGACAAGTTCTACAAGATCACCATCGTTCCCGACGATGGTGGCGAGGAAGTCGTCTACGACAAGCTGCCGCGGCGTAACCGTCGCCTGCGCGTCTTCAAGCACGACGACGGCACCGAGCGCCTGTTGGCCGATGGTGACCACGTCGAGGTCGGCCAGCAGCTCATGGAGGGTTCGGCGAACCCCCACGAGGTGCTCCGCGTCCAGGGCCCCCGCGAGGTGCAGATTCACCTCGTCAAGGAGGTCCAGGAGGTCTACCGCGCACAGGGTGTGTCGATCCACGACAAGCACATCGAGGTCATCGTGCGGCAGATGCTGCGTCGTGTGACGATCATCGACTCGGGCGCGACGGAGTTCCTGCCCGGTTCGCTGACCGAACGCAGCGAGTTCGAGACCGAGAACCGTCGCGTCGTGGCCGAGGGTGGCGAGCCCGCGGCCGGACGTCCGGTGCTGATGGGTATCACGAAGGCATCGCTGGCCACGGACTCGTGGCTGTCGGCGGCGTCGTTCCAGGAGACCACTCGCGTGCTGACCGATGCGGCCATCAACTGCCGTAGCGACAAGCTGCAGGGTCTGAAGGAGAACGTGATCATCGGTAAGTTGATCCCGGCTGGTACGGGCATCAACCGGTACCGCAACATCCAGGTTCAGCCGACCGAAGAAGCCCGCGCTGCGGCGTACACGATCCCGTCCTACGAGGATCAGTACTACAGCCCGGACTTCGGCCAGGCCACTGGTGCTGCCGTGCCGCTGGATGACTACGGCTACAGCGACTACCGCTAGGTCGTGACGCGGGGAGCTTTCCCCGCCGGCTCGTGAACGTCCCCGACACTTCTGGTGTCGGGGACGTTTGCGTTCTCGTGCGAGACTGTCCCTTGGGGGAGGGGACTATTTTGCGACTGCATATCGTCATGGCCGCTGTCGTTCTGGTGGGATCGACGGCGGGCTGCGGCTCCGACAGCACCAGCAACTCACAGACGACGACGTCCACGTCAGCGTCGAGCACTCCGGTGAGCGCGAGCGTGGCGGCACCGCCGTCGCCACCGCCGCCACCCGGACCGCTGGTGCAGATGGACCAGCTCAAAGGCCTGATGCCGGAAGCGAATCAGGTGAGTGCCACGGTCAATGTGCCCAATCTCGGCATCAGCGAAAGCCATGATTCCCTGTCGCTGCTGCCCGACGATTACGTATCGGACATGACATGTGTGGGGGCGGTCGCCGATGCAGCCATCCAGCCGTACTCGGAGAGTCCCGTCGTGCTGGTACGTACCCAGGACTATGCGCCGGCCGACGGTTCCGCCCGCTTCTCGGCCATCACGTCGGCGATTCTTTATGAGACAGCTCAAGACGCCCGGGACCAGGTGACCGCGACCACGAAGGGGTGGCAGGGGTGCTCGGGTAAGTCGGTCCAGGTCAAGACGGTGCCGCCGGCCACGTATGTGATCGGCGCCCCGGCTGCCGCGGGTGATGTACAGACTCTGGTCAACAACCGCACCGTGCCTCCCGAGCCCGGCGGCAACTGCGGCCGCGGTATCAGTTCCCGTAGCAATCTGGTCATCGACGTGACGGTGTGCGGCGGTGACCCCGCCGTGGTCGGCGCCACTGCGGCGGCGCTGGTCAACCTCATCGCCGGGAAGGTGCCGGCATGACGACCGTCTCAGTAAAGCCTTGCGTACCAATGACTTTGGCGCTCGGTGTCGCCGTCGCTCTGCTGACGTCGTGCACGACGTCCGTCGGCGGCAGTCCCGCAGCCGCGCCACAGACCGTCACGCCGTCGACCACCAGCGCGGTCGCGGCGCCAGCTCCGGGTCCGGACCTGCAGGCCGTCACCTTGGGTGTCGACGAGCTCCGGCGTATCACGAACGACCCGAGTCTGGTCAAGACCGCGACGTGGCGGCACGCGGGCGTTGGTTTGAGCATGACGTTCACCCCACCCCAGTGCAGTGTCGTCGCCACCAACGGCTTGCACGCAGCACTCGACGGCAGCGGGCAGATCGGCATGTATTACGTCAACTACACCAGCACGGCATCGCCGGGGGCGCAGGTGAGTGAGGGTGCTGTCGGGTTTCCTGATCCCGGCGCGGCGCGTGCCTGGATCGGCGCGCAGCAGGCTGTGTGGCAGCAGTGCGCCAATAGCGACGTGGTACTGAAGGTCGCCGATCAGTCTGGCGCCCAACACAACCAGGCGCTTCAGGTCAAGCCCGACGCGTTGTCGATGCAGGCCGTGGTGGGGCCGGGGATCCAATGCACGCGGACGATGGCGGCCAGAAATCGCGTCGTCGTCGACAACTTGGTGTGTTCGGCCGATTCGGCGGGCGCGGCGACGGCCATCCAGAACGCCATGCTGGACAAGGTCCCGCAGTAGTGCGGCACTCAGTAGGCGAGCTGATTCACCGCTGCGGCGAACACCTGCGGTAGTGCCGCTGCGGCCGGGACGATGCGGGACCGCACCGCAGGCACGGCTCCGGCCCGGACCAGAGCCTCGGTCAGCAGCCGGTAGCGGCGGGTCAACCTGCACCAGCGCCGGTCGTAGTCGCTGACCTGCTCCCGGACCACGCAGTCGACCAGCGCCTCGGCCGCGCTGAACGCCAACCCCAAACCCTCGCCGGTCAGCGCGTCGACGTAGCCGGCGGCGTCGCCGACCAGGAGCACGCGGCCGGCAACGCGCGTCCGCACGTGCTGGCGCAACGGCCCAGCCGCCAGGTCGGGCCCGTGATCATGTCCGTCGACGCGTTGGCGCAGTTCGTCGAACGCGGCGAACTTCGCATCGAAACCGCCGCGGCCGGCGGACAGGATCGCGATACCGACGCAGTCGTCGCCCACCGGTGTCACGTAGGCCTCGGCCTCGGTGCTCCAGTGCACCTCGACGTGGTCGGTCCACGGCGCCATCTGGACATGTCGCCGGATACCCCAACGGCGCGGGCCGGTCGCCGGGCGCGACAGCCCGAGATCGCGCCGGATCGGCGAGTGCAGTCCGTCGGCCGCCACCAGGTAACGCGCCCGGAGCCCCACCGCCTGAATACCGTCCTCGTCCTGCGTGATCTCGCCGGCCACACCCTGGACGACCTTCACCCCGGCGGCCCGGGCGGCGTCGGACATCGCCGCGTGCAGCGTCGTCCGGCGGACCCCACGGCCGACGCCACCACGGAACGCGGCTTCGACCCGCGACGCACCCGCGTGATAACTGATTCCGCGCAGCGGTTGCCCGGCCGCCACGACGCCCAGCCGGTCCAGATGCGCGAGGGAGTGCGGCATCAGGCCTTCGCCGCAGGCCTTGTCCAGCGTGCCCGGGCGGCGTTCGACGATGACGGTCTCAAGCCCCGCGCGCGCCGCGTACAGCGACGTCGCCAGCCCCGCCGGACCGCCGCCGACCACCAGCAGGTCGATCACGACAGGCTCGCCAGCGCCGAGTTCTCGACGCGCAGCCTGGTGCGCAGCAGCAGTGCGTTGAGCAGCGTGAACACCACTGCCGTCAGCCAGGCCGTGTGCACCAGTGGCAACGCGATGCCCTCGACGACCACGGCCACATAGTTGGGGTGTGGAATCCACTGGTACGGCCCGCCGACGATCCGCTGTGCTCCCGGGACGACGATGACGCGCGTGTTCCACTGCGGGCCGAGTGTGGTGATGCACCACCACCTCAGCACCTGCGCGGCCAGGACGGCGGCCAGCATCGACCAGCCCAGCGCGGGGAGGAACGGTCGGTGCAGCACCACCGGTTCGAGCACGCACCCCACCAGCAGGCCGACGTGCAGGAGGACCATGACGGGGTAGTGGCTGAATCCGTATTCGCGGCCGCCCCGAGCCAGCGACCAGGCGAGATTGCGCCGGGAGACGACGAGCTCGGCGAGGCGCTCGACGGCGACCACCGCGATCAGGGCGAGGTACCAGACCACGGGTCAGCGCCAGCGCAGCAGGACGAGTTCTGAGCAGAACCCCGGACCCATCGCCATCATCAGCCCGGCGCTGCCCGCCGGTGGCTGCTTGGCCATCGTGTCGCGGAGGACGTGCAGCACCGAAGCCGACGAGAGATTGCCGACCTCGGCCAGCGATCGCCAGGTCAGCTCGAGTGCGTCGTCGGGCAGTCCGAGTGTCGCGGTGATGGCCTCGATCACCTTCGGCCCGCCCGGGTGGCTGACCCACGACGCGATGTCACTGATTTGAAGTCCATGTGCGGCAAGGAATTCCGTGACGTCGTCACCCAGGTACTTCTCGACGACCTTCGGCACGTCGGGAGACAGCACCAACCGGAAGCCACTGGAGTCGACGTCCCAGCCCATGGTGCGCTGCGAATCGGGATAGAGGTGGCTGCGCGAGGCGAGCACCTCCGGCCCCGACGTGTCGACGTTGGCGGCGCGGTGGTCGCCGACCATGACCACCGCGGCGGCGCCGTCGCCGAACAGGCTCGAGCCGACGACGGTCGCCATCGATGGATCGGTCTTGGGTATCAGTGAGCACAGTTCCACCGCGAGCAGCACGGCGACACTTTCTGGTGCCCCGCGCAGGTAGTCGTTGACACGCGCCACGCCGGCGGCACCGGCCACGCAGCCCAGCCCGAACATCGGTACACGCCGCACATCGGGCCGCAAGCCGATCAGTCCGGCGATCCGGGCGTCCAGCGTCGGCACTGCCACGCCGGTGACAGTGGTGGTGTAGATGACGTCGACGTCGGCCGGCTTCAGCCCGGCTTCTTCCAGGGCACCCAGAACGGCGGCGCACCCGAGCGCCACGGCGTGTTCGATGAACACGTCGTTCGCGCGTCCGAAGTCTGTGATGCCGGCGTAGTCCTGCAGCGGCAGGACCGTATGTCGACTGGCGACCTTGGCGCTGCGATGAAGTTTGCGGATGGCATCTGCGTGCTCGGCGTAGCCGGGCAGCGCCAGGAGCGCGTCGGTCACCTCATCCTGGGTGTATCGGTTGGCGGGCAGTTCTCCACGGACACTTGCGATTACGCTCATTTGTCCTCCTCTACCGGGGTCACGAGGCCTGGCGCCGATCGGTTCATTTCGTGACGTAACTCACGCCGGCTCGAGCCGCGCTGGTGCGCCATTGCGTCACGATGTGGTGCGGTGGGCATTCTGCGCCAACCGGTTTCGACGGGCGTGTTGGTGAGTGCGTCACGTATTCCCAACCGGCACAAGGCTTTGCGGATCAATGCGGCAGCAACGCCGGCTGCAGGGGATATTGCTGTGGGGCAAACAACGGGTTCGGTAGCTGTCAGCCGTTGTCGGGCACCCGTCCTAGACTGGGCCCGTGCTGATTGGTTCGCATGTCGACAACACGGATCCTCTGGCCGCGGCCGCCGCCGACGGTGCCGATGTGGTGCAGTTCTTCCTCGGCAACCCGCAGAGCTGGAAGAAGCCCGCGCCCCGCGAGGACGCCGAGGCGCTACGTGCGTCCGCTGTGCCTCTCTATGTGCACGCGCCGTACCTGATCAACGTCGCGTCGGCCAACAACAAGGTGCGCATTCCGTCGCGCAAGATCCTGCAGGACACGTGCGACGCCGCGTCGGAGATCGGGGCGACGGCCGTCATCGTGCATGGCGGGCACGCCGACGACAACGACATGGACGCCGGTTTCGAACGGTGGGTGAAGGCGCTCGACGCCCTCAAGACCGATGTGCCGGTGTATCTGGAGAACACCGCCGGCGGCGATCACGCGATGGCCCGGCACTTCGACACCATCGCCCGGCTGTGGGACCGGATCGGCGACAAGGGCATCGGCTTCTGCCTCGACACCTGCCATGCGTGGGCGGCGGGGGAGGCGCTGGTCGACGCGGTGGAACGCATCAAGACCATCACCGGCCGCATCGATCTGGTGCACTGCAACGACTCCCGCGACGCCGCCGGCTCCGGAGCGGACCGGCACGCCAACTTCGGCATGGGGCAGATCGATCCGCAGTTGTTGGCAGCCGTGGTGCGCGCCGCGGCTGCCCCGGTCATCTGCGAGACGTCGGAAGACGGCCGTAAGGACGACATCGCGTTCCTCCGCGAGAACGTTTAGTCAGCACCGACAATTGTGATAAACACCTCGGATGCAAGACGCCAACACCCAAGACTCCAACGCTGAGGTGACAGAGACTCCCGACGTCGGTTATCAGCGCGGTCTTTCGGCCAGAACCGTGCAGATGATCGCGATCGGCGGGGCCATCGGTACCGGTCTGTTCTACGGCGCGGGCGGCGCCATCGAGAAAGCCGGCCCGGCGCTGCTCCTGGCATACCTTCTTGCCGGTCTGGCCGTGTTCGTCATCATGCGGGCACTCGGTGAGTTGCTGGTGTACCGCCCGGTTTCGGGCAGCATCTCGGAGTACGCCGACGAATTCATGGGCCGGTTCGCCGGTTTCGCGAACGGGTGGACGTACTGGGCGGTGTGGGCCACGACGTGCATGGCCGAGATAACCGTGGCCGGCAAGTATGTGCAGTACTGGCCGTGGGGACACGACATCCCGCAGTGGGTGACGGCGTTGGTCGTCCTGGTGGTGCTCTTCATCGCCAACCTGATCTCGGTCAAGGTCTTCGGTGAGGCCGAATTCTGGTTCTCGATGATCAAGGTGACCGCGATCATCGGAATGATCCTCATCGGTATCGGCGTGCTCCTGCCGTTCACCGGGCTGGCGCCCGGTCCGGGTTCGACGGTCGCCAACCTGTGGAACGACGGCGGCTTCTTCCCGACGGGCCTCGGCTCGGCACTGCTGAGCCTGCAGATCGTGGTGTTCGCCTACGTGGGCGTCGAGCTGGTGGGCGTCACCGCGGGAGAGGCGGAAAACCCGAAGGTGACGTTGCGCAAGGCGATCAACACGCTGCCTTTCCGCATCGGCCTGTTCTACGTCGGCGCGCTGTTCGTGATCCTGTCCGTGCAGGGCTGGCGGCACTACCACGCCGGACACAGCCCGTTCGTCGCCGTGTTCCAGTACCTGAACATCCCGGCGGCCGCGGGCATCGTGAACTTCATCCTGCTGACCGCTGCGCTGTCGTCGTGCAACTCGGGCATCTACTCGACGGGCCGCATGGTGCGCAGCTTGGCCCAGCGCGGCGACGCGCCGGGCGGCCTGCAGGCGCTGAGCAGCCGCCACGTGCCGATGCTGGCCATCTGCTTCTCGGCCTTGACCATGGGCGTCGGCGTCCTGGTGAACTACCTGTCGCCGGATAAGGCGTTCGCCTACATCACCTCGGTGTCGACCATCGGCATCATCTTCGTGTGGGGCTCGATCCTGGTATCGCACCTGCTGTATCGGCGGCAGGTGGCCGCGGGCGTGCTGCCGGCGTCGGACTACCGCCTGCCCGGGGCGCCGTACACCACCTTCCTGGCGCTCGGGTTCCTGGCGCTCGTGGTCGTGCTGTTGTTCTTCACCGACGACGGACGGACGGCGATCCTGGTGGGCGTCATCTGGTTCGTCATCGTGACGCTGGGGTATTTCGTGCACCGCGGGGATCCCGCCACCGAGGTCGTGGTGCGCCACCGCTGATATATACAGTTCTTGTGCGGCTGTAGGAAAAGTGTAATAGTGAGGGCATGAGTGATACGCATGTCGTCACCAACCAGGTTCCGCCGCTCGAGAACTACAACCCCGCCACCTTCCCGGCGCTCGCCGAGGCCCTGATCCGCGAAGGCGGGGAGTGGGGCGTCGACGAGGTCCACGAGGTCGGCGCCCTCGGCGGCAGCCGGGTCGCGCAGCGCTGGGGTGAGCTCGCGGACCGCAACGTCCCGATCCTGCACACGCACGACCGCTATGGCCACCGCGTCGACGAGGTCGAATACGACCCCGCCTACCACCAGTTGATGAACGCCGCGGTGACGCACGGTCTGCACGGCGCACCGTGGGCCGACGACCGTACCGGCGCCCACGTCGTCCGGGCGGCGAAGATGTCGGCCTGGACTCCCGAACCCGGCCACGTCTGCCCGATCTCGATGACCTACGCCGTCGTCCCGGCGCTGCGGTTCAACCCCGAGCTCTCCAAGGTCTACGAGCCGCTGCTGACCAGCCGGGTGTACGACCCCGAGCTGAAAGTGCCTGCCACGAAAGCGGGTATCACCGCTGGCATGTCGATGACCGAGAAGCAGGGCGGTTCGGACGTCCGAGCCGGGACCACCCAGGCCACCCCCAACGGCGACGGCACCTACTCGCTGCGCGGTCACAAGTGGTTCACCTCGGCACCGATGGGGGACATGTTCCTGGTGCTGGCCCAGGCCCCCGGCGGACTGTCGTGCTTCTTCCTGCCCCGGGTGCTGCCCGACGGCACCCGCAACCGGATGTTCATCCAGCGGCTCAAGGACAAGCTCGGCAACCACGCCAACGCCTCCAGCGAGATCGAGTACGACGGCGCCACGGTGTGGCTGGTCGGTGAGGAAGGCCGCGGCGTGCCGACCATCATCGAGATGGTCAACCTGACCCGCCTGGACTGCACACTCGGTAGCGCCACCAGCATGCGTACGGGTCTGACCCAGGCGGTGCACCACGCGCAGCACCGCAAGGCGTTCGGTGCGTACCTGATCGACCAGCCGCTGATGCGCAACGTACTGGCCGACATGGCCGTCGAGGCCGAGGCCGCCACCATGCTGGCGATGCGCATGGCCGGGGCCACCGACCGCGCTGTCCGCGGCGACGAGCGCGAAAGCCTGTTCCGCCGAATCGGTTTGGCCGCGGCCAAGTACTGGGTGTGCAAGCGCGCGACGCCGCACGCCGCGGAGGCCATGGAGTGCTTCGGCGGCAACGGCTACGCGGAGGAGTCGGGCATGCCGCGGCTGTACCGGGAGGCCCCGCTGATGGGCATCTGGGAAGGTTCGGGAAATGTCAGCGCGCTGGACACCCTGCGCGCCATGGCCACCAAGCCCGAGTGCATCGAGGTGCTGTTCGACGAGTTGGCCCAGGCACAGGACCCGCGCCTGGACGCGCATGTCCGCGCGCTCAAGGCGCAGCTCACCGATCCGCAGACCCTCGAATACCGCGGACGCAAAGTCGCCGAGGACATCTCGCTGGCGCTGCAGGGCGCGCTGATGGTGCGCCATGGACACCCCGCAGTGGCCGAGGCGTTCCTCGTCAGCCGCCTCGACCGCCAGTGGGGCGGTGCGTTCGGCACGCTGCCGACGGGCCTCGACCTGGCGCCGATCATCGAACGCGCCCTCGTCAAGGGCTGATTTCTGCGGCCGAACTGACCCAAAACTGTCCCAAAACGCCCGGTTTGAGCAGTTTTGCGGTCCCCCGCAAGCGGGAGGTGTCCCCAGCTCTTGAAAGGTGAGTTTGTGGATTTCGACAGTCTGAAGACGATGACGTACGAGGTCGCCGACCGCGTCGCCCGGATCACGTTCAACCGTCCGGAGAAGGGCAACTCGATCGTCGCGGACACCCCGCTGGAATTGGCGGCGTGCGTGGAGCGGGCCGACCTCGATCCGAACGTGCACGTGATCCTGGTGTCCGGCCGAGGTGAAGGCTTTTGTGCCGGTTTCGATTTGAGCGCCTACGCCGACGGGACCTCGTCGGCCGGGGGATCGGAGCACCAGGGCACCGTGCTGGACGGCAAGACCCAGGCCGTCAACCACCTGCCGAACCAGCCCTGGGATCCCATGATCGACTACCAGATGATGAGCCGGTTCGTCCGTGGCTTCTCCAGCCTCATGCACTGCGACAAGCCGACCGTCGTGAAGATCCACGGTTACTGCGTGGCCGGCGGCACCGACATCGCGCTGCATGCCGACCAGGTGATCGCGGCCTCCGACGCCAAGATCGGCTATCCGCCGATGCGGGTCTGGGGCGTGCCCGCGGGTGGATTGTGGGCCCACCGGCTGGGCGACCAGCGGGCGAAACGCCTGCTGTTCACCGGCGATTGCATCACCGGGGCGCAGGCCGCCGAGTGGGGCCTGGCCGTCGAGGCGCCGGAGCCGCAAGACCTCGACGAACGGACCGAGCGCCTCGTCGCGCGCATTGCGGCGATGCCGGTCAACCAGCTGATCATGGCGAAGTTGGCCTGCAACACGTCGTTGTTACAACAGGGGGTTGCGACCAGCCGGATGGTCAGCACGGTGTTCGACGGCATCGCCCGGCACACGCCCGAAGGGCATGCCTTCGTCGCCGACGCCGTCGAGCACGGTTTCCGCCAGGCGGTCCGCCACCGCGACGATCCGTTCGGGGACACGGGTCGGGTTGCCTCCGGGGTCTGACGTCCATGGCTGACCTCAAGCGGATGACCGCGCGGTCGGTGGTGCTCAGCGTGCTGCTGGGTGCCCACCCCGCGTGGGCGTCCGCGGCCGAGTTGGTCCGGCTCACTTCGGATTTCGACATCAAGGAGCAGACGCTGCGGGTGGCGCTGACCAGGATGGTCAGCGCCGGCGATCTGGTGCGCTCGGCCGACGGCTACCGGCTCGCCGACCGGCTGCTGGCCCGGCAACGACGCCAGGATGCCGCGATCGACCCGCAAACCAAGCCATGGCACGGCGACTGGACGACCGTGGTGATCACCACGGTCGGGGCCGATGCCCGGACCCGCGCCGATTTGCGAAACGACCTGTTGCAGAACAGATTCGGTGAGCTCCGCGAGGGCCTGTGGCTGCGCCCGGCCAATCTGACCACCGAAATCCCGGAAGAGATCACGGCCAGCGCCCGAGTGCTGACCAGCCGGGACGACGACCCCGCAAGCCTGGCCGACATCCTGTGGGACCTGCCGGCCTGGATCACCCATGCGCGTCAGCTGCTCGACGAAATGGCCTCGGCAACAGACATTCCCGGCCGGTTCGTGGCTGCGGCCGCGATCGTCCGCCACCTGTTGGCCGACCCGGTACTGCCTGCCGAACTGCTGCCGGCCGATTGGCCCGGCGAGCAATTGCGGCAGGTCTACGCAGACTTCGCCGCGGAACTGGTAGTGCGGCGGGACGAACCGATGGAGGCAATATGACCGAGCCCGTGCGCGTCGAGAAGAACGGACCGGTGACAACCGTCATCATCGACCGGCCGGAGGCCCGCAACGCCGTCAACGGGCCGACGGCAGCGGCGCTCTATCAGGCGTTCGACGAATTCGACCGCGACGACTCCGCTGCTGTCGCGGTGCTGTGGGGAGATCACGGAACCTTCTGTGCCGGAGCCGATCTCAAGGCGTTCGGCACTCCGGAGATGAACCAGACGCACCGGACCGGGCCGGGGCCGATGGGGCCGAGCCGGATGATGCTGTCCAAGCCGGTGATCGCCGCGGTCAGCGGCTACGCCGTCGCCGGCGGACTCGAACTGGCGGTGTGGTGCGACCTGCGCGTCGTCGAGGAGGACGCCACCTTCGGCGTGTTCTGCCGGCGCTGGGGGGTCCCGCTCATCGATGGCGGCACGGTCCGGTTGCCGCGGCTCATCGGGCACAGCCGTGCCATGGATCTGATCCTCACCGGCCGTGCCGTCGATGCCGCCGAGGCGTTGCAGATCGGCCTGGCCAACCGGGTGGTGCCACGCGGGCAGGCGCGCGAGAGGGCCGAAGAGCTGGCCCACCAGCTGGCCGCGTTGCCGCAGTTGTGTCTGCGCGCCGACCGGATGTCCGCGCTGCGGCAATGGGGCGAATCCGAGCAATCCGCAATGGAATTCGAGTTCGCCAGTCTGGCCCAGGTGGCCGAGGAATCCCTCGCCGGCGCGCAGCGGTTCGCCGGGGGAGCGGGCCGGCACGGCGCGCAGGCGTGAGGGCGGCCCGCTAGCCCTTGGTGACGGTGTTGCCGATGCCGGTGTTGGTGACCTTCGGTGACCCGTCCTTGTAGCTGACGGTGGCGTGCATGCCGACGACGGCGAGCTCCTGGTCGATCTTTTCGAAGGTCACCTTGTTGTCGGTGCCACCGATGTTCGCGTTCGCGCAGGTGCCCTTGACGGTCAGCGTGTTGTTGGCGCCGCCCACGGTCAGCGATTTGCCGGTGCCGCAATCGAGGTCCCGGGTGGTGCCCACCGCGCTGTAGTTGATGGTGTTGCCGACCTCGACCTGCGCGGTGGTGGGAGCTGCCGAGGTGGCTGCGGTGCCCGTGGTGCCCGGGCCGGTTCCAGCGGTGGTGCTGTCCTGCGATCCGCAGCTGGTCAGCACCAGAGCGGCAGCGGCGACGGCCGCCGCAATCGCGATTCGGTTGGGGTTCATACGGTGTCCCTCCCTGTCGGCGTTACTGGCACCCGATGCGGGACCCGGTCAGGGGATCTTGTTCAGCCGGTTGCCCAATCCCAGTTGGTGACCGATGTCGATGAGTGCCGGATCCCCATTGTGGAATATCACCGTCTGATTGAAGCCGTAGGCGGTGACGTCATTGATGATCGTGTCGGCGATGACGGTGTTGGACGAGCCCTGGACGGTGACTGCCCAGCAGGTACCGAACGCGTTGACGGTGTTGCCGCTCCCGTTGACGAACAGGGTGCCGCCGTGGCAGTCGATGGTCTGCGACAGGCCCGTGCCGACGATGTGGGTGTCGTCGTTGACCGCAGCGGCGTTCGGCGCGCCGACCGTGAACGGGACCGTCAGCAGTCCGGCGACCAATGCGGTTCCACACGCTTTGCGACTCACGATGGTCCCCTTCGTTCTGGTCTGGCGATGATGTGCACCGTGGTGCGGTATCTGGGAGCCTACGTTGCGGGTAGGTGCCGCGGAGGCGGTTGGTCCGTTCTGTGGGACTTGCCGTGAGACGCGGTTACAAGTTTCGCCCAAATGGCCAGGAATCTGCAGCGTCTAGAGGTTAGAGTCATTAGTTAACTGTCCGTACCGCGGCCGGTTGAACTCAAAGATAGAACACCGGAGGATCGCGCAGATGGCACCTCGCCCAGAGTCGCAAGCCGTTGGGGATGCCCGACCGGCTGCGCCGGCGCGGTCGCGGGCGACTGCGCGCGCCACCAAGCTCAGCCGGGACTCTATCGTCAGCGCCGCCCTGACATTCTTGGACCGTGAGGGCTGGGATTCGTTGACCATCAACGCGCTGGCCAATCAGCTGGGCACCAAGGGCCCGTCGCTGTACAACCACGTGCAGAGCCTCGATGACCTGCGGCGCACGGTCCGGATGCGCGTCATCGACGACATCATCGGCATGCTCAACACAGTGGGCGAGGGTCGGAGCCGGGACGATGCCGTGATGGCGATGGCCAGCGCCTATCGCAGTTACGCGCATCACCATCCGGGCCGGTACTCGGCGTTCACCCGGATGCCTCTGGGTGGCGACGACCCCGAGTACACCGCGGCGACGCACGCGGCCGCCGGACCGGTGATCGCGGTCCTGGCGTCCTACGGACTCGACGGCGAGAACGCCTTCTACGCGGCGCTGGAGTTCTGGTCGGCCCTGCACGGCTTCGTGTTGCTGGAGATGACCGGTGTGATGGACGGCGTCGACACCGACGCGGTGTTCACCGACATGGTGGTACGACTGGCGCGGGGGATGAACGAGCGCGACTCGGCTTGATCGGGGAAGCGCGTGATGCCTGACGACCAGAGTGGGTCGCAGCCGCCAGTCTTGCCGGAGATGCCTGCGGGTTTCGTGCCGCCGCCACCCGGCTTCATGCCACCCGGCTTCATGCCACCGGGGTTCCCGCCGGGACCGCCGCCCGCCTGGCCGCCGGCACCGATCGCCGCTGCGCACTCCGGAGTGCCCCGGTGGCTGGTGGCCCTGGTCCTGGCGGTGCTGGTCCTGAGCTATGGCGCAACAGTGTTCGTGACCAGGGACATCTGGCGTCCGGGCGAACCCCGGCCGGTCGTGCAGGCGTCGTTCGAGATTCAGCCGCCGCCCGGCACGACGCCGACCCCCGACGCGCTGGCGCAGACGCGCACAGTGGTCGAATCGCGGATCGGCCACCTCGGCGGACACGACGTCGCCGTCGGGCTGGACGGCAGCACCCTCAAGGTCACGGCCACCGACGTGACCGAAGCTCAACTGCGGGGTGTCACCGCCATCGGCCGCCTCTATATAAGGCCGGTGATCCACGCGATTCCGGCGAACTCCGAGGGGGCGTCCGCGCCGCGGACCCCGCCGGTGGCCGACAGCCAGCGCATCGCCGACGAAAAGGCGCTGCGGCAGAGTGCGCAGCCGCAGATCCAGCTGCTGGCGCTTCAGTTCCAGGCGACCCGCTGCGCTCAGCCGGACCTGCTGGCCGACCACGACGACCCGAATCTGCCGTTGGTCACGTGCTCTGACGACCACAAGCAGGTGTATCTGCTGGACAAGTCCATCATCAGCGGCGACCAGATCAAGGACGCCTCGGCCCGGCAGGGTGGACAACGCGGCGACTACGTCGTCTTCGTGACCTTCGACGACAAGGCCGCCGACATCTGGTCGACGTTCACCGGCGCCAACGTCGGCGCCCGGACCGCCTTCACCGTCGACAGCCAGGTGGTCAGCGCGCCGGCGCTGCTTGAGCCCATCACGACCGGGCGCACGCAGATCCATGGGCAGTTCACCGCCGATTCGGCGAAGTCGTTCGCCGCGGTGGTGGCCGGTGGGGCGCTGCCGTTGCCGGTATCGGTGGAGTCGGTGCAGGCGAAACAGATCGCTCCGACCTTCTGGTCGGTACCGCGAATCGCGGTTCTCGGTGGCGGGGTGGTGGTGATCTTTGCGATCATCCTTGGAGTGGTTCTGATGACCCGGCGGGCGTACCGCCAGCGCTAAGGTGTTGGTCACGGTCCGGGCTGCACCGCTCTGACCTGCGGTTTGGGTCCTCTGTGTGGGTTTGGATCGTGGCGGTCCGTACTGGTATCGTGGTGGTTCGTGCCTGGCCGACTGGGCGCTTGCATTCATTGTGTTTGTGGGCAAGCCTGCACGCCGGGCCAATTCGCATGTCCGTGGTGCACCGCAAGGTTTGTGCCTGGCCGCGTGCGACACGCCCGGACGCGGGTACGCGATCGGGCGGAAACCGCAGTACAGAGACTTAAACCGCAGTACGACACGCAATAGAGAAAGCCGATAGATGCCAACCATCAACCAGCTGGTCCGCAAGGGTCGCCACGATAAGACCGCCAAGGTCAAGACCGCGGCACTCAAGGGCAGCCCGCAGCGCCGTGGTGTGTGCACCCGCGTGTACACCACCACCCCCAAGAAGCCGAACTCGGCTCTGCGCAAGGTCGCCCGCGTGAAGCTGACGAGCCAGGTTGAGGTCACGGCCTACATCCCGGGTGAAGGTCACAACCTGCAGGAGCACTCGATGGTGCTCGTGCGTGGCGGCCGTGTGAAGGACCTCCCCGGTGTGCGCTACAAGATCATCCGCGGCTCGCTGGACACCCAGGGTGTCAAGAACCGCAAGCAAGCACGCAGCCGCTACGGCGCCAAGAAGGAGAAGAGCTAATGCCACGCAAGGGCCCCGCGCCGAAGCGGCCGCTGGTCAACGACCCGGTCTACGGTTCGCAGCTGGTTACCCAGCTCGTCAACAAGGTGCTGCTGGACGGCAAGAAGTCGCTGGCCGAGCGCATCGTCTACGGCGCCCTTGAGCAGGCTCGTGAGAAGACCGGCACCGACCCCGTCGTGACGCTGAAGCGCGCCATGGACAACGTCAAGCCGTCCCTCGAGGTTCGCAGCCGCCGCGTCGGTGGCGCGACCTACCAGGTGCCGGTCGAGGTCCGCCCGGACCGCTCGACCACCCTGGCGCTGCGCTGGCTGGTCAGCTTCTCGAAGGCTCGCCGCGAGAAGACCATGGTCGAGCGTCTGGCCAACGAAATCCTGGATGCCAGCAATGGCCTGGGTGCCGCCGTCAAGCGACGCGAGGACACCCACAAGATGGCCGAGGCGAACCGGGCCTTCGCGCACTACCGCTGGTGACTCAATCGCCGGCCGCCAATGCCGGCGGCCGGCGCATCTGATTCACAACTGACCGCCCTCCCGGGCTCACAACTGAGCGCCCTACCGGGCGATGCGGAATCACCCGAAGCAACTGAAAGAGTGGGAACCAAGCCGTGGCACAGGACGTGCTGACCGACCTGAACAAGGTCCGCAACATCGGCATCATGGCGCACATCGACGCCGGCAAGACGACGACGACCGAGCGCATCCTCTTCTACACCGGTATCTCGTACAAGATCGGTGAGGTCCATGACGGCGCGGCCACCATGGACTGGATGGAGCAGGAGCAGGAGCGTGGTATCACCATCACCTCCGCTGCCACCACCTGTTTCTGGAACGACAACCAGATCAACATCATCGACACCCCGGGCCACGTCGACTTCACCGTCGAGGTGGAGCGTTCGCTGCGTGTGCTCGACGGCGCCGTTGCCGTGTTCGACGGCAAAGAAGGCGTGGAGCCGCAGTCCGAGCAGGTGTGGCGCCAGGCCGACAAGTACGACGTCCCCCGCATCTGTTTCGTCAACAAGATGGACAAGCTGGGCGCCGACTTCTACTTCTCGGTCCAGACCATGAAGGATCGCCTGGGCGCGAACGTCATCCCGATCCAGCTGCCGATCGGCTCCGAAGGTGACTTCGAGGGCATCGTCGACCTGGTCGAGATGAAGGCCAAGGTCTGGCGCGGCGAGACCAAGCTTGGTGAGAAGTACGAGACCATCGACATCCCGGCCGACCTTCAGGAGAAGGCCGAGGAGTACCGCACCGCCATGATCGAGGCAGTCGCCGAGACCGACGACGAGCTCATGGAGAAGTACCTGGGCGGCGAAGAGCTGACGATCGACGAGATCAAGGGTGGCCTGCGCAAGCTGACCGTCACCAGCGCGGCCTACCCGGTGCTGTGTGGTTCCGCGTTCAAGAACAAGGGTGTGCAGCCCATGCTCGACGCGGTCATCGACTACCTGCCGACCCCGCTGGACGTCGCGGCCGCCGAAGGCCACGTCCCGGGCAAGGAAGACGAGATCATCTCGCGCAAGCCGTCCGCCGACGAGCCGTTCTCCGGCCTGGCGTTCAAGGTCGCCACGCACCCGTTCTTCGGCAAGCTGACCTACGTCCGCGTCTACTCGGGCAAGGTCGACTCCGGTGCCCAGGTCATCAACTCGACAAAGGGCAAGAAAGAGCGTCTGGGCAAGCTATTCCAGATGCACTCCAACAAGGAGAACCCGGTCGAGTCGGCTGCCGCCGGTCACATCTACGCGGTCATCGGCCTCAAGGACACCACCACCGGTGACACCCTGTGCGATCCGAACAACCAGATCGTCCTGGAGTCCATGACCTTCCCGGACCCGGTTATCGAGGTGGCCATCGAGCCCAAGACCAAGAGCGACCAGGAGAAGCTGGGTACGGCGATCCAGAAGCTCGCCGAAGAGGACCCGACCTTCAAGGTGCACCTGGACCAGGAGACCGGCCAGACCGTCATCGGCGGCATGGGCGAGCTTCACCTGGACATCCTGGTGGACCGCATGCGTCGCGAGTTCAAGGTCGAGGCCAACGTCGGCAAGCCGCAGGTCGCCTACCGCGAGACCATCCGCAAGGCCGTGCAGAACGTGGAGTTCACCCACAAGAAGCAGACCGGTGGTTCGGGTCAGTTCGCGAAGGTCATCATCAGCATCGAGCCGTTCGTCGGCGAAGACGGTGCGACCTACGAATTCGAGAACAAGGTCACCGGTGGCCGCATCCCGCGTGAGTACATCCCGTCGGTGGATGCCGGTGCGCAGGACGCCATGCAGTACGGCATCTTGGCCGGCTACCCGCTGGTCAACCTGAAGCTGACCCTGCTCGACGGCGCCTACCACGACGTCGACTCGTCGGAAATGGCCTTCAAGGTCGCGGGTTCGCAGGCGCTGAAGAAGGCTGCGTCCGCTGCGCAGCCGGTCATCCTGGAACCGATCATGGCCGTCGAGGTCACCACGCCCGAGGACTACATGGGCGACGTGATCGGCGACCTGAACTCCCGCCGTGGCCAGATCCAGGCCATGGAGGAGCGCAGTGGTGCTCGTGTCGTCAAGGCACAGGTTCCACTGTCCGAAATGTTCGGCTACGTCGGCGACCTCCGGTCGAAGACCCAGGGCCGGGCGAACTACTCCATGGTGTTCGACTCGTACGCCGAAGTTCCGGCCAACGTGTCGAAGGAGATCATCGCCAAGGCAACGGGCCAGTAGTCTCTGACCCGTTCTGCTGCGGCAGACCACATAACTGAACACATCAACACTGCTTTAACCAAAGCACCAACAAGTCCAGGAGGACACAGAAGTGGCGAAGGCGAAGTTCGAGCGGACGAAGCCGCACGTCAACATCGGGACCATCGGTCACGTTGACCACGGCAAGACCACGCTGACTGCAGCAATCACCAAGGTTCTGCACGACAAGTACCCCGATTTGAACGAGTCGCGCGCATTCGACCAGATCGACAATGCGCCCGAGGAGCGTCAGCGCGGTATCACCATCAACATCTCCCACGTGGAGTACCAGACCGAGAAGCGTCACTACGCCCACGTGGACGCCCCCGGTCACGCTGACTACATCAAGAACATGATCACCGGTGCCGCCCAGATGGACGGCGCAATCCTCGTGGTCGCCGCCACCGACGGCCCGATGCCGCAGACCCGCGAGCACGTGCTGCTCGCCCGCCAGGTCGGCGTGCCCTACATCCTCGTCGCGCTGAACAAGTCCGACATGGTTGAGGACGAGGAGCTCCTGGAGCTCGTCGAGATGGAGGTCCGCGAACTGCTGGCCGCTCAGGACTTCGACGAGGACGCCCCCGTGGTCCGCGTCTCGGCGCTCAAGGCGCTCGAGGGCGACGCCACCTGGGTGAAGTCGGTCGAGGAGCTCATGGAGGCCGTCGACGAGTCCATCCCGGACCCGGTTCGCGAGACCGACAAGCCGTTCCTGATGCCCGTTGAGGACGTCTTCACCATCACCGGTCGTGGCACCGTGGTGACCGGCCGTGTCGAGCGTGGCGTGATCAACGTCAACGAAGAGGTCGAGATCGTCGGCATCCGCCCGACCACGACCAAGACCACCGTCACCGGTGTCGAGATGTTCCGCAAGCTGCTCGACCAGGGCCAGGCCGGCGACAACGTCGGTCTGCTGGTTCGTGGTATCAAGCGCGAAGAGGTCGAGCGTGGCCAGGTCGTCGTGAAGCCCGGCACCACCACCCCGCACACCGAGTTCGAGGGCAGCGTCTACATCCTGTCCAAGGACGAGGGCGGCCGCCACACGCCGTTCTTCAACAACTACCGTCCGCAGTTCTACTTCCGTACCACGGACGTGACGGGCGTTGTGACCCTGCCCGAGGGCACCGAGATGGTGATGCCCGGTGACAACACCGACATCTCCGTCGTGCTGATCCAGCCGGTCGCCATGGACGAGGGTCTGCGTTTCGCCATCCGTGAGGGCGGTCGTACCGTCGGCGCGGGTCGCGTTACCAAGATCATTAAGTGATCTAGTTTTTCCAAGCGGAGCGCCGCTCACCTTCGGGTGGGCGGCGCTTTGTTTTGCGGCGAGAAAGAGGTGTCGACACGTGGTACTTGCGGGCAAGATGGCAGGATCGTTCGCGATGGAGGGGAACGCGATGAGGGGTGGCCTGTCGTGCGAGTGAACGTGCGGGCATTCACCGACACCGGACTACGGCGCAAACGCAACGAAGATGCCGTGATGGTCGGCGGCTGGGTCAGCCAGACGCACAACGGGGTCCTGGTGGACATGCGGATGCAGCCCGGGTTTCCGTTCGTCTGCGCGGTATGCGACGGCATGGGCGGGCACGTCGGCGGCGATGTCGCCAGCCGGACGGCGCTCAGCATGATCGCGACCATGTCGCCCGGCTGGACCGGTGGCGACGACATCACGTCGTCGCTGTCGTACGTCAGTGACTGGCTCTACGACATGGGCCGCGATACCGAGCTGGCCGGCATGGGGACCACCATCGCGGGCGTGTGTCTGACGGCGGACGAGGTGATCGTCTTCAATGTCGGGGACAGTCGCGTGTATTCGATCACCGGCGACACGTTGACCCAGGTGTCGGTCGACGACGCCGTGCTCGACGCCGCGGGCCGGCCCACCAACATCATCACGCAGTCGCTCGGCCAGGGGGTGCCCATCGCTGCCCACCTGACCGCGACGCCGCTGCAGCCGGGTAGCTACCTGATGTGCTCGGACGGCGTGCACGGGCAGATGGAGCATCACGACCTGCAGGCGGCCACGGCATGCAACGACCGGGCCGACGGCGCGGCGATCATCATCGGGACGGCCCGGGCCAACGGCGCCGCCGACAACTTCTCGTTCGTTCTGTTGGACGTCCTGGGCGACTGACGCCACACTAGAGTCTCGCAGCGGTTCGGCTGATCCAAGGAGCGTGGCTGACATGTTGGTGCGTTACCTCAAGGCTCAGGCCATGGTGCTGCTGTGCGGCGGGCTGGTGGGCCCCATCTTCCTGGCCGTGTATTTCGCCAGCGGGTTCGGCGAGTACCTGGGCTGGATGTTCTGGACCGGGCTGTTCGTCACCGCGGCCGACGTGCTCGTTGCGCTGTGGCTGGTCAGCTTCGGCGCCAAACGGCAGGCCAAGCAGCAGGCGCTGGAAGCCAACGGGGTGCTGGCACTGGCTCGCGTCACGAGTCTGACCGAGACCGGCACCCAGATCAACGACCGCCCTCTGGTGAAGCTGGGTCTGCATATCGAGGGGCCGGGTCTGGCTCCGTTCGATGCCACCGATCGGGTGATCGCATCGATCCCGCGCATGCCGCTGATCACCGCGCGATACCTGGCGGTGCTGGTGGACCCGGCGACCAACGAGTTCCAAATCGATTGGCAGCGAAGCACACTGGTGGCAGGGATCGCGCCGGCACAGTTCACCTCGGACGAGGACGGCAGGACCTACGATCTGACCGGCCAAGCCGGTCCATTGATGGACATCCTGCGGATTCTCAAGGCCAACGGCGTGCCGGCCGACGGCACGGTGGATCTCCGGTCGAATCCGGCGGTTCGGCAGCAGGTGATGGCGGTGGTCCGGCGCGCCGGTGGCAATGCGGCACCGGCCGCACCGGTCGCACCGGCTCCGGCCGCGGCACCTGTGATGCCCAGTCAGCCTGCGGCACAACGACTGCAGGAACTCGAGACGTTGCGCGCGATGGGCACCATCAGCGAGGCCGAGTACACCGCGAAGCGCGCCCAGATCATCGCCGAGTTATAGCCGGTGTCCCGCCTGGGGGGAAGCCGCTAGAACACGTTCCAGTTTGACTGCTAGCGTGGCGGTGGACTCCGGCGAGATGTGATGAAGGGACTGGCAATGACGGCAGGCGGAACACTCGAAGGCAAGGTGGCGTTCATTACCGGGGCTGCCCGTGGGCAGGGCCGGGCGCACGCCATCCGGATGGCGCGCGAAGGCGCCGACATCGTCGCCATCGACATCTGCGGTCCCGTGTCGGACACCATCACCTACCCGATGCCGACGTCGGAAGATCTCGCCGAGACCGCGCGCCTGGTCGAGGCCGAAGGCCGCAAGGTCCTCGCCCGCGAGGTCGACATCCGCGACCTGGCCGCCCAGAAGCAGGTCGTCGCCGACGCCGTCGAGCAGTTCGGTCGGCTCGACATCCTGGTGGCCAATGCGGGTGTCCTGAGTTGGGGACGGTTGTTCGAGATGGATGAAGACCAGTGGGACAGCGTCGTCAACGTCAACCTGTCCGGCACCTGGCGCACCATCCGGGCCGTGGTGCCCGCGATGATCGAGGCCGGCAACGGCGGGTCGATCATCATCGTCAGCTCCTCGGCGGGCCTCAAGGCGACGCCGGGCAACGGCCACTACGCGGCCTCCAAGTTCGGCCTCGTCGGGCTGACCAATGCACTGGCACTCGAGGTCGGCGAGTTCGGCATCCGGGTCAACTCGATCCACCCCTACTCGATCATGACGCCGATGATCGAGCCTGAGGCCATGGGCGCGATCTTCTCCAAGTACCCGAACTACCTGCACAGCTTCGCGCCGATGCCGTACAAGCCCGTCGCGCACGACGGCAAGGCCGGCCTGCAGGAATTCATGACGCCGGAAGAGGTCACCGACGTGGTGACCTGGTTGGCCGGTCCGGGCGCGGGGACCATCTCCGGTTCCCAGATCGCCGTCGACCGCGGCGTCATGAAGTACTGAGCTACGGGGCCACCTGCCCGACCAGCACGTCTGCGAATTCTGTTGCGCCTCTTGAGACTCTGATCGCGGGCCGGCCGCAGCCGGGCGCGATCATGCGCCGCAGCGCGGATGTGCCGTCGAGGTCGACCGAGACCGCGCCGGTCTTGGTGATCGTCACATCGATTGCATGCCAGTCGTTGTCGGCCGGTGCCGGGATCGGGCCCGAATCCGTATCGGCCGGATTGCTGACGGTCGTGAGCCCGATGGCGTAGCCGCTCGAGGCGCCGCGGACGCGTCCGGTGAACCGCAGCGAGCACGCCGGATCGCCGGGCTGGATCAACCCTACCCACGTGGTCACCGGGCTGCCGGCGACGTCGGGTGGATCGAGACGTACCGTCCGGCCGTCGTCGGTGAAGGTGGCGTCGATGCCGCCGACGCGGTTCCAGGCGTTGAAGTCCGTCGGCTCCGGCGGGTGCGTCGGCACGATGGTCAGGCCGTTGAACGGTGTTGTCGTCGTTGCGTCTTGGGATGCACCGTTGCCGCGGGAGAGCTTGGTGACGGCGACGGTGCCGCCCGCCACCAGGGCGATCACGGCCAGCACCACGCCGCCGATGATCAACCATTTCCGTCCATCGGGCCGGTCGGGTGGAAACGGCGGCCAGCTGGGCGGCGGGTTGAAGCGCATCCTATGGGTTTACCACCGTGCCGTCGGCGCTCCGGCCAGCACCTCGGCGAATCGGTCCATCGCCCAATCGATTTCGGCCAGGGTGATGACGAGCGGCGGGGCGAACCGCAACGTCGGTCCGTGCGTGTCCTTGGTCAGCACACCGCGCTCGGCCAGCCGTAGGCTGACCTCCCGTCCGCTGCCGACGGCGGGGTCGAGGTCGACGCCGGCCCACAGGCCCAGCCCGCGCACGGCGGTGACACCGCGCCCCGTCATCGCTGTCAGGCGCGCGTGCAGGTGCCGGCCGAGTTCGGTTGACCTGGATTGGAATTCGCCGCGCTGCACCATGCCGACCACCGTGGTGCCGATGGCCGCGGCCAGGGGATTGCCGCCGAACGTCGACCCGTGCTCGCCGGGGTGCAGCACGCCGAGCACATCGCTGTCGGCCACCACCGCCGACAGCGGTACGACGCCCCCACCCAGAGCCTTGCCCAGCAGGTAGACGTCGGGCACCACGCCCCAGTGGTCGCAGGCGAACGTGCGGCCGGTGCGGGCCAGGCCGGACTGGATCTCGTCGGCGATCATCAGCACGTTGCGCTCGGTGCACAGGGCGCGTACGCGGGGCAGATAGTTGTCGGGTGGCACGATGATGCCGGCCTCGCCCTGGATCGGTTCGATCAGCACGGCGGCGGTGTTGTCATCGATGGCCGCGGCCAGCGCATCGGCGTCCCCGAACGGCACCGAGCGGAAGCCGGGTGCGTACGGGCCGAAGCCCTGCCGCGCCGTCTGGTCGTCGGAGAAGCTGATTATCGTCGTGGTGCGGCCATGAAAGTTGCCCTGCGCCACAATGATATTCGGGCCCGGATCGGCCTTGATGTGCTTGACATCGATGCCCCACTTGCGCGCGACCTTGATCGCGCTCTCGACCGCTTCCGCGCCGCTGTTCATGGGCAGGACCAGGTCTTTGCCGCACAGCTGGGCAAGCGCTGCGCAGAACGGACCGAGGCGGTCGGAATGGAATGCGCGGCTGACCAGTGTCACGGTGTCCAGCTGGGCGTGGGCGGTCGCGAGGATCTCAGGGTTGCGGTGGCCGAAGTTGACCGCCGAATACGCCGCGAGGCAGTCCAGGTAACTGCGGCCTTCGGGGTCGGTGATCCACACCCCGTCAGCTGATGCCGCGACAACCGGCAGCGGGGCGTAGTTGTGCGCGGCGTAGCGGTCGTCGAGGTCGATCAGCGCAGCCGTGCTGCCGGACGCTCCCGGCGTTCCCGCAACGGCTTTCAGCATGACGTCGAGTACACCTCCAGGGTGCAGCACTTCACCGAACCGCCGCCCTTGAGCAATTCGGACAAGTCGACGCCGACGGGCCGGAAACCGGCGGCGGCGAGTTGCGCGGCGAAGCCCGTGGCCGCGGCCGGATGTACCACGTTCAGTCCGTCCGATACCGCGTTGAGGCCGAGGACGTGGGCGTCGGCGTCGGCGACCTCGATGGCGCCCGGAAACATCTTGCGCAACAACGCCACCGACGTGGCGCCGAAGGCCGGTGGATAGAACGCGATGGTTTCGTCATCGAGGACGGCCAGGGCGGTGTCGAGGTGGTAGAAGCGGGGGTTGACCAACTGCAGGCTGACCACCGGCAGCCCGGACAGCTTGGCGACCTCGTCGTGTGACTGGCGGTCGGTCCGGAATCCATAGCCGGCCAATATCTTCGAACCGATGATCAGCAGGTCGCCCTGGCCCTCGTTGGTGTGCTCGGTATACAGCGGGCAGTATCCGTGGTCGAGCAGCCATCCGGCGTAGGCCACCGATTCGCCGGTCCGCTGGGGGTAGGTGAACCTGGCGATGATGGCGACCTTCTCGAACCCGTCGTCGAGCACCAGTCCGCCATTGGCGGCGTACACCATGTCGGGCAGTCCGGGGATCGGGTCGACCAGTTGGACGGTATGGCCCAGGCTCCGGTACGTCTGGACCAGACGCTCCCACTGCCGCACCGCCAGCGCGGTATCGACGCTCGCAGCAGTGTCCATCCAGGGGTTGATCGCGTACTCGACGGTGAAATGCGTCGGCCGGGTCATCACATAGTGCCGGGGGCGGGCTACCCGGTCTGGTCGCCAACCTGCGTTTGGTGTCGCCATCTTGACGACATCAGTAATCGTCATAATTCGATGGTAGAAGCACTATTGCGCGCAAGCAATCGATGCTTGTTGCGCGTCTGTAACAGATCTATTGTTTGATGACTCGCGATTCGACAATCTATTGCGTGACGGAGGTGCGTGGCCGGTGGAAACCGTCGACGAGACCGATGAGCGCATCCTGGCCGAACTGGCGGACAACGCACGCGCCACGTTCGCCGAGATCGGCGAACGGGTGAGCCTGTCCGCGCCCGCGGTCAAGAGGCGCGTCGACCGCCTGCTGGCCACCGGCGTCATCCGCGGCTTCACCACCGTCGTCGACCGCAATGTAATCGGTTGGGGGACAGAGGCATACGTCCAGGTGTACTGTCAGGGCACCATCACGCCGGCCCAGCTGCGGGAGGCCTGGGAGGGTATCCCCGAGGTGGTCTCGGCCGCGACGGTGACCGGCACCTCCGACGCGATCCTGCACTTGATGACCCGGGACATGCGGCATCTGGAGGTGGTACTGGAGCGCATCCGCGGTAGTGCGTCCATCGAACGCAGCGAGAGCATCGTGGTGCTGTCGAACATCGTCGAGCGCAGGGCGCGTGGGGTTTGGGGGCACGGATAGCCCCGAGCCGGCCCACCTGGTGCTCTGCTGAGCAGCGATGCACAGGGTGGCCTGCCTCGCAGCGGCCGCATCGTGTAAGAAAGCCCACGTGACTACAAACGGAGGCATCGTCATCGTCGGTGGCGGTCTGGCCGCCGCGCGTACCGCCGAGCAACTGCGCAAGGCCGAGTACGCCGGGCCGATCACCCTGATCAGCGATGAAGTCCATCTGCCTTATGACCGGCCGCCGCTGTCCAAGGACGTGTTGCGTGCCGAGACCGACGACACGACGCTCAAGCCGGCCGAGTTCTACGACGAGAACAACATCACGCTGCTGCTGGGCTCGGGCGCGGTCAAGCTGGACACCGACGCACAGACCGTGACGCTGGCGGGCGGTGATGTCGTCGCCTACGAGGAGCTGGTCATCGCGACGGGGCTGGTCCCCCGGACCATCCCGTCGCTGCCGGCCCTCGACGGTATCCGGGTGCTGCGCACCTACGACGAGTCGGTGGCGTTGCGTGAGCACGCCGGTTCGGCCAAGCGGGCGGTGGTGATCGGCGCGGGGTTCATCGGTTGCGAGGTGGCGGCCAGCCTGCGCAAGCTCGGTATCGACGTGACCATCGTCGAGCCACAGCCCACGCCGCTGGCGTCGGTGCTGGGCACCGAGATCGGCGAACTGGTGGCACGCCTGCACCGCGCCGAGGGCGTCGACGTGCGGTGCGGCGTCGGGGTCACCGGCGTGACCGGCACAGATCATGTCGAGAAGGTGCAGCTGGCCGACGGCTCCGAACTGGACGCCGACGTCGTTGTCGTCGGTATCGGTTCGCGCCCGTCCACCGACTGGCTGGAGGGCAGCGGGATCGCGGTCGACAACGGCGTCGTGTGCGACGCCGCCGGCCGCACCAGCGCGCCCAACGTGTGGGCCATCGGTGACGTCGCCTCCTGGCGTGATGCCGCCGGACACCAAGTGCGGGTGGAACATTGGAGCAACGTGGCCGAGCAGGCGCGGGTGATCGTGCCGGCGATGCTGGGCCAGGACGCCACCGCCGCCGTGGTGGTGCCCTACTTCTGGAGCGACCAGTACGACGTCAAGATCCAGTGCCTCGGTGAGCCCAAGGCCGGCGACACCGTGCACATCGTCGAAGACGACGGCCGCAAGTTCCTGGCGTTCTACGAGCGCGACGGGGCGGTCGCCGGCGTGGTCGGCGGCGGCATGCCGGGCAAGGTGATGAAGAACCGGGCCAAGGTCGCGGCCGCCGTCCCGATCGCCGACGTTTTGCAGTGATTTGTGCACGAAAATCCGCGCTGGCCGCGGATTTTCGTGCACAAATCACTCAGAACGCGCCGAGGTAGAAGCGCGCGCCCTGGTCGTCGGTGCAGAGTGCTGACATCCCGTAGGGCTGTCGGGACGGTTCGTCGATGACGGTGCCGCCGGCCTCGCGAACCCGCGCCACCGCGGCGTCGACGTCCGACACGGTCCACATCGGGACGGCAGTGGTCTGCGCCGCACCGCCGGCGGCACCGGACATCGGGTGGCAGCCCTGCACCGCCCAGCCGTCCGCGACCCGGCCGGGTTCGAACGTCCAGCCCAGCACCGCGCCGTAGAACTGCCTGAACGCCGCCGAGTCGGGTACCTCGTAGGTCAGATACGAAAGTTCGCCCGGCCCGGCACCGTTCAGCTCGGGGCGGGGGATGCCCGGCACCGGCTGGAACACCGCGAAATCCGTGCCCTGCGCATCGGTGGCGTCGAGCGTCGCGCCCCACTCGTGGACCTCGGGCGTGCCCACCTGACCACCCGCGGCCACGATCGCCTGCTGCGCGGCATCCAGATCAGCGACCGCGTAGCAGCAGAACAGCGTCTGCGGGCCGGTGATCTCGAAGATGCCGGTGTGCAGCCGGTTGCCCGTCACCTTGTGGGTCCCCGGATCGTAGACCCAGCCCAGCACGTGCCGGTAGAACGCGGCGGCTCGCTCGGCATCCGGCGTCTGCACCGATATGTAGCCGATGTCGCCGTGCTGGATGGGTACGGCGGCGGGGACCGGGCCCGTGAGCATCCAGCGGTGGCCGAACGGGTCGATCACCACGGCGGTCCGCGAGCCGTGGGCTTCGTAGGGCTCCCGCTGCACCTGTGCGCCGTGCCGCCGGGCTTGGATCAGGGCAGCGTCGGTATCCGGGACCGCGAGCATCAGGCTGACCGAAACCGACTGGGGTGCGGGTGCTTTCAGCCCGATCTCGGGGAACTCGTCGGCCAGGTACAGCACGCCGCCGGCCAGCGTCAGTTCGGCATGGCCGATCCGGCCGTCGTCCATGACGATCGGTTCCCCGACCACGACCGCGCCCAGCGCGTCGACGTACCAGGTGATCGCCGCCCGCGCGTCTGCGACGGCAAGGTAGGGCAGGGCAGCTGGTCGGGGCACCTCGATGGCAGCGGCGGCAGGTGCATTCAGTTCGGCGATGGCGGTGTCGGTTCCACTCATGACAACTCCTTTCGGGAGGGTGACGGCGGCTGCCAACCGTTCGCGCAGCCGGGCCGCGAAAGCCGGGTCGGGCTGCACGGAAAGTTCACCGCCGGCCAGGACTGTCAGCGGGTCGTGACTGTTGTGCATGGTCATGACGCACCTCCGTCCTGGTATTCGGTTCGTAATGCCCGCCGGGCCCGCACCAGCAGTGCCTCGGTGGCGTGCACAGTGCGCCCGATCAACTCGGCGCATTCGGGCACCGGGCGGTCATCCAGATATCGCAGTGTCAGCACCATGCGGTGCTGTTCGGGTAACCGGGCCAGCGCGGCCTCGGCGACCAGCCGGTCCACTTCGGCCTCCCAGTCGTCGAAAGGCTCTGCGGGCTCGGGTGTTTCGGATACGGGCACGGTGAAGCGGTCGTGTCTGCGGCGATAGTGATCGGCGAGCTTGTGCCGGGCCACGCCGATCAGCCATGGCACCGAGATCACCGGCGGCGCATCCCGGCGGGCGGCGTCCATCGCCGCCAGAAACGTCTCCGACGTCAGGTCTTCCGCGGTGCCCCGATCGCCGCAGCGCCGCACGAAATACCCGTAGACCACGGGCAGCGCCGAGTCGTACAGCGCCAGCAGCGTCTGCGGAGCATCCCCGTCTGATTCGCCCCTCACACCCTTATCGTCGCGCCGCGCCACGATTTTCCGACGCCCCCGCCGAAACTTTCTGCGATTTGTGCACGGTTTTCCGCGCTGACCGCGGAAAACCGTGCACAAATCACACGGAGCGCAGGCCTTCGCGGACGACGTCGAAGGCCTCGCCGAGGGCATCGGGCAGCGAGACGGTCTCGTCGGCCAGCCACTGTTCGTAGGCGGTAAGCGCCACGCCGAGCACTGTCCACGCCACGGTTTGGGGCACCAGGTCCGTCCGTTTGGCGTCCAGCCGGCGCGCGACGAACGCCGCGATCACGCCCCGCCAGCCCGCGTACATCGTCATCGAGTAGGCCTGCAGCGCATCGGTCTGCAGGATCACCTGCATCCGGCGTCGGTGCCGGGGCGTCTCGGCCTCGTCAAAGCTGTTGAACTCCAAGAGAGCCGACCGCAGCGCGGCATCCAGCGGCATGTCGTGGGGGACGGCATTCAACAGGTTCCGCAGTTCGGTCAGGCTGGCATCGAAGTCGGCCCAGGGAATGGCGTTCTTCGACGAGAAGTAGCGGAACAGCGTGCGTCGGGATATCCCGGCGGCGTGGGCGACGTCGTCGACGCTGACGTCGTCGAAGCCGCGGGTCGCGAACAGTTCGAGCGCCACGTGGGTGATGTGGTCGCGCGTGGTGGAACGGCGACGGCCGACCCGGCCGTGCTGTGGGGCGGTCCCGGCGTCGGGCTCGGGACGCTCCGCTTCGGTCCTCATCAGACCCGCCCTTCCTTTTCGGCACTCGATGCCATATTCTTGCGACTTGGATCACAGTTGTCGAGTACCGGCAACTGACACGGTAGCGAAAGGGGCGATCCATGGACTCGAATCAGCACGCAGAGGTTGACGCAGCAACCGGCTCCGATCTCGTGACCGAGACTCTGGTCGAAGAGGTTTCGATCGACGGTATGTGCGGGGTCTACTGACCGTGTCTGCACCAGCCGCGGCCCGGATGGGGCCGGCAGAGGCCGGATTGCCGGCTCCGCCAGCAGGTGCCGGATTGCCGGCTGCGCCGGTGCCGGCCTTCGATCCTGACCGCGGCTGGCGGCTGCACCACCAGGTCGCCGTCCGCCCCGAACCGTTCGGCGCCCTGCTGTATCACTTTGGTACGCGCAAACTTTCGTTCCTGAAGAACCGGACCATCGTCGAGGTGGTCAACTCCCTGGCCGACCATCCGGATGTCCGCAGCGCCCTTCGCGCGGCGGACATCGACGACGCCCAGCAGGGGCCGTATCTGCACGCGTTCGGCGTGCTGGTGCAGTCCAAGATGCTGGTGCCCGCTGAACAAGACAGCGCAAACAGCCCAGAAGGATCCATCACTTCATGACTGCAACGGCACCCGTGCCCCGGCTGATCGAGCAGTTCGAGCACGGCCTCGACGCGCCCATCTGTCTCACCTGGGAACTGACCTACGCCTGCAACCTGTCTTGCGTGCACTGCCTGTCGTCGTCGGGCAAGCGCGATCCGCGTG
The DNA here is from genome assembly GCF_010730955.1 of Mycolicibacterium aubagnense. Taxonomy (NCBI): domain Bacteria; kingdom Bacillati; phylum Actinomycetota; class Actinomycetes; order Mycobacteriales; family Mycobacteriaceae; genus Mycobacterium; species Mycolicibacterium aubagnense. The sequence goes on along the minus strand of NZ_AP022577.1, from coordinate 2,222,740 downwards.
AGCTCAGCACTCAGCAGTGCAAGGACATCATCGACGAACTCGAGCGCATGCAGGTGTTCTACGTGAACATCGGCGGCGGCGAGCCGACCGTGCGGTCGGACTTCTGGGAGCTCGTCGACTACGCCACCGAGCACCACGTGGGCGTCAAGTTCTCCACCAACGGGGTGCGGATCGACGAAGCGGTCGCCGCGAAGCTGGCCGCGAGTGACTATGTGGACGTTCAGATTTCGCTCGACGGTGCCACCGCGGAGATCAACGACGCGGTGCGTGGACCGGGCTCGTTCGCCATGGCGATTCGGGCCCTGGAGAACCTGTCCGCGGCGGGCTTCAAGGACGCCAAGATCTCGGTCGTGGTGACCCGCCACAACGTCGACCAGCTCGACGATTTCAAAGCCCTTGCCGACAGGTACGGCGCCACCCTGCGCATCACCCGCCTTCGCCCGTCCGGCCGCGGCGCCGATGTGTGGGACGACCTGCACCCCACCGCCGAGCAGCAGGTGCAGTTGTACAACTGGCTGGTCGCCAAGGGGGAGCGGGTGCTCACCGGTGACTCGTTCTTCCACCTCTCGGGCCTCGGCGAGCCGGGTGCGCTGGCCGGTCTGAACCTGTGTGGCGCCGGTCGCGTCGTGTGCCTGATCGACCCGGTGGGCGACGTCTATGCCTGCCCGTTCGCCATCCACGAGCGCTTCCTGGCCGGAAACATCCTGAGTGACACAGGTTTTGGGGCTGGTTTCCAGAACGTCTGGCAGAACGCCCCACTGTTCCGCGAGCTGCGGGAACCGCAGTCGGCGGGTGCCTGCGGTAGCTGCGGGCACTACGACAGCTGCCGTGGAGGCTGCATGGCGGCCAAGTTCTTCACCGGTCTGCCGATGGACGGCCCGGACCCCGAGTGCGTCCAGGGCTACGGCGAGCCTGCGCTGGCACAGGATCGCGACAAGCCGAAGTCGCACCTCGACCACTCCCGCAGCGGCGGCCGCAAAGGGCCGATTCCGCTCAAACTCCTGGCCATGCCGGCCAAGGCCCCCCAGAAATTCTGTAACGAAAGTCCCGTCTAGATCATGGCTCGTGATACCTGGTTCGAAACCGTCGCGATCGCGCAGGAGCGCGCGAAGAAGCGGCTGCCCAAGTCTGCCTACTCCTCGCTGATCTCGGCGAGTGAGAAGGGCCTGACCGTCGCCGACAACGTCGCCGCGTTCGGCGAGCTCGGCTTCGCCCCGCATGTCATCGGTGCGCTGGACAAGCGCGAGATGGCCACAACGGTTATGGGGCAGGAGATCTCACTGCCCGTGATCATTTCTCCGACGGGTGTGCAGGCGATCCATCCCGACGGTGAGGTCGCCGTCGCCCGCGCCGCCGCGGCCCGCGGCACCGCGATGGGCCTGTCGTCGTTCGCCAGCAAGCCGATAGAAGAGGTCATCGCGGCGAATGACAAGACGTTCTTCCAGATCTACTGGCTCGGCAGTCGTGACGACATCGCGGCCCGGGCCGAGCGGGCCCGCGCGGCCGGCGCCAAGGGCCTGATCGTCACCACCGACTGGAGCTTCTCGCACGGCCGCGACTGGGGTAGCCCCAAGATCCCGGAAAAGATGGATCTCAAAACCATCGTCAAGATGAGCCCCGAGGTCATGACCAAGCCGCGCTGGCTCCTGCAGTGGGCCAAGACCATGCGGCCGCCGGCCCTGTCGGTGCCGAACCAGGCCACGGGTGGCCAGGCCGCGCCGCCGTTCTTCCAGGCCTACGGCGAATGGATGGGCACCCCGGCGCCGACCTGGGAGGACATCGCCTGGCTGCGCGAGCTGTGGGGCGGGCCGTTCATGCTCAAGGGCGTCATGCGCATCGACGACGCCAAACGTGCTGTGGATGTGGGTGTTTCGGCGATCTCGGTGTCCAACCACGGCGGTAACAACCTGGACAGCACCCCGGCGTCCATCCGGGCGCTGCCGGCCATTGCCGAGGCTGTCGGCGACCAGGTCGAGGTTTTGCTGGATGGCGGTGTCCGCCGCGGCAGCGATGTGGTCAAGGCACTGGCGTTGGGCGCCCGCGCGGTGATGCTCGGCCGCGCCTACCTGTGGGGGCTGGCGGCCGAGGGGCAGGCCGGTGTCGAGAACGTGCTCGACATCATGCACGGCGGTATCGACTCGGCACTGCGTGGTCTTGGCAAGGCCTCGATCCACGACCTGGGGCCGGACGACATTCTGGTGCCGGAGGGCTTCACCCGGCGGCTGGGCGGCTGAGTCGGTCCGGTGGTCCCGGGATTCGACGGGTCCGCTGATACGCGCGATGCTCACGTGGCTGACGTGATGGTCAAAGGGGCCTTGACAACTACGGCAGTTTGACCATTCGCAACCAATTGTTGCGTATACGGCAACAATTGGCGCACAGCGGGCGAATTCGGCTTACCATCGGCGGGTGCCTTTTCCCAGCGAGCTCGGGAACTCGACGTCGAGGCAGTTGCAATCGATGCGGCCTTCGTTGATCGTCCCGCTTGGTTCCACCGAGCAGCATGGGCCGCACCTGCCGCTGGACACCGACACCCGGATCGCGGAGGCGGTGTCGCGGTCCGTGGCCGCCCAGTTGTGTGAGACGACGCCCGGCGTCGATGCGCCCACCTGGCTGGTCGGCTCTGCCATCAGCTACGGCGCCAGCGGTGAGCACGAGAGTTTCCCCGGCACCATCTCGATCGGGCTGGCCGCGCTCGAACATTTGCTGGTCGAGTTCGGGCGGTCGGCGTGCAATTGGGCCCGCCGGGTGGTGTTCGTCAACGGTCATGGCGGCAATGTGGCGGCACTGACGGCGGCCGTCACGTTGCTGCGGTCCGAGGGTCGCGACGTGGCCTGGTGCTCGTGCACGGCCGCGGGGTCGGACGCTCACGCCGGCCATACCGAAACGTCTGTACTGCTGCATCTTTCGCCGGCGGATGTCTGGGTCGAGGAGAGCGTCGCAGGCAACACCGCGCCTTTGCCGGAGCTGCTGCCGGCATTGCGCAGCGGCGGAGTGGCCGCGGTCAGCCCTGTCGGCGTGCTGGGTGATCCGACGACGGCCACGGCGGACGAGGGGTCCCGTATCTTTGCAGAAATGGTCGGGAGCTGTGTGCGCAGGATCAGCACGTGGCGGCCCGGCCCGGGGGGAATGCTCGCGTGACGGGGGTGGGACAGTGACGGGGCCGAGGCTGCCCGACGGCTTTGCCGTCCAAGTCGATCGACGGGTCAAGGTGCTGGGTGAGGGCGCCGCGCTGCTCGGTGGCTCCCCGACGCGGTTGTTGCGGCTGGCTCCCGCGGCGCAGACGATGCTCGACGGCGGCCGGCTCGAGGTCCACGACGCCCAGAGTGCGCAGTTGGCGCGCACCTTGCTCGACGCCACGGTGGCCCACCCGCGGCCGGCCACCGGTCCGTCGCATCTCGACGTCACGGTCGTTGTTCCGGTACGCGACAACGCAGTTGGCGTGACCCGGCTGGTGCGGTCCTTGCGCGGCATGCGTGTGGTGGTGGTCGACGACGGCTCGGTGGTGCCGCTGCAGGCCGCCGATTTCTGCGACCTCGCCGGGCACTGTGACGTCCGGGTGCTCCGGCATGAGGTCAGCCGCGGCCCGGCCGCGGCCCGCAACACCGGGCTGGCCGCCTGCGAGACCGATTTCGTGGCGTTCCTGGACTCGGACGTCGTGCCTCGTCGCGGTTGGTTGGAAGCGCTGCTGGGGCACTTTTGCGATCCGGCCGTCGCGCTGGTCGCGCCCCGCATCGTCGGGCTGCACGAGCCCGACAATCTGATCGCGCGCTACGAGGCCGTGCGCTCGTCGCTGGACCTCGGTATGCGGGAAGCGCCCGTGGTGCCTTACGGCACGGTGGCCTATGTGCCGAGCGCGGCCATCATCTGCCGGCGGGCGGCGCTCGACCAGGTGGGTGGATTCGACGAGTCGCTGCAGTCCGGCGAGGACGTGGACCTGTGCTGGCGGTTCATCGAGGCCGGGGCCCGGTTGCGGTACGAACCCATCGCGCTGGTCGGCCACGATCACCGCACCGGGCTGGGAGAGTGGTTCGCCCGCAAGGCCTTTTACGGTTCCTCTGCCGCGCCGCTGTCGGTGCGCCACCCCGGCAAGACAGCGCCGCTGGTGATCTCCGGCTGGACTCTGGTGGTCTGGGTGCTGCTGGCCATGGGCTCGGGTGTCGGCTACCTGGCCTCGACCATCGCCGCCGCGATCACCGGCCGCCGCATCGCGAACTCGTTGCGGTCCATCGATACCGAACCGCGGGAAGTCGCCGCGGTCGCGGCGCAGGGACTGTGGGCCGCCGCGCTGCAGCTCGCCGCGGCACTGTGCCGGCACTACTGGCCGGTGGCGCTGGTACTGGCGGTGTGTTTCCGGCGCTGGCGGCAAGTGGTGCTGATTGCCGCGATTGTGGATGGCGTCGTCGACTGGGCCCGCCGCCACCACACGGTGGACGACAACACCCAACGCGTGGGCCTGCTGGCTTACCTGCTGCTCAAGCGTCTCGACGACATCGCGTACGGCCTGGGGCTGTGGGGCGGCGTCGTGCGCGAGCGGCACCTGGGTGCGCTCAAGCCGCAGATCCGGACTTGAGCCCGCCGCACGACGACGTCCTGATCGTCGGGGCGGGAAGTGCCGGCTGCGTTCTGGCCGAGCGGCTTTCGGCCGACCCCGCCTGCCAGGTGACGCTGTTGGAGACCGGCGGTACAGTCCAGCCGGAGCCCGGCTGGGTGCTGCCCATCGGCGTCGACAGTACGGTGGCGCGACAGCACCGCACCACGTTGACGCAGAATCCCGCGCGGCCCGTCGACATCGTGAGAGGTCGCGTTCTGGGCGGGTCCGGGGCCATCAACGGCGGCTATTTCTGCCGGGCGTGGCCGTCGGATTTCGAAGCCTGGGCGGTGCCGGGCTGGGCGTGGCCGGACGTGCTGCCGCACTACCGCGCCATTGAGACCGACCATGACTTCGGCGGAGCCGAACATGGATCGGGCGCGGGCGCCGAACACGGTTCCACCGGCCCCGTCCCGGTGCGCCGGATCAGCGAGTTCGCAGCGTCCTCACAGGCTTTCCGGGACGCGGCCGGTCTCCGCTACCCGTGGATCGACGACTTGAACGCGGCCGCCGGGGTGCGGCCCGGCCTCGGCGCGGTGCCGCTGAACATCGATGTCACCGGTCACCGACACGGTCCGGGCGAGGTCTACCTCGCGGCTGCGCGCGGCCGCGACAATCTGACGGTGCGCGCGGGGACGCGCGCGCTGCGGGTGTTGTTCGACGGCGACCGTGCGGTGGGCGTGCGGTGCCTGGGCCCGGACGGCGCGGTGGATCGCTACGCCGACCGGATTGTGTTGTGCGCCGGTGCAATTGAATCGGCGCACCTGTTGATGCTGTCCGGGATCGGGCCCGCCGCACAGCTGCGGAGCGTCGGCGTTCCTGTGGTGGCAGACCTTCCGGTGGGCGTCGCGTGCGCCGATCACCCGGAATGGGTGGTGCCCACCGCGTGGCCCGCGGATCCCGGCCGCCCGCCGCTCGAGCTGTTGCTCACCACCGAGGAATTGGAAATCCGCCCGTACACCTGGGGTTTCGCAGCCATGACCGGTGGGGTCCCGGGCGACGCCGATCCGGTGCACATCGGCATCTCCCTGATGCGGCCCCGTGCGCAGGGCCGGGTGCTCCTGGTGTCGGACGACGCCGACGTGCATCCGACCATCGAACACCGCTACGACGCCGACCCGGCCGACGCCGCCGCGCTGCGCGGCGGTTATGAACTGTGCCGCGACCTGTTCGGCGATGTTGTCGCCGACGGCGAACCCGCCTGGTCCACCGCGCAGCATCTGTCGGCCACGGCGCCGATGGGCGCTGACGGCGACGAGCGCGCTGTCCTGGACTCGCGCTGCCGGGTGCGCAGTATCGAAGCGCTATGGGTCGCCGACGGTGCCGCGCTCCCCGGCATCACGGGCCGGGGCCCGCACGCGACCATCGTCATGTTGGCGCACCGAGCCGCCGGATTCATCCTTTCTTAGCCGCCGAACCGCCAGGTGCCGCACGCACACCTTTAAAATGCGTGTGGCAAAAGGCTATTCGACGTTCTTCTGCGGGGCGCGTTCGCGTCCGGGAGCCCGCAGCGCGATCAGTACACCGGCCACCGCGGTGATCGAGGCAAGTACCACCAGTGACGTCTGCATGGCGTGCAGAAACGCGACTCTGGACGCTTCGACGAGCTGGTTGCCAAGTGGTCCCAGATGGGGTGCGGCGGCCACCGCACCGGCCAGTGAGCCGCGGGCGGCATCGCGCACGGGGGGCGGGAAGCCGGCCAGCGCGGGTTCGATGTGCTCGGTGTATCCCGTCGCGAGCAGGGAGCCGGTCAGCGCGATACCGAGGGCGGCCCCCACTTCCCGGGTGGTGTCGTTGACCGCTGACGCGACGCCTTGCTTGTCGTCGGACACCGACGTCATGATCGCCGAAGTTGTTGGTGCGGTGAATAATCCGACGCCCGTGCTGATCACGAGCAGGGGCCACGCCACGTCCGGGTACGGTGAGTCGACCCGTACCTGGCACAGGAGTAACAGCCCGGCCGACAGCAGCCACAGGCCGATGAACACCACCAGGCGCAGCCCCACCTTGGGCAGATACCAGGAGGACAGCGGGGACAGGATCAGCATCGGGACGGCGAGCGGGGTCAAGGCGAATGCGATACCGATCGGGCTGTATCCCATGACCAGTTGCATGAACTGCATCGACAGATAGAAGAAGCCGAACAGCACCATGAACAGCACGGTGATGGCGGCCGCACCGGTACCGAACCGGCGGTCGAAGAACAACCGGACGTCCAGCAGCGGATACCGCGTACGCAGCTCGAGGACAGCGAACACCGCGGCCAGGATGAGCCCGGCGGTGATGCCGCCCAACACCACCGGGTGGGTCCAGCCGCGGTCGGGTGCTGCCAGGATGCCGTAGACCAGGGACGCCACCGCTACTGCGATGACGACGGCGCCGGTGACGTCCAGGGGCCGGGACTCCGGGTCGCGGGAGCTCGTGATGGTCGTGGTCAGCGCGGCAAGGATGAGGCTCGACACAGTGAAGGCCCAGAAGATCGACTGCCAGGGCCAGAAGTGCAGCAGCACACCAGATCCGAGCATGCCGACCACCGCGCCGCAGCCGGAGATTCCGGCCCAGATGCCCACTGCTTTGGTGCGCTGGTCCGTCGGGTACGACGCAGTGATCAAGGACAGGGTCGCGGGCATCATGAACGCGGCACCCGCGCCGGCCGCCGCTCGGGCGGCGATGATGTGCGCGGGCGCGGCGCTCAGGGCCGGAACGATCGAGGCCAGCGCGAAGACGACGAGGCCGAACAGCAGTGCACCGCGGCGGCCGTAGCGGTCACCGATGGCTCCGGCCGGCAGCAACAGGCAGGCCAGCACCAGGGTGTAGCTGTCGATGATCCAGGTGAGTTGGGTCTGGTTGGCCGATGTTGCCACGGCGATGTCACCGAGCGCGGTGTTGAGTGCCACCATCGATGAAATCACCACCAGCACACTGCAACACGCCACGCAGAGGGTCCAGGCGCGGCGACGCGAGGTGGGTGCGGCGGTCTCCTCCGGAACGGTTTCGGAGCAGGTGCTCGCGTCCGCTGGACTCACCGCACTCACCTTGTCGGCCATGCGGCCACCTTCCGGTAATTTCAAGACTGATGATCTTTAAACGAGACTAACAGTCTCGTTTGTTGCCCGGAGGTGATTTGGCAGTGTCCAGCGAACACGGTGATCCCAGGCCGGCCCGCTCGCGGGCGCGGCTTCTCGAGGCGGCGACCGCCCTGTTGCGCTCCGGCGGCCCCAGTGCCGTGACCATAGACGCGGTGATCCGAGCGTCCAATGTCGCCCGGGCCACCCTCTATCGCCACTATCCCAGCGGAAATGACCTGCTGGCTGCCGCATTTCACGCGCTCATCCCGCCGGCCCCGGTGCCGCTCGCCGAGGGAGACCTGCGCGAGCGGTTGATCGCGCTCGTGCGTGCGCAGGCGGAACTGATCGCAGAGGCGCCCGTCAGCCTGACTGCCATGTCGTGGCTGGCGCTCGGCGGCAATCTCGAGCACCTGCCCTCCGGGGCGGCCGGCACCGAGAGCGCCGAGGTCCGCAACCTACGGGAGCGGGTGGCCGAACAGTACGCCGCGCCGTTCGAAGCGGTGCTCTCCAGTCCCGCGGCCGTCGCCGAACTCGGCGACGTCGACCGGCTCCGGGCGACCGTCCTGCTCCTCGGCCCGGTCGTGCTGGGCAAGCTCAGCACGCTGCCGAATTTCGACTACCGCGAGATCGCCGTTGCCGCCGTAGACGGATTCTTGGCGACCCACCGGATCAGCGGAGCGAATACCGGATCGGCAGGTGCTTGAAGCCGCCGACGAATGTCGTCGCGGAGAGCTCTGGGGTACCGGCCAGTTCGATCGAATCCAGTCGGGGCAGCAATTCGCTGAACAGGCTGTTCATCTCCATGCGAGCCAGCGCTGCACCCAGGCAGAAGTGCACGCCGTAGCCGAAGGCCAGGTGTTTGTTCGGCTCGCGCCCGACGTCGAATCGGAACGGGTCTTCGAACACTTCTTCGTCGCGGTTGCCGGAAACGTAAGCGAGATAGACGGATTCACCCTCGGCGATCGGTACCCCGTGCACCACGGTGTCGGCGGTGGCGGTGCGCATGAATTCCTTCACCGGTGTGCTCCACCGGATCATCTCCTCGACGGCGGTGGACATCAGGTCCGGATTCGCCTTCAGCCGGGCCAGTTCACCGGGATTCTGGATCAGCGCGTGCAGCCCGCCGGAGATGGCGTCCTTGGTGGTGTCGTGGCCGGCGCTGGCGACGATGACGTAGTAGGACGCGGTGTCCATGTCGCTGAGCGGCTCGCCGTCGATGCGGCCGTTGGCGATGGCGGACGCGAGGTCCTCGGTGGGGTTGGCACGCCGGGATGCGGTCAGTGCCGCGAAGTACTGGAAGAAGTCGAGGAGCACGGTGAACAGCTCTTCGGGCGACTGGCCGCGGGAGTACTCCTCGTCGTCTCCGCCGAACAGCTCCTGAGTGAGCGCGTGCATGCGGCCGTAGTCCTCTTCGGGGAGGCCGAGCAGCGACATGATCACGTACAGCGGGAACTGGATCGCGATCTCCTCGACGAAGTCGCACTCCGGGCCCACGTCGCGCATCCGGTCCACGTACCGCTTGGCCAGTTCGTCGACCCGGACCTTCAGGTCACGCATGGCTTTCGGCCGGAACCAGTCTGCGCCGATCGCGCGGACCTTGCGGTGGTGCGGGTCGTCCATGTGGATCAGCGTGCGCAGCCCCATGCCCGCCTCGGCCTGGGCCTTGAGCAGATCCTCGGCGTCGGCTTGCATCAGCAGCGGACGTGGTTCGCTGACGAACAGGTTGTTGTCGCGCTCGATCGCCATGATGTCGGCGTGTTTGGTGATCGCCCAGAACGGCCGGTACGGCGGATTATCCACCCAGGCAACGGGATTGGTGGCCCTCAGCTGTCTCAGTGCCGAGTGCAGGCGCTCGTCGTCGGCGTAGGCGGTGGGGTCGGCAAGGACCTTGGCGGCCTCGTCCGTGGTGGGTGCAGTCATTGAACTCCTCACACAGGCGCGAAACTTGACAGCTGTCAAGTGGAGTCTAGGTTGTTCGGTGCGCGGTGGGGAGGGGGTCGCCGAAAATATTTCGGGGCGGTGTGCGGCGGGTGTTCAGTACGCTGGGTGCTCGTGTCAGCTATCCGCCCGCGTCGACTGCTGCAGCGCGCTGCAGCAGTGGCCGCGACGGCGCTGCTGGTGGCCGGCTGTGGCCTGGATCCGCACAGTGACGGCGCCACCGCCGTCGCCCCGGACGCCGCGACGTCGGATCCGGCTCTGGTGCACACCACCGCGGGAACCGTCCGCGGGATGGTCGATCCGGACCTCCGCTTCTTCGGTGGAATCCCTTATGCTGCACCGCCAGTGGGCCCGCTTCGCTTCCGTCCGCCAGCTCCCGCGCTCGCGTGGGACGGGGCCCGTGACGCCGCAAAGCCGGGGGCCCGCTGTATCCAGGACCCCAAGGGCGACCTCGAGATGGGTCGCAACACCAGCGAGGACTGCCTGACCCTCAACGTCTGGACGCCTCCGGTGCAGACGTCCGGTGCGCGCCGGCCGGTGCTGGTGTGGCTCCACGGCGGCGGGTTCATCAACGGCTCCAGCAGCATCTACAACTCGACGCGGCTGACCACTCGTGGCGACATCGTGGTCGTGACGGTCAACTACCGGCTCGGCGCGCTCGGGTTCCTGGCCCATCCCGCGCTGGGCGCGGGACCCGACGTGGGCAATTACGGACTGGCCGACCAGCAAGCCGCGCTGCGCTGGGTACGCGACAACATCGCCGCGTTCGGCGGCGACCCCGACAAGGTGACCATCGCCGGTGAATCCGCCGGCGGGATGTCGGTGTGTGACCACCTCGTGGCGCCCGCGTCGGCCGGCCTGTTCCGGGGCGCCATCATCGCCAGCGGGCCATGCCAAGCCCAGGTCTCGCTGCCCGAGGCCACCCGGTCCAGCCTGGCTTATGCGAAGGCCGCGGGGTGCGGCGATCCCGCGGACGCGGCAGACTGCCTGCGTCAGCTGCCGGTCGACAAACTGCGAAAACCGGTGTGGTACTACGGAATCGGTGAGAACACGCTCAGCGGTCCAGTCACCGGGACGACGCTGCTGCCGGTTGACCCGATGCAGGCCATCAGCACTGGCGGTGCCGCTCGGGTGCCCGTGATGATCGGCACCACGCGCGACGAGTTCACCCTTTTCGTCGCACTGCAGTATCTGCGCGCGGGCAAACGGTTCCACGCCGACGGCTACCCGCGCCTGCTGGAGTCCACGTTCGGCGCCGACGCTGCCGCCGTTGCGCAGCGCTACCCGCTGGACCGCTATGGCGGCAGCGCCGCGGTCGCGTATTCGACCGCAGTCACCGACGGGGCGTTCGCCTGCGTCGCCGACCGCATCGGCGACGCGCTGGTCGCCGACGCTCCGGTGTACGGCTACGAATTCGCCGATCCAGCGCCCCCGACGCCGGATCCGCTGCGCCAGTTGCCTTTCCCCGTCGGCGCCAGTCATTCGCTGGATCTGCGCTACATCTTCAACATGGGCGGGGCGCCGCCACCCACGCCGGAGCAGGTCGCCTTGTCGGATCAGATGATCGGCTACTGGAGTTCGTTCGTCCGCGACGGCCGGCCCGGCGGCGACGGGGCGCCGGAATGGCCGGCGTTGGCCGGAGACGAGCACGACAGCCGGATGTCGCTGCGCCCCGACGGAAGTCGCGTGGTCACCGACTACGACCAGGTGCACCAGTGCGCGTTCTGGGCGGACTTGCAGCACTGAGGTCCCACACCGAGCGTGGGGGCTTCTGGTGACGTCATCGGCGTGTCATCTCGTGACGCCCCACGCTCGGGGTGGGTGGAAATCAGTTGCCGACGCAGCGCAGCGTCGACTTCGATGGGGCGGCATGACGATTCCCGACCCTGAGTCTTTCGCCCGGGACTGGTGCGAGGCCTGGAACGCTCACGACGTCGAGGCGGTCCTCGCGCACTTCCATGGCGACGCCGTCTTCACCTCGCCGGTCGCGGCGCGCGTGGTGCCGGAGTCCGGGGGAGTGGTGCGAGGCAAGGACGCGCTGCGCCGGTATTGGGTCGCCGCCCTCGCCGCGCTACCGGACCTGCATTTCGAGGTCGTGGCCACCTATGTAGGGACGAACGCTCTCGTCATCAATTACCGGAACCATCGCGACCAGCTGGTCAACGAGGTGCTGATCTTCGACGGCGCGCTGGTGCGCGAAGGCCACGGCACCTACCTCGATTAGGCAGGCGTCACCCACGTCGTGATGTCGGCGTGCACGACCTCTTCGCCCGAGGCGTCGACCACCGAGACCGACACCACGACATCGGTGCCCTTGGTCAGGGTGTCGAAGTCGGGGACATCAACCCGCGCGTGCGCCCGCAGCGATGTGGTGGCCTTGGCCAGGTACCGCACGTTCATGGCCTTGGGGATCCAGCGGTGGGTCGTCGGCACCGTTGCTTCCATGGCCATACCCATGGCGGCTTCGGCCGCGTTGCACGAGGCGATCGCATGCACGGTGTGCAGATGGTTGTAGACGAAGAACCACTTCGGCACCGCCACCTGGGCGTAGCCGGGCTCCATCGTCAGCACCCGGGGCAAGATCGAGGCGAAGTACGGCACTCGCACCATCGCGGCGGCGGAGAACATCAGGCTGCCGCCGGGCCGTCCCGAGAGCTGCTTCCAGGCGCGGTACGTGGGGCTCAGTGTCGACATATGGCTATCTTACTCAAAAGTAAGTTGAGTGCCGACGCTAATTCTGCGGCCTGGGCCCGAGTCACTCGCGCGTTCCCGCCACCAGTACAGGGTCAGCGCGAAGGGTGCCCTGGCGGCGCGTTGATCCTGTGCCTAGGGTGCTGGCCACTCGAACTCTTGCGCCGTGGATGCAGGATCAACTGGGCGCCTCGGTTCACTCTGTAACCGCGGCGCAATCCGGTCGAACATCGCCGCCCGCGCCGCAGGATCGACGCAGGACCGGCGGCAAAACCCGGGCGCGGCGGAAGGCTCCGCAGCGGATTTGGAGCAAGCCCGGATCTGGGGCATACTGTTCGGGTTGCCTTGCGCCGGGTTCGCCCGCTGCGGGCATACGACCGGCGCCCATCTCGGGCGCATCCGGTCCCAGCATCGCCCACGATGGATTTCCAGCGCGGACGACTGTGCGCAAAGGCGACACGCCCGAGCGCGGGGGTCGGTGAACCACAGAAACGTAAAGAGCGGCGGCATAGCCAACGCGCGTCACCGGGTATCCCGGGGCGTGCGTATTGAAGACCAGGCCCGAGCACGGGCCCGTGACAGTTAGGTAGGAGAAGCGTGGCGGGACAGAAGATCCGCATCAGGCTCAAGGCCTACGACCACGAGGCGATTGACGCCTCGGCGCGCAAGATCGTTGAGACGGTCACCCGTACGGGAGCAAGCGTGGTCGGCCCGGTGCCGCTGCCGACCGAGAAGAACGTGTACTGCGTTATCCGGTCTCCCCATAAGTACAAGGACTCGCGGGAGCATTTCGAAATGCGTACCCACAAGCGCCTTATCGACATCCTCGACCCCACGCCGAAGACCGTTGACGCCTTGATGCGCATCGATCTGCCGGCGAGCGTCGACGTCAACATCCAGTAGGAGACCCAGAAAAATGGCACGCAAAGGCATTTTGGGCACCAAGCTGGGCATGACGCAGGTGTTCGACGAGAACAACAAAGTCGTCCCGGTCACGGTCGTCAAGGCCGGCCCCAACGTGGTGACCCGCATTCGCACCACCGAGCGCGACGGCTACAGCGCCGTGCAGCTCGCGTACGGCGAGATCAGCCCTCGCAAGGTGAACAAGCCGGTCACCGGTCAGTTCGCTGCTGCAGGCGTCAACCCGCGCCGTCACCTGGCCGAGCTTCGTCTCGACGACGAGGCCGCGGCCGCAGAGTACGAGGTCGGCCAGGAGCTGACCGCCGAGATCTTCGCCGACGGTGGTTACGTCGACGTGACCGGCACCAGCAAGGGCAAGGGCTTCGCCGGCACCATGAAGCGCCACGGCTTCAAGGGCCAGGGCGCCGCGCACGGTGCCCAGGCTGTGCACCGTCGTCCCGGTTCGATCGGTGGCTGCGCCACCCCGGGCCGTGTCTTCAAGGGCACCCGCATGTCCGGCCGTATGGGTAGCGACCGCGTGACGACCCAGAACCTGAAGGTTCACAAGGTTGACGCCGAGAACGGTGTGCTGCTCATCAAGGGCGCCATCCCCGGCCGCAACGGTGGACTGGTCGTCGTTCGCACCGCGATCAAACGAGGTGAGAAGTAATGACTTTGAAGATTGACGTCAAGACCCCGGACGGCAAGAAGGACGGCTCTGTCGAGCTGCCCGCCGAGCTGTTCGACGTCGAGCCGAACATCGCGCTGATGCACCAGGTGGTGACGGCCCAGCTGGCCGCCGCTCGCCAGGGCACCCACGCCACCAAGACGCGGGCCATGGTGTCCGGTGGTGGCAAGAAGCCGTACCGCCAGAAGGGCACCGGCCGCGCCCGTCAGGGTTCGACCCGCGCCCCGCAGTTCACCGGTGGTGGCGTCGTGCACGGCCCGCAGCCGCGTGACTACTCGCAGCGGACCCCGAAGAAGATGATCGCCGCTGCCCTGCGCAGCGCGCTGTCGGACCGGGCCCGCAACGAGCGCATCCACGCGATCACCGAGCTGGTGGCCGGTCAGAACCCGTCGACCAAGAGCGCCAAGTCGTTCCTGTCGTCGCTGACCGACAACAAGAAGGTGCTCGTCGTGATCGGCCGCAGCGATGAGGTCGGTGCCAAGAGCGTTCGCAACCTGCCTGGCGTGCACGTGATCTCGCCGGATCAGCTGAACACCTACGACGTCCTGAACGCCGATGACCTGGTGTTCTCGGTGGAGGCGCTCAACGCCTACATCACCTCTAACACCAAGGACGAAAAAGAAGGAGCGTCGGTCTGATGGCAACGATTACAGATCCTCGCGACATCATCCTGGCCCCGGTCATCTCGGAGAAGTCCTACGGGCTCATCGAGGACAACACGTACACGTTCATCGTGGCACCGGAGTCCAACAAGACGCAGATCAAGATCGCTATCGAGAAGATTTTCGACGTGAAGGTCGACTCGGTGAACACCGCGAACCGGAAGGGCAAGCGCAAGCGCACCCGCACCGGTTTCGGTCAGCGCAAGAGCACCAAGCGCGCGATCGTGACCCTGTCCGCCGGCAGCAAGCCGATCGAACTGTTCGGAGCTCCGGCCTGACCGGCCGGGAGTTAAGGGATTAACTGATAATGGGAATTCGCAAGTACAAGCCGACGACCCCCGGTCGTCGCGGTTCGAGCGTCTCCGACTTCGCCGAGATCACTCGTTCGACTCCGGAGAAGTCGCTGATCCGTCCGCTGCACGGCACTGGTGGTCGTAACGCGCACGGCCGCATCACGACTCGTCACAAGGGTGGCGGTCACAAGCGTGCCTACCGCGTCATCGACTTCCGTCGCCATGACAAGGACGGCGTCAACGCCAAGGTCGCGCACATCGAGTACGACCCCAACCGCACCGCGAACATCGCGCTGCTGCACTTCGTGGACGGCGAGAAGCGCTACATCCTCGCCCCCAAGGATCTGAAGCAGGGCGACGTCATCGAGCAGGGGCCGAACGCCGACATCAAGCCGGGTAACAACCTGCCGATGCGCAACATCCCGGCCGGTACCGTCATCCACGCCGTGGAGCTGCGTCCGGGCGGCGGCGCCAAGCTGGCCCGCTCGGCCGGTGTCAGCATCCAGCTGCTCGGTAAGGAAGGCGCCTACGCCACGCTGCGTATGCCGTCCGGTGAAATCCGTCGCGTCGACGTGCGCTGCCGCGCCACCGTCGGCGAGGTCGGCAACGCCGAGCAGGCCAACATCAACTGGGGTAAGGCCGGCCGTATGCGGTGGAAGGGCAAGCGCCCGACCGTCCGTGGTGTCGTGATGAACCCGGTTGACCACCCGCACGGTGGTGGTGAGGGTAAGACCTCCGGTGGTCGCCACCCGGTCAGCCCGTGGGGCAAGCCCGAAGGCCGTACCCGCAAGCCCAACAAGCCGAGCGACAAGCTCATCGTCCGCCGCCGGCGCACCGGCAAGAACAAGCGCTAGGCCGGAAAGGAATAGACGATGCCTCGTAGCCTCAAAAAGGGTCCGTTCGTCGACGACCATCTGCTCAAGAAGGTCGACGTCCAGAACGAGAAGAACACCAAGCAGGTCATCAAGACCTGGTCCCGTCGGTCGACCATCATCCCCGACTTCATCGGCCACACCTTCGCCGTCCACGACGGTCGCAAGCATGTGCCGGTGTTCGTCAGCGAAGCGATGGTTGGGCACAAGCTCGGCGAGTTCGCCCCGACGCGGACCTTCAAGGGTCACATCAAGGACGACCGGAAGAGCAAGCGCCGCTAATGACTACCGTTACTGAATACCCGTCCGCGAGCGCCAAAGCGCGCTTCGTGCGTGTGTCGGCGAGCAAGGCCCGCCGGGTCATCGACCTCGTCCGTGGCAAGAGCGTCGAAGAGGCGCTCGACATCCTGCGGTGGGCACCGCAGGCTGCCAGCGAGCCGGTCGCCAAGGTGATCGCCAGCGCTGCCGCCAACGCGCAGAACAACGAGGGCCTGGACCCGACGACCCTCGTGGTCGCCACGGTCTTCGCCGACGAGGGCCCGACCGCCAAGCGCATCCGGCCGCGCGCCCAGGGGCGTGCGTACCGAATCCGCAAGCGCACCAGCCACATCACCGTGGTCGTCGAGAGCCGTCCGGCGAAGGACAAGGGCGCCAAGGCGTCTGCGTCGGCCGGTGCCTCTCGCGCCCGTCGTGCGCAGGGCAGCAAGGCCGCCTCTGCGAAGACCGAGACGAAGGGAGGCTCGGAGTAGTGGGCCAGAAAATCAACCCGCACGGCTTCCGCCTCGGTATCACCACCGAATGGAAGTCCCGTTGGTACGCCGACAAGCAGTACGCGGACTACGTCAAGGAAGACGTCGCCATCCGCAAGCTGCTGGCCACCGGCCTGGAGCGCGCCGGTATCGCCGACGTGCAGATCGAGCGCACGCGTGACCGCGTCCGGGTGGACATCCACACCGCACGTCCGGGCATCGTCATCGGTCGCCGTGGCACCGAGGCCGACCGCATCCGCGCCGACCTGGAGAAGCTGACCGGCAAGCAGGTTCAGCTGAACATCCTCGAGGTGAAGAACCCCGAGGCCGTCGCGCAGCTGGTGGCGCAGGGCGTTGCCGAGCAGCTGAGCAACCGTGTCGCGTTCCGTCGTGCCATGCGCAAGGCCATCCAGTCGGCCATGCGTCAGCCCAACGTCAAGGGCATCCGGGTGCAGTGCTCGGGCCGCCTCGGCGGTGCTGAGATGAGCCGCTCGGAGTTCTACCGCGAAGGTCGCGTGCCGCTTCACACGCTGCGCGCCGACATCGATTACGGCCTGTACGAGGCCAAGACCACATTCGGCCGGATCGGCGTGAAGGTGTGGATCTACAAGGGCGACATCGTCGGTGGCAAGCGTGAGCTGTCCGCCGCCGCTCCCGCCGCCGACCGTCCCCGTCGGGATCGTCCGTCCGGTACCCGTCCGCGTCGCAGCGGTTCGTCGGGCACCACGGCGACCAGCACCGAGGCCGGCCGTGCGGCGACGGGTGATGTTGTTGCTTCAGATGCCACCTCCGGCGATGCGCCGACGGAAGCAACGGAGAGCTAGTCATGCTGATTCCCCGCAAGGTCAAGCACCGCAAGCAGCACCACCCCGAGCAGCGCGGTATCGCCAGCGGCGGCACCTCGGTCAGCTTCGGTGACTACGGCATCCAGGCCCTGGGCCACGCCTACATCACCAACCGGCAGATCGAATCCGCTCGTATCGCGATCAACCGGCACATCAAGCGTGGCGGCAAGGTCTGGATCAACATCTTCCCGGACCGCCCGCTGACCAAGAAGCCTGCCGAAACCCGCATGGGTTCCGGTAAGGGTTCGCCGGAGTGGTGGGTCGCCAACGTCAAGCCGGGTCGCGTGCTCTTCGAGCTCAGCTACCCCGACGAGAAGATCGCCCGGGAGGCGCTCACCCGCGCCATCCACAAGCTGCCGATCAAGGCACGCATCGTGACTCGAGAGGAGCAGTTCTGATGGCAGTTGGAGTTTCGCCTGGTGAACTGCGTGAGCTCACCGAGGAAGAGCTGATCACGCGTCTGCGGGAGTCGAAGGAAGAGCTGTTCAACCTTCGCTTCCAGATGGCCACCGGTCAGCTGTCGAACAACCGCCGGCTGCGCACCGTGCGGCAGGAGATCGCGCGGGTCTACACCGTTCTGCGCGAACGCGAGTTGGGCCTGGCGTCCGGGCCGGTTGGTAAGGATTAGTCATGGCAGAAACTAAAGGCCCCAAGCACACGCCGGCCACCGAGACCGAGCGCGGCAGCCGCAAGACCGCCATCGGTTACGTGGTGTCGGACAAGATGGAAAAGACCATCGTGGTCGAGCTGGAATCCCGTAAGAGCCACCCGCTCTACGGGAAGATCATCCGCACCACCACCAAGGTCAAGGCGCACGACGAGAACGGCGATGCCGGTATCGGCGACCGCGTCTCGCTGATGGAGACCCGTCCGCTGTCGGCCACCAAGCGCTGGCGTCTGGTCGAGGTGTTGGAAAAGGCGAAGTAGCGAAGGCTCCTTCGACAGACATGGAACTGCCCCTCTTCTTCGGAAGAGGGGCAGTTTTGTGTTCGGCCGGAAAATCGGCGGCGTAGGTAGACACTGGGCCGCATCGGATTTCTCGGCGGACGGGTCACCGGCATCTCGTCGCGCCCGTCAATATCGCGGGCGCGGCACAGGCCGCGGGTGTAATCTCCGGGCGAGCGCCGAGACCGGCGAGCGCAGACCGGGACGAGGCGGCATGGCAATTGAATTCCAGGGCAAGATCAAACTCGACATTCGCGACTCGGAGCCCGACTGGACTCCGTATGCCGCGCCGACGGCGCCCACGGGTGCACCCAATGTGCTGTACCTGGTGTGGGACGACACCGGCATTGCCACCTGGGACTGCTTCGGCGGCCTGGTCGACATGCCGGCCATGCGCCGCATCGCCGAAAAAGGGGTACGGCTGTCCCAGTTCCACACCACCGCCCTCTGTTCGCCGACCCGGGCTTCCCTGCTGACCGGGCGCAACGCCACCTCGGTCGGCATGGCCACCATCGAAGAATTCACCGATGGCTTCCCGAACTGCAACGGGCGCATACCGTTTGAGACGGCGTTGCTGTCCGAGGTGTTGGCCGAGCGGGGCTGGAACACGTACTGCGTCGGCAAGTGGCATCTGACGCCGTTGGAGGAGTCGAACCTGGCGTCGACGAAACGGCACTGGCCGCTGTCGCGCGGCTTCGAACGCTTCTACGGGTTCATGGGCGGCGAGACCGACCAGTGGTACCCGGAGCTGGTGTACGACAACCATCCCGTCGCCCCGCCGGCCACCCCGGAAGAGGGTTATCACCTGTCGAAAGACCTGGCGGACAAGACCATCGAGTTCATCCGCGATGCCAAGGTCATCGCCCCGGACAAGCCGTGGTTCTCCTACGTCTGCCCGGGCGCCGGACATGCGCCGCACCATGTCTTCAAAGAATGGGCCGACAAGTACGCCGGCACGTTCGACATGGGCTACGAGGCCTACCGCGACTTGGTGCTCGAGAACCAGAAGCGCCTCGGCATCGTCCCGCCCGACACCGAGCTCTCGCCCGTGAATCCGTATCTGGATGTCAAGGGCCCCAATGGTGAACCGTGGCCGCTGCAGGACACCGTCCGCCCCTGGGACGGGCTCAGCGACGACGAGAAGCGGCTGTTCGCCCGGATGGCCGAGGTGTTCGCCGGCTTCCTGTCGTACACCGACGCGCAGATCGGCCGGATTCTCGACTACCTGGAGGAGTCCGGGCAGCTGGACAACACCCTCATCGTCGTCATCTCAGACAACGGGGCCAGCGGCGAAGGCGGCCCGAACGGCTCGGTCAACGAAGTGAAGTTCTTCAACGGCTACATCGACACCGTCGAAGAGAACATGCGCTACTTCGACACCCTCGGGTCGCCGGACACCTACAACCACTATCCGATCGGCTGGGCGATGGCGTTCAATACGCCATACAAGCTGTTCAAGCGTTACGCCTCACACGAGGGCGGCATCGCCGACACCGCAATCATCAGCTGGCCCAATGGCATTGCCGCCCACGGCGAGGTGCGTGACAACTACGTCAACGTCGCGGACATCACCCCGACGGTCTACGACCTGCTGGGCGTCGAGCCGCCGGCCGAGGTCCGCGGAGTCCCGCAGCGGCCGCTGGAAGGGGTGAGTTTCAAAGCCGCTCTGGAGGATTCGGGCGTCGACACCGGTAAGACGACACAGTTCTACTCGATGCTGGGCACCCGTGGCATCTGGCACAACGGGTGGTTCGCAAACACGGTGCACGCAGCCACCCCGTCGGGCTGGTCACATTTCGACAAGGACCGCTGGGAGCTGTTCCACATCGAGTCCGACCGCAGCCAGTGCCATGACTTGGCCACCGAGAACCCGGCGAAACTGGCTGAACTGCAGGAACTCTGGTATGCCGAAGCGGCCAAGTACAACGGCCTGCCGCTCTCAGATCTGAACATGCTCGAGACGATGACGCGGGACCGGCCCTACCTGTCCGGGGCGCGGCAGAACTTCACCTACTACCCGGGTACCGCCGAGGTGGGTCTCGGTGCGTGCGTCGAACTGCGCGGGCAGTCCTTCTCGATCCTGGCCGAGGTCGACGTGGAGTCCGCCGATGCTCAGGGGGTATTGGCCAAGCACGGTGCCGGCCACGGTGGCCATGTGCTGTTCGTCCAGGACGGTCGGCTGCATTACATCTACAACTTCATGGGCGAGGATGAGCAGGAGGTGTCCGCGCCGAACCTGCTGCCGTTGGGCCGGCACGTGTTCGGGGTGCGGTACAACCGCACCGGCACGGTCGAAGGTAGCCATACCCCGCTCGGCACAGTCGAACTATGCGTCGATGACGCCGTGGTGGCGACCCGTGACGGCGTCCGGACCCACCCGGGCATGTTCGGGCTGAGTGGCGGCGGGGTGGCTGTCGGGCGCAACGACGGCCAGCCGGTGTCGAATCGCTACTCGGCGCCGTACCAGTTCACCGGCGGCACCATCGCGAAGGTGGTTTTCGACATCTCGGGTACGCCATACGTGGACGTCGAACGGGAACTCGCCCAGGCGTTCTGCAAGGACTGAGGCCGTGGTGAGCGGACCGGTCATCCAGTGCGTCACCGTGGTGTCAGCCGCCGCCCTGCTGGCCGCATGCGGCGGCAGAGGCGGCGAGAAGCCTTCCAGCACAACGGCGTCCGGCGTCGCCACGTCCGCGGCTGCATCCTCGCCGGCCGGGTCGCCCACGTCGTCAGCGTCGGCGTCGACGGTGCCTGATCTGCCGGCGTACGGGGTGGTCGAGACCACCAAACGTCCCGTCGCGGCGGGGGAGCAGACCTGCGATCCGCCCGCCCCGCCCGCGCAGACCATGACGGCGACGACGGGAGCGCCCGGTGCGCCGAGTGTCGTCGTCGCGATACCCGACGGATTCGGGCAGGGCGCGCCACCGTCCGGTGACGTCGCGCTGAACCTGACTGGACCCGACGGCCTGACCGCCACCGTGAAGATCACCCCGACCGCTCAGGATGCTGCGTCGGCGTTCCGGGAATACACCGATGCCCGCACCGCGGGCCACGAATTCAACAGCGTCAGCATCCTGCCCGACGAGCTGTGTGGTTACAGCGGGCAGAAGCTGATGGGTGTGCTGGCCGACAAGCCCGGCTCCGGTGATGACTACGTGGACCGCATCGTGCATGTATGGACCAACACCGGGGACTACCTCATCGCAGTGCAGCTGCAGGGGCCCACCGGCTCGAAAGGTATCGATGCGGCCAAGCCGGTGCTGCTGGGCGATTTCGGCATTCGGATGGGCTGAGCGGCGCGCGCCACCGCCGCGACGCCGAGACTCGGGCTGACCGAGATCGCACTGAGGCCATCGCTAGATTCACGCCGATTCCATCGGTGTTCCCGCGCGTTCCGCTGCCGCACCATGAGCGGAAAATCGGTGACGGGAGAGCGCAATGACAGAGTCGACAGGGGCGACGAGCTGGGTGAACCGGCTCGGGACCGATTGGTGGGCAACGATTCTCGGCCTTGCGGTGACAGCGCTGGCAGTGGCCGGCGTGTTGCCGAAGATCGTGTGGTGACGCGGTGAGCGTGGAGACGGCCGGCGCGGCCGACCAGTTGGAACCGGCGCCCGAGGACGACGTCGAAGAACACACCGGCGCACGGCGGTTCCTCGATTACCTGCCCGGCCTACTGCTGCTGATCGCGGTGGGCCTGGCCGGCAAATATGCCGAAGTCGCCTGGCTGGCGCTGGCCAAGCAGCAGCACTGGCGGGTACCTGACATCGAATACGTGCTGTGGGCCATCGTTTTCGGCCTGATCATCACCAATACCGTTGGTCTGCACCGAATCTTCCGGCCCGGCGTCGGCACGTACGAGTTCTGGCTCAAGATCGGCATCGTCCTGCTGGGCGCCCGGTTCGTCCTCGGCGATGTCCTCAAGCTCGGCGCGACCAGCCTGCTGCAGATCCTGATCGACATGACCGTCGCGGGCGCCATCATCATCGCCGCCGCCCGGTGGTTCGGATTGTCCGGCAAGCTCGGCTCGCTGCTGGCCATCGGAACGTCGATCTGCGGGGTGTCGGCGATCATCGCGGCCAAGGGCGCCATCCGGGCCCGCAACTCCGACGTCAGCTATGCGATCGCGTCGATCTTGGCGCTCGGTGCCGTCGCCCTGTTCGTGCTGCCGCCGCTCGGCCACGCCATCGGCCTGACCGACCACGAGTTCGGGCTCTGGGCCGGTCTCGCGGTGGACAACACCGCCGAGACCACGGCGACCGGCTACCTCTTCTCCGACGAAGCCGGCAAGATCGCCGTCCTGGTGAAGTCGGTCCGCAACGCGCTCATCGGCTTCGTCGTCCTCGGCTTCGCCATCTACTGGGCCGCCAGGGGAGAGGCCGACGCCGTTGCCTCCGGCGTGCGTGCCAAGGCCGTGTTCGTCTGGCAGAAGTTCCCGAAGTTCGTGCTCGGTTTCCTGGCGGTCTCGGCCGTCGTGACCGCGGGGCTGCTGAGCAAGGGGCAGGTGGCGAACCTCGGTGCCGTCTCCAAGTGGGCGTTCCTGCTGACCTTCGCCGGGGTGGGGCTGTCCACCGATTTCCGGCAGATCGCGCGCACCGGCTGGCGGCCGCTCGTCGTCGCGGTGATCGGTCTGGTCGTGGTGGCTACCGTGTCGTTGGCTTTGGTGCTGCTGACATCGCGGGTCCTGGGCTGGGGCGTCGGCGGCTGATCCGACCGCGGATCGATGAAAAAGGTCGCTGTCATCGAATGGCAGCGACCTTTTCGTCTGTTCCGGGCCGGAATGAGCAGCGATTTGGAGCGTTGTCGCAGCTCGCCTAGTATGTAGGGGTTGCCCAGGGCAGACCCCGGTCACTCGCTGACTTTGCGTGCCTTTGGACAACAAGACCGCGCACGTCCAGGTCGGTATCTGGCGTGCATACAAACCCCAGGTCAGGAGATCGAGTGATTCAGCAGGAATCGCGACTCAAGGTCGCCGACAACACGGGCGCAAAGGAAATCCTTTGCATCCGCGTGCTCGGTGGCTCGTCGCGGCGCTACGCCGGTATCGGCGACATCATCGTGGCGACCGTCAAGGACGCCATCCCGGGCGGCAACGTCAAGCGTGGTGACGTGGTCAAGGCCGTCGTCGTGCGCACCGTCAAGGAGCGCCGCCGGCCGGACGGCAGCTACATCAAGTTCGACGAGAACGCCGCCGTCATCATCAAGAACGACAATGACCCCCGCGGTACCCGCATCTTCGGGCCGGTCGGTCGCGAACTGCGCGAGAAGAAGTTCATGAAGATCGTCTCGCTGGCCCCGGAGGTTTTGTGATGAAGGTGCACAAGGGCGACACCGTGCTGGTCATCGCCGGCAAGGACAAGGGTGCCAAGGGCAAGGTCATCGAGGCCTACCCGACCCGCAACAAGGTGCTCGTTGAGGGCGTCAACCGGATCAAGAAGCACACCGCTCAGTCGCAGAACGAGCGTGGTGCGTCGTCGGGCGGCATCGTCACCCAGGAGGCGGCGATCCACGTTTCCAACGTGATGGTGGTCGACTCCGACGGCAACGCGACCCGCATCGGCTACCGCGTCGATGAGGAGACCGGCAAGAAGGTCCGTATCTCGAAGCGCAACGGCAAGGACATCTGAGATGACCACAGTGGAAAAGACTCAGCCCCGGCTGAAGACGCGCTACCGCGAAGAGATCCGCGACGCGCTCAACAACGAATTCAACTACGCCAACGTCATGCAGATCCCCGGCGTGGTCAAGGTCGTCGTCAACATGGGTGTCGGTGACGCCGCCCGCGACGCCAAGCTGATCAACGGCGCGGTCAACGACCTGACGCTGATCACCGGTCAGAAGCCGGAAATCCGCAAGGCCCGCAAGTCCATCGCGCAGTTCAAGCTGCGTGAGGGCATGCCGATCGGCTGCCGCGTCACCCTCCGTGGCGACCGCATGTGGGAGTTCCTGGACCGCCTGATCTCCATCGCACTGCCCCGTATCCGCGACTTCCGCGGTCTGTCGGCCAAGCAGTTCGACGGCAGCGGCAACTACACCTTCGGCCTCAACGAGCAGTCGATGTTCCACGAGATCGACGTCGACTCGATCGACCGCCCCCGCGGCATGGACATCACGGTCGTCACCTCGGCCACCACTGACGACGAAGGCCGTGCGTTGCTGCGGGCCCTGGGCTTCCCGTTCAAGGAGAACTGACAATGGCAAAGAAGGCTCTGGTCAACAAGGCCAACAAGAAGCCGAAGTTCGCGGTGCGTGGCTACACCCGCTGCAACCGGTGCGGTCGCCCGCACTCGGTGTTCCGCAAGTTCGGCCTGTGCCGAATCTGCCTGCGGGAGATGGCCCACGCCGGCGAGCTGCCCGGCGTGCAGAAGTCCAGCTGGTGACTCTGCCCGTCTCATGACGCTGTAGAAAGCCGCCCCGGTCCTCGCGACCGGGGCGGTTTTCGCGTCTCGGCTGGTGTCGAGAGTGGGGGCTTACGCGGAAATCCGTCCCGGAAACCGCGTCAAGCCCTACTTTCGGTGGCGATGCGCACGGATTTGGCCCTGAGCTGCGCATTGTCTAGACTGGGCAGGTTGCCATGGGCGTTTGCGTCCAATGGCCGATCGGTATGTGCCTTCTGAAGCTGGATTGCACTACCGATGCACGGCCCCTGACCGCACTCGGTCAGATACGGGAAAACACTTCGTAGCAGGCCCACGATGTGACGTGCCGAGCCACCGCAAGGTGGGACCAGCACGGGCGTGATGTATGGGAACCGCAGCGAGAAAGGTTGATCAACGCTGTCATGACAATGACGGATCCGATCGCAGACTTCTTGACACGTCTGCGCAACGCCAACTCGGCGTACCACGACCAGGTGACCCTGCCCCACTCGAAGATCAAGGCGAACATCGCCGAGATCCTCAAAAAGGAGGGTTACATCACTGACTACCGCACCGAGGACGCCCGCGTGGGCAAGAACCTCGTTGTATCCCTCAAGTACGGCCCCAGCCGCGAGCGCAGCATCGCCGGCCTCCGCCGGGTGTCCAAGCCCGGTCTGCGGGTGTATGCGAAATCCACCAACCTGCCGCGGGTTCTCGGTGGCCTTGGCGTGGCGATCATCTCCACGTCCACTGGCCTGCTCACCGACCGCCAGGCAGCTCGACAAGGCGTGGGCGGCGAAGTCCTCGCTTACGTCTGGTAGGGGGCAGAAAACATGTCGCGTATTGGAAAGCAGCCGGTTCTCATTCCGGCCGGCGTCGATGTGACCATCGACGGCCAGAACGTCGCGGTCAAGGGCCCCAAGGGCACCCTGACGCTGGATGTCGCCGAGCCCATCGAGGTGGCGCGCAACGACGAGGGCGCCGTTGTGGTGACCCGTCCGAACGACGAGCGTCGTAACCGCTCGCTGCACGGGCTGTCGCGCACCCTGATCGCCAACCTGGTGACCGGTGTGACCCAGGGTTACACCACCAAGATGGAAATCTTCGGCGTCGGTTACCGCGTGCAGGCCAAGGGCTCGAACCTGGAGTTCGCGCTCGGCTACAGCCACCCGGTGCTGATCGAAGCCCCTGAGGGCATCACGTTCGCTGTCGAGACCCCGACGAAGTTCTCGGTGTCCGGCATCGACAAGCAGAAAGTCGGCCAGATCTCGGCAGTCATCCGCCGCCTGCGTCGCCCCGACCCGTACAAGGGCAAGGGCATTCGCTACGAGGGTGAGCAGATCCGCCGCAAGGTCGGAAAGACAGGTAAGTAGCAATGGCCAACACTGAGACTGACAAGCGTAAGCCGTTGGGCCAGAACATTTCTGAGACCCGTCGGGTGGCGCGTCTGCGTCGTCACGCCCGTCTGCGTAAGAAGGTCGCCGGCACGTCCGAGCGTCCGCGCCTGATGGTCAACCGCTCCTCGCGGCACATCCACGTCCAGGTGATCGACGACCTGACCGGCACCACGCTGGCCGCCGCGTCGTCCATCGAGGCCGACGTGCGGGCCGTCGACGGTGACAAGAAGGCCGTCAGCACCCGGGTGGGTCAGCTGATCGCCGAGCGCGCCAAGGCTGCCGGCATCTCCGAGGTTGTTTTCGACCGTGGTGGATACACCTACGGCGGCCGGATCGCCGCTCTCGCCGACGCCGCTCGTGAAAGCGGGTTGACGTTCTGATGACTTACTTGAAGATGACCGGAAGGACTGCATGATGGCCGAGCAGGCTGGCGCCGCTTCGGCGCAGGACAACCGTGGAGGTCGTGGTGACCGCGATGGCCGTGGTCGCCGCGATGATCGCGGTGGCCGTGGCCGCGGTGACGACCGTGGTGAGAAGAGCAACTACATTGAGCGCGTTGTCACCATCAACCGCGTTTCGAAGGTGGTCAAGGGTGGTCGGCGCTTCAGCTTCACCGCCCTGGTGATCGTCGGTGACGGCCACGGCATGGTGGGCGTCGGCTACGGCAAGGCCAAGGAAGTTCCAGCCGCCATTGCCAAGGGTGTCGAGGAAGCACGCAAGAGCTTCTTCCGGGTCCCGCTGATCGGCGCCACCATCGTCCACCCGGTTCAGGGTGAGGCCGCTGCCGGTGTCGTGATGCTGCGTCCGGCCAGCCCGGGTACCGGTGTCATCGCCGGTGGCGCGTGCCGCGCGGTGCTGGAATGCGCCGGTGTGCACGACGTCCTCGCCAAGTCGCTGGGCAGCGACAACGCGATCAACGTGGTGCACGCCACCGTTGCCGCGTTGAAGATGATTCAGCGCCCCGAGGAAGTGGCGGCCCGTCGTGGCCTGCCCATCGAAGATGTTGCGCCGGCCGGCATGCTGCGGGCCCGGCGTGAGGCAGAAGCGCTGGCCGCATCGGCAGCGCGTGAAGGATCGGCATAATCATGGCTGAACTGAAGATCACCCAGGTGCGTGGCACCGTGGGTGCCCGGTGGAAGCAGCGCGAAAGCCTGCGGACGCTGGGACTGCGCAAGATCCGCCAGTCCGTCGTTCGCGAGGACAACGCGCAGACCCGTGGTCTGCTCGCGGTGGTCAACCATCTCGTCACCGTTGAGGAGGCGTAATGAGTGTCATCAAGCTGCACGACCTGAAGCCTGCCGCGGGGTCCAAGAAGGCCAAGACCCGCGTCGGTCGTGGTGAGGGCTCCAAGGGTAAGACCGCTGGTCGCGGTACCAAGGGCACCAAGGCCCGCAAGAACGTCCCCGTGACGTTCGAGGGTGGCCAGATGCCGATCCACATGCGGCTGCCGAAGCTCAAGGGCTTCCGCAACCGCTTCCGCACGGAGTACGCGGTGGTGAACGTCGGCGACCTCGCCAAGGCGTTCCCGCAGGGCGGCACCGTCGGTCTGGACGAGCTGGTGGCCGCGGGCCTGGTTCGCAAGAACGTCCTGGTCAAGGTGCTCGGCGACGGCAAGCTGGCCGTCAAGGTCGATGTCACCGCCAACAAGTTCAGCGGTAGCGCCCGTGAGGCGATCACCGCTGCCGGTGGCAGCGCGACCGAGCTGTAAGAGCTCTACCGAGAAGGGCCTCCGCTTCGGCGGGGGCCCTTCTTTTTGCGTTGATCCTGCGCTGAGGGCCCGCGCCACTTGAACGTGTACGCCTCGAGTTCAGGGTCAACGCAGACTATGTCTGTACCCGGGCGCGGAGGACATCGCGGAAGAGCGCCTGGCGCACCGCCAGCTCGCGGGGATCACTGACCAGGTGGAAGCCCAGCCGGTTCATGACGTAGCCGAAACCGATGCCGGTGTCGGGGTCCGCGAAACCGAACGAGCCACCGAAGCCTGGGGTGCCGAACGCCCGCGACGACGAGCCGAACACCATCCGCGGGAACTCCTTGCAGAAGCCGAGGGAGTACGCACCGTCCAGCCGCAGCACCATGTCTCGCGTGCCGCCCGACGGGTTGCGCGGCGGCGCGGTCAACGCGTCGAAAGTTTCTGGGGTGAAACCTATTTCGCTCCCGCCGACCGCCGCGGCACCGTAGAGGTGGGCGAGAGCGCGGGCCGTCCCGGTGCCGTTGGCGGACGGAATCTCGACACGGCGCACCCGGTCGGTGTTGTAGTCGCCGGCGTAGGGATCGATGTCGGCGGGGATGGCTGCGGTCCTGGCCAACAGTCCCCGCGGATTGAGGCTGCCGATCAGGAAGCCGGCAGGCATGACATCGAGATGCTTCAGCGACTCGTAGCGCTGCCAATGGTGCAACGTGGCAAGCCGGCCGCGATCGACAGAGTCGGGCAGGCCGATGTACAGATCGAGGCCCAAGGGCCCGGTGATCTCGTCGGCCAGATACCGCCCGAGTGTGCGCCCGTCGGTGCGACGGATCAGCTCGGACTCGTACCAGCCGATGGTGATCGCGTGGTACCCGTGGCGAGTGCCCGGCGTCCATGCCGGTTTCTGCGCTGCGAGGATCGCGGACAGCCGCACCGGATCGGCGATGTCGGACAGCAGCGGGTTGGGGGTCAGTACACACAGCCCGGCCTGGTGCGCCAGCAGCTGACGCACGGTGACGTTGCCCTTGTCCTGTGCGGCGAACTCGGGCCAGTATTCGGCGACCCGCTCGTCGTAATCGAACAGCCCCTTCGACACCGCGTGCGCAACGGCAAGGGCCGCAACGCCTTTCGTCGACGAGAACATGTTGACCATGGTGTCGGCCTGCCACGGCGCCTTGCTGACCCCGTCGCGGTAGCCGCCCCACATGTCGACGACCTTGCGGCCGTCGCGGTAGACGCACAGCGCCGCACCGACCTCACTGCCGGCCGCGAAGTTGGCCCGGAACGCATCGGCGACCCTGCCGTAGCCCTCATCGGCATCGCCGTGAACCAGATCGGGGGATACGGAGACTGTCAGCACCATGGGCGTGATTCTGTAACGGTTCCGCTATCGGCAGGCCGAAAACCCGCGGAATCGGCTCAGCCTGGCCCCGCGGAGATGCCTGGCAAGGCGCTGTCGCCGTACATGCCGCCCAAGAAGCCACCGTTTCCGTAGCCGTATCCCCGGCGGGGCCCGTAGAAGGGGACGAGGTCGGTGAAGTCGTCCTGCGGTGCCGATCCACACGCGGTATTGGGCCCGAGTCCTGCGCCGAATTGGCAGTCGGGCTGTGCGCCGGCGGGTGCCGCGCCGGCAATCGATGCCGCGACAGTCAGCATCACAACTGGTGCAAGACGTTTGAGCTTCGCCATGCTGGGCTCCTGGCAGGAGGGGAAACACTGAGCTTAATGCCGGTCGGCGCGCACCGTGGGACAATTGGCCGTTACGCCAATACCGACTCCGCCCCGGATTCACGCCACATTCGCCCGGTTCAGCCAGTCGGTACGCTCGGAAGATGTTTGCTTTCCGGCCCAGCCTGCCCGGTCTTCCCGGCCCCGATGAGTTGCGTGCCCTTGTCCGCAAGGTCGACACCGTGCGTCACCACGGCGTACCGAACGGCTGTGTACTGGAACTCGACCTGCAGGCTGTGCCGCCGGAGACCGCCGGCTTCGACCCGGTGGCCTTCGTCATGGGCAATTCCCGGCCGCTGGTGCTGCGCGAAGCCGTCGCCGCCATCCACCGTGCGGCCGACGACAAGCGCGTGGCCGGGCTGATCGCCCGCGTCCAATTGCCCGCTGCCGCAGCGGGTCCGGTGCAGGAACTGCGCGACGCCATCGTCGCGTTCAGTGCTGTCAAGCCATCCATCGCCTGGGCCGAGACGTACCCCGGCACCATGTCGTACTACCTGGCCTCGGCGTTCCGGGAAGTCTGGATGCAGCCCTCGGGCACGGTCGGCCTGGTGGGCTTCGCCACCAACGCGCTGTTCCTGCGGGACGCGTTCGACAAGGCCGGCATCGAGGCACAGTTCGTCGCGCGTGGCGAGTACAAGTCGGCGGCCAACATGTTCACGCAGGATCGATACACCGAGCCGCACCGCGAGGCCGACGGGCGGCTCATCGAGAGCCTGCATGCCCAGGTGCTGGCTGCCATCGCCGCATCCCGTGGTGCCGACGCCGGCGAACTCGACACCCTGGTCGACAGGGCGCCGCTGCTGCGCGACGACGCGCTGGCCGCCAAGCTGGTGGACCGTATCGGTTTCCGTGATGAGGCCTATGCCCGGGTCAGCGAATTGATCGGGGGCACAGCGGAAGCCGACGGCAAAGACGCCCCGCCGCGGCTGTTCCTGTCCCGGTACGCCAAGGCCACCGCGGGTCACAGCCTGCCCGAGGTGCCGCCGCTGCCGGGGGTCAAGCACAAGCCGACCATCGCCGTCGTCACCATGGCCGGGCCGATCGTCAGCGGCCGCGGCGGCCCCAGCGCCTTCCCGCCTGGTCCGTCGAGCGTGGGCGGCGACACCATCGCCGCGGCCCTGCGCGAGGCGGCCGCCGATGACGACGTCGCGGCCGTCGTACTCCGGGTGGACAGCCCGGGCGGCGCGGTCACGGGTTCAGAGACCATCTGGCGCGAGGTGGCGCGGCTGCGCGAGGCGGGCAAACCTGTTGTCGCATCGATGGGTGCGGTCGCCGCGTCGGGCGGTTACTACGTGTCGATGGCCGCCGACCACATCGTCGCCAACGCCGGCACCATCACCGGATCCATCGGCGTGGTGACGGGCAAGCTGGTCACGCGTGGGCTGAAGGAACGGCTCGGTGTCGGCTCGGATTCGGTGCGGACCAACGAGAATGCCGACGCATGGTCGGCGAACCAGCCCTTCACCGAGGCTCAGCACGCACACGTGGTGGCCGAGGCCGACCTGTTCTACACCGACTTCGTCGAGCGGGTCGCCGACGGCCGCAACCTGCCGGTCGAGGCCGTCGAACAGGTGGCGCGCGGCCGCATCTGGACCGGCGCCGACGCGCTGGAGCACGGCCTGGTCGATGAACTCGGCGGTCTGCGGACCGCGGTGCGCCGGGCCAAGGTGCTGGCCGGCATCGATGTTGAAGCTCCGGTCCGAACCGTCAACTACCCGGGTTCGTCACTGCTGGATCACGTGCGGCCCAAGGCGTCCTCGCAACCCGCCGCGGCGTCGTTGCCGGACGCGGTGGCCGCGGTGCTCGGCCGCTCACTGGTCGGTGCGCTTGGCCAGGCCGAGCGGTCGCTGACCGGGGTCAGCGCGCTGTGGCTGGGGGACTACCGCTTCTAGGAAGCGGGCTCAGCCGAGAGTGCCGCTGATGTAGACGATTTCGCGCATCGGGTCGTCATCGATGACGGTTGCCGTCAACCCGTGGCGGCTGTGCAGATCCGCCCGGCCGATGCCGGCCATCCGCCAGCCCTTGGCTGCCAGATAGTCTGCGGCGGAATGCCTTTCACCGTGGTAGACCAGCGACGGCATGTCCATGTTCAAGCCGAGCTGCGCGAACCCCGCGGTGGCTTCACGAGCCTTGTCGGCGTCGAAATCCTTGAGCCCGGGTACGAATTCGGTGGCTACGGCGCTACCGGGTGCGCTGAGCTCGTGAATGGTGTCGAACAGCGTGTCCTGGGCTTCCGGCGGCAGGTAGATCAGCAGACCTTCGGCCAGCCACGCCGTCGGCCTGCTGGGATCGAAACCGGCTGCCCGCAGCGCCGCCGGCCAGTCCTCGCGCAGATCGATCGCGACGGTCCGGCGCTGCGCTGTCGGCTCCGCGCCGAGGCCGGCCAGGGTCTGCGTCTTGAATTCGATGACATCTGGCTGGTCGATCTCGTAGACCACGGTGCCGTCGGGCCAGGGCAGCCGGTAGGCGCGCGAGTCCAGCCCGGAGGCCAGGATGACGGCCTGCCGGATGCCGCCGTCGGTCGCCGTCAGGAGGTAGTCGTCGAAAAACCGGGTGCGAACGGCCATTTCGTCGATGTTGGCCCGGGCCCGTGCCGCGGCATCGGGGGCGAACGTCTCGAGAGCGGCGAGGTCCAGTTCACCGTCGACCATGTTGGTGAACGCCTCGATCCCGACGGCGCGCACCAGCGGCGCCGCGAACGGATCGTCGATCAAACCGTGCGGATGGGTGCTGGCGATCGCCCGCCCGGTCGCGACCAGCGTGGCCGTCGCGCCCACGCTCGACGCCAGATCCCAGCTGTCCCCGTGCGTCCGTGCCATGGCGGTTATGCCTGCTGGCCCAGGACGGCGCGGACGTACTTCAGCTGCGTCCAGGCCCGGGACAGTTCGTCGTCCGGGTACTGGAAACCGTTGTCGGCGTGCGCTTCTTCGACAGACCGCGCGGTGACGTCCCAGCCGAGGCCGGTCAGATAGTCGGTGACGTGGTTGCGGTCGCCCTGGTAGATGAGGTCGGCCATCTCGATGTTCGAACCGAGCGCCTTCATCCGCTCGCGCATCGCCTGCATGCGTTCGTCGTCGAAGGCGCTGCTGAGGTCGCCGACGTGCTCGGTGGCCACGAAGCTACCCGGTGCCGAGAGGGCGGTGATGTTGTCGAACAACCGATCCTGGGCCTCCGGCGGCAGGTAGATGAGCAGCCCTTCGGCGATCCAGGCGGTGGGCGCCGCGGCATCAAAGCCGTTGTCGCGCAGTGCCTGCATCCAGTCGTCCCGCAGATCGACGGCGACGGTGCGCCGGGTCGCCGTGGGGGCGGCACCCAGGTTGGCCAGCGTCGTGGACTTGAACTCGATGACCTCGGGCTGGTCCACCTCGAAGACGACGGTGCCGTCTGGCCACGGCAGCCGGTAGGCGCGCGCATCCAGACCGGCGGCCAGGATCACCGCCTGCCGTACGCCGGTGGCGGCCGCATCGAGGAACAACTGGTCGAACCAGCGGGTGCGCACCGTCATGCCCTCGGCCGCACGGCGCGGGGTGAAGGCCGGGTTCACCTCTCCGAGGTCGATGTCACCGTCCAGCGCTTTGGTGAAGAAGTCCAGTCCGACGGCCCGGACCAGTGGCTCGGCGTACGGGTCGTCGATCAACTGCTCGCGGTGGGCGAGGGCGCGCTGGCCCGCAACCATGGTGGCGGTGGCCCCGACGCTGGAGGCCAGGTCCCAGGAATCTCCGTCAGTTCGTGTCATTGCGGTGCAGCTCCTAGTTCTTGATGGCCGTCACGGACAGTGAATTACGCAGTGCGGCAGTGTCTTCGGTCTCGGCGAGTGGGCGGCCGTATTCTGCGAACACTTCAAGTCGCGGGCGGGCGGTGGTATTCCAGCCGCTGGCATCGAGGTGCTCGACCACCGAGGTGCGGTCGCCCTGGTACCAGAGGTCGGTCAGGTTGAGGTCCAGTCCGGCGCCGCGCCACCGCTCGCTCATGGCCGCGCCACGCTGGGCCATGCCGGCGCCGTGGTCGGTGTGGAACTCGGTGGCCAGCCGGCTGCCCGGCGCCGAGAGGGCGGTGATGTTGTCGAACAGCTTGTCCTGCGCTTCGGGTGGCAGGTAGATCAGCAGCCCCTCGGCGATCCAGGCCGTCGGTGCCGACGGATCGAACCCCGCGGCACGCAGCGCGGCGGGCCAGTCGTCACGCAGATCGATCGCGACGGTGCGGCGTTCGCAGGTCGGCGTGGCACCGATCTGCGCCATGGTCCCGGTTTTGGCGGCGATCACCTCGGGCTGGTCGATCTCGTAGACGACGGTGCCGGCCGGCCAGTCGAGCCGATAGGCGCGCGAGTCGAGGCCGGCGGCCAGGATGACGGCCTGTCGGATTTCAGCGGAGCCGGCCACCCCGGTCGAACCGACGCCTACGGCGTCCATGAAGAAGTCATCGAAGAACTTCGTCCGCACCGCCATCAGGTTGGTGATCATCGCGGCGGCGGTCCCGGCCTCGCCACTGAGATCGATCTGCCCGTCGAGCAGTTTGATGAAGAACTCGACTCCGACGGCCCGCACCAGCGGATCGGCGTACGGATCCCGGATGAGCGGCTCCGCTTCCTTCGTCGCCAGGGCGCGGGCGGTGGCCACCATGGTGGCGGTGGCGCCCACGCTCGAGGCCAGGTCCCAGGTGTCGCTGTCGGTGCGGGTCATCGGTTCACTCCTGTCGGTGGATCAGCGCAGCGCGGTGACGTAGTTGACCTCGCCCATGGCGGGCTGGCCGTTCGGGTCGGCCTCGACGGCGGGCAGGCCGTTGCGGACCAGCAATTCGTTGGAGGTGATGGCGGTGGTCTGCCAGCCGTGGCCCTGCAGGTAGGTGTCCACGTCGGCCCGGTCGCCGAGATAGACCAGATCGGCGAAGTCGAGTTCGAAGCCTTGCTCGCGCCAGTGCTCCGATGCCGCCTTCATCCGCTCGCGCACCGCGTCCTCATCGAGGTCCGGGGTGGCCGGTACGCCTTCGGCGCCCATCCGGCTGCCTGGCGCCGACAGTTCGGAGATCTGGTCGAGCAACCGGTCCTGAGCCTCGGGCGGCAGGTAGCCGAACAGTCCCTCGGCGATCCAGGCGGTGGGCTTGGTGGGGTCCAGTCCCGCGGCGCGCAGTGCGGCCGGCCAGTCCTCGCGCAGGTCGATCGCCACCGCGCGCCGCTGCGTGGTCGGCGCCGCACCCAGATCCGCGACAGCCTTTGACTTGAACTCGATGACATCGGGCTGGTCGATCTCGTAGACGACGGTGCCCGCCGGCCAGGACAAGCGGTAGGCCCGGGCGTCGAGCCCGGCGGCCAGGATGACGGCCTGCCGGATGCCTGCCTTGCCGGCGTCGTGGAAGAAGTCGTCGAAGAATCGGGTGCGGGCCGCCATCCCGTTGGTCAGTTGCGACATGGTCGGGCCGTACCCGGCGCCGTACTGGGCGGGGTCGGTGGCACCGTCGACCAGCTTGGTGAAGAAGTCGACCCCGACCGCACGGACCAGGGGAGCGGCGAACGGGTCGTCGATGATGGGGTCATCGGCCTGGGTGGCGAGGGCGCGGGCGGCGGCCACCAGAGTCGCGGTCGCGCCCACGCTCGAGGCCAGGTCCCAGGTGTCGTTGTCAGTGCGTGCCATCGCGTCGTTCCTGTCGTGAGTTATCTGCTGAGTGGGCCGGTAGTTAGCTTGTGTAATAACCCTGGCGGCGACTGTACGCGCCGTTCCTGAACCCGGCAGAAATGCCGGGTCACGGCATGTTCCGGCCCGTCCGGGCCGGGCGGCGAGGCGTCGACGCCGAGCGGATGCAGGTCGCGGGGGCGGCAACTGTTATTCTCGGAGACTGATTTGACGGCGCGCCCAGGCAGGTCGATTACCTGCCGTTGGTCGTGCACGGAATTAACCAGACGCTGGACCTGACCAGCCCCATCAGCACGCCGCGGCCCCAGCTCGGCTGCGCAGGAGGAAGAGTGCTTTCGGCTTTTATCTCGTCCCTGCGGACGGCCGATCTGCGACGCAAGATCCTCTTCACGCTGGGTGTAGTCATCCTGTATCGGGCCGGCGCAGCACTGCCGTCCCCCGGGGTGAACTACCCGAACGTGCAGAAGTGCATCGAGCAGGTCAGTGGCGGTGACGCGGCGCAGGTCTACTCGCTGATCAACCTGTTCTCGGGCGGTGCGCTGCTGCACCTGTCGGTGCTGGCGGTCGGCGTGATGCCCTACATCACCGCGAGCATCATCGTGCAGCTGTTGGTGGTGGTCATCCCACGGTTCGAACAGCTCCAGAAGGAAGGCCAGTCCGGACAGGCCAAGATGACGCAGTACACGCGTTATCTCGCGATCGCGCTGGCAGTGCTGCAGGGCACCTCGATCGTCGCCATGGCCGCCAGCGGCAACCTGCTGCAGGGCTGCACCCTGAACATCATCCAGGACCAGAGCATCTTCACCCTCGTGGTGATCGTGCTGGTCATGACCGCCGGCGCCGCCCTGGTCATGTGGATGGGCGAGCTCGTCACCGAGCGTGGCATCGGCAACGGCATGTCGCTGATGATCTTCGCCGGTATCGCCGCCCGCATCCCGTCCGAAGGCCAGTCGATCCTGGAGAGCCGCGGCGGCGTGGTGTTCACCTCGGTCGTGGCCGCGGCGCTGATCATCATCGTCGGTGTCGTCTTCGTCGAGCAGGGCCAGCGCCGTATCCCGGTGCAGTACGCCAAGCGCATGGTGGGCCGTCGCATGTACGGCGGTACCTCGACCTACCTGCCGCTGAAGGTCAACCAGGCCGGCGTCATCCCGGTCATCTTCGCGTCGTCGCTGATCTACATCCCGCACCTCATCACGCAGCTGGTCACCGCCGGCGATCCGAACGCGTCCAACGGCTGGTGGTCCAAGGCGGTTGCCAAGTACCTGACCAACCCGGCCGACCCGATCTACATCGCGATCTACTTCGGGCTGATCATCTTCTTCACGTACTTCTACGTGTCCATCACGTTCAACCCCGATGAGCGGGCGGACGAGATGAAGAAGTTCGGTGGCTTCATCCCGGGCATCCGGCCGGGCAAGCCCACGGCCGACTACCTCCGGTACGTCCTCAGCCGGATCACGCTGCCGGGCTCGATTTACCTCGGCTTGATCGCGGTGCTGCCTAATCTGTTCCTGCAGGGTGGCGGCGGCAGCGCGCAGAACCTGCCGTTCGGCGGTACGGCCGTGCTGATCATGATCGGCGTGGGTCTGGACACGGTGAAGCAAATCGAGAGCCAGCTGATGCAGCGCAACTACGAAGGGTTCCTCAAATGAGAATGGTTCTGCTGGGACCGCCGGGGGCAGGCAAGGGCACTCAGGCCGAGAAGCTGGCCGAGAAGTTCGGCATCCCGCAGATCTCCACGGGGGATTTATTCCGTAGCAACATCAGCAAGGGCACCCCGCTCGGTGTCGAGGCCAAGAAGTACCTCGACGCCGGCGACCTCGTTCCGGCCGAGCTGACCAACGCGCTCGTCGACGATCGTCTCGACGCCGACGACACCGCCGCCGGATTCATCCTCGACGGCTTCCCCCGCTCGGTCGAGCAGGCCGTCGCTCTGCGCGAGATGCTGGCCAAGCGCAACCTGAAACTGGACGCGGTGCTGGAGTTCCGCGTGTCGGAGTCCGAGCTGCTGACCCGGCTGAAGAGCCGCGGCCGCGCCGACGACACCGAAGAGGTCATCCTCAACCGGATGAAGGTGTACCGGGACGAGACCGCGCCGCTGCTGGACTACTACCGCGACGAGCTCGTCTCGGTCGACGCAGTCGGCAGCCTGGATGAGGTGTTCGCCCGCGCCCTCCAGGCGCTGGGCCAGTAGCCGTCACCGGCTGAAATCAGTACTTCGATGATTGGTCTACCCCGCCGCGGCCGCAAGGTCGTCCCGCAACGGACTGCCGGCGAATTGGACGCGATGGCGGCCGCCGGTTCGCTGGTGGCGGCCGCGCTGAAAGCGGTCCGTGAGGTCGCCGCGCCCGGGATGTCCACTCTCGAGTTGGACCAGATCGCCGAGTCTGTCATCCGCGACGGTGGCGGCATCCCGTCGTTCCTGGGCTACCACGGTTTCCCGGCGACCATCTGCGCGTCGGTCAACGACCGCGTGGTGCACGGGATTCCGGCCGCCGACGAGGTGCTGGCCAGCGGTGACCTGGTGTCCATCGACTGCGGCGCCATCCTGAACGACTGGCACGGCGACTCCGCCGTGACGTTCGGTGTCGGTTCGCTGATCGACGCCGACCAGAAGCTGTCCGACGCCACTCGCGAGTCCATGGAGGCGGGTATCGCCGCCATGGTGCCCGGTAACCGGCTGACCGACGTCTCGCACGCCATCGAGGTGGCGACTCACGCCGCCTCCGCCCGCTACGACCGCAAGTTCGGCATCGTCGCGGGCTACGGCGGCCACGGCATCGGTCAAGAGATGCACATGGACCCGTTCCTGCCCAATGAGGGATCGCCCGGTCGGGGTCCGTTCCTGGAGCCGGGTTCGGTGCTGGCAATCGAGCCGATGCTGACGTTGGGTACGTCGAAGACGGTGATTCTCGAAGACGAGTGGACGGTGGTTACCAAGGACGGCTCTCGTGCCGCACACTGGGAGCACACCGTTGCTGTCACCGAGGATGGACCCCGAATCCTGACCCTGTTACGCGATTGATCCGGTGAACCGGTTCGCCCCTGATCTCGTGTCAATGACGGAGGTTGGTGTATGAGCGATCCGGAGGCCGCCATGATGCGGGTGCTTTACGAGGAGCACGCAGGCGCCCTTTGGCGCTATGCCCTGCGACTTACCCAGGACTCGGCGCGTGCAGAGGACGTCGTGCAGGAGACTTTGCTGCGGGCGTGGCGGCACCCCGACGTCGTGGCCGACACCAACCAGTCCCCGCGAGCCTGGCTCTATACCGTCGCCCGCAACCTGATCATCGATGAGCAGCGCAGCGCCCGGCGCCGGCACGAAACCACCTCGTCAGAGGTAGTCGAGGCCGAGGACCGGACGGACCCGGCAGCCACCGATGAAGTGGATACCGCCCTGGATCGGATGCTGCTCGGGGGTGCCCTGAGCCAGCTCTCCGTCGACCATCGCGCTGTGATCGAGCGCGCGTACTACCGGCAGTTGAGCGTCGCGCAGATTGCCGCGGAGCTTCAGATTGCCGAGGGCACGGTGAAATCGAGGCTGCATTACGCGGTCCGGGCGCTGCGTCTGAATCTGCAGGAAATGGGGGTGACTCGGTGAGTATGCATATGGTCGAGTCGGTCGGGCCCTTTGACGGCGACCGGTACGCAACCTGGGACGCCGCCTATGTGCTGGGTTCGCTGTCGAGTGCGGAACGCCGCGAGTACGAAGCGCATCTGCAGACCTGTTCCCGGTGCCGGGACGCGGTCGGTGAACTGAGCGGTATGCCGGCCCTGCTGGGCCTGCTGACGCTGGCGGACGTGCAGGAGATCGGTGCGGAGCAGCCGGAGCCGCCGTTGCGCCCCGAGGTGCTTGATTCGGTTCTGGCCAAGGTGCGGTGGCGCCGGCGCCGGACCCGCTGGGTGACGACCGCAGTGGCCGGTCTCGCCGCCGCGGTATTGGCTATCGGTGTGGTGGCCGTGGTCCGGCCGGAGTTCTTCGGTGGCGACCAGACACAGGAGCAGGTCGCGCAGTTGCCCATGCAGCACGTGGCGCCCACGCCGTTCAATGCGACCATCGCGTTGAGCAGCTACGGTTGGGGTACACGGATCGACATGGCCTGCAGCTATGGCGACTGGTCCAGCGGACCGGCCGCGCCGCCGAGCAATTTGGGCATGGTCGTGGTGGGCCGTGACGGTAGCCGCACGCAGATCGCCACGTGGTTCGGCATGTCCGGAGCCACTGCGTTGCCGAGCGGTAACACTCCGATGCAGGTTTCGGAAATTGCTGCGGTACAACTGGTTTCCGCCGACAGCGGCAAGGTGCTGCTGGAGCGCAATCTGTAGCTTTTTTCG
This sequence comes from Mycolicibacterium aubagnense, assembly GCF_010730955.1. NCBI lineage: Bacteria > Bacillati > Actinomycetota > Actinomycetes > Mycobacteriales > Mycobacteriaceae > Mycobacterium > Mycolicibacterium aubagnense. Next base: position 2,183,365 of record NZ_AP022577.1, on the reverse strand, counting down.
CCGGCGTTGAACTATCCGGCGGTCCGCTTCGTGTTCTTGAGCAGACGAGCGGAAGCAGGTGAGGCGATGGTCGGCAGGTATCGGGTGGTGGACCACATCATCACGCAACTGGCGGCGACGGGCACCGAGTATTTCTTCGGTGTCGACGGGGCCAACATCGAGGACCTGTTCGACGCGGCATTCTGCAGTGGCGGCATCACCCCGATCTTGGCGAAGCACGAGTTCTCCGCTGCCACCATGGCCGACGGATACAGCCGGGCGGTATCCCGGATCGGGGTGGTGGCTGCTACGTCGGGCGGCGGATCACTGAATCTGGTTGCGGGACTGGGGGAATCGCTGGCCAGCCGGGTGCCCGTACTGGCCCTGGTGGGGCAGGCGCCGACCGGTATGGACGGACGCGGCAGCTTCCAGGACACGAGCGGGCGCTCGGGGTCGCTCGACGCGGTGGTGCTGTTCTCGGCGGTGTCGGTGTACTGCCGGCGGGTGACGGACCCGGAGGACATCGTGCCCGCCCTGGCGGAGGCGCTGGCCGCGGCCGACAGCGGCGGTCCGGCGGTGTTGCTCCTGCCGAAGGACATCCAGCAGGCCATGATCGATGTGGTCAATCCCCTGGAAAGCACTGTGGCGGTGCGCGATTCAGTATTGACGGACCCAGGTTCCATCGCCGAGATGCTGCGCCGGGCGCTGGGGCCGGTCACGATCATCGCCGGCGAGCAGGTGGCTCGCGACGACGCCCGTCGTGAACTCGAGGAGCTACGCGCGGTACTGCGGGCCTGGGTCGCCACGGTTCCGGATGCCAAAGACGTCAGTGGCTCACCAGGATTGGGCCAATCGTCGTGGCTGGGGGTCACCGGGGTGATGGGCCATCCGCGGGTCGTCGATGCGATCTCCCGCAGCGCGGTGTGCCTGGTGGTCGGGACGCGCCTGTCGGTGACGGCGCGCGCCGGCCTCGACAATGCGCTGGCCGGGGTGCAGACCGTCTCGCTCGGTGCGCAGCCTCCGTATGTCCCGGCGACACACGTGAATTCGACAAACCTGCGGGCATCGCTGACGGCGCTGACCCGGGCTTTGACGGGAGCCGGCCGGCCGCACGGGCTCCGGGTCCTGGATCCGTTGCCGCACACCGAACTCCAGCCGCCGGCGCACGAGGGCCCCGGCATCCGGTACCGCGATACCGTCACGTTGCTCGACGACCTGTTACCCGAGGGCGCCGACATCGTGGTCGACGCCGGCAACACCGGCGCCTCGACGGTGCACGCCCTGCCGGTGCGCCGCGCCGGGCGCTTTGTGGTGGCGCTGGGCATGGGCGGGATGGGGTACAGCTTCGGCGCTGCCATCGGCATGTGCTTTGCCCGGGCGAAAACCGCTGGGCCGCAATACCGGACCGTGGTGGTGGCCGGGGACGGCTCGTTCTTCATGCACGGCATGGAGCTGCACACCGCGGTGCAGTACCGGCTCCCGATCACCTTCGTGTTGTTCAACAACAACGCCCACGCCATGTGCGTCACCCGCGAGCAGCTGTTCTACGGCGACCGCTACAGCTACAACCGTTTCACTCCGGCCCGGCTCGGCGCCGGGCTGGCCGCGATGTTCCCCGGCCTGCATGCGACCGACGTCAGCGAGTTGCCGCAGCTGGCCGGCGCGCTGACCGAAGCGCTCGGCCGGCATGGGCCGTCGGTGGTCAGCGTCGAATGCTCGGCCGACGAAATCCCCACGTTCGCACCATTTCTCGATTCAGCCGCACAACACACGCAGAAAGAGAGCTCCCAGCATGTCGCTGCCCGCGCTTGAAGACATCACGATGCCCATCGGCGGGATCACCCGCATCGAGAACGCGCCCCGCGAGAAGGCCACCCCGATCATCATGGAGATGATGCGGTCGGTGTACCCGCACGACGTGGTCTTCGGTGAGTACTGCACCGTCAACGACTACATCGACTGCCCGCCGGACGAACTGTTCGAGTACCTGTCGGACACCCGCAGCCTGGAGGAGTGGACCTACAGCCTGCGCGGGTTCACCGAGACGGCGGAGCCCGGTCTCTGGCTGGCGTATGACCGGCTGGGCTCGGAAACCGAAATCTACACGCGCACCGTGGCGAACCGCGATGCGATGACCGTCGACTACCACTGCGCCTGGGACCAGGGCCAGCACCTCTGGATGATCTACCTGATGCGCGTCGTCGACGCGCAGACCGTGCTGAACAAGCCCGGCTCGGTGGTGCTGTGGACCAACTGCCACCACCCCTTCTACGACAACAACCCGTACCCGGAGACCGCGCCGGCGCAGCGACCCGTGTGGGTCGGGGACTTCTGGGACATGTTCGGGGCGGGCCACCGGCTGGAACTGGACAACCTCAAGGCGATTGCCGAGTACCGGCACCGCAACGGACTGCCGATCACCCCGGCTTGGATGAAGTGAGCGAAAACATGGAGCAGCCTGCCGTCAGTCTTCTGGATGTCTCGACCTATCTCCCGGGCGAGGCGATCGGCGCCGACTACTACGCGCAGTTCGCCGGTTCCGACGACCTGCGGGACAACCTGATGTTCCGGGCGCCGAAGTTCCGGCACCACGTGGCTCCTGACGAGACCGCCATCGACATGGTGGAACGCGCGGCCGCCGGGCTCGTCGACCGGCACGGATCGGATGCCCTGGCCGACGTCGACATCCTCATCACCCACACCCAGCTGCCCGACATGCCGTTCTACGGCGGCGGTGGCGGTATGGCGAATCGGCTTGGCATGAAACCGAACTGGGTGATCGACCTGCACAACGGCGGGTGCGCGGCCTTCATCCTGGGGCTGAAGTTGGCCCGGCAGCTGCTCGCATCCGGGGAGGGCCGCACCGCACTGGTGGCGGTGGCGCAGAATGCGGCAGGTCAGGTTTTCGACCAGGACACCATCCGGCCCAAGGCGCAGGCTGCGGTGCCCGGCGACGGTGCTGCGGTCGGACTCGTTGCGCTGTCCGATGTTTCGCCGATTCTGGACGTCGAGTGCCGTACCTACGGCGAGTATGCCGGTGACATGACCATGGCCGTCGACCCGCCGCGCAAATGGTGGCAGGCCGGTCCGGGGGAGGGTTGCATCGGCTTCACCGAGAGCAAGATCACCAAGGTGCTGGCCCGGGGTAATCGACAGGTGCCCGAAGTGGCGTACGCGGTGTGCGACCGGATCGGGCTGGCGCCCAAGGATATCGGCCTGCTGGTCACCAACCAGCCGAACCGGGTGTTCCTGCGGAACTGGCGTGAGGCCCTCGAACTGCCGGCCGAGCGGCACCGGGACACGTTCGACGAATGTGGAAACCTGTTCGCCGCGGGCGTGCCGGTGAACCTCGATCGGGCGATCGCCGACGGCCAGCTGAGCAAGGGCGACGTGGTGATGATGGCGGCCTTCGCGCACGCCGGTGATTTCGCGGGTGCGGCAGCGGTGCGGTGGGGCGGCCAGCGATGACGCCAACCTGCGCGTTGACCGACGCGGTCGATTCGCTGCCTGCCGCGGACGACCCATTGGCGTTGTCGCTCAACGAGAATCCGTTTCCACCGCTGCCCGGGGTGCGGGCCGCGCTGACCGCGTCGATTGCTGCGATGAACCGCTATCCGGAGTTCCTGCCGCAGCGGTTGCGGTCGCTGATCGCGGGCCGGGCCGGCGTTGCCGACGAACAGGTGGTGGTTGGCGCCGGTGCCACGGGCGTGATCATGCAGGTGCTGCGGGCCGTCACCAAGCCAGGGGATGTGCTGGTAACGGCAACACCGACCTTCGACGGCTATCCGATCTTCGCGCAGATGGCGCGATTGCGGTCGGTGACCGTGCCGCTGGACCGGCACGGTCACCACAATCTCGAGGCCATGGCGGCGGCCGCGGCGCGGGCCCGGGTCGTGGTGGTATGCCGACCGCACAACCCGACGGGGACCGTCGAGTCGGCCGCAGATCTGTACCGGTTCCTGGACCGGGTGCCGTCGGGCACTGTGGTCCTGCTCGACGAGGCCTACGTCGAGTTCCTGGCCCCCGACTTGTGTCTCGACATCCCGTCGCTCGTGGTCCGCTACCCCAATCTGGTTGTAGTGCGTACCTTTTCGAAGGCCTACGGTCTAGCCGGCCTGCGCATCGGCTACGGCATCTGCGCGCCGTCGCTGGCGCGTGAGCTGTGGGGGATGCAGCTTCCGTTCGGGATCGGGATCACCGGGCTGGTGGCCGTCGCGGCGTCCTACGATGCGGAAGATCAACTACGCCAGCGTATCCGGATGATCACCTCGGAAGGAGCGTTCCTGCGGGCGCGGTTGCGGTCCATGGGTGTCTACTGCACCGACAGCCACGCCAACTTCGTGTATCTGCCGAGTGGGGCGCGGGCATGGACCTTCGGCGACGACGGGCCGCGGGTGCGCAGCTACGCAAACGGCGGCGTCCGGATCACCGTCGGGGACCGCAGGTCGTCGCGCGCTGTGCTGGCCGCCATCCGTAATGCGGTGAACGGGGCGACCGTCCGGCCCTGACTGCCTGGGTTCGGCCGGGTCGGTGCGGTATGAATAAGTCGTGAGCAGTGACCCCATCGCCCGGGCCCGGGCCAACTGGGAACGGGCCGGCTGGGGCGACGTTGCCGACGGCATGGTCGCGGTGACTTCCGTGATGCGCGCCCACCAGATCCTGCTGGCTCGTGTCGAAACCGCGCTGCGGCCGTACGACCTGAGTTTCTCCCGCTACGAGTTGTTACGGCTGCTGGCGTTCAGCGGCAGCGGTGCGCTGCCCATCACCAAGGCGTCGGACCGGCTGCAGGTCCACGTCACCAGCGTCACGCACGCGATTCGGCGGCTGGAGGCAGACGGGCTGGTCGAGCGCGTCCCGCATCCGACGGACGGCCGGACGACGCTGGTGCGGCTGACCGAACTGGGCCGGTCCACGGTCGAGGACGCCACGATCACGTTGAACAAAGAAGTATTCGCAGACGTCGGGATGTCCGACACGCAGTCGGCCGCCCTGGTCACCGCGATCGAGACGCTGCGTCGCAACGCAGGGGATTTCTAGTCCCGTCTACAGCTTCGGGAGACTGAGATTCAGGCTGGGCAACGACAGCCCTGGCAAGCCGAGGGACAGCGGAACCGACAGGTCAACATTGGGTGCCGGCAAGCTTGACAGGTTGATCGGTGGGAAGCCACCCAGGCTCCAGTCGTCACCCCAGTCCAGGCCGTTGCTGTTGTTGCGAGCGGTCTTGCCGGAGCCGGCGTCTCTGCCGGCCTGGTGGTCCGGGTCAGCGGTGTCGGGGGCAGCGCCGGCAACGCCGGCGCCGAGCACCGAAACAGCAACCAACGCGACGGTTATGGCGGCACCTCGGGTGACGAGTTTGACGATCATACGGCGTGAATCCTTCCGGGATCGATTGCGGTAGAGGCACGGTAACCGGCGACTATGGGAAATCCGTATTGGCGATGTGGGAGTTGCTTATGGTTGTGGCGTCACCCTGATCGGAACGCGAAAAATCAATGGCAACAACATGTTTCGGGCCGATCCTTCGGTGATGACGGCGAAGGACAACGATGACCTTTCGACCCGGCTCCAGTTCATCTCATCTTTGTGGCGACGATTTGTGGGGTCGGCGAAGAACTCAAGAAGACCTCTGGCCGCATGGCTGCGGACGAGTTCGTCCGCTGTCTTCATCAGCGATTCCGTGCCGCTATCCGAGCCGCGCGCCCTGCAAGCCAAGCCGCTCTTGGCCGAGTTTGGCCCACCGCTCTTCGAGTAGCTCCTTGACCGCCCGCTCGGCGAACTGCGGCGCGGCCCACTCGTGGACATCGAAGTCGTTGTGGATATAGCCGTGGCTGAGCATGAAGTCCTTGCCGATCTCGATGGAGGCCAGGTTCTGCGCGGACAGGTTGGGCACCATGTCGATGTGCTTGATGCCCTGATAGGTGTCCTCGACGTCGAGATAGAACGTCTGCTTGTCCAGGATCGCCGCGGCGGCGCGCTTGTATTCGTTGGCCCACCGGCCGACCTTGATCATGCCCTTCATGAACGTCACTACCAGCTCGGGATGCTCGTTGGCCATCTCGGCGGTGCAGGTGATGACTGCCGGGATGTTGGCCACCTGTAGCGTCCAGTCGGGGTAGCGAGACAGGTCCTCGATGGACTTGAACTTGCCGGTGGCCTCCTGCAGGTGCTGCATCGGCTTGCTCTGGGTGTAGATCGCGTCCACCAGGCCCTGCTCGAGTGCTGGTTCCAACGGCCGGAATGCCAAGTCGTGCTTGTGATCACGCTTGAGCCACAGCTCCGACGGGTTGTTCATCGGATCCAGCATCTTCGGGTCGTCATACCAGTCGTCGGGGTAGGGAAACTCGACGATCTCAACGTCGTCGCGGGTCATGCCGTTCAGCCGCAGCATCAGCTCGATGCCCTGCTCCTCTTGGATGCGCCACCAGTCGTTCTTGATGGTGTTCAGACTCTTGGTCAGGCCGATCTTCTTGCCCCGTAGATCGGTCATCCGGTAGATGTCATCGCGGGCGCGCACCAGCATGCAGCCGCCCTCGTGTGGGGCGTGGGTGGCGCCGAGCAGCTTCGTTCGTCGGATGTCAGCATGAACGTGGATCGGTGGGAACAGACCGCCGAAGCGGATCAGGTTGTCCAGGTTGTGGACGTAGTGGGGATACCAGTTGTTCTCCCGGCGCGACCGGAGGAAGTCATAGGTGACGCCGATCTTCTTGAACTCCTCACGCGTCCAACCCAATTCCTGGTCGACATTGCTCGCCGACACCAAAGGGCAGTTCGTGTAGTACACCTCGTCCCAACGCAACGGAACCGTGCTGGACTCCTTAGCGGTCACTGGCTTGGCGGTAGTTGTCATGAGATCTCCCCTTGCGTTCAAGCGGCGCCCATTCCATCTCAGCAATGCAGACTGAACTAGAGCCATTGGTCCCCGACACATAGCGCACTACCCGCCGGCGGTCGACATCCCGATACCGCCGCACCCCGGAGCTTGGTAGTCAACACAAGCCGAAACCACACCGGGCCCGCCTACAGCCGCGGTGTTCGCTCGCGCGCCACCGAACCGAATCGCAACCGCCGAGAGGCGAATCCCTCACCCCACTACGCTTTCCTCAGCTGCCGGACGGGCCCCTCGCCAGGCCTGAATAGGCGCGACCACACTGAGCCGGTCGATCCGGTCGACTGACCTCATCCCCTTCGGCGCAGGCTATGCCTGGCCGCGCACCGAAGTCAGTGGGATGGTGGCGGTGACGATGGTGCCGGAGCCCGGCCGGGAGCGGATGTTCAGCCGGCCGCCGACGATCTCGGCGCGTTCGGCCATCGACAACAGCCCGTAGCCGCCCATCTCGTCGGCGCCCAAGGGACGCTCGAACGTGTCGAAACCGATTCCGTTGTCGATGATCTCGAGCCGGGCATGTTCGGCGTCGGCCGCGAACTTCAGCAACGCGTTACTGGCGTGGGCGTGCTTGACGACGTTCTGCAGGCACTCCTGGGCGATGCGGTACAGCGCGAGCTCGATGTGGTCGGGCAGCCGGACGTCGGCCAGCTCCACATCGACGTGGAGCTGGCCGATGGAGCGTGCCAGGCTGGCGAGCCCACCGGCCAGGCCCAGGTCGTCGAGAACCGGTGGGCGTAGGTTGCCGATGGCCGCGCGGGCCTCCCCGAGGGTCAGGTCCACCAGTTCCCGGGCCAAGGTCAGCTGCTCGGCGGCGACGGCGGCATCCGACCCGACTGCCCGGCTGGCCGCATCGAGCCGGTAGGACAGCGTCACCAACCGCTGCGAGATGCCGTCGTGGATATCGCCGGCCAGTCGGCGGCGCTCGATCTCCTGGGCCTCGATGACCTGCTCCACGAAGTTCTCGTGCGCGCGTTCGCGGGCCACGAGCTGACGGTGCAGCCGGGCCTGGTGCATGGCCCCGGCGATGAGCCGGCCGATCACGAGCAGGAGCTCGACGTCGCGCGCGGTGAACTCCCGGCGGTCGACGGTGTGTACGTTGAGGACGCCGACCAGCCCGCCCGGGTCGGTCTCCATCGGCACCGACACCATGGATGCGAAGTCACTGCCGCGCAGCGATTCGAACGGCCGGTAGCGCGGGTCGGACTCCTTGTCGTCGGTGATCACCACGGGTTCGCGGTTGCTGGCCACCCATCCCGAGACGCCTTCGCCCAGCGGCAGCCGGATCTTGCCCACCTCTTGGTCGAACGGTGGCGTGGCACCCGTCAGGGTCAGCGACCGTTCGGTGTCGTCCAGCACGTGGACGAAGCAGACGTCGGTACCGGTGGCCCGGGTGATCATCCGGGCCGCTGCCGCGGCCAGCGGTTCGACGCCGGGACCGCTGGAGGCGGCCCGGATCAGCTCGCGCAGCAGGGCCAGTTCGCGGTCCGCGGTCAGCACCTTGCCCGTCGATTCCTCGCGTAGGCGCTCGTCAGGTTTGCGCGCCGTCATCGGTAGATGCCCTCCCGCAGCGCGGTCGCCACCGCGCCGGCACGGTCGCTGACGTTGAGCTTGCGGTAGATGGACCGCAGGTGACTCTTGACGGTCTCCTCACCGATCACCAACCGGGTCGCGATACCGCGGTTGGACAGCCCGTCGACCACGAACGACAGGATTTCGCTCTCCCGCTGGGTGAGGCCCTGGCGGGCGCCGGGCCAGAACTCGTCACGCTGCATGCGGGCCGCGGTGTCTGCCGCCCGGGCCGCCATGCCGGGATCGATGGCGGTGGCCCCGCCGTGCACCAACTCGAGCTGACGGACCAGGTCGTCGCTGCTGATGCTCTTGAGCAGATATCCCGCAGCACCGACCCGCAGTGCCTGGTAGAGGTACTGCTCGTCGTCGTACACCGACAGCATGACGACTTTGCGGTCCGGGTTGCGTTCCCGCAGTTCACGGCACAGGTCCAGGCCGCTGGCGCCCTGCATCCGGACATCGCACAGCACGATGTCGGGCTGCAGTTCGTCGACCACGGCGGCGGCTCGTTCGGCCCCGACGGCCTGGCCGACCACCCGCACCCGGTTGCTGAATGCGGCCAGCATGGCCTTGAGTCCCTCGATGACCATTTCGTGGTCGTCGACCAGGATCAGCCGCACCGGCGTGCCGGCGTCGGCTTCGGGGTCAGCGGTCATGCGCGATCCGCCTCCGGCTTCTCGCTGGTGGTCATGGCAACACCTTAGAGCGGCGCTTCCGCGCAGGTCGGGAGACCGGCTGTGGACCGCCGCGAATGTTCACCGGCAATCTCGCCCGTCCAATCCCCCGATTGGGGGAGGCCCCGGACCTGTGATGTGGGACACCCTTATACCCATGTCGGTGAGTTGTGTGGAGCGCACGTTCTGGTGGGATGTGGCGCGGCCCGCCCATGCCGTGATCGATCCGTTGCGTGCGGTGATCTTCGACCTCGACGGAGCCCTGGCCGACGTCGAGCGCGATGCCCACCGGGTGGCGTTCAATTCTGCCTTCGCCGAACACGGGCTCGACATCTCCTGGTCTGTGGCCGAATACGGTCGGCTGGTCCGCATCGCGGACGAGTCCCGTCGTATCGCGTCGGCCCTGCGGCGACGCGGCTTCGGGCGGGTCAGCAGCGAGATCGCAGCCCACGTGTACCGCACCAAGACCGAACTGTTCGAGACGTCGGTGCTCGACGGTGACGTGAGCCCGCGCGACGGCCTGGCCGATCTGGCGGCCGGACTGTTCGGCGCCGGGTTTTCGGTGGCCGTGGTGAGTACCGGTAGCCGGTCGTGGGTGGAGCCGCTGGTCCGTCAGCTGCTGGGCGATGGCATCGCAGAGACCATCGTGACGCCCGACGATCTGCCGCGTCCGCGCCGCGAACCCGATCTGCACGGCCACGCACTGTGGGAATTGGGTCTGGGGCCGGAGAGCGCGTTGGCGGTGGCGGGCGGCGTCCGCGGTTTCCGCGCCGCGCGGGCGGCCAAGCTGGCGACGTTGGTGGTCACCACCGGCTACTCGGCCGGACACGAATTCCCCGGGGCGGTCCAGGTGCGTGCAGAGTACGACGGCCTGCTGGCCGCCGGGTGTGAGCGCCTGCACAAGAACTGGTGGTCAGCCCAGGGCTGACCACCAGTTCTTCAGAGCTTTTGAATTGTCGAGGCGGGCCTGTGGCCCGCCTCGCTTTGGTCGATCAGAAGTGCGGGAGACCGATGCTCGGCAGGCCGATCGACGGCAGACCGATCTTCGGCAGACCAATCGACGGCAGACCGATCGGCGGAGGCGGCGGCAGCTGCGGCATACCGATCGGCGGCGGCTGCGGCAAACCGATCTGGGGTGACGGCAACTTGGTCAGGTCCGGCATCTGCGGGGCCGGCAGCTTGGTGAAGTCCGGCAGCTGCGGCATGCCGATACCAGGCATCTTCGGCAGGCCGACGCCAGGCGGCAGCTGCGGCATGCCGATGGGGGGCAGCTTCGGCGCGGCGAGCGCCGTGAGCGAGCCGAGTGCCGGTACTCCGAGGGCCGGCAGCGCCGGAGCGCCCAAGGCCGGCAGTCCGCCCAGGGCCGGTGCCGCGACAGCCGGAGCCGCGATGGCCGGAGCCACGGCAGCCGCGGACGAGACCTTCGCGATGTCGCCGACGGCGGACATGGTGCCGAACGTGGCGGCGGTCGCGACCGGAGCCACGGCGGCGGAGGCGGTGGGAACGGCGGCAGCGGGCACCGAGAGATTACCCAGGACGAGGCCCGCGAGGCTGGTGACGAGACCACCGAGGCCGGCATCGACCACCAGGCTGGGCAGGCTCAAGCCGGGCAGGCCCAGCGACAGCGGGATGGCGACGGTGGCCTCCGGCGGCTGCATGCTGGAGAGGTTGATCGGCGGGAAGCCGCCCAGGCTCCAGTCGTCACCCCAGTCGAGGCCGTTGTCGTTGTTGCGCGCCGTCTTGCCGGTGTGGCCCGCGGTGGAACTCGAGGGCGAGTTGGAGACGTTCTTGGTGTTGGCCGTGCCGACGTCACTTGACGGGGTGGTGGCCGACTCGTTGTTCTTGCTGTTCTGCTGCGACGAATCCTGGCTGTCAGGGCTCACCGGGTCAGGCGACGCGAACGCGACGCCGGCTCCGCAGAGCGCAACAGCAACCGCCGTTGCGGAGACGGTTGCCCCCCGGGCGAAAAGTTTGAAAGTCATGCGGCGCGAATCCTCCCTGTGCGACCCACGCATCTTATGCCCTAATGCGCGCGATGTCACAGTTAACTAACGAACACCACTGTGACGTGCGGTGATGGTGTGGCGACGTCATTGACGAAGCAGATTGATTACCGCGCTGAAGTCGAGATCGGCATGCTCGGCGGCAAACTTTGCGTAGATGTCCGCGGCGTGGCTGCCGAGGGGTGCCGACGACCCCGTCGAGCGCACTGCAGCCATCGCCAGACCGAGGTCCTTGTTCATCAGCGCGGTGGCGAAACCCGGCTGGAAATCGTTGTTCGCGGGGGAGGCGGGCACCGGCCCGGGCACCGGACAGTTCACCTGCACGGCCCAGCAGTTGCCGGTCGCCCCGGTGATCACGTCGAACAGTGATTGCTTGTCGAGGCCGAGGTGCTCGGCGAGCACGAATGCTTCACCGATCGCGATCTGCTGGACGGCCAGCACCATGTTGTTGCAGACCTTGGCGGCCTGGCCGGCGCCTGAGTCGCCGCAGTGGATGATCTTGCCGGCCATCGGCTCGAGCACCGCCCGCCCGCGCTCGAAGGCCTCGGGCTCGCCACCGACCATGAATGCCAGCGTGCCGGCCGTCGCGCCTTTCACGCCGCCGGACACCGGGGCGTCCAGCTGAGCGAAGCCGCGCTCACCGGCCAGGCGGTGCACCTCGCGGGCGTCGTCGACCGAGATGGTGGAGGAGTCGATGAACAGCGCTCCCGGGGCCGCGGCGGGCATGACGTCGGCGTAGCAGCTCTTCACCAGGTCACCGTTGGGCAGCATGGTGATGACGACGTCGGCGCCGGCCACTGCCTCGGGGCCGCTGTCGAAGGTCGTCGCACCGTGGTCCTGCGCCGCCTGTGTCGCGGCCGGCACCGGGTCGAAGCCGTGCACGGTGTGCCCCGCCGCGATCAGGTTCGCGGCCATGGGGCCGCCCATGTGGCCCAGGCCCAGGAATGCAATCGTCGCCATCAGTTCGTCCTCCCTAGTTCTCCGCGATTTGTGCACGATTTCCCGCGCTCATCGCGGATTTTCGTGCACAAATCGCTCAATTGCGTGCGGCGGTCGCGGCAGCTCGCCCGATGACCACACGCATGATCTCGTTCGTCCCCTCCAGGATGCGGTGCACCCGCAGATCGCGGACGATCTTTTCCAACCCGTACTCGCGCAGGTAGCCGTAGCCGCCGTGCAACTGCAACGCCTGGTCGGCCACCGTGTAGCAGGCCTCGGTGACGTGCAGCTTGGCCATGGCGCACAGTTCGACCTTGCGTGGATTGTTGGTGTCGAGGGCAGTTGCCGCCCGCCACAACATGTTCCGCGAGGTTTCGAGGGCGGTGGCCATCTCGGCGAGGGTGAACCGGATGGTGGGTTCGTCGATCAGCGCCGAGCCGAAGGCCTCCCGAGAGGCCAGGTAGCCGACGGCCTTGTCGTAGGCGGCCTGGGCGCCACCCAGCGAGCAGGCGGCGATGTTGATGCGGCCGCCGTTGAGTCCGTTCATCGCGATGGAGAAACCGGTGCCCTCGCCGTCCGAGCCGCCGAGCATGGCGTCGGCGGGCACCCGCACGCCTTCCAGGATCACCTGGGCGGTGGGCTGGGCGTGCCAGCCCATCTTCTCCTCGTTGGTGCCGAAACTCAGTCCGGGCGTGTCCTTTTCGACGATGAAGGCCGAGATGCCGCGGGGGCCGTCGGCTCCGGTCCGGGCCATCACCACGTAGACGTCGGAGACGCCCGCACCCGAGATGAACTGCTTGACGCCGTCCAGCACGTAGTAGTCGCCATCACGAACAGCCTTGGTGCGCAAGGCCGCTGCGTCGCTGCCGGCGCCCGGCTCGGTGAGGCAGTAGCTGGCGATGGCCTCCATCGACGCCAGCTTCGGCAGCCACGTCTTGCGCTGTTCCGGCGTGCCGAAGCTGTCCACCATCCAGGCGCACATGTTGTGGATCGACAGGAACGCCGCGATGGTCGGGTCGGCGGCGGCGAGCTGCTCGAAAATCCGCACGCCGTCCAACCGGCGCAGCCCACTGCCGCCCACGTCGTCGCTGCAGTAGATGGCCGCCATGCCCAGCTCGGCCGCTTCCCGTAGCACGTCGGTGGGGAAGTGATCGTCGGCGTCCCACACCAAAGCGTTTGGTGCCAGCCGTTTTTCGGCGAACGCGGCCGCCGTCTCGGCGATCACGCGTTCGTCGTCGTCCAGTCCGAAAGGATCGATGCTCAACGCCGGGGCCTTACTTGAAGGTCGGGATCGAGAACTCGGCCCCGTCCTTGATGCCCGACGGCCAGCGCTCGGTGACGGTCTTGACCTTGGTGTAGAACTGGATCGACGCCGTCCCGTACTGGTTGAGGTCGCCGAAGCCGGACCGCTTCCAGCCGCCAAAGCTGTGGTAGGACACCGGAACCGGGATCGGCACGTTGACGCCGACCATGCCGACCTGCACGCGCGACACGAAATCGCGGGCGGTGTCGCCGTCGCGGGTGAACACCGCGACGCCGTTGCCATACTCGTGCTCCGACGGCAGGCGCAGCGCCTCCTCGTAGTCCTTGGCGCGCACGATCACCAGGACCGGCCCGAAGATCTCGTCCGTGTAGATCGACATGTCGGGCGTGACGTGGTCGAACAGGGTGGGGCCCATGAAGAAGCCGCCGGACAGATCTGCGTCATCGAACGTCAGGTCGTCGCTGGCGCGTTCGCGGCCGTCGACCACCAGCTCGGCGCCGGCGTCGACGCCCTGGCCGATGTAGCCCCGCACCCGCTCCAGGGCGGCGCCGGTAACCAGTGGGCCGTAGTCGGCCTTCGGGTCCAGGCTGTGGCCGACGCGCAGCTGGTTCACGCGCTCAACGAGCTTGTTGCGCAACCGGTTTGCCGTCTCCTCGCCGACGGGCACCGCCACGCTGATGGCCATGCAGCGCTCGCCCGCGCTGCCGTACCCGGCGCCGATCAGCGCGTCGACGGCTTGGTCCAGGTCGGCGTCGGGCATCACGATCATGTGGTTCTTGGCGCCACCGAAGCACTGCGCCCGCTTGCCGTTGGCGGCGGCGTTCGAGTAGATGTACTGCGCGATGTCCGTGCTGCCGACGAAGCCGACGGCCTTGATGTCGGGGTGCGCCAGGATGGCGTCGACGGCTTCCTTGTCGCCGTTGACCACCTGCAGGACGCCGGCCGGCAGGCCGGCCTCGATGAACAGTTCGGCCAGACGCAGCGGCACCGAGGGGTCGCGCTCGGACGGCTTGATGATGATGGCGTTGCCGCACGCCAGCGCGGGTCCGGCCTTCCACAGCGGGATCATGGCCGGGAAGTTGAACGGCGTGATGCCGGCGACGACGCCGAGCGGCTGCCGCATCGAGTACACGTCGATCCCGGATCCGGCGCCCTCGGTGAACTCGCCCTTCATCAGGTGGGGGATGCCCACGGCGAACTCGATCACCTCGACGCCGCGCTGGATGTCGCCGAGGGAGTCCTCGAAGGTCTTGCCGTGTTCCAGGGACAGCAGCCGGGCCAGTTCGTCCTTGTTCTGATTGACCAGGTCGATGAACTTCATCAGCACGCGCGACCGGCGCTGCGGGTTCCAGGACGCCCACTCCCGTTGTGCGACAACGGCACCCGCCACCGCGGAGTCGACGTCGGCGACTGATGCGAGGAGCACCTGCGCCTGAGCCTGTCCGGTACTGGGGTTGAGCACGTCGGCGGTGCGGGTGGATTCGCCGGTGGTGCGCTGTCCATTGATGAAGTGCGGAATCTGGGTCGTCATGACGTCCGTCCAAAGGTGAGCAGAGTTCGGGTTCTCGACTCACGGCCGAGATACTTGCATATCCTAGTAATTCGGTCGGGGCTTGGCAAGGGGCTGGCGGCCCGGCTCGAATTCCGCTGGTACGCAACGCGGTAGTCAGTCCCGATTCGCACCCACACTGCGTGCGGCCGGCCGGTGGAACTCATCGAAAAATTCTTTTGAAAAAGTGTCCGAACTTGTCGGGGGGCGCGCTCCTACCTATGACAGAGCCCACTCGGGCACCTGCACCACCTGAACAAGGAGCACGAAATGAGCATCAACAACACCCCGGCCAAGCGGCAGTCACTCGCCAAGCGGGCCGCCGCGGCAGCATTGTTGTCCGGCAGCATGGCCCTCGCCGCGTTGGGCATGACGGCGGGTCCCGCACAGGCCCAGCCGTTGCCCGCCCCCGCACCGCAACACTTCTGGTACGACTACGACTACTGCTCGTGGGCGTGGTGGGACTGGGATCACTGCCACTTCTACTTCCCCGACTGGGATCACCACTGGCACGAGCACGATCACCACTGACCGACCGTGACTGCGCCGACGTCGGCGGCAGTCCGGCGCGAGGTAGCCGGGCCCGGCATTGAACCGGGCCCGGGCTGCTCTCGTTTTCATCATTGAACTCAGACGCCGGTGCACATCGAATCGGCAAATCAGCTCGCCTTCGCCGGACTAGCATCAGTGCATACCGGCGATCGATCGGTATGGGAGTCCGTCTCATGACCGCAGTGCCAGATTGGGACATCGTCAGCGACGCCGACTTGGTCGGCGCCGCGCTCTCAGGCGACCGTGCCGCGTTCGCCGGCATCTACGACCGCTACGCCGACCGGCTGCATGACTACTGCGTCGGCATGGTCCGGGACCGCGACGCCGCGGCGGACTGCGTCCAGGACGTGTTCTGTACCGCGGCAACAGCTTTGAACAAGTTGCGGGAACCCGACAAGCTGCGGCCCTGGCTGTACGCCATCGCCCGCAACGAAGCACTGCGTCGTATCCGGCAGCGTCGCCGGGAAGAACCGTCCGAAGACCTGCCGGAGGAAGCATCCGGCGACGCCGGACCGGACACGCTGGCCGCCCGCAATGAACTGGCAAAACTGGTCGCCGAGGCGGCCGGTGGGTTGTCCGACCGCGACCGCTCGGTGCTGGAGCTGGGTTACCGCCACGGACTCGAGGGTCCTGAACTCGCCGAGGCGCTCGGCGTCAGCACTGCCAGCGCCAACAAGATCATGCAGCGCCTTCGCGACACCATGGAACGCTCGCTGGGCGCGCTGCTCGTCGCCCGCCGTGGCCAGGCGGGCAACAATTGCCCCGAGCTGGGCGCCATCCTCGCGGGCTGGGACGGCACCTTCACCATCCTGATGCGCAAGCGCATCGCCCGGCATATCGAGGGCTGCGCCGTCTGTGAGCAGGACCGTCGCCGGCTGGTGAACCCCGTCGCGCTGCTCGGCGGCACGCCGCTGTTCATCCCCGCGCCGACCTGGCTCCGTGACCGCACGTTGGGGCATATTCAGCTGACGTCCGCGACCACCGATCTGAACAGCGCACCTACGCAGGCGCGAGACTCGGTGCCGGATACGCCGACCGAGCAGTTCGCGGCGGCCGACGGCGGAGATGAGGAACCGCCCGCCGCCCAGCCCCCCGGCCGCGTGATGCTGACGATGTCACTGCTGATCGGCATTCCGCTGATCGTGCTGGCACTGACCATCGCCTGGCGGTACGAAACGAATACTCCCGTCAGCCCGCAGGGAGTGACCAACACCATCACGCCCTCGCCCAGTCACACACCCGAGAACACGCCGTCCATTCCGGCTCCGCAGCCGTCGGCTCCGACCGCGGTCGTGACAGCCCCCGCGGAGCCGACGGAGGTCCGTCCGCCCCAGCCGGTGCCACCGCCGCAGCAATCGCCGGTGCCCCCGCCGCCGGCCCCGCCGGTGATAGCTCCTGAGCCGTCGCCGCTGCCGCTGCCACCACCGCGCCATCATCGGCCGCCCGTCATCACCGAAGAACCGCCGCCCAGCGAGGCGCCGCCGGTCGTCAGTGAACCGCCGCCGCCGCCACCCCCGCCGCGGCCTCTGCCGCCCAGGCCACCGCGGCCGCGCCCACCGGTCAACGGGGGTCCGGTCGAACCGGCCCCGGTGACGACGACGCAGCCGCCGGTCATCTACTGACCGGCTGGTCGCGAATCCCGAAGAAAGAGTTCGCCGAAAAGTTGTCCCGATGCGGGTGCCCGGCTGCTCCTACCTATGAGAGCAGCCCGCCGGGCCGCAAGGACGACAGAGGAGCACGCCATGTCCACCACCATGACCGCCACCTTCCCGAACCTGGAGTTCTCTGCCGACCCGGCCAGCGGCACCATCCATGGGGCGGCGACGATGCCGATCAGCGCGCTGGCTTGGTCACAAGCCGACGTGGAAGAACCCGCCTTCCAGTCGGCGATCCCGGCGGGGCCCGTGGTCTCGGCGCGAAAGCCTCGATTCACCCGGCCGGTGATCGTCGCGACGCTCTTCGGTGCAGTCACCGTGGCGGCCGCGCTGGGTGCGATCGTGCTCGGCGGCAACGATGCGCCGTCGACTCCGCTGGCAGTCGCCGATCACGCCGAATCAGCCCCATACGCCCCGCCGGCACCGGCTCCGGCAACTCCCGCGACCCGAGTTGTGGTGCCCGCCGCGGTCAGCGAGGTCACGGTCCCGGCCGTCACTGCGCCGAAGCCCGTGGCTCCGACGCAGACGATTGCCGTGCCGACCGTCACCGAGACGCCGAAGCCCGCGCAGCATCCGGACCGGCCGCACTGGAACTGGCCGCACTGGAACTGGCGCCACCAGGACCAGCAGGACCAAACGCGCTGAGCGCCGGGGCTATCCCCGCAAGCCCAGCGGACCCGCCAGCGCTGTCAGCGTCGGCACCAGTTTGTCCCCGCCGCCCAGCACCTGGATGGTGACGTGATCGGCGCCGGCGTCGAGATGCTCGGTCAACCGGGCGGCGATGGCGTCGGGCGTGCCGTGTGCGACCACCGCGTCGATCAAGGCGTTGCTCCCCGGCTTGGCGATGTCGTCCTCAGAGAAGCCGAGCCGGCGCCAATTGTTCAGGTAGTTACTGAGGTTCAGATAGAAGTCGACGGTCTGACGGCCGATGGCCCGGGCTTCCTCGGTGGCTTCGGCCGAACCGTCGGTCAGCACGACCTTGTGCTCGGGCGCGAGGAACGCGTCCGGGCCGATCAGCGTGCGCGCCTCGGCCGTGTGCTCCGGGGTGGTGAGGTACGGATGCGCGCCGGCGCTGCGATCGGCCGCCAGTCGCAACACCTTCGGGCCCAGTGCCGCGACCACTCGGCGCGCCACCGGAACGCCGGCGGCGTCCAGTTCGTCCAGATACTCGACGAGGACGTCGTAGGGCTTGCGGTACTCCTTGGTGTGTTCGGGGTGGCCGATGCCGACGCCCAACACGAACCGGCCCGGATACGCGGCCTCGATGCGGTGGTACGAGTCGGCGACCTGCGCCGCCGGCGCGGTCCACACGTTGACGATGCCGGTGGCCACCTGCAGCTTCTCGGTCGCGGCCAGGAGCGGCTCGACGAACGCGAGATCGCCGGCGGGGGAGCCGCCGGCCCACACCGCGCCGTACCCCAACGTCTCGATCTCGGCGGCTTGCTCGGGCGTGGGGGCGCCGAACGTCCACACTCCGAAGCGGCCCAGGTTCAACTGGCTCATGTGTGATCCCTCCAGTTACCGCAGGCCCAGCGGGCCGGCGAGTTCGGTCAGTGCGGGTATCAGCTTCTCGGGCGACGTCAGCACCTGAACCGGTACGTGGTCGGCGCCGGCGTCGAGGTGCTGCTTCAGCCGGGCGGCGATCGCGTCGACGGTGCCGTAGGCGACGACGGCGTCGACGAGCCGGTCACTACCGGGCTTGGCGACGTCAGAGTCAGTGAACCCCAACCGCTTCCAGCTGTTCAGGTAATTGTTCAGGTTGAGGTAAATCTCCAGAGCCTTGCGCCCCACCGCCCGGGCCTGGTCCGCGTCCGTCGTCAGGATCGCCTTGTGCTCGGGCGCCAGGAACGCGTCCGGGCCGATCAGCTCACGTGCCTGGGCGGTGTGCTCAGGGGTGGTCAGGTACGGGTGGGCGCCGGCGCTGCGCCGGGCTGAGAGCTTGAGTACCTGCGGACCGAGCGCGGCCACGACGCGGTGTTCCTTCGGCACGCCGTATTCGTCGAGCTTGTCGAGGTATTCGGTGAGCGCGTCGATGGGCTTACGGTATTCGGTGTGTGCCTCCGGGTGGCCGACACCGATGCCGAGCAGGAAGCGGCCCGGATAGGCGGTGTTGATGCGGTGGAACGACTCGGCCACCGGTCCGGCCGCTGCCGTCCAGATGTTGACGATGCCGGTCGCGACCTTCAGCCGCTCGGTTGCGCCGAGCAGCGGCTCGACCCAGTCTAGTTCCGCGGGCGGGGATCCCCCGACCCAGATGGCGCCGTAGCCCAGCGTTTCGATTTCCGTTGCCTGCTGCGGCGTTGCGCCGCGTCCGAATACGCCGTAGCGCCCGAGGTCTGGTTTGGTCACCTCTGCGGCAACTCCCCGGCGCGGGCGGCTATTCCGTTCGGCGCTCGGTGAGCCGAACTATCCCGCTACCGCCGGAAATTCTTCTGGTGCCGGTGCGTGCAGGGGCAAGGTGACGAAGAACGTGGTGTCGCCCGGCTTGGACTCGACGTAGATGTTGCCGTGGTGCTTTTCGCAGATGATGCGCCACGCCAGGTCGAGTCCCAGCCCCGTGCCTTCGCCGAACGGTTTCGTGGTGAAGAACGGGGTGAAGATGCGCTCGATGACGTCGGCCGGAATGCCCGGGCCGTTGTCGTTGATCTCGATCCGGACGCTGTCCTCGCCGACGCGCTTGGTGCGGATCGTCAGCACCCCACAGCCCTTCATGGCCTGCAGCGCGTTGTCGATGATGTTCGTCCACACCTGATTGAGGTCGGCTGGGTAGCACTGCAATTCGGGTAGCGCCGGGTCGTACTCCTTGACCACCTTGACGCAGGTCGTGCCGTCCTTGCCGATGCGGTCGCCGAACATCATGAGGGTGCTGCGCAGCAGCTCGTGCACATTGGCGTTCTGGTACGGGGCACGGTCCATCTGGGAGTACTGCTTGGCGCCGGCCAGCAGCGTCGAAATCCGTTTGCTCGCTTCGGAGATCTCGCACATCAGCAGCTCGGTGTCGATGGTGTATTTCAACCAGCCCAGCGCACCCTGCAGGGTCGCCGACGCGTCGCTGTCACCGATGGACGACGAAATGCCTTCCAGCCAAACGACATCCAGGCCGGCGTCGACAAAAGTGGGGGCGTAGTCCCAGGCGGCCGCGATGCCATGGTCCTCCAGCCATTCGCCGATCTGGTCCTCGCGGTCGGACGCCTCGATGGCGGACAGCTCCTGGGTTCTGGCCTTGGCCACCTGCTCGGCGATGCCTTCCTGGATGCCGACCAGTACTCGCAGGGACTGCGGGCTGACCTGCCCGTCGGCAAGCATGGCGAGTTTGTGCCGCATCTTGCCGATCCGGTCGTGCAAGTCGGCCACAGCGCGCGCGGTTGCCGCCGCCGGGTTGTTCAGCTGGTGGGTCAGCCCGGCCGACAGCTGGCCCAGGGCGAGGAGCTTCTCCCGTTGGCCGACGATCTGCCGCCCGCGCCGGCCGCCGACCTTGTGGCCCTCCAGCAGGTGCACCGCCATGGGGAATTCCGAACGCATGAAGTCGGCGTAGGCGTTGGCGTCCAGGACGAAGAACCGAGACGTCTTGGTCACCCGCACCGACGCCTCGTACACGGGCTGTTCGTCGGGGATGTAGGCCGACCAGGCGCCGCAGTACACACCGCGCATGGACGTGCGATTGGTCTCGATGTCGATGCCGCCGGACTTCATCGACATCACCAGTTCACCGTCGAGCATCACGTAGAAACACGTCGCCGGTTCCCCTTCGGTGCACACCGGGCCGGGTTCGAACGTGGCGATGTGACCGTGGGCGCACAGCGTGTCCAGCTGCTCATCGGTCAGTGCCTCGAACAGGAACAGCGTCTTCAGTTCACTTCGCGCGCACGTTTCGCCCATACCGGTCTCCTCCTACGTCTCGGCCAGATACCGGTGCACCAGCATCACTGCCATCGAGCCTTCGCCTACCGCGGCTGCGACCCGTTTGGCCGATTCAGCGCGGACATCACCTGCAACAAACACACCGGGCACACTTGTTTCCAGGTGGTGCGGCGGACGGTCCAGATTCCACCCGCACACGTCCTTGAGGTCCGGCCCGGTCAGGATGAAACCGTGGTCGTCGCGGGCGATGCCGGCGTCCTCCAGCCACTGCGTGCGCGGAGTGGCGCCGATGAAACAGCACAACCGGGAGCAGTCCACCTTCTCGCGGTCACCGGTGCTGTTGTCCACCAGCCACAGCCCCGTCAGGTGGCCGTCCTCGCCGCAGGTGTCGACCACCTCGGTGCAGGTGCGGACGCTGATGTTGGGCGTGTTCTCGATCTGCTGGATGAGGTAGTAGGACATCGACGCCTCGAGCGACGGTCCGCGTACCAGCAGCGTCACCGACTTGGCCTGCTGCGACATGAACATCGCCGCCTGGCCGGCCGAGTTGGCGCCGCCGACGATGTAGACGTCCTCACCGGCGCATTCGGAGGCCTGCGACACCGACGCTCCGTAGAAGACGCCGTTGCCGACATAGCTGTTGCCGACTTCATCGGGGTTCTCCCAGCAGCCGTTCACCTGCAGGTGCCGGTAGTCGACGCCGGTGGCCAGGATGACCGACCGTGCGGTGATGCCCCGGCCGTCGTCGAAGGTCAGCGTCTTGCTGGCCAGCGCGCTGACGTCCAGCCCGACCACCTCGCGGGTCGTGATGACCTCGGCGGCGAAGCGTTCGGCCTGCCGCCGGGCCGACGTCGTCAGCTCGGCGCCCGAGATCCCGGTCTCGAAGCCCAGGTAGTTCTCGATCCGCGAACTGCGGCCCGCCTGGCCGCCGGTGGTGGTGCGCTCGATCAGGACCGTGCGCAGCCCCTCGGATGCGCCGTACACCGCGGCCGCCAGGCCGGCGGGCCCACCGCCGATGACGGCCAGGTCGTACATCTCCAGTGACGGGGTGGTGGCCAGGCCGAGCATCCCGGCCAGCTGCGCGTCCGTCGGCTGGACCAGTGTCTCGCCCTGCTCGGAGATCACCACGGGCAGCTCGAGGCCGTCCAGGCCGGCGGCGGTCAGCAGCTGCTTGCCCTTGGCCTCGTCCGAGGAGTACGCCCGGTAGTAGTGCTGATTGCGGGCCAGGAACTGGCGGACCTCCCAGGAGCGGGGATTCCACCGGTGGCCGATCACCTTGGTGTGCGGGACGGCGCGGTCGCCGACCTCGTGCCAGGCCTCCAGCAGGCCGTCGATGATCGGGTACAGCTTCTCCTCGGGCGGATCCCACGGCTTGAGCAGATAGTGGTCGAGATCCACGAGATTGATGGCGTTGATCGCGGCGTGGGTATCCGCGTACGCGGTCAGCAGTACGCGCCGGGCCAGCGGGAACACGTCCATGGCCAGTTCCAGGAAGTCGATGCCGTTCATCTCGGGCATCTGGTAGTCGGCGATGAACATCGCCACGGTGTCGCCCCGCAGCTGTAGCTCGTTGAGCGCGACGAGCGCGTCCTGGCCGGATTCGGCGCGCACGATCCGATAGCGTGCGCCGTAGTGTTTGCGCAGGTCGCGGGCGACGGCACGAGACACTGCGGGATCATCATCGACGGTGAGAATCACCGGGTTGCGGGCCGGGGAAGCGGGTCCAGTCATCGCTGTTCATTATGCGCCCTGACTTGCGAAGACGATGAGCCCACCTGGGGTTGCCCGGGCCGCTTCGCGGATTTTGGTACCTGGGGTCCGAGCGGGTATCGTGGACCAACGGTGCAGCTTCTGCGCCGGCTCTTTGCGTGCTCTGTTCTGAAGTTCCCCGGAATTTCCTGGCATTAAGTCCACGTTGTTGTAGCCGGGGTGGGCTCTGCGCCAAGCACGGGCGTATGAGATACGAAACCGAAGAACCAGAGGATTACCAAAGAGTATGGCCAAGAAAGACGGCGCCATCGAGGTCGAGGGTCGCGTGATCGAGCCCCTGCCCAATGCGATGTTCCGCATTGAGCTGGAGAACGGTCACAAGGTGCTCGCCCATATCAGCGGCAAGATGCGGCAGCACTACATCCGCATCCTGCCGGAGGACCGTGTCGTGGTGGAGCTGTCTCCGTACGACCTGTCCCGTGGCCGCATCGTGTACCGCTACAAGTAATACGCCCAGCACCACCAATTCAGAACAGAGAAAAGGATCGCTAAGTCGTGAAGGTGAACCCGAGCGTCAAGCCGATCTGCGACAAGTGCAGGGTGATTCGCCGGCACGGGCGGGTCATGGTGATCTGCTCCGATCCGCGGCACAAGCAGCGGCAGGGCTAAACACCAGCTCAAGCAGCACCCAAAACTGAATGCAGACCTCCCAGTACCACTGAGGGCAGACGGCCCTCAACCACGTCCGGCACGGAGGCCGGACCCCGATAGACGGGGAACGGACTGGGAACAGACCTCCGCAACGAAAAGGAACACTGCCTGATGGCACGTCTCATGGGCGTTGATCTCCCGCGCGACAAGCGCATGGAGATCGCGCTGACCTACATCTACGGCATCGGCCGTACCCGCAGCCAGGAAATCCTGGCCGCCACCGACATCGACCGGGACCTGCGCACCAAGGACCTCACCGACGACCAGGTGACCCAGCTGCGCGACTACATCGAAGGCAACCTCAAGGTCGAGGGTGACCTGCGCCGCGAGGTGCAGGCCGACATCCGTCGCAAGATCGAGATCGGTTGCTACCAGGGCCTGCGCCACCGTCGTGGCCTGCCTGTGCGTGGCCAGCGCACCAAGACCAACGCGCGTACCCGCAAGGGCCCGAAGCGCACCATCGCCGGCAAGAAGAAGGCCAGGTAAGTAAATGGCACCCACCAAGAAAGCCGGCGCTGCTTCGAAGCGCGGCAAGCCCACTCGTCGCCGGGAAAAGAAGAACGTCCCGCACGGCGCCGCTCACATCAAGAGCACGTTCAACAACACCATCGTCTCGATCACCGATCCCCAGGGCAACGTCATCGCCTGGGCCTCGTCGGGTCACGTCGGCTTCAAGGGTTCGCGCAAGAGCACCCCGTTCGCCGCGCAGCTCGCCGCCGAGAACGCTGCCCGCAAGGCGCAGGAGCACGGTGTCAAGAAGGTCGACGTCTTCGTGAAGGGTCCGGGTTCGGGCCGCGAGACCGCGATCCGTTCGCTGCAGGCCGCCGGCCTCGAGGTCGGCGCGATTTCCGACGTCACGCCGCAGCCGCACAACGGCTGCCGTCCGCCCAAGCGGCGCAGGGTCTAGGTCGGCTCGGGAAAAGGATTAGGTAAAGAAAATGGCTCGTTATACCGGACCCGCCACCCGCAAGTCGCGCCGTCTCGGCGTCGACCTCGTCGGTGACGATCAGTCGTTCGAAAAGCGCCCCTACCCGCCCGGCCAGCACGGTCGCGCGCGGATCAAGGAGAGCGAATACCGCACCCAGCTGCAGGAGAAGCAGAAGGCTCGCTTCACCTACGGCGTCATGGAGAAGCAGTTCCGCAAGTACTACGAGGAAGCCAACCGCAAGGCCGGCAAGACTGGTGAGAACCTGCTGCAGATCCTCGAAAGCCGTCTGGACAACGTCGTGTACCGCGCCGGCCTGGCCCGTACCCGTCGGATGGCCCGTCAGCTCGTCAGCCACGGCCACTTCACCGTCAACGGTGTCAAGGTCGACGTCCCCAGCTACCGGGTTTCGCAGTACGACATCATCGACATCCGTTCGAAGTCGCTGAACACCCTGCCGTTCCAGATCGCCCGTGAGGTTGCCGGCGAGCGTCCGGTGCCGTCGTGGCTGCAGGTTGTCGGCGAGCGTCAGCGCATCCTCGTGCACCAGCTGCCCGAGCGCGCCCAGATCGTCGTGCCGCTCACCGAGCAGCTGATCGTCGAGTTCTACTCGAAGTAATTCGAGGTCATGGTGGCCCACCCAATCCTGGGTGGGCACCTACCAAACCGGCATCAAATAGTGGGTGCCGAGAAGGAGATAGAAAACAATGCTGATCTCACAGCGACCCACCCTGTCCGAGGATGTGCTGGCCGAAAACCGGTCGCGGTTCACGATCGAACCGCTGGAGCCGGGCTTCGGTTACACCCTGGGCAACTCGCTGCGGCGCACGCTGCTGTCGTCCATCCCGGGCGCAGCGGTCACCAGCATCCGCATCGACGGTGTCCTGCACGAGTTCACCACCGTCCCCGGGGTCAAGGAAGACGTCACCGACATCATCCTGAACCTCAAGGGCCTGGTTGTTTCCTCGGAAGAGGACGAGCCGGTCACCATGTACCTGCGCAAGCAGGGCCCGGGTGCCGTCACCGCCGGTGACATCGTGCCCCCGGCCGGTGTGACGGTGCACAACCCGGACATGCACATCGCCACCCTGAACGACAAGGGCAAGCTGGAGGTCGAGCTCGTCGTCGAGCGCGGCCGCGGTTATGTCCCGGCCGTGCAGAACAAGGCTTCGGGTGCCGAGATCGGCCGGATCCCGGTCGACTCGATCTACTCGCCGGTGCTGAAGGTCACCTACAAGGTGGAGGCCACCCGCGTCGAGCAGCGCACCGACTTCGACAAGCTGATCCTCGATGTCGAGACCAAGAACTCGATCGCCCCGCGTGACGCCCTGGCTTCGGCCGGTAAGACGCTGGTCGAATTGTTTGGGCTCGCACGTGAATTGAACGTGGAGGCCGAGGGCATCGAGATCGGCCCGTCGCCGGCCGAGGCAGACCACATCGCCTCGTTCGCGCTGCCGATCGATGACCTGGAGCTGACCGTGCGGTCGTACAACTGCCTCAAGCGCGAGGGTGTGCACACCGTCGGCGAGCTGGTCTCGCGTACCGAGTCGGACCTGCTGGACATCCGTAACTTCGGCCAGAAGTCCATCGACGAGGTCAAGATCAAGCTGCACCAGCTGGGTCTGTCGCTCAAGGACAGCCCCGCCACGTTCGACCCGTCGCAGGTCGCCGGCTACGACGTGGCCACCGGCACCTGGAACAGCGATGCCAGCTACGACCTGGACGCTGACCAGGACTACGCCGAAACCGAACAGCTGTAAGAGAAATACCCGCGGGCTTCGCCCACCGGGTCCGTCCCGGCCCTACCTGATACGGGGGCCGGCCCCATTTAGGAGATAGTTGCAATGCCCAAACCCACAAAGGGTGCTCGCCTCGGCGGGTCGTCGTCGCACCAGGCCGCGATCCTGGCCAACCTGGCCACCTCGCTGTTCGAGCACGGCCGCATCAAGACCACTGATGCCAAGGCCCGGGCGTTGCGTCCGTACGCCGAGAAGCTCATCACCCACGCCAAGAAGGGCGCGCTGCACAACCGGCGCGAGGTGATGAAGAAGATCCGCGACAAGGACGTGGTGCACACCCTGTTCGCCGAGATCGCACCGCACTTCGCGGACCGCGAGGGCGGCTACACCCGCATCATCAAGGTCGAGAACCGCAAGGGCGACAACGCCCCCATGGCCGTGATCGAACTGGTCCGGGAGAAGACCGTCGTCTCCGAGGCCGACCGCGCTCGTCGTGCCGCCGCCGCTCAGGCGAAGGCTGCCGAGGCCGAGGCTCCTGTCGAGGAAGAGACCGCGGTGGCTGAGGTTGAGGCTGCTGACGAGGGCATCGCCGACGCTCAGACCGCTGAGGCCGAGGCTGAAGCGACCGAGGATGAGGCCAAGTCCTAATCACGCTGTGAACGAGAACAAGCCCGCCATTCAGCCGGATGGCGGGCTTGTTTCTGCTTCCCGTCGCTCCGCTCGCCCAGATGATTTTTCCCGTCGCTCCGCTCGCCCAGAGACTCGTTTGCGCCTGGACATCTCGTACGACGGCACCGAATTCGCCGGTTGGGCCCCGCAGGCCGGCCAGCGTACGGTCGCGGGCGTCATCGAGGAGACGCTGTCGACGGTGTTCCGTGAGCCGGTGCGCCTGGTCACCGCCGGCCGCACCGACACCGGGGTGCATGCGACCGGTCAGGTCGCGCACGTCGATGTGCCTTCTGCCGCACTGCGATTCGCCTATCCGCGCACGCCCCGCCCGGGAGAACCGGAGTTCCTACCCTTGGTGCGCCGGCTCGCGCGGTTCCTGCCCGCCGATGTCCGGGTACGTCAGATCGCCCGTGCGGCACCAGGTTTCGACGCCCGGTTCTCCGCGTTGCGGCGGCACTACGAGTACCGGTTGTCGCTGGCGCCGTACGGCGTCGAGCCGCAACAGGCCCGCTTCATCACCCCGTGGTCGCGGCCCTTGGATCTGGATGCGATGACGGCCGCGTCACAGGAGTTGTTGGGGCTGCAGGATTTTGCCGCGTTCTGCCGATTCCGGGAGGGTGCGACCACCATCCGGGACCTGCAGCGGCTGGACTGGCAGCGCTCAGGTGATCTGGTCACCGCCCACGTGACGGCCGACGCCTTTTGCTGGAACATGGTGCGCTCGCTGGTCGGCGCGCTGCTCGCGGTGGGGGTGGGCCGTCGTGAACCCGGTTGGATCGCAGGCCTTTTGGCCGCCGACAGCCGGTCCAGCGAGTACGCCGCCGCCCCGGCGCGGGGTCTGACGCTGGTGTCGGTGGATTACCCGCCCGACGATCAACTGGCGTCGAGGATCACCGTCACCCGGGATTTACGCACGCTCGACTGAGCTCACTGGGCCGGTGGTGGTGCCAATCGGGCCGCGACGAAGTCGGCGGCCTGATCTACGAGCCCGGTGTCGATATAGCCTTCTTGCAGGTGGTTCTGCCAGTCGCCCTGCAGCTGGGCGATGCTCTGCGGGAGACCTCCGTCGCTGCAAACCGGGTCGGTGCCGTTGCACTGGTCGATGGTCCGATCGCTGAATACCGGGGCGATGTTGGAGCCGCCCATGCGGTGGGTCACATTGCCGAAGAGCGCCACCGCAGCGATGTGGGAGTCCATGCCGGGCGGTAGTGGCTGGTCGAAGCCGAATCCCTTGTCGTTGGAGGACAATGCCATGGCTGCGGACGCCGCGCCCAGCGAGTACCCACCGATCACCAACTTGGTGGCGGGGCAGTGCGCCGCCATGTACTGAATGTGTGAGCTGAAGTCGTTGGCGCCCTGGGGGATCTCGATGTTTGCGGGATAGTTCACCGCGTAGACCCCGATGTTCTGAGGCGTTTTGGCGCGCAACGCATCGATGAACGCCGCGCCCACCCGGCCGGTGCCTGGAGGCTCATTGCGGCCCCGGGCGAAGTCCACTTCCACCTGTGGGCACGCGTCTGCCGATGCGGCGCCGATGAATCCCGCAGGGCCCGCGGCCGTCGCCACCACCACTCCGGTGGCAACGGACGCTGCCGCGCCGATCAGGGCGACAGCAGACCGAACAGACGTCACAACGGAGCGGGTGGCCATGGCTGGAGTCTAGCCGCGAGTCAGAGGCGCGCAGCGACGAACTTCGCGGCCTGGTTCACCATCCCGGAGTTGATGTAGCCCGGTGCGAGGTGATCCTGCCACTCGGCACGCCATTTGTAGGGGCTGCTCGGGTTGCAGATGGGGTCATCGGAGTGGCACAGATCGATGGTCCGGTTCTGGTAGGTGGGGCTCAGTGCGGTGATGGGTGCGGCCCAGTTGGCGCCGTTGCCGAACAGCGCGACGGCCGCGATGTGTTGGTCGGCGCCCCGCGGCAGCGGGTTGTTGAAGGTGAAGGCCGAAATGGGCACCGCGAGAACAAGATCGGTGGCGGCGGCGCCCAATGAGTAACCACCGAGCACGATCTTGGTGGCCGGGCAGTTACGGGTAAGCCATTGCACGCGCTGGCTCATGTCGTTGGCGCCCATGTCGACCTGGGTGTCTGCCGGGTAATTCACCGGGTACAGCCCGATATTCGGGCCGCGGAGCTGCCGCAGCGCGGCGACGAACGCGGCGCCGACCTGTCCGGGGCCGGGCGGTTCCATCCGGCCCCGGGCGAACACCACTTCCGCGGGTGCGCAGGTGGCGGCCGCCTTCGCCACGCCAATGTCCGTGAGTAGCACGGACATTGGCGCGACGGCGACGGTCAGAACGGTGATCAGCACTGCAGTTGTACGGCGGCCGATCACAAATCCGATGGTATCCCGACGAATTGACGGTCTCGTCGAGAAATGATGCCAGCCTTACAACAATCCGGCGACGAAGTTGGCCGCGTCGTTGGTCGGGCCACCAGCGTAGGTTTTGTGTGCGGGTACGCTCTGGCCGTCGGTCTGGCAGATGGGATCGCCCGGATTGCACAGGTCGATGACCTTGCCGCCCCACACCGGGCTGGCGGTCAACGGCAGACCCAGCTTGGCTGACGGGTTGCCGAAGACCGCGATCGCCGCGACGTGACCGGCGGCTTCGGGAGGCAGCGGGTTGTTGAAGCCGACACCCGGGACCGGAATGGCGCCGATGACGTCCATCACGGCCGCGCCCTGCGAGTAGCCGCCGAGTACCTGCCGGGTGCCCGGGCAGTTATCGGCCATCCACTGGATGTGGGCGCTGGCATCGTTGGCGCCGTCGGCGGCGGCCAGGAAGTCGTATGACGCGGGGTAGACGACGGCGTAGGCCCCCACGGACCGGCCGCCGACCTTCTTGCGTAACTGGTTGACGAAGGCCCCGCCGACCGTGCCCAGGCCGGGGTCTTCGCTCGTGCCGCGGGCGAACGTCACCTCGATGTCAGGGCAGTTGGCAGCGGCGGCGGTGCCGACGGCACCCAGCGACGGCGGCGTCAGCACAGTGATGCCGGCCATGATGACGGTGGTTGCGGTGCCGGCGACGGCCCGGCGCAGTGCACTGATGATCACACCGAATCTTAACCGCGGCTCCAGATGTGGTTCCGCGATCGGCGTTTATCGGCAGGTCAGACGTGTGACGCGATGAACTGCGCGGCTTGGTCCACGAAGTCGGACGTCTCGTAGTGCGTGTGGGCGAACGGGTTACGGCCGCGCGAGCAGATCGGGTCACCTGGGGAGCACTGGTCGATGGCACGGTTCGCAAACAGGCCCATCGAATCCAGCGGGTGGCTGAACTTGGCCGACGGGTTTCCGAAGACCGCTGCGGCCGCGACCCGACTCGCGAGTTCGGCCGGCAGCGGCGGCGCCGAGCCGACCTCGCCGACCCGGTCGCCGAGCGGCGGTACGCCGGCCAGCATGTCGACCACCGCCGCGCCCTGGGAGTAGCCACCGAGCACGATCTTGGTACGCGGGCACTGCTGCGCCATGGCCGAGATGTGGTTCTGGGCGTCGGTCGCGCCGTCCTGGGCCGTCAGGAAGTCGTACGTGGCCGGGTAGTCGACGCCGTAGCTACCGACAGTCCGGCCACCGACCAGCGGCTGCAGCGCATCGACCAACGCGTAGCCGACCCTGCCGACGCCCGGGTCCTCACTGGTCCCGCGGGCGAAAACGATCTCGATGTTGGGGCAGGCGTTGTCGGCCTGAGCCGGTGCCGAGGGCAGCAGCGCGGTTCCGGAGATGACGGCGGCGGCGATTGCGGCCACTCGGACCGACGTGCTGAGCAAGGTCACGCGGGCCATCTTCACATATCGTGATCAGCTACGGCCAATTGTTTGACCTGCTGGCAAACCCTCCGGGCTGTCCGGCCAATCGTCGTGCCAGGTCGCTTCGCCGCGGTCGCCCTGCCGGGCAAGCGCCAGCCCGGCCAGCACCACCGCACCGCCCAGCAATTGGATTGCGGTGATCGCCTCGCCCAGCAGTGCCCAGGCGGACAGCACGGCGAACATCACCTCGGACAGGCCGACCAGGGAGGCGAACCGGGGCTGCAGGCGGGCGATACCCATGATGCCGAAGGTGTACGCCATCGCGGTCGGCACGATGGCCAGCGCGATCACGGGTACCAGCCAGGACGTCGTCAGGCCTGCCAGCGTGGTGTCGTTGCCGGTGAACGCGAGTGGCATGACGCCGGATACGCCGAGCAGCGCGACCGTCGCCGCGCCGACCATCAGCCCACCGGTCGCCAGGGTGATGGAGTGCAGGCCGGTGCCGTCGGCGCTGGCCTTGTCGGACATGACGAAGTAGCACGCGGCGCAGACGGCCGCGCCCATGCCCCAGGCGATGCCGGCTGCGCTGATCGGGGCGCCACTCCTGCTTCCGGGGCCGATCAGGCCGAGTACCAGCGTGATGCCGGCGACGGCGATCGCGACGCCGGCCAATGTGAGGGTGCTGGGCCGGCGCCGGGTGGTGGCCCACACCCAGCCGACCACCAGCAGGGGTGCGGCGTACTCGAGCAGCAGCGCGATGCCGACGGGGAGATAGGTGACGGCGTTGAAGTAGCAGAGCTGGGCGCCCGTGATCGGGATGGCGCCATAGGCGATGACCGTGCCTTTGTGACTCAGCGCTTCTCGCACCCAGCCGCGGCGCAGGACGGTCGCGACCACGGCCATGACCAGCGCACCGCCGGTCAGCCGGGCGACCACTGCCGCGGTGGGGCTCCACCCCGCCTCGATCAGGGACTTGCCCAGGGCGCCCGCCATCCCGAAGGTGAAGGCAGACAGGACGGCGAAGATCATGCCGGTCCGGAAGTGGCCGGCATTGGTGCCGTTCGACGCCGTCATGGGCCACCTCCAATGATGTAATGAGTCAACTTGGGATTGGTCATGACGCTACGGAGGGCGGGTGTAACGAGTCAAATGAATTTCAGTCATGACACGGAGCTCACGCTGCGCGCGGCGTGCGTGCTGATCAACAGCGACCGGGTCGACGGCGACCACCTCGCCGACCTGGCGTCCCTGGACGACTACCTGAACGACTTCGGGTGGACCGGCCGGCGCGACCGCGACGCCGCCGAACTCGCCGCGGTGCACGGTCTCCGGCGGCGACTCGGCGAATTGTGGGCCACGGCAGGCGATGAAGAGGCGGTGGTCGGCCAGGTCAACGCGCTTCTCATCGACAACCGCGCCATGCCCTGGCTGACTCGGCATCCGGAGAACCCGGAATGGCATCTGCATCTGGCGGCCGATCAGGACCCGTTGGTCCAGCGCATGGGCGCCGAGATGGCGATGGCCCTCGCGGACCTGATCCGGGCGGGTGAACTGCGGCGGCTCAAGACGTGCGCGGCATCGGACTGCACCGCGGTGCTGATCGACCTGTCGCGCAACCGATCTCGCATCTTCTGCGACACCGGAAACTGCGGAAACCGTCAGCACGTCGCGGCGTACCGCGAACGCCGCGCGCGCGAGAGCTGACGCCCGGCTGCCCGACGCGCCCGGCACCGGTTGCCGCAATGCATCGCGTGACCCGGCTGCGTCTCCTACCGTGATCACCGACAGCGTTTGAGCGGAAGGACGGGCCATTGGCCGAATTCGTAGCGGCCATCGACCAGGGCACCACCAGCACCCGGGCGATGATCTTCGACCACTCCGGTCGTGAGGTCGGGCGCCACCAGCTCGAACACGAGCAGATTCTGCCGCGGGCCGGCTGGGTCGAGCACAATCCCGTCGAGATCTGGGAGCGCACCGGCTCGGTGCTGCAGTCGGCGCTGAACAACACGAGGTTATCGGCGTCCGATCTGGTCGCGCTCGGCATCACCAACCAGCGTGAGACGACGATGGTGTGGGACAAGCGCACCGGGCGTCCGTATTACAACGCGATCGTCTGGCAGGACACCCGTACCGACCGGATCGCCTCGGCACTGGAACGCGCGGGCCGCGGCGACGTCATCCGCCGCAAGGCCGGTCTTCCGCCCGCGACGTACTTCTCCGGCGGCAAGATCCAGTGGATCCTCGAGAACGTCGACGGGGTGCGCGAAGCCGCCGAACGCGGTGACGCCATCTTCGGCACCTGTGACACCTGGGTGCTGTGGAACCTGACCGGCGGCACCCGCGGCGGTGTGCACGTCACCGACGTCACCAACGCCAGCCGCACCATGCTGATGAACCTCGAGACCCTCGATTGGGACGACGAACTGTTGTCGTTCTTCGGGATTCCGCGTCAGATGCTGCCGACCATCGCGTCGTCGTCGGTGTCCGAGGCATACGGCCTGACCGCGGCCGACGGTCCGCTGGGCGCACCGGTGCCGGTCACCGGCATCCTCGGCGACCAGCAGGCCGCGATGGTGGGGCAGGTGTGCCTGTCTGCGGGGGAGGCCAAGAACACCTACGGCACAGGCAATTTCCTGCTGCTCAACACCGGCGAGAAGATCGTGCGCTCGGAGCATGGGCTGCTGACGACGGTGTGCTATCGGTTCGGCGATGCGAAACCTGTATATGCACTCGAGGGTTCGATCGCCGTCACCGGTTCGGCCGTGCAGTGGCTGCGCGACCAGCTCGGCCTCATCGCCGGCGCCTCGGACAGTGAGGCGCTGGCGCGCCAGGTCGAGGACAACGGCGGGGTGTATTTCGTGCCGGCTTTCTCGGGACTCTTCGCGCCGTACTGGCGTTCGGATGCGCGCGGGGCCATTGTCGGGCTGTCCCGGTTCAACACCAACGCCCATCTGGCCCGGGCCACGCTGGAATCCATCTGCTACCAGAGCCGCGACGTCGTCGACGCGATGGCCGCGGATTCGGGCGTGCACCTGGAGGTGCTGAAGGTCGACGGCGGCATCACCGCCAACGAACTGTGCATGCAGATCCAGGCCGACGTGCTGGGTGTCGAAGTGGTGAAACCCGTTGTCGCCGAGACCACTGCGCTCGGCGCGGCATACGCGGCCGGCCTCGGGGTCGGGTTCTGGTCCGATCCCGACGAGCTGCGCGCCAACTGGCAGGAGCACAAGCGGTGGGCGCCGTCGTGGGACGACGCGCAGCGCGCCGCCGGCTACGCCGGCTGGCGGAAGGCCGTCGGCCGCACCCTCGACTGGGTCGACGTGGACTAGGGATTTGTGCACGATTTTCCGCGGTCGGCGCGGAAAATCGTGCACAAATCCCTGGGGGCAATTGGTGTCGGGGGCCACGGCCGGCCGCGGTTAGGCTGCTAGCCGGGGGATGGACATGGGTCGGGGGCAGGGCGCGCAGTTGGAGGCCAGCGGCCGGCGCTTTCAGACGCGTCGGCTGATCCACGCACTGGTGCGTGGTGACACCGCGATGGTCGAGGAACCGGTTCGCGCGCAATCTATCTCATACGGGTCGGGATGGCTGGCCGGGTTGCTGGCGGTGGCGGTGTGTGCGGTCATCGCGATCGCGTCACCGGCCGGCGGGCTCGGGGACGCGCCGATCGTGATGGTCCGGGATACCGGTGCACTGTATGTGCGGATCGGGTCGACGTGGTTATCTGGGGTTGTATTCGGGTGTGTTCTGTTGTTCCCCCTTAGGTTATGGGACTGGTCTGGGCGTAAGCGGATACGATTGCGTTGCAGGGTGTTTCCGTTTAGGTGGCGATTCGGCGGCTCTTGTGGCTGAAGTGGTGGCGCGCCGGATTGGTTTGGCGGTGCCTGGAATTCCGCGCCTGCGCACTCTGTTCGCGATTCGGGCAGGTCGGCGCTGCGGTTTCGGGTTGGGTTTTATGCGGTGAGGGCGTCGATTGCGGCTTGCAGTTTTGTCGTGGCTTGGTCGGCGATGTCTTTGAGTGCGGGTTCGTCGGTGACGTCGACCATCAGCATGGGGTTCATTGCTTCGATGATCACCGTGCCCGTGTCGGTGGGGTGGGCGCGCACGACGACGTTGCAGGGCAGCAGTAACCCGATCTGGCGGTCAATGGTGACGGCCTGGTGGGCGAGCGGGGGGTTGCAGGCGCCCAGGATGAGGTAGTCCTCCATGTCGGTGCCGAGTTTGGCTTTGATGGTCGCTTTCATGTCGATCTCGGTGAGCACGCCAAAGCCTTGTTGTTGCAGGGCGTTTCGTGTGCGGGTGACGGCGTCATCGAAGTCGGTGTGCAGCGTGGTGGAGATCGCGATGTTCATCGGTGGATTCCTCTGGGTGCTGATCGTTCACGACGGCAGATACGTCGATGAGATGGGTGTGGCGGCGTGCGCGGGCTGCCCGGGTGAGACCGGTGCGCCTCGTTGGTATGTGTTGTGCCCCTGCGTGATTGGTGGGTTAGTGGTGTCACCAGGGGTCCATCATCGGTCCCCAAGGGCCGGGGCCCATCATCGGTCCCCAGGAGCCGGGTCCCATCATGGGGCCGGGCCCCATCATGCCTGGGCCCCAGGAACCGGGCCCCATCATGCCTGGGCCCCAATAGCATCCGGGGTCCCAGCCGTTGGGGGTCCAGCAGCCCGGCGGGCCTTGCGTCGGAAGGTCCGAGCCGATCGGCGCCCACACTCCGGTTCGCGGTTGCGGGGTAGCGGTGTCAGCGCTGCTGACGGCGGTGAATGTAGGGACCAGCGCGCTGACCAGCGCGGCGGCGGCCAGTGCCGTGATCGTGGTGCGTGCGGTGAACATGGCGGCGGTCCTTTCCTGGTGCTTATCGGGGCGGCCCGGTGACGTCGAGTTCGGCGGACATACCCGAGACGTAGTGACCG
Source organism: Mycolicibacterium aubagnense (assembly GCF_010730955.1). Taxonomy (NCBI): domain Bacteria; kingdom Bacillati; phylum Actinomycetota; class Actinomycetes; order Mycobacteriales; family Mycobacteriaceae; genus Mycobacterium; species Mycolicibacterium aubagnense. The sequence continues at coordinate 2,148,019 of NZ_AP022577.1, read as the reverse complement.
GCGATGTTGCAGACCAGCTCGTAGCGGCCCGGCGGCAGGGTGATGGTGGTCCAGCCCAGGGCGCCGGGGGCGATGCCGTAGTCCGGTGATTGTTCGTCGCCACGGTCGGCGGCGCAGCTGCGGGAGGCTTCACCGAGGCTGCCGGTCTCATCGACGGTGCCGTCGGGGCCGCTGGGGCGCCGGCCCGCGAATTGTCCTGCGGGCAGCGGCAGTACCACCAGCTCGTGCACCATCGCACCGGTGTTCAGGACGCGGAATGACACCGGTCCGGCGGGCACCGTGGCCGGGGACAGGTAGATCCGCATCATGCCCATGCCGGGCATCATCCGCGGCCCCATCATCATGTGCCTGCCGGGGCCCATCATCGAGCCCATGTCGGTGACGTTGACATCGACAACCGTCCCCGGCAGCGCCGGCGCCGCGCAGGACGTCGGGCCGCCCGGTATTGGCGCCACGGGCCCATCATCGCCGGGCCCCGACCCCACATTCCCGTGCCGCCCGGATACCCGCGGTAGGCGGCCAGCCGGTAGGGCCGGCGCTGGCCGGTGGGATCGGGCGGGCACCGGGGCCGGTGCGGTACGCGATCGCGGTGGCGCCCAGCCCGAGCACCAGCGAGCTGGCCGCGATGGCCACGACCAGCCACAAACGGTGAGTTTTCATGGCGTTCAACGGTGTTCGCGCAGTGCCGTCATGCGCTGGCGGTATTCGGTGTCATCGATCTCCCCCCGCGCCAGGCGTTCGGCCAGCATGTCCTCGGCGGTGCGGGCCCCGGGTGCGGCGCCCGCGGCCCCGTGATGGGTGCCGCTCAGGTAGCGCACCGCCGCCACGATCGCGGTGATCAGCACCGCGAAAAACAGCACCGCGACCACGGCAGTCAGAATCCAGCCGCCCCAACCCCATCCGCCGCCGTAGCCGCCGTTCCACATCCAGCCATTACCACCCCAACCGCACATGACGCCTCCTGGGCCGTGTCGTAGGAACAAGTCGATCGCTTGACCACGTGATCGCTGCCGCCAGCATGCATCCGGTGGGTGCCGGGCCTCCAGAGGCGAAGGTCCCCACTTCGCCGTCCTGCTATAGCATCGTCAAATGACGATGACAACGCCCAATGTTGTGGTTGATCGTGTCGAGTTGGCGCCGGCCGCGGCGCTGTTTCGGTCGTTGGGCGATCCCACCCGGCTGGCGATCGTGCGCCGGCTGGCCACCGGCCCGGCGCGGGTCACCGACTTGGCGACCGCGGTGGGATTGGCACAGTCCACGGTGTCCAGACACCTTGGCTGCCTGCGTGAGTGCGGCCTGGTGGACTCCGAGCCGGCGGGCCGGGCTTCGGTGTTTCGGCTCACCCAGCCGGCGCTGACCGAGGTGCTGGCCGCCGCCGAGGCCGTATTGCAGGCCACCGGCAACCTGGTGGCGCTATGCCCCACCTACGGCGCAGACCCGGCCGCCGGGCAGCCGCAATGACCACCCACGGCGGCCCGGCCGCCCGTCCCACCAGCGTGCCCCCCGACGGTGCGTGCGACGACGGGTGCGGGTCCGTGCCGGCGGGGCCGGTGCGCGATGCGCGGTGGCATCGGGCTGCACGGTGGGCACGGTTGCTGGCCTGGGTCAGCCTGGCCTGGATGCTCACCGAGGGGCTCGTCGGGCTCTGGCAGGGCCTGATGGCCGGGTCGATCGCGTTAACCGGATGGGCGCTGGGCAGCGCGGTGGAGGGGCTCGCGAGCCTGATTGTGGTGTGGCGGTTCACCGGGGCGCGCACCCTGTCATCGACCGCCGAGCGGCGCGCCCAATACGCGGTGGCGGTGTCGTTTTGGCTGATCGCCCCCTACATCGCCGCGGAATCCATCCATCACCTGCTGGCGGGGCAGCACAGCGAGACCAGCGCCATCGGCATCGCGCTGACCGCCCTGGCGCTGGTGATCATGCCGCTGCTGGGCTATGCCAAACACCGGCTGGCAGTGATCCTGGGCTCGGGGGCCACCGCCGGTGAAGGCACCCAGAACTACCTGTGCGCCGCCCAAGCCGCCGCGGTACTGATCGGTTTGGCGGTCACCGCGATCTGGCCCGGGGGTTGGTGGCTCGATCCGGCCATCGGTCTGCTCATCGCTGCTGCGGCGGTGCGGGAGGGCATCGAATCCTGGCGCGGTGAGGGCTGCGGCTGCTGACCTATCGGTAGCCCGGCCGGTCCGCGGCCCCCGCGGTGGGCGGCATGAACGTCTTTCACATCGCCCACCGCGACGCCCTGGTCGCCCTCTGCGTCGTGCTGGACCCCAACTGCTGCACCTAACCAGCGGGGTCGCCGTAGTGCCGGTCCTCCAGTTGACCGTAGAGCAGTTCGATGGTGGCTTGCTGTTGTGCCACCGTGGTTTTGAGGTTGTTGATTTCGGCTTCTTGAGCGGCGATCTTGCGGCGCAACGCGGCCATGATGCTGCTTTCGCGGCTCGTGGCCGGCGGGTGGTCGCCGCCGGCGGCGGGCCGGTTGCGGTACTGGTTGATGATCACCATCAGGTCGTCATGTTTGAGGACCGTTTTGCGGGTTACCTTGGCGCGGCGGGCCACCGCGGAGACGTTGATGGTGGCCTTGGTTTTGCGCAGGTAGGCGATGGCCTTTTCGATGTCGCGGCGCTTGTCGGCGCTGACACCGTCACGGTATTTGGCCAGCGCCGCTTTGGCTTTGGCGGTCGGCGGCGGCGGGGGTGTGCGGGTCACCGGGGCGTTCCCGGGTCAGCTTTGCGCAGCACCGATTCGTGACTGCCCCGGGTGCTGACCTGTAAGCCGGGTTGACGACCCGCGGTGCCCGCGCCACCGACCCCGGCGGCCTCGTCGGTGTCGGTGGCTTCGATGCGCCCGATGATGGCGTCCAACGAAGCCACCTCGCGGCGCCGTTGGTGAATCCAGACATTGTCGTCGGTCAGCTCGCGGCCGGTGCGGGCGTGGAATTGGTCGCGGCGCACGTCGATGAGGGTGAGGGTTTTGGTGCGCTGGTCGATCAGTTCGTCCAGGTGGGTGGCGTCGGTGGCGAAATGCCCGCAGGACAGGCAGGCGTTGCCTTTGTCGCAGGTGGTCACCGGGGGCAGCAGGCACACCCCGTTGGGCAACACCCGGTCGGTGCGCGCCGCGAGTTGGGTCATGTCGTAGATGTCCGATGGGCTGATCGTGATGTCGGTGCCGTGGGCACCGATCTTCTTGTGTTTCAAGAATTCTGCTTCGGCGGTGGCCTGCAGGGTCGCCGCGTAGCGCAGCGTCATCTCCGGGGAGGCATGTCCGAGGTAGCGCTGCACCACATGGATGGGTACCCCGTCGTTGAGCAGTTCGGTGGCCCGGGTGTGCCGCAGCCGGTGGGTTTGGCTGAACTTGAGCGGTCGCCCGGCGCTGTCGGTGAGGCCGTGGATGCCATCGAGCTTGTCGAGGATTAGGCGGTAGGAGTTGTAGCTACGGGCCCGCTGCCCCTGGTGCTGGAACCGCACCCCCAAGAACAGGTACTTCGGGGCCAGGCCCGGGTGGTGCCGGCGCACCCAGTCTTGTTGCTCGACAATGACGTTGACGATGGCCTGCTCGACCAGGATGGTCGGGCACACCCCGTCGACCTTGGTCTGCTGGTAGCGCAGCTTGGCCACAAAACCTTCCGGGTCCGCGGCGGCAGCGCGGTCACGGCCGGGGATCGCCTCCAGCGGATCGGCATCGAGCATCAAGATTTCCGAGGCCCGCCGCCCGGTCAGCGCTTGCAGCAGCCACGCCCGGGCCGCTTGGGGGTCTCCCAGGCCTGCGACCACCGAAATGGTCGAATCAGGGTGGGTGATGACCACGGGGATGTCCTTGTCGGCGGCCAAAACATCCAGATAGCACAGCATCTGCTGCAGCTCGGCGGTCGAATACCAGGTCAGCTCCGTCGGGGTGCGGCTGCGGCGGGAGCGGAACGCCGCACCCCACAGCCGCGTGTGCGTGTCGGTCAAGCCGGCCCACCGCGGCTCACCGGTCGCGACCGCGGCTTCCTCGGCATGATCGACCATGAACGTGTAGAACGTCTGGATACGCGACTGGATCCCGGCGATCGCGGTCGAGGACAACGGCCGGTCCGGTTTCGCCTGCGCCGCCGGTGATTTCAGGTAGTCGGTGAAATCGGTGAACAGCAACCGCACCGCCGCCCGGTCGGCGTGCAGGGCCGGGTCGTCGATCCGGCGTGCGGCCAGGAACGGGCCCAGATGACGGCTCATGTCGCGGACCCGTGAGGTGAGCGAGGACCACCGCAACAGTTCCGCGGTCAGCGCGGTGCGCAGCCAGAACCGCACACCGTCGCGCAACCACGCCGGTTCGACCCCGCCCAGGCGCACCACCTGGTCGTGCTGGGGTTCATGTTCGCGCCGCGGAATCCTCGGGTCGGCGTACAAGTTCCAGATGTCGTGGTCCCACCAGGGGCCGCCCGGTGCAGCGCACCGCCACATACAGGTGCAGGTGTTCGACGAAATTGGTGACGTTGGTGCGAAAACCCGCCGAGGGCAGCCGCCCGTTGCGGCGTTCGAAATCGAGTACCCCGTGGCGCACCATCGATTCCGGCGTCAGATCGGCGATGGAGGCCAGCGGCCGGCGATGCTGCTGGCGGTAGTCGGCCGCCGCGATCCCCAGCGCGCGGCTGGTCCATCTCAACAGTGACGGCTCGACCTTGCGGGTGTCCTCCTCACCGCACAGCCACACCCACCAGGCCAGCTCGTCGCAGATCCGTTGCGGCACATCGGCAGGAGTGAAGTCGTGCCCCTCGCTGACCGGCCGATACCGGGGGTTGGGCGCAAACAGCGCGTTGGCTGGGGCCTGATCGAGGTGATACACCAGAGTCCGCCACGGCGCCGGGACCCGATCCCACTGCGCGGTCCAGTGTTCCTCGGCGCCGCCCTGCTGCCCGCTGTGTGTAAGTCGGTCATTGCCCGCCACTGTGCACCTTCCACCCCGCCACATAGTTCGTCCATTCGGCCACCGTGCGCATCGCCGCATCGGCGGTCACCCATAATGGTGACGTCGGATATCAGAACTGTCCGAATGCCCGTGGCATTGATCGCGAATTCTGACGCTAGTTGATCGCGAATTCTGGCGGTGTTGGTGGAGTTTCAAGATCGCTTATCGCCATATTGACGTCATCTTGATTGCCGCAGTGTCGGCTGGATGGGAACCGCCCCACGGTCAGTGGGATCGGTCGGGGAACCTGTGGTCAGCTTTCGGTGGTGTGCTCGACGATGGGGCATATTGTGGCCGGCACGGTCGCGGTGGCACCGTCGACTGGATGGGCATTTCGAGTGTTGACGAGACTGCGGCGTAGGGCGCGCAGGTCGGCGATCGCGGCATCGATCTCGTCAACGCGCGTGTCGATGAACGCGCGAACCGCGGTGCATGGCGCCGAGCCGTGACGGCGGATGTCCAGGATGGCGGCGATGTCATCCAGGCGTAGGCCCAGTGTGCGGGCCTGACGGATGAAGGTGAGCACGGCGACGTCGTCGGCGCCGTAGAGGCGGTAGCCGGCCGGGGTGCGCGGGGGTTCGTCCACGAGGCCTTTCGCCACGTATAAGCGCAGCGCCTTGCGCGTGATGCCGGCGCGGGAGGCGGCCTGCCCGGCGGTGAGAGTGTCCGAGGCCATGATTTCCTCCTGATCAACTTGACCTGGCCCCGAGGGCCAGCTCTTACTGTCGTCTAGCTGGAACAACACGACAAGGAGGTAGATCATGCCATTTCGTGAGGGTGAGGTGTATCGCTGCCCGGTGCCCGAATGCGGATGCGAGGTGACGGTGACTAAGAGTGCCCCGCCGGACTGTCAGGGACAGCAGAATCCGACCTGCTGCTGCGGACAGACGATGGAGAAAGTCAGCTAGGCACCAACGCACCGGGGTGGGGCCTGACAGTGACCTCACCCCGGTTGCCGCCGGCACGCATTGCCAGCGATCTGAGCAAAGAGGAGGCACGCGTTGTCGTCCCCGGCTTCACCGCAGCGGTCACGGGAATGGTTGTTGCGGACTTTGGCCGCCGCTACGTTCCTGATTTTCTTTCAGGCGTTCATGGTGGCGCCGCTCATTCCGCAACTGGCGCACGAGTTCGGCAGCTCAACCGATCTGCTTGGGCTCGCTGTTCCCGCCTACCTGGTGCCCTACGGGGCGATGACCTTGTTGTGGGGTCCGCTCTCGGATCGGATCGGCCGGAAACGGGTGATCCTGGGGTCTGCTGCGGGGTTCGTCGTGCTCACCGCGCTGACCGCCCTGGCCGATGGCCCCCGCATGTTTATCGCGTTCCGGCTGCTGACCGCGCTCGGCGCCAGCGGGGTGGTGCCGATCTCCCTGGCCCTGATCGGTGATGTGTTCCCCTACGAGCGGCGCGGTCATGCGCTGGGCTGGCTTTTCGGCGCGATGGCTGGCGGTATGGCCTTCGGTTCCAGTGCCGGGGCGCTGCTGGAACCGCTGATCGGCTGGCAGGGTCTGTTTCTCGGGTGGCCGGGCTCGCCGCGATCGTGCTTGTGGCACTTACGCTTCGGCGCTCGCAGCTGCAGGGTGGGTCCGCGCTGCAGCGTCGAAGCGTCGGGCAGATCGCGCGCGGCTACTTCACGCTGCTGCGCCAACAGCGTGCCCGCCGCACCTACGGCTATGTCCTGATCAACGCGGTGATCCACTCCGGCATCTATACCTGGCTGGGCGTCTATTTCAGCCAGCGATTCGGTCTGACGCTGGTCGGTATCGGCCTGGCGTTGCTGCTCTACGGCGTTCCCGGTTTCCTCTTCGGTCCTGCCATCGGCCGGCTCGCCGACCGATACGGGCGCACCCGACTCATCCCCCTCGGTCTGGCCGTCGCGTCCACTGCCGCCCTGCTCCTCGCACTCCTGTTCCGCTGATCCTGGCTGCCCTCGCTGTCGGCATGCTGTCCCTGGGCTACGACCTGACCCAGCCGCTGCTGGCCGGGATCGTCACCCAGCTGTCCGCCCAACGCGGCCAGGCGATGGGCCTCAACGTCTGCACCCTGTTCATCGGCTTCGGCGCCGGAAGCCTCCTGTTCCAAGCGCTGCTCACCACCGGGTTCACCGCAGCACTGGCCACGTTCAGTACCGGGCGGCACTCGCCGCGGTCATCGGCCTGTACTTCTTCGCCAGTGAGAGACCACACCCCATGCCGTCCGTCAAAGACCCGCGGTGACGTAATATTTCACGGACTCGAACTTTCCCCACACCTACGTATTGTCGAGATTCGCGATGAAACGGCGTCCGATTTCGCGACCAGAACCAGCCCCGGGATGTTCACTGTTGGGGTGTGTCGCATGTAGGCACTATGCCCGTGTTTCCGTGTTGCGGGCCAGCGATTGTGGTCGGCTGCTGATGACGGCGGCGTAGTTGGTCCAGTCGCCGGCGGAGAGGCGTTGCCAGGAGACGGCGACGTCGGTATGGATGCCGAGGGTGCGGGCCAGGATTGCTGCCGGGATCTCGGTGGCGAGTTGAAACAGTGCGGTGCTGCGGGCGGCGCCGGGACGGATGCCGAGTCGGTTCAATCGTTGGGTCAGCTGGCCGGTGCTGATGGGCCGGCCGGGTTGGCCGCCCGGAAAGAGCCAGATCGAGGGGGTCAGCGCGCCAATGGTTGCGTGGCCCTTGCGATTTGACATATTCAATCGGGCCAGGCCGGCAACCGGCTCGGGTAGGTGTATCGGCGAGCTGCCGAGGTGCAGCCGGACCGGATCAGCGTCGAGTTCGATATCGACGATGGTCATTCGGCAGATCGCAGCCGGTGTCTGCGCGTAGAGGAGAACGAGCAGGCCGGCCAGCCGGTCATCGGGCTTGAGGCTGTCGTCGTGCAACAGGCGGCGCGCGATGTTCCAGCGGTTCTGGTCATCGAGCGGTCGGGTGGGGCCCATCCAGCGGTGTGCGCCGATGCGGACGCTGGTCAGCTTGTTCTTGTGCGCCCATCGGATGAAGTGTCCCGCTGCCCCGCGATGTGTCGCGGCGGCGTCGGTGAGCCAGCGATCCAGGTCGGCCTGCTGACAGCTGCCGAGGGTGAGCTGGTGTTCGGTGAGCCAGTCCAGGAAGGCGATGGCCGCGTGGGTGCGTTGGCGCACCGAGTTGAACTGCTGGATGGTGATGGCGTGCCCGTTGTTGCGTTGCCGCAGTCGACGGATCAGGTGCCAGACCGTGTAGCGGTGCAGCGCCTGCCGCTGCTCGAGGTTCGCGTGCGCAGCCAGGGTCTGATCGATGAACCGCTCGATGCGGACCATGTGCTCATCGCGTCGCGGCAGGGCGCCCACGCCGATGAGGACATGGCGCAGGTGCGCCAGAGGCTGACTGTGGGGCAGCTCGTCGAGCGCTTCGTGGGTCAACGCCCTGCGCCCGGCAGCGAGATCGGCCAGCACCGGCGCGACGGACTTCTTCTTCAGCCATCGCATGGCGGTGATGGGGTGTTCTGCGGTAGCGATGTTGTGCCGCAAAGCCTGCAGCCCCGGATGAAGCGATGCCGACGGCGGACCGATGATCTCGTTGAGACGCTGATTGATTCGGCATCGAACGCATTGACCAGGGTGCGGATAGGACGGGTCGCTGCAGGTTGGGCAATCGCGCCAGATGGCGCGGGTGGTGCAGTCCTCGCAGTGCGGCTGGGCGAGGGTGCCCGAGATCACTGCGGCGGTCCGTCCGCACGAGCTGCATCGGGCGGTGCGGCGCTGGCAGGCAGGACACCATGGTCGGCCGGTGATTCGAGATGTGCCGCAGGGCTTTTCGTCGCCGCAGATCGAGCAGGAAGCGGTCGGCAAGGACGGGCAGGTGCTGCAGATCGGCCCGTCTGGGGTCCGGAGGCTGACCGGACGGCGGCGACCGCAGTTGAGGCAGTCTTCGAGGTTGTCAGGGTCGGTGACCAAACAGTTTGGACATAGTGGTCGGCCCTGCTGGTCACGAGTGGCCGGTTCGCGGCGCGCGCCGCAGCGTGCGCATTCTTCGATGCGGGTGTGGGCGATGCAGGTGCGGCACACGCGTTGCCCGTCAAGAGGTTTGTCGATCCGCACGACGCGACCGCAGCGCGGGCATGCCGGCCGCACGATCCCGGCGACTCCTGCTGCGTGCAGGGCATCGATCAGCGGGATGATCGCCCGGATGGGGCGAGATGCCCGGCGCCGGTGAGTAATTCGGGTGCAGCTTCCAAGGCCCAGGCGACCTTGCGTTGATGCGCGGGCCGGGACGCAAGTCTGCTGACCGCACTGGCGACGAGGTCGCGGTCGACGGCCGGATCCAGCCGGGCCACCACGGTGTGGATGACCGAGATCGGATCGCGGTCGTCGCGGTCAGGGCATTGCGCGCAGCGGGCCCCACCGGCGCGATCCCGGGTCGAGACATGCCGAAGCTGCCCGCAGGCCGCACACGGGGCCGGACGCACGCTACAGGCCCCGCAGAACCAGTCCTGACCACGACGCTGGAGGGTCCGCATCGGCGTGCCGCACTCGGCGCAGACCGGCGGCGAAACCTCTGCGCCGGCCTTTCTCAGGGCGATCAGCAGGTCACCGACCGCCCGCGGCGCCGGAGAGCGTCCATCGGTCAGCACCGCTGGGCGCTGGGCAAGAAACGCTGCCAGGCGCCGCGATTTCGCTCGCCCACCCGCGACGCGGGTGATGACGGACCTGGCCCGCTCGAGTGTGAGCCGATCATCGACCGCCGCGACCAAGTCCGTGATGAACCCGACCGGGTCTGAAACCGACCGATCGCTGGTGGTCACTCGGCGCCGCGAATGCGCGCCCGCTTGGGTCGCAAGCCCCCGAGGCCGGCTTCGGCGCCGACCGCCTTCTTCCCGCGGGCGCCCGCTCGGGCCGAGACGGCCGGCTCGATCAAGTCGTCCATCGTGCAGTCGAGGATGTCCAGCAGCGCCATCAGGATCTTCAGGCTCAGCCGTTCGGGTCGCTCGACCACGAGCCGGTAGACCTGACTGGACGACAAGGTGATGCCGCGCTGCTCCAGCGGCTCGATCAGATCGGTGGTCGCGAACATGCCGCCGGCGGCCATGACCGTGCGCAGATGCCAGTGGTAGTCGAGCTTGGCGGGCATCATCAGTCCTTGTCTGCTGGAGGGGTCCGACCAAGCACGGGCGCGAGCGCCTTGTGCAGCATGGTGTTCATGAAATCGGAGCTGACGTGGGTGTAGATGGCCGTGGAACTGTCGCATTCGTGCCCAACCTGGGATTGGATGAACCGCCGGTCAACACCATCTTCGGTGAGGTGCGTGACAAAGGAGTGACGGATTGAGTGGGGCACAAGGTCTTTCGGCAACTTCAGCGCATCCCGATAGGAGACGAACCGAGCGTTGATCTCCGCGGCCTTGATCCGCCCGCCCGCTCGGTCACCCACAGCGCCGGATGATCGGGGCAGCCGAACTTCGGCCGCACATTCTCGACATAATCAGCGACCGCCTCTACCGCCCAATCCATCACCGACAACACGTTCCGCCGCCGCGGCGGCTGTCCCCGTTTCGCCTTGCCGTAACGCACGTTGAGCGTGCCGAACCTGCCGAACTGCGGCGCCGCAGGATTGCGGCCGAAATCCACCAGGTCAAGTTTGGCGGTCTCGGTCCGACGCAACCCCCACCCGTAGATCACCTTGAAGACGGTGGCATCGCGGAAAGCAGCAAGGGCCCCTTTACGTTTCGCCCGCACCGCACGATCGACCTGGTCGTCGGCGTAGTCCAGGAACCGCTGCATCTCCTCACGTGTGAACGGCCTGGCCTCCGGCCGACCCTCGTAGTCGTTCAAATGCGCGATCGTGTTCCATTCGTGGCAGATCGCCACCGGATGGGTGCCGAACTCTTCCTCGCATGCCAACGCCCACCCGTAGCGGCCGTCGATCAGAAACTCGCTGAACAGCCGTAACGAGCATTGGTAGCCGCGGATCGTCGACGGTGCCAGGTGCTTCTCGCTGACCAACCAGAGCGACCACTCGTCGATATGCGTCGGGGTCCACTGCCACGGATAGTCATTGACGAAATCCATGAACCGACGGACCAGCTTCTCCCGCGCCGTGACTGTCTCCTCACGAAGCCCCCGAGCAGCCTGCTGAGCACGCCAGCCACGAAACATCGCCTCCGCCATCGCATCTTGCGGACGCAGGTGTGCGATACCGGACACCAGCTCCAGATGTGCTGCCCCAGCCAGATCAACCTGCCGCAACCCGACCCCCAACGCCACCGAACAGTGATCGAATCATGCATCAAACGAGATCACTTTGGCAAATAGACTGGCCAGCAGCCCTTTTCATGCCCTATATCCGCTAGCCTAAAACCCCGACTCCATCAGGCAACCAGGTGATTCTCGCCCATCAGATGCAATTCCCGAGCGTTCCCGTAAATCGACAACGTCGTCTGCACATCGGCGTGACCCAGACGGCGCATCACCACATGCGGCTCCACCCCGGCCAACAGCAGCGCCGTGGCATGGGTGTGCCGCAACCAGTGCGGTGTCCAGTCCGCCGGCAGCATGTCCGGGCAGCGCGCCGTGATCAGATCGACCTTGTCGTAGATGGTGTCCGCGCTCAGCGCCGCGTACTTCACCCCGCGCACCAGGTTCACGAACACGAAATGCGTCGACAGGTCCCCGACCGCGATATCGGCGCCGTCGGCGATCAGCTGCCACACGTACTCGCTGTAGAGGGCGACCAGGTCATCGCCGATGAAGATGCGCCGCGGCCCCGACTTGGCCCGCAGGCCGCGCCGATGATCATCACGCCCGGCCACCAGCACCGACGGGGTACCGCCACCGGCGATGTCAAAATCCTGGTGCCGCAACGACAATGCCTCACCGATCCGCATCCCGGTCTCAGCGAGCAACGCGAAAAAGAACCGGTCCCGCAGCCCCGCCGGGCCCCGCGACCATGCGCCGGTGACCGTTTGCACGCTGCACGCATCCAGGATCGCGTTGACCTGCTCGGGCAGCAGCACCGGCGTCTCGGAACGTTGCACCGCCCGCAGCCGATACAACGGCCCGTTGGTCGGGATGGGGCCCCACGCCGGCCAGAAACGGCGCATAGCGGCCCCGGCGGCTGCTGCGGGCATGCGTCGAATACAACCGGCGGTACGGGCGCTCCAAATCATGCGCATCGGCGAAATACCGGTACATCGCCAACACCGCGGCGCTGCGCGGCCCCAGCGTGGACTCCGCTCTGATCGTCTCGGGTTCGCCGATGCGCGCCACCCCCGGTAAGTCTCCGCGGCGCATGTAGGTCAGGAATGTGCCGAACAGGCTGGCCGGGAAGTCATCCCAGGCGGTACCTGTGTGCTCCAGCACCGTCCACCACGCGGCCAGCCCATAGGCGTACGCGCGCACCGTATTTGGCGACGCACCCTGATCACGAAGAAACGCAAGGTACTCGCGGGCCGGGGCAACGGGCAGCTTGTCGACGCCCACCACCGTGTAGGTGGGCGGGCGATCGGCAAAGCACATCCGCTGCACCGCAGCCATCGTCAGCAGCGCCCCCGCGCCGGCGCGGTCACCGCGGCCGGCCCTTACGGAAATCATCGAGCCGCACCACCCGCGACGGGGCCACGCCCACCGGCGAGGGAGTGCGGCCCGCACCGACGCTCGCCGCCATCGGCTGGCGCTCGGCGGCCGGCGCCGGCCGCTGGGTCGCCAGGAACCAGTCCAGTACGTCGGCCGGATAAATCATCGACTCCCGCGCGGCCAGCATCGGCACCGAGGCGCCGCCGTAGCAGCGTTCCACCCACTTGCGCAGCAGCCGCGGCCGCTCCGGGGCACGGTCATTAAAGCCGGGCTCGGTCATGCCCCACGTGTGCCCGGTGGCCGGGTTGATCCGCCGATGCAGTTGCGTGGTCAGCATTTTCGCTCGCTCTGCCGGGATCAACCCCGAATCGCGCAGATGCATGATCAGCGAGCCCAGCGACAACCCCACTTGTCTTTGAGCGGCCGCAGATTCAGTAGCGACAACAACCGGGGCAGCTCATCGGCGATCACCGCCGCCGGGGCCAGCAGTTCGGTGGCGAACCGGTTGGCTTCGAGCTCATCGGCCGAGCTCACCGAGCAGTATGCGTGCGAATGCAACACCAAATGCCCGAGCTCGTGGGCGATCGTGAACCGGGTCCGCTCCCAGGAATCACTGTCCCGCAACACAATCAGCGGCCGGTCCCGCATCCGGCCCACCCAGCTCGAATAACCCAGATGCTTCTCGTCGCGGGCCGGAGCCGGGGATGCGGCGAACTCGCTTTCCCATTCCCCGGCCACCCGGCGCCGCACGATCACCGGTGCACCGAGGCGCTCGGCCTCGTACATCAAATCATCAAGGGGCTCATCGTGTTCCACGCCCATCGCTGCTCGCAGACGTGCCGCGGCCGCGGCGATCGACCGGTGCGTCAGCTCTTCGGGAGCCATCGTCGGAATCTTCACCGGCGGCAGCTTCGACCGGTCATCGAGGTCGGCGAGGAAATCGCCCGCCAGCGACGCGAACGTCGCCAGAAAGTCCTGCTCGCCCATCGTCATCGACTTGGGCGCGCGGAACAACAACCTCCGTCGACACCCGGGTCTGCGGAGCCGATTCGAAAAATGCTTCAGGGAAACGGAACAACCCCGCCAGCAGCTCGACATCGGCGTCATCGAGTCGGATGATCTGCGTTTTTTCGATCTGGGACTGCCGGGCAGGGCTCCACCCGGCGGCTTCGGCCACCGTCTTTGCTGTCATTCGTCGCAACAACCGGGCCTGTCGGACCCGGACACCAAAAACCTCAATCATCGTGCGCTCAATTCAACGTCACCGGGTTGGGATACCGGCAAGCACCCAACACTGTGCCTGATAGCTACGACAACTCCGGCGGGGTGCCATCCTCCTCGTCGAACGCGGGATTCTCGTCGACCTCGGTGAAATCCTCGTCGCGGCGCCGCTTCGCCAGCCTCGTCGACCCCTGCGAACCGCCACTGGGCTGACCCAAGCCCACCGTGGTGCTGCGTTCCTCGAAGATCGCTGCCGGCAGCGGCGTCCTGCCGTACAGCACCTGAATGTTGTCCAGCAACAGGCCAGCAGCCAACGCCGCCCCGCCGAAGAACCCTCGGCTGTCCGGCCACCACAACAGGTACTCGCGATACCCCTGCGGCTCGGGGATGCCGTCCTCGCCGCCGATCGGATGGCCAAGTTCCTCTTCCAGGCTCAGCTGCTCCCCGCCGGGTACATACTTCACCGGCTCGATCAAGCTGCCGTCGTACTTGCGGGGATGCTTGCGCACATAGATCCGCGACCCCTTCCCGTCCAGAAGGAGCACACCCATTCCGTTGCCCGCCTTGACCTTCAACGTCGAATCGGGTCGTTGTCGCCGAAGTCTCGACATCAAAAAAGTCTCCAGCACAGAGCACGACGTGGTAATCGACCGCACATTGCTGCCCTGATCGCCGAAACGGTCCGGAACCTCCACGTGGCGAGCAGCCAAATCGCCGTGCGATTCGCCCAACACCAGTGCATGTTGCGCGACAAGCTCCTCGACCAAGGCCTGAGGATCGTCGTGTTGCTTCATGGGGTAAAGATTTACCCCGGTGCACAACACTCAACTTCGCGCCACGCCGCAAGAAACCATACGATTTTCTGGCCCTCATACCCTAAAAGGGTACATGTCCCCTTGGATATTTGCGCAGATCAACACGCATAAATGGCGAATATTTAGAATTTAACCCCAGATAAGGTTGTCATCCCGCGCTGAATCTCGCGTCGGCCCGACTGGTCGCCAAGTCCGCGGTGAACCCGGTAACCGTCGGCGCCGACGCGATCGCTGCCGCCCACCGCGGGCCGCTCGTCGGAATCCCGGGCGCCCCAGCCGAATTGGGCCGGCCGGTCGCGACGGCATCGTGGCAGGTGTGTGACAGCGGGCGGACGGTACTGCTCGCCGGTGCGGACGCCGACGGACGTGACCAGGTCCGGCCCGTCCTGGCGACGGCCGCAGGCGAACACCTGGCCGCCACGTATCTCGTGTACGAGGGCAGACGCGCCGAAGTCGACCTGCGTGACCTGGCGGTAGTCCGCGCGCTGCGCCTCGACGGCGTCGTGCCCCGGCAGGTATCGCGCTCATTTCTCGACCTCTTGCCGGAACTGCCCCCGATCACGGCTCCGGCGATCCCGGGCCTCGGTGGGAAAGGGCCGGGCGGTTTCGTCGTCGGCCAGGTATTGCGGGTGAGCCGGGCTGACGCGGCAGAGCATCACGTGGTCCTCACCAGCGGTCTGCAGCGCGTCGGCGACGTCGCGGCCGACGTCATCCGTTTCGCCCATGGTGCCGACGGCGGTGACCTCCGCACCGTGCCTCCGGCGGCCATCGCCGCCATTGCGGCCGTCCATGAGCTTGCGGTGTCGACCTTTCCGGAGCAGGCTCGTCCGCCGTTGCCGAGCGAGGTCCCGGTGTGTGCGCACTGGCGATCGGACGCCGGCCGGGTGGATACCGTTGTGGTGCAGGGTAAACCGGGGACAGGCGGGGTGCCGCTGGTGCAAGATGACGGCGACGGACCGAATATCGATGCCGTGGCCATACCGCCGGGACGCTACGCGTACGTGCATGCCACGGGAGTGCTGGGCGGGTCGGTCATGGGCCCGCGGTATCTGGTGTCGGACCGCGGCGTGCGATACGGCATCCACGATGCCGAGGCGGCGAAATATCTTGGCATGGAGGGGGAGCCGCTACCTGCGCCCTGGCCGATGCTGGCCCGGTTACCCGGTGGTCCCGAACTGAGTGTGGCCGCGGCCGAGGTGCTGCGGGACGGGCTGTCGCCGTAGGGGCCAGGCCGCGGGGTTTGCTCTGGCGGCCGGGCTCATCGAGCGTCTCCGCCCAGCCCTTGACGCGCTGGGTGACTATGAGATGGCCCGCGACAGCGACATTCGACCACCTAGCGCCGTGATCGCCGGCGACCGGTCACTGCAATGGCCGCCACCACGATGCAGACCGCGGTGCCGAGGAAGGCAATGCGCCGCGACGGGCGACGATCCGGACCCGCTACGGGCGTTGCCTGCGCGGCGGCGACCCGCGCGGGGGTGGGCGCCGGTCCGCCGCCGCTCACCGCGGCCAGCGGGTCGACCACCCCGTGTCCCACCTGCGCGTTCCAGCCGTCTGCCGGATGATGCGCGGTGTCCTCGATGCGGGTCATCACCTGCCGGGCAGACAGCTGTGGCAGCCGCGAACGGACCAGTGCGACAACACCACTGACGACGGGTGCGGCGTAGCTGGTCCCGGACAGCGGGCGCCCGTCCGGCCGGCTGTCGACCAATCCGTCTCCCTGTGCGCTCAGTGACACCACCGACTCGCCGGGCGCGGCGACGTCGACCCAGGGGCCGGCCAGGCTGAATGGTGATGGCGCCCCGCTCGGGCCGACGGAACCGACCGTGAGCACGTAGTCGTCGTACCAGGCGGGGCTGACCACGCTGTGCACGGTGTCCCAGTCCGGCGTTCCCGGCCGTGTGGGGTCGGATAGTGGATTCTGTTGTGCGCATTCGCCGCTGGCGTTGCCGGCCGCGGCGACGACCACGACATTACGCACATCGACCGCGTATGCCAGGGCGGCACCCAACGACCGGTCGTCGAGCGGATCAGCGGCGGGCATGCAGGCGACGGACGAGATGTTGATGACAGTGGCGCCCGCGTCGGCGGCCGCACGGACCGCACGGGCGAGCGTCTCGACATCGCCGACACCCGATATCTCGTGGTCGTCAGAGAGCCGGAATTTGTTGCTGGACTGACGAATCGCGAGGATGGTGGCTTCGGGGGCCATGCCACGGAAGGCGCTGGGCGTGGTGCCCGCGGCGGCTGCGCCGATCAGACCGGCGATCGCCGTGCCGTGGCCGTCGCAGTCCTGCGTACCGTCACCCGACGAGACGTAGTCACCGCCGGCGACCAGACGCGGCAGTAGTCGGTGCCGCCCCACGCCGGTATCGATCACTGCCACCGTCTGCCCGGTGCCGCGGGAAAGTGGCCACACCGCAGCAATATCGAGCATGTCGAGCTGGTGTGCGGGACGGTCGTCGGCCGGCTTCGCCGTCGAGCACCGGTCTGACTGTTCGGTTCTGCCGGGCGGCTTGGGTGCCGCGGGGGCGGGAAGTTGCCCACGATCAATGGGCTTGGGAGCGACGGCGTGGGCGTACGGCGCTGCCGCCGTCATCACCATCGTCAACGTGACGGCCACGGCCTGAACGGTTCTCATCCTCCGCGCACCAGGCTGAAGATGTCTGCGGCCCACAGCGCACACGGCGGCACCGCGACCAGCGCCGCCCATTCGAGGTACCTGAGGCGCTGGGCTGCCGGGGCGCTCACGTGCCCGATCCGCTGGATACCCACCACGATCACCACGACGCCACCGCCGAGCCAGGCTGTCCAGGCCGGAAACACCATGGCGGTGACGGCCAAAGCCCCAGTGGTGCACACCATTCCTGCGACCAGGATGCTCCACCGGCGGAGCGGAAGCCGATACGACAGGGCTCGCAGCGCAATTGCTGCGGCCACCACCCAGCTGAACACCAACGTCGCGGTACTGGGCCGGTGGCCGGCGGCCAGCGCCACCACGGCCGCGCCGACTGCCGCGGCTGCCGCCGCACCCATCGCCATCGCCGTGAGCACTCGATGTGCCAACTCGATCCGCCGTGCATCGCCGTCGACGACGTGCGCCGACTGCGGCGTGAGTCCCGCGATGGTGACAGCGCACCGCGGGGCCGCCGACAGCACCACCAAGGCCACCACGGTCGCGGCGACCGCGGCACGGGTCGGCGGTAGCGACCAGATGCTCGCCACCGCCGACGCCACAATGATCGGCACCGAGAACGCCGCGGCCGCAATGGATATGCCGTGCGTGCCGAGTCGCAGCAGCACGAGGGCCACCGCGAACACCGTCGCTGATGCGAGTAGGACGTGAGGGGCGTCCGGGCCACCCGGTACGGCCGAGAACCCGGCCGCGAACGCGAGTATGACGGCGGCCCCCGGCCATTGTGCACCGCCGGACCGCCACGACACCGTCAGTGCGGCCAGCGTGCCCCCACAACTGATGGCCGCTGCCGTGGTGTGGTCGCCGCGTGCGGCGGACCAGATCAGGATCATGGCCGCGACGGTCACCGCGCACAGTCCGAGCGCCGGACCGACGAGATGACGGGTCGGGTCGGCAGGGAACTCGCCGGCAGCCATCGTCGCCGTGTGCGTGCGCAGCACGCCAAGTTCCGGGATGGTCCCGCGCAGCAACTGCAGCACGTCACCGTCGTGAACGCCGTTTTGCCGCAGCGACAATGACCCGTCGATCGGACCACCGCTCGCTCGATCCAGGCGCCAACTCACGCCGTGCGGCGCGTGCGGATGAGCCAGCGCCACGATGTCGGGCAGCAGCGAGTCCACGGCGGTACCCGCCGGCAAGATCAGATCGGCGATCTCGCCGTCGGCCCCTACTGAAAGCCGACAGACAGATTCGGACATCGCACCCCCCGGATCGATATGCCCGCTCCTACGCTAACGGCACCGCGGCCCCCATCCCGACACGAAAATCGATGGAACCGAACGCTGTCCGGGTACGTCAGATAGTTCGATGGAATTCACCAGAGTCGAGCGATCTCCGGCAGCCCCACCGGCTGAGGGAGACATCGCGGTCCGTGCGGCACCACCGGTGCCGCGATTGGCGGCCGGCAACGTCGCCACCCGCGTCGCGCCGGTACTGATGCTGTTGGCGATGGCGGGGATGCTGGTGTTCTACTTCCGTTCCGGTTCGGTGACGGGCCGGAACCCGATGTTCCTGCTCTTCCCGGCCATGATGGTGCTGTCGCTGGTCGGCAGCACCGTCCTCGGGTCGCACGGTGTGCGCCGAGCGGGGGAGATCGACGCCGACCGCCGGGAATACCTGGTGTACCTCGACGCGATCGGTGAGTGCGCGGGCCGAACCGCGGCCGAACAGCACCGCTGGCTGCATCAGAACCATCCGCCGCCGGACGCGCTGTGGACCCTCGCCGGCACCGAGCGGATGTGGCAACGGCGTTGGCGCGACGACGATTTCACCGAGGTTCGCGTGGGGCTCGGCGAGCGTCCGCTGTGCACCCCGCTGGTCCCGTCGCCGGCCGCCGGTGACGGTGCGACCGACCCGCTGACGACCTCGGCGCTCGACCGGTTGCTGCGGACCGCCGCCAGTGTGCCCGAGGTTCCCGTGACCGTCGTCGTGAATCAGTTTCGGCGCATTGGCCTCGGCGGCGACGATCCCCGAGGAGTGGTCCGCGCCATGGTGTGTCAGCTTGCGTCGTGGCATGGACCTGATGAGGTGAAGATCGCGGCGGTCACCGGATCGACGGCGTGGGACTGGCTGAAATGGCTACCGCACCATTACCGTTCGGGTGCCATCGGCGGTCCGCCGCTGCGCTTCGCCGAGGTCGGGTCGGTGTCCGCCATCGCCGGATGCCATCTGGTCGTGCTCACGGACGCCGTGGCCGTGGCTGGGTTCGAGGACACGGCCGGGGTGACGCTGCTGGTGGTCGGTCAGCCGGGTTCGGCGTCGGCCCTGCCGCCGGGCTCGGTCGCCGATACCCTCACCGCCACCCAAGCGCAGACGTGCGCGCGGAGGCTGGCGCGCTATCGCCCGGCCGGCAGTACGGACGTGGCACGGCGACAACGGGATTGGGTGCCCCGGTGGCCGGACCGGCCGGGGCGATATCGCTTGCGCGTGCCGATCGGCACCGATGACACCGGCGCGCCGGTCGAACTGGACCTCAAAGAACCGGCCGAGCACGGCATGGGGCCGCACGGCTTGTGCATCGGTGCAACGGGCTCCGGAAAATCGGAGTTCTTGCGCACTCTGACGTTGGGTCTGATCAGCGCACACTCGCCGGACGAGCTGAACTTGATCCTCGTCGACTTCAAAGGTGGCGCAACATTTCTCGGCTTCGAAAGCGCCAATCACGTCGCCGCCGTCATCACCAATCTGGCGCAAGAAGCTCATCTGGTCGCCCGGATGCACGACGCCCTCGCCGGCGAGCTAACCCGTCGCCAAGGGCTGTTGCGGGCGGCCGGGAACTTTTCGGGTATCGGCGATTACCGCCGGGCCCGCGCGGCCGGTGCCGACCTGCCACCGCTGCCCGCCCTGTTCATTGTGGTCGACGAGTTCTCCGAACTGCTGAGCCAGCACCCGGATTTCGCGGAGCTGTTCGTCGCCATCGGGCGCCTCGGCCGGTCGCTGGGGATTCATCTGCTCCTGGCCAGCCAGCGACTGGACGAAGGCCGCCTACGCGGATTGGACACGCACCTGTCCTACCGGGTGTGCCTCAAGACCTTCTCGGCGGCAGAGTCCCGGGCGGTCATCGGGGTCACCGACGCTCATGAGTTGCCGGGAACCCCGGGCGCCGGATTGCTGCGGACCCCAGACGGAAAGTTGGTGCGATTTCACACCGAATACGTCTCGGGACCCGCTCCGACGAGCGGGCGCGATGATCCGGTGCCGAGCCGGTTCACCGTCGGTGTCCCGGCGGCGCTGCCGGAGCAGCCGGCCGGTCCGACCCTCATGGACACCACCTTGCGCCGGCTGGCCGGTCTCGGCGCGAAAGCCCATCCGGTCTGGCTGCCGCCCCTGGCCGGTTCACCCGCATTGTCCGAGTTGCTGGTGGCCCGTTCGGACACCGGTCCGCTGCGGTCACCGATCGGGTTGGTGGACAACCCCTTCCAACAGCGCCGCGACCAGCTGGTCGTCGACCTCAACGGTTCCGGTGGGCATGTGGCTGTCGTCGGCGGCCCGCGCTCAGGAAAGTCGGTGGCACTGCAGACGTTGTTGCTCGGTCTGACCGCATCAACACCACGGCTCAGCGTCTACGGCCTGGATCTGGGTGACGGAGCTCTGACAGCGTTGCGACGGCATCCGTCCGTCGGCACTGTCGCCGGCCGGAACGAACCGGAATTGGTGCGGCGCATCGTGTCTCAACTGCTGGCCCTGTGCCGCCGCCGCCAGGACTTCCGGCAGCAGCACGGACCGCAGGTGCCCTTTCCGGACGACTACGGCGAGGTCGTGCTGGCGGTCGACGGCTGGGCTGTGTTGCGCCGCGAGTTCGACGCACTCGAGGACACCATCACCGCGATGGTGGCGCAAGGGCTGTCGGTCGGTGTCCACGTGGTGCTCACCGCCAATCGGTGGGCTGAGCTACGGCCCATGCTGAAAGACCACATCGGCACCCGGATCGAGTTGAGGCTCGGTGACCCGACGGAGTCCGAGATGGACCGTCGCCGTGCCCAATTGCTTACCACGTGCCCGCCCGGCCGTGGCCTCACCAAGGATGGCAAGGAGTTCGTGGTCGCGCTGCCGCAGCTCGATCGGTTCGCGACACTTTCCTCGCCACCCGCGCCCATGATCCAACTGCTGCCGCAGCACGTGGATTACGCCGAACTGGTCTCGACGGCCGATGCGGAACCACCGCCGCGGTACGTCATCGGTGTTTCGGAGGAGGAACTTCAACCGTTCGCACTGGATCTCGGCCGTGATCCGTATCTTGTCGTGTTCGGCGATGCGGGTAGTGGGAAGACGTCCGTGCTGCGGACCTTGTGCCGCGCGATCATCGGGCAGACCGATCCCCATCGGGCTCGCTTGCTGATCGTCGACTTCCGACGGACGTCGCTGGGTGTGGTGCAGGAGGCCCATCTGTGCGGCTATGCGATGTCGGCCGTCACCACCGCGGCGGAACTCACCGAGGCACTGTCGCTGCTCACCTCCCGGCTGCCGGGGCCCGGCGTCACACAACAGCAACTCCGCGACCGGTCCTGGTGGTCTGGCCCCGACATCCACGTCATCGTCGATGATTACGACCTCGTCGCGGGTGCCGCGGGAAATCCGTTGCACCCGTTGCTCGATCTGCTGCCACACGCAGCGGATATCGGGCTGCACCTGGTGGTCGCGCGCCGCTCCGGCGGTGCGGCGCGCGCGATGTTCGACCCGCTGCTGTCTCGTATGCGGGACCTCGGTGCCGTGGGCATCGTCATGAGCACCAGTCCCGAAGAAGGGCCGCTACTCGGCACCGCGCGGCCGATGACGTTGCCGCCCGGCCGGGCCATCGTGGTGCGCCGCGGTCAGCCCGATCAGCTGGTCCAGATCGGCTGGACCGACCCGCCATGACGGCTGTGGTGGTCGGCCCGGCGACCATCAGCGGTCCGGGAAGCGTTGACGCCGAGCTGGTTTCGTGCGCGCTGGAGTGCATCGACGAGCAGCTGGGTCTACTCGAAACGACAGTCATGCCCGCCGAACGCATCTGGCGCGATGTGATGAGCGCGGCCATCGGTGCCGCACCAGCGGTCACGGTGGTGTGCCCGACATGGTGGTCAGCGACGAGGGTCAACCGCGTGCGATCCGCCGCGCAAGCCGGCGGGTCGTACGTCGCCATCGAGCGTAGGACCGACGCACTGCGGGCGGCCGCCCGCGAACCCGATTGCGCGGTGGTCGAACTGGGGGAGGACCTGGTGACGATCTCCCGGCCGGGAGCGGCCTCGTCCGTCGTGCGAAGAACCGGCGGCGCCATCGCGGAAGCCGTCGTTGCCCGAGTCGCGGCGCACGCGCATGTGGTGATCGACGCGCCGGTCGGGGTGTCCGGCGCCGAGCACCTGGCCGCCGAAATCCGAGCGCTGCTGCAGGATCACGGTGTCACCGCACGTGTTCTTGATTGCGACGACCTGCGCGACCATGAGATACCGACACCAGCCGCGCCCCGATCAGCACGCGGTCGCATCGCGATTGGCGCCGCGGCGGTCGTTGCGGTCGTCGGTGCGGTGGGAGCGGGCCTGTCCAGCCGTGACGGTCCCGCCGCGACGGCCACCACCAACACCGCCACCACCGCCACCACCACCACGGATCCGGACCTCACGTGGCTCGTGGAGGGCCGCGTCGCGATGCAGATCCCGGCACGCTGGACAGTAGAGCGGACGCTCACGGGCGCGGGATCAGCTCGGCTGCAGATAGTTTCACCCGACGACCGCGGCCAGATCATCCACCTCACCCAATCGGCGGGTCCGCGCGAGCAGTCGCTGGACGTGGCGGCGCGGTCGCTGCGGGAGGCGGCGGCGAGATTGCCTGCCGGCGTCATCGTCGATTTCGAGGACTCCGGTACCAGTGCCGGTCGCGCGGCCATCCGGTACCGCGAGGTGCGGGGCGAACGGATCGTCGAGTGGTCGGTACTGCTCGACGGCCCCGTGCGCATCGCCGTCGGATGCCAGGGCGCCTCGGCCCGACCGATCTGTGAGACCGCGATCCGTTCCGCACACCGAACCGATTGAAAAAACTTGGGCGGCAATGGAACCGAACGCCCGCCGGGAACGTCTATACAGTCAAACCCAATGGAGAGGAAATCATGACAGCTCCGGAAAGTGGCACTCTCACTACGGATTTCGACCTGATGACGGGCATCGCGGGGAAGGTGGAGGTCCGCAACGAGGAGATCCGGGCCATGCTCGGCAACTTCATCGGCCAGATGACGGCCATCCCGCCGACGGTGTGGGGTGGCGTCGCGGCAACCCGATTCCAGGACGTGGTCAACCGGTGGAACGGCGAGTCGATGAAACTGCATGCCTCGCTTCAGCGCATCGCCGAGACCATCCGGTCCAATGCCGCAGTACTGAGCCAGGCTGCCGACGCCCACGCCCAGCGCATCGGCGCCACCGGCCACACGATCTGACGGGACCAGGCATATGCAATCGGCACTGTCCTACCACTTCGGCGAGATCGAATTCACCGTCCGCCAACAAATCCATGCCACGTCGGCGCGGATGAACACGTCATTGGAAGAACTCCGGCACCTGGTCGCGCCACTGCAGCAGTCGTGGACGCGCGAGGCGGCCGAGGCGTTCCAGGCCGAGCAGGCCAGATGGAACCAGTCGGCGGCCGCCCTCAACGAGATCCTGCACAGCCTCGGCAACGCGGTCCGCGACGGTGCCGACGACGTCGCGGCGACCGACCGTCGCGCCGCCGGCGACTGGGTTTTCTAGCCCACCGAAAGCCCTGTGTGGTCCTGCCCCTGGAGGAGAGCCGGGGGCGGGACCACACAGTCATCGTCGCGGTCCAGGACCCAACTTGTGTCCTGGAACACCCAGGTCGACTACCCTGGCGGCGACGCAGGTGTGTATCCGACCTGCGAGGAGTGTGAGTGTCGTGGGAACCAGCCGCACCGAGGGGTCGCCGGCCGGCTTCACGCTGCGCGCGGTACACCAGCGGTTCGTCACCGGTGAAATCGACGCGCAGCACCTCGATCCGTCGGCGGTCCGGCCCATCATCGCCGACAGCTGGCGCCGGAGCCTGGCCACCGGGGTGGACCCGGACCTCGGCGGTGCCCAGTACACGCCCGTCGTGCCGAAGACCCTGGACCAGCTCCGTGCCGAACAACCGATCGCGGCCGCGTTGCCGGTGATCCGCAAGCTGCTGGTCGAAGATGCCAGGGACAGCGGCGTCATGGTGGCGGTGGCCGCGGCCGACGGGACCCTGCTGTGGGTGGAGGGCGACAAGACGGCCCTCGGCAAGGGCGAGGCCATGAACTTCGTGCCGGGCGCCAACTGGAGCGAGCACAGCGCCGGCACCAACGCCCCGGGCACCGCGCTGGCCCTGGACCGCGAACTGCAGATCCACGGCTCGGAGCATTTCGCCCGCCTGGTGCAGCCGTGGACCTGCACGGCGGTGCCGGTGCACGATCCGACGACAGGCGAGCTCATCGGCTGCGTCGACCTGACCGGCGGCAGTCAGATCGCCTCCGCGCAGACCCTGAGCCTGGTGCGCGCCACGGTGATGGCGATCGAGAATCATCTGGCCCTGCAACGGCTGCTGCAACCGGCCTCCGTCGCGGCGGCGGAGCCGCGCCTGACGGTGCTGGGCGGCGACCGTCCGCGCTGGGTCGCCACCGGCGACGACGGGCAACCCCACCAACACACGCTCAGCGGGCGGCATGCCGACATCCTGGTCCTGCTGAGCCGCCATCCCGAGGGCCTGAGCGCCGACCATCTCGCAATGTTGTTGGACGACAACGACCTCGACGCGGTGACCATCCGGGTCGAGATGTCCCGGCTGCGTCGGGTCATCGGTGCGCAGTATCTGGCGTCGCGCCCGTACCGGCTGCTCACCTCCATCGAGAGCGATGTCGCCGACGTCTTCGCCGCGTTGCACCGCGGTGACGTCGACACCGCCCTGTCCCACTACTCGGGTGCGCTGCTGCCGCAGTCGGTGTCGCCGGCCATCGCCCGGTTGCGCACCGAGCTGGGGGAGAGTCTGCGCACCGCGGTGCTGTCGGCGTCCGCGGCGGGACAGGTCGGTCTTTTGCGCCGGTGGCTGGCGCTGCCCGACGGCCGCGACGACCGGCACGGCTGGCAGTTGCTGCGCAACCACCCGTCGGCCGACGCCGTGGTGCGGGCGCAGGCCGTCGGACACCTGGCGGGACTCGACGCCGACCTCGGCTGATCGGGTCCCGGCTCCGCCGCATCGAATGATGCAACTGTGTTGCAACCCACTTTTGCGTACCGTGAGTGACCAGCAGCACATTTGTGTTTGACCCACTGCGAGGAGTGAACCCATGACTGTTTACGCGCGTCCCGGTGCCGAGGGTTCGGTGATGACCTACCCGGCCCGCTACGACAACTTCATCGGCGGCGAATGGGTGGCACCGGCTGCCGGACGCTACTTCGAGAACCGTACCCCGGTGACGGGTGAGGTGTTCATCGAGATTGCCCGCTCGGACGAATCCGACATCGAGAAGGCGCTGGATGCCGCACACGCCGCCGCCCCCGCCTGGGGCAAGACCGCGCCGGCCGCGCGGGCCCGGGTGCTCAACCTGATCGCCGACCGCATGGAGCAGAACCTCGAGGCCATCGCCGTCGCCGAGTCCTGGGACAACGGCAAGCCGGTCCGCGAGACCCTGAACGCCGACATCCCGCTGGCCGTCGACCACTTCCGCTACTTCGCGGGCGTGCTGCGCGCCCAGGAGGGCTCGATCTCCGAGATCGACGACGACACCGTCGCCTACCACTTCCACGAGCCCCTCGGCGTCGTCGGCCAGATCATTCCGTGGAACTTTCCGATCCTGATGGCCGTCTGGAAGCTGGCCCCTGCGCTGGCCGCGGGCAACGCCATCGTGCTCAAGCCCGCCGAGCAGACCCCGGCCTCGATCATGTTCCTGTTCTCGCTCATCGGAGACCTGCTGCCGCCGGGTGTGGTCAACGTGGTCAACGGTTTTGGTGTCGAGGCCGGCAAGCCGCTGGCGTCGAGCAACCGCATCGCGAAGATCGCCTTCACCGGTGAGACCACCACGGGCCGGCTGATCATGCAGTACGCCAGCCAGAACCTGATCCCGGTCACCCTGGAGCTGGGCGGCAAGAGCCCGAACATCTTCTTCAACGACGTCATGGCCGCCGAGGACGACTTCCAGGACAAGGCGCTCGAAGGCTTCACGATGTTCGCGCTGAACCAGGGTGAGGTCTGCACCTGCCCGTCGCGCAGCCTGATCCAGGCCGACATCTTCGACGAGTTCCTGGCGCTGGCCGCCATCCGCACCAAGGCCGTCCGCCAGGGCGACCCGCTGGACACCGAGACCATGATCGGTGCGCAGGCCTCCAACGACCAGCTGGAGAAGATCCTGTCCTACATCGAGATCGGAAAATCCGAAGGCGCGCAACTGATCACCGGTGGCGAGCGGGCCGAGCTCGGCGGCGACCTCAACGGCGGCTACTACGTGACGCCGACGGTCTTCTCCGGCAATAACGGCATGCGGATCTTCCAGGAGGAGATCTTCGGACCGGTGCTGTCGGTGACCTCGTTCAAGGACTACGACGACGCCATCTCCATCGCCAACAACACCCTGTACGGCCTGGGTGCCGGAGTCTGGTCGCGCAACGGCAACGTCGCCTACCGGGCGGGCCGGGACATCAAGGCCGGCCGCGTGTGGACCAATTGCTACCACATGTACCCCGCGCACGCCGCGTTCGGCGGCTACAAGCAGTCCGGCATCGGCCGGGAGAACCACAAGATGATGCTGGACCACTACCAGCAGACGAAGAACCTGCTCGTCTCGTACTCGACGAAGGCCCAGGGCTTCTTCTGATGAGCGCTCGCGCCAGGAAACGAAGCGCGTAGCTCCCACGAACCGCGAGCGCCCGCGTAACCCCCGAATGCGCGGGCGCTCGCTTCCATTCTCGGTCGACGCTGTCCAAAAGCGTTCGGCGACAAATGATCAAGGCCGGCACCAGACGACTGTTGGAGCAGGCCGCTGTTCTCAACTCCCCGTCGCTGCGCTCGCTCGCGCGGCATCAGCCATCCCATTTTCAGGAGTCCTGCAGTGTCCATCATCAACCCACCCAGTGAGCACTCCGCTCACGGCGTCGAAGAGCACGTCGAGAGCAACGAATACCTGGCGAAACGTCAGCTGAAGAAGGGCACGGCCGGCTGGCTGCTGCTCGCCGGCCTGGGCGTCAGCTATGTCGTGTCCGGGGACTACTCCGGCTGGAATTTCGGTCTGGCGCAAGGCGGTTTCGGTGGCCTCGCCATCGCGGCCGTGATCATCGCCGGCATGTACCTGGCCCTGGTGCTGGGTATGGCCGAGCTGTCCTCGGCGCTGCCTGCCGCCGGCGGCGGTTACACCTTCGCCCGCCGAGCGCTGGGCCCCTGGGGCGGGTTCGCCACCGGCACCGCGATCCTGATCGAATACTCGATCGCGCCGGCCGCCATCGCGACATTCATCGGTGCCTACGTGGAATCGTTGGGACTCTTCGGGATTCACAACGGCTGGTGGGTCTATCTCGCCGCCTACGCATTCTTCATCGGCATTCACCTGTCCGGTGTCGGTGAGGCGCTCAAGGTGATGTTCGTGATCACCGCCATCGCGCTGCTGGGCCTGGTGATCTTCGCGATCTGTGCCATCGGGCAGTTCGACGTCGCCAACCTGAGCACCATCGCCGTCGACAGCAGCGCGGCGGGATCGTCCGCGATCCTGCCGCACGGCTACCTCGGTATCTGGGCCGCCATCCCGTTCGCCATCTGGTTCTTCCTCGCGATCGAAGGCGTGCCGCTGGCCGCCGAGGAAACCGCCAACCCGGAGAAGAACGTTCCGCGCGGCATCATCGCGGCGATGACGGTCCTGCTGGTCACCTGTGCCGTCGTGCTGTTCCTCACCACGGGTGTCGGTGGGGCGCAACAGATGTCGGCCTCGGGCAACCCGCTCGTCGAGGCGCTCGGTTCCGGTGTCGGTGCCAAGCTCGTCAACTACATCGGCCTGGCCGGCCTCATCGCAAGCTTCTTCTCGATCATCTACGCCTACTCGCGCCAGCTGTTCGCGCTGTCCCGGGCGGGCTACCTGCCGACCCAGCTTTCGGTGACCAACTCCCGCAAGGCGCCGACGCTGGCGCTCATCGTCCCCGGCGTCATCGGCTTCCTGTTGTCGCTGACCGGCAAGGGCGACCTGCTGCTGAACATGGCCGTGTTCGGTGCCGCGGTGAGCTACGTCCTGATGATGGTCAGCCACATCGTGCTCCGCCGTCGCGAGCCGAACATGCCGCGGCCCTACCGCACCCCGGGCGGCATCGCGACCACGTCGTTCGCCCTCGTCGTCGCCGTCGTCGCGGTCATCGCGACCTTCTTGGTGAACCCGGTCGCGGCGGGCCTGTGCCTGGTGGTGTTCTGCGCCTTCATGCTCTACTTCGCGGTCTACAGTCGGCACCGTTTGGTGGCAAACTCTCCTGATGAAGAGTTCGCGATGCTCGCAGAAGCCGAGGATGAGCTGAAATGAAGTACCACCAGCGGGTTTCGGGGGTGAATTACGCCTTCGACGGGCTTGTGGACTTGATGGCCAAGGCCACGCCGCTGCGCTCCGGTGATGAACTCGCCGGGTGCGCGGCCCACAACGACGCCGAGCGGGCCGCCGCGGCATGGGCATTGGCCGAGCTTCCGCTGGACACCTTCCTCAATGACGCGGTGGTGCCCTACGAGACCGACGAGGTCACCCGCCTGATCATGGATTCCCATGACCAGCAAGCGTTTTCGGAAATCTCCCACCTCACCGTGGGCGCCTTCCGGGACTGGCTGCTGGACGCGGTGGCCGGCGACGACGCCGCCACCCGGATCGCCGCGGTCGCACCCGGCATCACGCCGGAGATGGCGGCAGCGGTCTCGAAGATCATGCGGAACCAGGACCTGATCGCCGTCACCGCGGCCACCCAGGTACACGCGGCCTTCCGCAGCACCATCGGGCTGCCGGGCACCCTGGCCACGCGGCTGCAACCCAACCACCCGACCGACGACCCGCGCGGCATCGCTGCCGCCGTGCTCGACGGACTCCTGATGGGTTGCGGCGACGCCGTCATCGGCATCAACCCCGCCACCGATTCACCGCAGGCCACGGCCGACCTGTTGCACCTGCTGGACAACATCCGCAGCCGCTACGACATCCCGGCGCAGTCCTGCGTGCTGTCCCACATCACCACGACCATCGGCCTCATCGAGGTCGGCGCTCCGGTGGACCTGGTGTTCCAGTCCGTCGCCGGAACCGAAGGCGCCAACAAGGCCTTCGGCGTCGACATGGCACTTCTGCGCGAAGGCAACGAGGCCGGACGCTCGCTGAACCGGGGGACCGTCGGCAACAACGTCATGTACCTGGAGACCGGGCAGGGCTCGGCACTGAGCTCCGGTGCGCATCTGGGCACCGGCGGCCGGCCCGTCGATCAGCAGACCCTGGAAGCGCGCGCCTACGGCGTCGCCCGTGCCCTGGACCCGCTGCTGGTCAACACCGTCGTCGGCTTCATCGGTCCGGAGTACCTCTACGACGGCCGGCAGATCATCCGGGCCGGGCTCGAAGACCACTTCTGCGGCAAGCTGCTCGGCCTGCCGATGGGCGTCGACGTCTGCTACACCAACCACGCCGAAGCCGACCAGAACGACATGGACACCCTGCTCACGCTGCTGGCCGCCGCGGGTTGCGCGTTCGTCATCACGGTGCCCGGCGCTGACGACGTCATGCTCGGCTATCAGAGCCTGTCCTTCCACGACGTCGTGGCGGTCCGTCGCACCCTCGGGCTGCGGCCGGCTCCCGAGTTCGAGGCCTGGCTCAAGAAGGTCGGGATGACCGACGACGCCGGCAAGCTCACCAATTTCGATCTGCAGCGCTCGGCGCTGCGTGCGCTCACTGCGGCGGGATAGACGAATGACCGAAGACGTGGCAATCCAGGAATTCTGGGACGAGCTCCGCAAGACCACCCAGGCCCGCATCGGGCTGGGCCGCGCCGGCAATGCGTTGCCCACCCGCGAGGTGCTCGAACTGTCCGCGGCCCACGCCGCCGCTCGCGACGCCGTGCACGAGCCACTCGACGTCGACGACATGGTCGCCCGCGTGCGCCAGGTCGGCATCGGTGAACCGGCCGTGGTCCGCAGCCAGGCCGAGTCCCGCAGTGAGTACCTGCGCCGACCCGACCTGGGCCGGCTGCCGGCCGCGCCCATGGACGTCCCGGAAACCCCGGCCGACATCGGCTTTGTGCTGGCAGACGGGCTTTCGCCCTACGCACTGGCCAAACACGGCCCGGCGCTGCTCGCCGAACTGGTGGCCGCGTTGCGTGACGACTACACACTGGCGCCACCGGTGATCGCCACCCAGGCGCGCGTCGCCCTCGGGGACCACATCGGTGCGGCGGCGAAGGTGCGGACGCTGCTCGTCATCATCGGGGAGCGGCCGGGCCTGTCGGTCGCCGACAGCCTCGGGATCTATCTGACGCACCTGCCCATGCCGGGACGCACCGATGCGGACCGCAACTGCATCTCCAACATCCACCCGCCCGAGGGCCTCGGTTACCTCGAGGCGGCCAAGGTCGCGGCCGGTCTGGTGGCGGGTGCCCGCGCGTTGGGCCGGTCCGGCGTCGACCTGAAAGACACCTCTCGCGATACCTCGCTGGAAGCGCCCGGCGCCGCCGAGCTCACCTGAGGTCTCGCCGAGCCTGAGCTCGTGTGCCACGAATCAGCCGATATTGGTACACAAGCTCACCTTCGCGGCATCAACCCGCGTTTTGACCTGCGGTGACGCCCGCGGGTAAGCTCCCACGTTGGTGCGCTGCAGGCCGTCAGGCCAGTGGTTCCCGGGTCACCGTCGGTCGCCGGGAAATACCAGGTCGCGCACTTGACCGGCACCCGGATAGCACCGGGACTCAACCCGAGAAGAAGAGGTATAGCTGTGCCTACATTCACGCCGAAGGCGGGTGACACCACGCGTAAGTGGTACGTCATCGACGCCCAAGACGTGGTGCTCGGCCGGCTCGCCGTGGAAGCAGCCAAGCTGCTCCGCGGCAAGCACAAGCCGACGTTCACGCCCAACTCCGATGAGGGTGACTTCGTCATCATCATCAACGCCGAGAAGATTGCCCTGTCGGGCAAGAAGCTCACCGACAAGTTTGCTTACCGTCACTCGGGTTTCCCGGGCGGTCTGAGCAAGCGCTCCATCGGCGAACAGCTGGTGAAGCACCCGACCCGCACCGTTGAGAACGCGATCGTCGGCATGCTCCCGCACAACAAGCTGTCGCGCCAGGTGCAGAAGAAGCTGAAGGTGTACGCGGGTCCTGATCATCCGCACGCCGCTCAGCAGCCGATTCCTTTCGAGATCAAGCAGGTGGCCCAGTGACTGAAGTTGACGTGACTGAAGTGACCGAAGTGACCGAAGAAGTAATCGAAGCGCCCGAGTTCGAGGCGGCCGAAGAGTCGGCCCCCCGCGAGCCCGTGTACATCGACCGTCCGATCCAGACCGTCGGCCGCCGCAAGGAAGCCGTCGTCCGCGTTCGCCTGGTGCCCGGCACCGGCAAGTTCAACCTGGACGGCCGCAGCCTCGAGGACTACTTCCCGAACAAGGTGCACCAGCAGCTGATCAAGGCCCCGCTGGTGACCGTCGACCGCGTCGACACGGTGGACATCTACGCCCACCTCGACGGTGGCGGCCCCTCGGGTCAGGCCGGCGCGCTGCGTCTGGCCATCGCCCGTGCGTTGATCCTGGTTCAGCCCGAGGATCGTCCGGCACTGAAGAAGGCCGGGTTCCTGACCCGTGACCCGCGTGCCATCGAGCGCAAGAAGTACGGCCTCAAGAAGGCCCGCAAGGCGCCTCAGTACAGCAAGCGCTGATCGTTTCTGCTCGTGGGCGGGCGTGTCGCAGTCTGGACACGCCCGCCTTCGGCGTTTCATGAGGGCATCGCTGGGAGAAAGAAGGTCCATGAGTCGGCTGTTCGGCACCGATGGCGTCCGTGGCGTCGCAAATCGTGATCTGACCGCGGAGTTGGCGCTGGCGCTGGGCTCAGCTGCCGCCCGTCGGCTGTGCTCGACCTCAGGAGCCGGCCGTTGTGTCGCGGTGGTCGGACGCGATCCCCGGGCCAGTGGCGAGATGCTGGAGGCCGCGGTCATCGCCGGCATCACCAGCGAGGGCGTCGACGTGCTGCGGGTCGGCGTGCTGCCGACTCCCGCGGTGGCCTACCTCACCGCCTCTTATGACGCGCAGCTCGGCGTGATGATCTCCGCCTCGCACAACCCCATGCCGGACAACGGCATCAAGATTTTCGGCGCCGGCGGGCACAAGCTGGACGACGACACCGAGGACCGCATCGCCGAACTGGTCGCTGCCGGTCCGGGCACCCGCCCCACAGGCGCCGGTATCGGCCGCGTGGTGGACGCCCCCGACGCGCTCGAGCGCTATCTGACCCACGCCGCCAAGGCCGCCGTTGCGCCGTTGGCAGGGCTGACGGTTGTCGTCGACGGCGCCAATGGCGCCGCCTCGGTCGCTGCGCCGCAGGCGTACCGGGCCGCGGGCGCGACCGTCATCGCGATCAACGCCGAACCGACTGGCCTCAACATCAACGACGGCTGCGGTTCCACCCACATGGCGCAGCTGCAGCGGGCCGTCATCGACCACGGCGCCGACCTCGGTCTTGCCCATGACGGCGACGCCGACCGCTGTCTGGCCGTCGATGCGTCGGGCGCACTCGTCGACGGTGACGCCATCATGGTCGTGCTGGCACTGGCGATGCGCGACGCCGGTGAACTGGTGTCGAACACGTTGGTGGCCACCGTGATGAGCAACCTCGGTCTGCACCTGGCCATGCGCGAGGCCGGTATCGAGGTACGCACCACCGGCGTCGGCGACCGGTACGTGCTCGAGGAACTGCGGGCGGGAAGTTTCTCGCTCGGCGGTGAGCAGTCCGGCCACATCGTGATGCCCGAGTTGGGAACCACCGGCGACGGCATCGTCACCGGTCTGCGGCTGATGTCGCGCATGGCGCAAACGGGGGAGGCCCTGGCTCAGCTCTGTGCGCCCATGAAGACGTTGCCGCAGGTGCTGATCAACGTCGAGGTGGCCGACAAGACCACGGTGGCGCAGGCTCCGGCGGTGCAGACCGCGGTCGCCGAAGCCGAAGCCGAACTCGGCGACACGGGCCGAATCCTGTTGCGGCCCTCCGGAACCGAGCAGGTGGTCCGGGTCATGGTGGAGGCCGCTGACGAGGACACCGCGAGGATGGTGGCGTTCCGGGTGGCCGAATCCGTCAGCGACCAGCCCTAGCGTATTTCGGCGGGAGTACGGGCACACCCGGTGCGCGGCATGTGGGCGCGATGATCGGCGGCCTGGTGTACCAGCGTGAGGTCGGCGTCATCGAGCGGGAATTGGTGTGATCTGATGGCGTCGAGGACGGCGTCGAATCGACGCATCACCCGAGGTGTGCTGATCCCGAAGTGTGCCAGGGAAGCGTCGTTGGATGGTTCCGCACCCGTTGCGCAGCCCAGCACAAAGGTGAGGATTCCGCGGTCGTACCAATCTAGGTGCATCGTTGTCTCCCTCTCCTGCAACGAGATTCAGCATTCGACATAGTTCACCGGCACATTGACCGCGAGGCCGCCGGTGGAGGTTTCCTTGTACTTCGACAGCATGTCCGCGCCGGTGGTTCGCATGGTCTCGATCACCTGATCCAGCGAGACGTAGTGAGCTCCGTCGCCGCGGAGTGCCATTCGCGCCGCGTTGATGGCCTTGCCCGCCGAGATCGCGTTGCGCTCGATGCACGGAACCTGGACGAGCCCGTGGATGGGATCGCAGGTGAGGCCGAGGCTGTGCTCCATCGCGATCTCGGCGGCGTTTTCGACCTGCTCCGTTGTGCCACCGAGGATTTCGGCGAGTGCGCCCGCAGCCATCGATGCGGCCGACCCGACCTCGCCCTGGCAGCCGACTTCGGCGCCGGAAATGGACGCCCGCTCTTTGTAAAGCGAACCGATGGCTCCTGCGGTCAGCAGGAACCGCACCGCGGTGCCGTCGGGATCGCGGCGGCCAGCCCGGGTGTAGTGCGCGGCGTAGTGCATCACGGCGGGCACGATGCCGGCGGCGCCGTTGGTGGGCGCGGTGACGACCCGGCCGCCGGATGCGTTCTCCTCGTTGACCGCCAGCGCGACGAGATTCACCCAGTCCTCGGCGAACTCGGGTTGCTTGTTCCAGTCCTCGGCATTGAGGCGCTCGAACCAGTCTCTGGCGCGGCGGCGCACGCGCATGGGTCCGGGCAGGTAGCCGTCGCGCGCGATGCCGCGCACTTCGCACTCGACCATCACATCGCGGATGTGCAGCAGTCGCGCCCGGACCACATCGGCGGATCGGGTTTCGCATTCGACGGCCAGCATGAGATCGCTGATGCTGCAATCACGCTGGCGGCAGAGTTCCACCATCTCCTTGGCGGAGTTGAACGACAGCGCCTGGGTCGTGGCGGTCCGCGTGCCGGGTTCCAGGCTTTCGGCCTCGGTGACGACGAAACCACCGCCGACGGAGAAGTAGGTCTGCTTGTGCAACTCGGCCTCGTGGGCATCGAGCGCGGTCAGCGTCATGCCGTTGGGGTGGAACGGCAGCACGGTCAACGGGCGCAAGACCATGTCGGACTCGGTGAGCGCAATTGCACGCAACCCGCCGAGCATGATGCGGCCGCTGGCGCGCATCTCCTCGACGCGCCGTTCCATGGTGTCGGTCCGGATCTCCTCGGGGTGGTTGCCTTCGAGGCCGAGCAGGATCGCTGTCATGGTGCCGTGGCCGGCGCCGGTCGCGGCCAGTGAGCCATAGAGATCGACGCGGACGTTCGCCACACCATCGGCGCCTCCGAAGGCGCCGATGGTGTGCAGATCGTCGACGAATCGGGCAGCTGCCCGCATCGGTCCGACGGTGTGAGAACTCGACGGACCGATGCCGACGGAGAACAGGTCGAACACGCTGATGGTCACCGGAATCTCCCCTTTCGAAGTCCGTAGACGGGTTGATAGACGAGTGATATATTAGTTATCGCCATACGGTAGTTCAGCATTTGTACCTGGTCAAGGGCTACTTGTGGGGTTGAAGACGACGTGTCAACCACGTGCGAACCATCAGAAAGAAACGGACTCGTCCATGGCGCATCAGCTCATCGATCCGCTCCTGCAGCCTTTCCGGCTGAAGAACATGACCCTGCGCAATCGCGTGGTGAGTACGTCGCACGAGCCGTCCTACACCGAGGACGGCATGCCCAAGCGCCGCTACCGGCTCTACCACGAGGAGAAGGCCAAAGGCGGCATCTCGCTGACCATGATGGGCGGCTCGGCCGTCGTCGCGCCCGACAGCCCTTCTGCCTTCGGCAATCTGCACGTCTACAAGGACGAGATCGTGCCCTGGCTGAGCGAGCTCGCCTATGGCGTCCATGAGCATGGCGCCATGGTGATGTGCCAGATCACCCACCTGGGCCGCCGCACCAGTAATTACGACGGCGACTGGCTGCCGGTCGTGTACCCATCGGCGATCCGTGAGCCCGCCCACCGGTCCTTCCCCAAGGTGGCAGAGGAGTGGGATATGGACCGCATCGTCAAGGCATACGCCGATGCCACCGCGCGGTGCCGCGCGGCCGGCCTGGACGGCATCGAACTCGAGGCCTATACCCATCTGCTCGACGCGTTCTGGTCGCCTCTGACCAACCATCGCGACGACGAGTACGGCATGGGGAGCATGGAGGATCGACTTCGCTTCCCGCTGAGGGTGATTCGCGCAGTGCGCGAGGCCGCCGGACCGGACTTCGCGGTCGGCATCCGGATGTCACTCGATGAGGACCTGCCGGGTGGCCTGCGCTACGACGACGGCATCGAGATCGCCAAACGCCTGGTGCCCGAGGGTATCGATTTCATCAGCGTGATAAAGGGCTACATGGCCAGCGACGAGGCGCTCTCGCGCGTGATCCCGCCGATGGGTACGCCGGTCGCGCCGCACCTGTCGTTCGCCGGGCAGGTCAAGAAGGAACTCGGGATCCCGGTCATGCACGCGGCCCGGATCAATGACGTGGCCACTGCCCGTCATGCGATCCGGGATGGTCTCCTCGACCTCGTCGGTATGACTCGTGCGCACATCGCCGATCCGCACATCGTCGCGAAAATACAAGCGGGCGAAGAGGATCGGATTCGTCCCTGTGTCGGCGCGACCTACTGCCTCGACGAGATCTACCAGAACCGCGACGCCAAGTGCGTGCACAACCCGTCCACCGGACGCGAAGACCGGCTGCCACATCGCGTGTCCAAGGCGACCGGGCCGGCGCGGACGGCGGTGGTCATCGGGGCCGGCCCGGCCGGACTGGAGGCCGCCCGGGTGCTCGGCGAGCGCGGTCACCGCGTCGTCGTTTTCGAGGCTGCCGACGCGGCCGGCGGTCAGGTCCGGATCGCGGCGTCGTCACCGCGCCGGCGTGATCTGATCAGTATCATCGAGTGGCGGCTGGACGAGTGCAAGCTGCTCGGCGTCGACATCCGGACCAACCGCTACGTCGACGTCGACGAGGTGCTGGCGGAGAACCCCGAGATCGTGGTGGTCGCCACCGGCGGTGTTCCGAACACCGAATTCCTCACTGAGGGAGCCAATCTGGTCACCGATGGTTGGGATGTGTTGTGTGGCGCGGTGCATCCGCGCGGCGCGGTCATGCTCTACGACGACAATGGTGGCCACCCCGGACTGGATGCCGCCGAGGTGCTGGCCCGCAGCGGCGTCGCCGTCGAATTCGTCACTCCGGAGCGGACATTGGCGCCCGATGTCGGCGGGGTGAATTACCCGGGCTACTTCAAGGTGTTCGCCGAGCACGACGTTCACGTCACGCTCAATGAGCGGCTGACCGCGGTGCGCCGCAAGGACGGCCGGCTCGAAGTGGACCTCTACAACGAATATGCGCACGCCACGCGGCAGCGCATGGTCGACCACGTCGTCGTCGAACACGGCACGCTGCCGTCGGATGAGTTGTACTTCGGGCTGGTCCCCGGTTCCACCAACCTCGGCGAGGTCGACCAGCAGGCTCTGCTCAACCTGCAACCGCAGGAGGTCGTGCGCAACGCCAGCGGCGGCTACCAGCTTTTCCGGATCGGTGACGCCGTCGCCAGTCGCAACATCCACGCCGCGATCTACGACGCGTTCCGGCTCTGCTTGGTTCTCTGATCACAAACATCCCCTGACAGACAAAGAGTATCCCTATGCCGCAACAAGTTCGAGGTGTCATCACCCGCTCCAAGGGAGCACCGGTCGAAGTCACCACCATCGTGATTCCGGACCCTGGCCCAGGTGAGGTGGTGGTGAACATCCAGGCGTGCGGTGTCTGCCACACCGACCTGACCTACTGCGAGGGCGGCATCAACGACGAGTACCCGTTCCTGCTCGGCCACGAGGCCGCCGGCGTCGTCGAAGAGGTCGGGCCCGGTGTTGAATCGGTGGAGGTCGGCGACTTCGTGATCCTCAACTGGCGCGCGGTGTGTGGTCAGTGCCGGGCGTGCAAGCGCGGTCGTCCGCAGTACTGCTTCGATACCTTCAACGCCACCCAGAAGATGACGCTGGAGGACGGTACCGAGCTGACCCCCGCGCTGGGCATCGGCGCGTTCGCCGACAAGACGCTGGTCCACGCCGGGCAGTGCACCAAGGTCGACGCCAGTGCCGACCCGGCGGTAGTCGGTCTGCTGGGCTGTGGCGTGATGGCTGGGCTGGGTGCAGCGGTCAACACCGGCAACGTATCCCGTGGCGACTCGGTGGCCGTGATCGGCTGCGGTGGCGTCGGCGACGCCGCCATCATGGGTTCCCGGCTGGCCGGCGCGGGCAAGATCATCGCGGTGGACCGGGACCCCCGGAAGCTGGAGTGGGCCAAGGAACTCGGCGCCACCCACACCGTCAACGCCGCTGAAACAGACACCGTCGAAGCGGTGCAAGAGCTCACCGGTGGGTTCGGCGCCGACGTCGTGATCGATGCGGTCGGGCGTCCGGAAACGTGGAAGCAGGCTTTCTATGCCCGCGACCTGGCCGGCACCGTCGTCCTGGTCGGCGTGCCCACCCCGGATATGACGCTGGAGATGCCACTCGTCGACTTCTTCTCCCGCGGCGGGTCGCTGAAGTCGTCGTGGTACGGCGACTGCCTTCCCGAGCGTGATTTCCCGATGCTCGTCGACCTCTACCAGCAGGGCCGAATCCCGTTGGAGCGCTTCGTCTCCGAACGGATCAAACTCGACGAGGTCGAGGACGCGTTCCACACCATGCACGCAGGCAATGTGCTGCGTTCGGTGGTGGTGCTGTGAGTGGACAGCTCCGCATCGACCGCGTCGT
Source organism: Mycolicibacterium aubagnense (assembly GCF_010730955.1). Taxonomy (NCBI): domain Bacteria; kingdom Bacillati; phylum Actinomycetota; class Actinomycetes; order Mycobacteriales; family Mycobacteriaceae; genus Mycobacterium; species Mycolicibacterium aubagnense. Next base: position 2,109,490 of record NZ_AP022577.1, on the reverse strand, counting down.
CACGTCGGGCACCTTCAGCCTCGACGGCGGGACGTGGGACGTCGACAACAACGTGTGGGTGGTCGGCGACGACTCCGAGGTCGTCATCGTCGATGCCGCCCACACTGCGCCCCAGATCGTCGACGCCGTCGCCGGCCGCAACGTCGTGGCGGTGGTCGTGACCCACGGACACAACGACCACGTGACCGTCGCCCCGGAGCTGGCCCACGAGTTGCACGCTCCGATTCTGCTGCATCCCGGCGACGACATACTCTGGAAGGCAAGCCATCCGGACGAAAAGTACTGGAATCTCGACGCCGGCCGGCGGATCGGCGTCGCGGGCACCGAGATCGAGGTCATCCACACCCCCGGGCACTCGCCGGGGTCGGTCTGCTTGTACCTGCCCGAGGCCGGTGCGCTGTTCTCCGGAGACACCCTGTTCAACGGCGGGCCCGGCGCGACCGGGCGGTCCTACAGCGATTTCCCGACGATCATCGACTCCATCCGGGATTCGATCCTGACGCTGCCGGAAGAGACGCGGGTGCATACCGGCCACGGCGATCACACCACTGTCGGTGCCGAGGCCCCGCACCTGGCGGAGTGGATCGCACGCGGCCACTGACTACGGAGGTGACCCATCCAGCCTGGCCACTGACGTTCAATAGCACTGTGCGGCGGCAACTCTGATGAGTTGCCGCCGCACACTTGTTTGTTGCTGGACGAACGTGAGCTTGCCTTCGAAGATCCTGCGAAACTTCGAACGCAAGCTCACGTTCGGCCGTATGCCCTAGTGGTATTCCATGGCGGCATCGATCAGCCAGTCGGCCAGATAGCCGGCGAACGACGAGCGGACGATGATCCGGTAGTCGGTTCCCTTGTCATCCAACGGAATCAGCACGACGGCAGCCAACGCCAGCACGGTCTGAGCCGCGGCACCGGGACCGAACACGCGCGGATGCAGATCCAGCGAACACCCTTTGGCCAGCACGTCGCGGGCGTGCGCTCCGCGCAGGCGCACCGTGGTTCGCTGGGCCGACACGTCGACGGCAGCACCGCCGGTCGCGGCGATCGCCTCGTGCAGTTCCGCCTCGAGTGCCTCTCCGCCGCGCTGCGTCGAAGTGACCAGCCACTCCTGCGGACCGAACCAGATCACCGTTGAATCCGGGCCGGCGACATATGTGCCCGGCGTCGTCGGCAACGAGGTCAGGCCGAGGAGCCGGGCGGCTTCGGCGCCGCCGGCTCCGGCCGGGTCGACCCACAGGTCGACCATCGTGACGAACGGCTCTTCAGTGAGGGTCGCCGCCGGTGGAGTCGCTGCGAACTGGGTGGACCAACCCTGCAACGGGCTACGGCGAGTGAGGGTTTCAGCCATCGCGGCGTGCTCCTTCGGGATCGACGAGAACGGAACCGGTGACCTCGACGGCAACCAGGGCGCCGTCCACCGGAACGGTGAGGGTGTCTCCGATGCGGGCGTGGCCGCCCTTGACCAATGCCAGCGCGAACGGGCGCCCGAGTTCGGCGCTGCGGTAGCTCGACGTGACATGTCCGAGCATGGGAACCGGTGGCGGCGGCAACGCGCCATCGGCGGGTGTCTCGATGATCTGAGCGCCTTCGGGCAGCACGGTCCGCGCATCGACCGGAAGGAGTCCGACGAACTGCTTGCGCAGTGGATTCAGGTTCTCCGCACGAGTGAATGACCGCTTCCCGACGAAATCGGGCTTCTTCTTCGACACCACCCAGTTCATCCCGAGGTCCTGCGGTGTGACGGTGCCGTCGGTGTCCTGCCCGATGATGGGGTAGCCCTTCTCCGCCCGCAGTACGTGCATGGTCTCGGTGCCGTACGGGGTGATGCCGAAAGGCTCGCCGGCGGCAATCAGCCGCTCCCACAACGCGGTTGCGTACCAGCCCATGACGTTGACCTCATAGGCGAGCTCGCCGGAGAAGCTTACCCGGCCGATCCGGACGTGGACCCCATCGAGTTGGGTGTCCCGCCAGGCCATGAACGGGAACGCCTCATTGCTGACGTCGACGCCGGGGAATACTGTGCCGATGACATCCCGCGAGCGTGGGCCGACCACCGGGAAGGTGTGCCACTGTTCGGTGACGGAGGTGAGTCGCACGCGCAGATGCGGCCACTCGGTCTGCAGCCATTCCTCCATCCAGTCCAGGATCCGGGCCGCGCCGCCCGTGGTGGTGAACACCTGGAAGCGGTCGTCGGCCAGGCGCATGACAGTGCCGTCGTCGATGACCATGCCATCCACACCACACATGACGCCGTACCGCAGCATGCCGACCTTGAGCGTGCTCATCAGGTTTGTGTAGAGCAGGTCGAGCAGTTCGCCGGCATCGGGACCCTGAACGTCGATCTTGCCCAGCGTCGAGCCATCGAGAATGCCGACACTTGTCCGCGCAGCTGCACATTCGCGCAATACCGCGGTTTCCATGTCTTCGCCGGGCAGCGGGTAGTAACGGGGACGCTTCCACTGGCCGACATCCTCGAAGACAGCACCGCGGGCGGCATGCCAATCATGCACCGCGGTAACGCGTTCCGGGTCGAACATGCGCCCACGGCTGCGGCCGGCCAGTGCGGCGAACGCCACCGGCGTATACGGCGGGCGGAACGTGGTGACGCCCAGATCCGCCACCGGGACATCGAGTAGCTCGGCGGTGATACCCGAGGCGACGACGCCTGAGGTCTTGCCCTGATCGTGCGCGGTGCCGATCGTGGTGTAGCGCTTGATATGTTCCATCGAACGCATCCCGGCGCCGACGGCGCGGACCAGGTCTGCCACCGTGGCATCGCGCTGGACGTCGACAAACTGTGTGGCCGCACCGTCGGCGCCGGAAACCCGCCACAGCACCAGGGGAGCGCCGGCGGTGCGAATCGAATCCGACTCTCCGGCAAGCGGTTCGGCCGAGGCGGGGAATCCGCGAGTCGCCAGGGCGCGTGCCGCGGCGGTGCGACCGTCGCGCAGGCAGCCGGGTAGGTCGAATGTCCCTGCCGCCGAACCGGCGACACTCACCTCATCGAGCTCTGCGCCCGGCACGAAGGCGCCGATGCCGTCGTCGTACCGCAGCGGGCCGCGAACCTGACTGAACAGGTGCACCGCGGGATTCCAGCCGCCGCTGACCAGGAGCAGATCGCAAGGCAGCGACTCGGATTCGCCGTCGGCACCGGTGACCATCGCGGCACTGACCCGGTTCTCACCCTGGGTGCCGCTGACGACCGACGCGGTCCGGAGTTCGATGCCCCGCGAGGCGCACTCGGCGCGCAGATCCGAGGCCACCTCACTGCGCGCATCGGCGATCGCGGTGATTGTCACGCCGGCGTCGTGCAGGTCCAGCGCTGCTTGATAGGCGCTGTCGTTGGTCGTGAACACCACGGCCTGTGCGCCGACCTTGACGCCGTAGCGGTGGAGGAAGGTGCGGGCGCCGCCCGCGAGCATGATGCCGGGGCGGTCATTGTCGGTGAACACCACCGGACGTTCGTGCGCCCCGGCGGCGACGATGATGTGCCGGGCCCGGATCCGCCACACGCGCTGGCGGCTGACCCCGGCGGGGGCATCCGTGCCGAGGTGGTCCGTACGCCGTTGCAGCGCAAGGACAAATCCGTCGTCGTAGTGGCCGAATGCCGTCGTGCGCTGCAGATGCAGCACCTCGGGGTAGGCGGCGAGTTCGGCGACGGCGTCGGAGACCCACTGCAACGCGGGCTGCCCCGCGATGGTGTCCGTGCTGCCCAAGAGCGCGCCACCGGCTTCGCTCTGCTCATCGATCAGCACGACTCGGGCGCCGGCGCGTGCCGCCGTCAGCGCGGCCGCCAGACCCGCCGGACCGGCACCGGCGACCAGGACGTCGGCGTGCACGTGGGTCGAGTCGAAGCGGGCGGTGTCGGCGACTTCGGCCAGTCGGCCCTGTCCCGGGATCCCCCGTGCCACGAGGCCGTCGTAGAGCTCAATGGTGGTGGCGAGCAGCATGGGCTCGGGGAACGGATGCTCGATCTGCACCAGGCCGCCGGTGTCCTCGGCCCACGCCGACGTGAAGCCACGGGGGCGTCCCATCTTGATGCTGGAGGTGACGTGGTGCACCCCGTGCGCCAGCAGCGCGGAGGCCAGCGTGTCCCCGGCGTGCCCGGTGTACTCGCGGTCATTGAAGGTGAAGGTGTACACCGCATCTCGGTCGATACGGCCACCGGTCTCGGTGCGAAATAGAGGGGTCATCAGAGCTCCTTCGAATCCCCGGTCACTGCGCTCCGTCCCGCCGCCGGCCTCTGCTCGTCGAGTCGGTAAACGCGGTCGAATCGGTAGGTGGCCGTGTCGCGGATGGCGTTGAACCAGCGGCGGCAGCCGGCGCTGTGGGTCCACCGTTCGGCGAACAGCCCTTTGGGGTTGGCGCGGAAGAACACGTAATGCGCCCACTGTTCGTCGGTGAGCGATTGGGGGTCTTCGGGGTAGGCGACATGTGCCTGGCCGCCGTAGTGGAATTCGGTTTCCTCGCGTGGTCCGCACCACGGGCAGTCGATGAGTTGCATTGTGACTCCTGCGATTCGGTGGGATCTAGTGCGCCACGCCGGCGGCGCCGTGCTCGTCGACCAGGGCTCCGGTGACGAACCGGTCGAGGCTGAACGGGGCGACGTATTCGTGTTCGGCGTTGTTGGCGATCGTGTCGGCCAGGCACCAGCCGATACCCGGCGTGACCTTGAATCCGCCTGTACCCCAACCGGCGTTGAGGTACAGGTTGTCGTAGCCGACGCGACCGACGATCGGTGACGCGTCGGGGCAGACGTCGACGATGCCTGCCCAGGTACGCAACAGGTGTGCCCGGGCGAAGACCGGGAACAGCTCCACGGCGGCCGCCATCTGGCGTTCGATGATGTGGAACGCGCCGCGCTGGCCGTAGCCGTTGTACGAGTCGACGCCGGCACCCATCACGAGTTCACCCTTGTGCGCCTGAGATACGTAGACGTGCACGGCGTTCGACATCACGATGGTCGGGTGCACGGGTTCCAGCAGTTCTGACACCAGCGCCTGCAGCGGATGACTCTGCAGCGGCGTGCGGATGCCCAGCATGTCGGTCAGCGTCGAGGTGTGCCCGGCCGCGCACAGCGCCACGTGGCCGGCGCCGATGTCACCGCGGGTGGTGCGCACCCCGGTCACCCGGTCACCGTCGGTGACGAAGCCGGTGACCTCGCAGTTCTGGATGATGTCGATGCCGGCCTCATCGGCCCGGCGCGCGAAGCCCCAGGCGACGTAGTCGTGCTTGGCGATACCGGCGCGCGGCTGGTAGGTCGCGCCCAGTACCGGGTAGCGAATGTCGCTGGAAATGTTGACGATCGGGCACAGGTCTTTGACCTCTTTGGGCTCCACCCACTCGGCGTCGATGCCGTTGAGCTTGTTGGCCTCGACGCGTCGCACGCTGTCGCGGACGTCCTGCAGACTGTGAGCGAGGTTGAGGACACCGCGCTGGCTGAACAGGATCGGGTAGTCCAGATCCTCCTCGAGTCCTTCCCACAGCTTGAGGGCGTGCTCGTAGATCCGCGCGCTCTCGTCCCACAGGTAGTTGGACCGGATCAGGGTGGTGTTGCGGGCCATGTTGCCGCCGGCCAGCCAACCACGTTCAAGCACGGCCACATTCGTGATGCCGTGGTTCTTGGCGAGGTAGTGCGCGGTCGCCAGGCCGTGCCCGCCGCCGCCGACGATGACGACGTCGTAGGACTTCTTCGGTTCCGGTGTCCGCCAGAGGAATTCGGGGTGGTCGGGCAGATGGGCGCCTGGCGGGATCGTCGGTGCGGTCACAGCGAGTCCGCCGTGAGGTTCGGGTACAGCGGGAAACGGTCGGCCAGCACGTCCACCCGAGCGCGCAACTCTGCCAGTGCGGCATCGTCGGTGTCGGGCCGGAGCGCGTGGCTGATGACGTCGGCGACTTCGCGGAAGCTCTCCAGATCGAAGCCGCGGGTGGCGAGCGCGGCGGTGCCGATCCGGACCCCCGAGCTGACCATCGGCGGTCGCGGATCAAAAGGTACGGCGTTGCGGTTCACCGTGATTCCCGCCCGGTGCAGTCGATCTTCGGCCTGCTTGCCGTCCAGCTCGGACTCACGGAGATCGACCAGGACCAGGTGGACGTCGGTGCCGCCGGAGACGACGTTGATACCGGCGGCGCGCGAATCGTCCTGCAGCAGCCGCTCGGCCAGGATCGCTGCGCCGTCGAGCGTGCGCTGCTGGCGCTCGCGGAATTCCGGTGCCGCAGCGAGTTTGAACGCGACGGCCTTGGCGGCGATGACGTGCTCGAGCGGGCCGCCCTGCTGGCCGGGGAACACCGACGAGTTGAACTTCTTGGCCAACACTTCGTCGTTGGTCAGGATGATGCCGCCGCGTGGGCCGCCCAGTGTCTTGTGGGTGGTCGACGTGACGACGTGGGCGTGCGGCACCGGAGAGGGGTGCAGACCGGCGGCGACGAGCCCGGCGAAATGGGCCATGTCGACCATGAGGTAGGCGCCGACTTCGTCTGCGATACGTCGGAATTCGGCGAAATCGAGTCGCCGCGGGTACGCCGACCAGCCGGCCAGGATCAGCTTCGGCTGCCGTTCCCGGGCGATCCGCTCGACCTCGGCCATGTCGACGCGGTGGTCTTGCTCGCCGACGTGGTAGGCCGCGACGTCGTAGAGCTTGCCGGAGAAGTTCAGCTTCATCCCGTGGGTGAGATGACCGCCATGCGCGAGATCCAGGCCCAGGATCGTGTCGCCGGGGGAGAGGAGTGCCGCCATGGCCGCGGCGTTGGCCTGCGCCCCGGAATGTGGTTGCACGTTGGCGTATTCGGCGCCGAACAGGCTCTTGACCCGGTCGATGGCGAGTTGTTCGGTGACGTCGACGTATTCGCACCCGCCGTAGTACCGGCGGCCGGGGTAGCCCTCGGCGTACTTGTTGGTCAGCACCGAGCCCTGTGCCTGCATCACGGCGACCGGCGCGAAGTTCTCGCTCGCAATCATCTCCAGCGTGCTCTGCTGACGGTGCAACTCGGCGGAGATGGCCCGGTGCACTTCTGGATCCAGGTCGGCGAGGCTCGCGCTCAGCATGGGGTGCGTGGCTGTCGGTGCGGTGTCGAGGGTCATGTGGACCTTTCTGACATTCCAGTATGTAGTGGACTAATATATCAGCTGCCGGTTAGATTAGGATCAGGTCGTGGCCGCGTCAATAGGTAGGCCGCAGACACTTTTGGAGGAGTGGCGATGACGCTGACGGAGTTGTCGTTCGGCGAGTCCGACGGCTCGCCGGCTGCTGCCGAGACCAATGCCGACCGCGCGTACGACATCGTGCGCGAACGACTGGTGATGCTGGACATCCGGCCGGGCGAGCCGATCAATGACGACCGGCTGGCGGCCAAACTCGGATTCGGTCGTACCCCGGTACGGGAGGCGCTCAAGCGCCTCGAACGCGATCGCCTCGTCGTCGCCTACCCGCGCCGCGGCACGTTCGCCGCCGCGGTCGACATGACGGACCTGGCTGACATCTCCGAGATTCGAAAGCTGTTGGAGCCGACGGCGGCCGCCCGCGCCGCCCGGATCGCGGCGCCGGACGCCCGCACCCGACTGACTGCACTTTCGCGGGCGATCGCCGGGATCGAGGACACCGATGATCCCCGTGAGATCCTGCGTCACGACGTCCATGTGCACCGCGAGATCTACCGGGCCTCGGGCAATCCGCACCTGGAACAGATCCTGGTCGGCCTCGACGCGCACGCCACCCGGATCTGGTGTCTGTTCCTGGATCGGCTACCAGGCGTTGCCGGTCACGTTCGCGAACACATCGAGCTGTTGGAAGCCATCGTCGGCGGCGACGAGGGAACGGCGGCGGCGCTCACGATGGCCCATGTCTGCGGCTTCGAGGCGGCTATTCGTGCGTTGTTGTGATGTCTGCGCCACCCGTCGCCGGCTGCCTGCGGTCCAGCGTGCCGGTCCTGGGCGGTTCCTGATATATCATTGTGCTGGCTGACTAAGGTCAGTTGCCGGCTGGTGAAGACAGGGACGTCTGGGAAGGCAGGTTGGCGATGAGTGTTGTGGGCGTGGAGCAGCTCGATGACGTTGCTTCCGAGGAGATGTCGTTTGCCGAGCAGGCCTATCTGGTGATCCGCGACAAGCTCATCATGCTCGACATCCGGCCCAACGAAGCCATCGTGGAAAGTGACCTGGCGGCAGAGCTCAAACTGGGCCGCACGCCCGTCCGCGAGGCGCTCAAGCGCCTGGAAGTGGACCGGCTGGTGGTTTCGTTTCCGCGCAGGGGCACCTTTGCTACCGGCGTCGACGTCGCCGACCTGCGCCACATCTCGCAGATTCGGGTCAATCTCGAACCGGTCGCTGCGCGCTCGGCCGCCGAGAACGCCTCCGCCGACGTGCGCGCGGGCCTGCTCAAGCTGGCCGATCGCACCGAAACGCTCGATGTCGAGAACACTCACCGCGACGAACTGATGCGGTGGGACCTGCGGGCGCACCGCGCGATCTACCGGGCCTCCGGAAACCCCTATCTCGAAGACGTACTGGTCCGCTACGACAACCTTGCGACCCGCATCTTCTGTCTGTTTCTTGACCGGTTGCCGACCGTGGCCCAGCATGTGGGCGAGCACGCCGAACTGTTGCGGACCATCGCCGGCGGCGATGGGGACGCCGCTGCGCAGATTGCGCTCGACCACGTCATCGGATTCGAGAAAGCCGTCCGCGCCATCGTCTGAGGCGCCCGACGAACGGGACCACACGCATCGCAACGTGGCTATTGTTGCGTAATGAGCAACAGTGTCGTTGATTCCGGCAATGGGGGCGTGCAGTCCGTCGACCGCGCGCTGTACGTCCTGGAGCTCCTCGCGCGCCGGGGCGAAGCGGGAGTCACCGAGCTGGCGTCGGACATCGGGGTGCACAAATCGACGGTGTCGCGCCTCCTCGCGGCACTGGAGGACCGCGAACTCGTCGAACAGGCTTTTGAGCGCGGCAAGTATCGACTCGGATTCGGCATCCTGCGGCTGGCCAACGCGGTGTCGGGCCGGCTCGACGTCACGCGGCAGGGTCGGGAGATCTGCGAGCGGCTGGCGCTCGAGGTCGGTGAGACCGTCAACATCGCTGTGCTGCGGTCGGAGTACGCGGTGAATGTGGACCAGGCGCGCGGGCCGTCCGCCGTCGGTACGCACAACTGGGTAGGTGAACTCACCCCGTTGCACGCGACGTCGAGCGGCAAGGTGTTGCTGGCCTCCCTGGGCGCGGATGCCCGTCGGGACCTGGTGGCGGAAGCCGGCCTGCAAAGGTTCACCGAGCACACCATCACGTCGCTCGAGAAGTTGGAAGCGCAGCTACGGGACGTGACCAGGGACGGCTACGTCGTGTCGCTGGAGGAGCTTGAGCCGGGCCTCAACGCCATCGCCGCGCCGATTCGCGATCATACCGGTGTGGTGATCGCGGCGCTGAGCGTGTCCGGTCCGGCGTATCGACTCACTGCAGAACGCACGCGGGAAATCGCGCCCGTGGTGATCTCGGCCGCTGACGATGTCAGCCGTCGGATGGGCTACCAGGGCTAACTGCTCGGGGTCCTCGCTCGCCCCATCTGCGGGAAGTTGCCGATTCACTCTGCATATCAGAGCAACTCATTTTAATATATCAACTGTTCGTCACCGGAATACCCCGTGTCCGGTGGCGAACCCCAATCGATGCCCGCGCGGCGTTGGCTGCGTGGTCACCTCGGTGGCTCGGCTCGGGAGCGCGATGTGGCGCACCTGCGCAACCCGGCGCCGGCTCGGCGCAAGCCTGATTGACGTGCGGTTTTCGCGCGGATTGAGGCGATTGATACGTCCGTGTAAAAGGTCTCGTTCTGCGCTTGACAGCGCCTGTGACTGTCGCCACACTGTTGCATAATGCGAATCAAGTTGCGTCAGACGCGTCAAACTTACTGAGAGGGCATACCCGATGTTTGAGATCTGTCCGCTCTCCGAACTCCCGCCCGGCGAGGCCCGGCGGGTGGAAACCGACCCGCCCATCGCGGTCTTCCACACCGAGGACGGTGAGGTGCTCGCCATCGACGACACCTGTTCGCATCAGGACGCGTCGCTGGCCGACGGCTGGCTGGAGGGGTGCGATGTCGAGTGCCCGCTGCATGCCTCGCGGTTCAATCTCCGTACCGGAGCGGTCGACGCGCCGCCGGCCAAGTTGCCTGTCCGCACGCACGCGGTCGTGATCGCCGACGGCGTCATCCATGTCGAACTGAGCACCGAGAAACCCAACCTGCCGCCCGACATCCGGGCTCGACTCGGCGCAGCGGGGACGCAGTGAAGCGCGTCGCGATCGTGGGGGCGTCGCTCGCGGGCCTGTCTGCGGCGAGGGCGCTGCGGACACAGGGATTCGACGGGCAGCTGACCGTCATCGGCGACGAGCCGCAGCGGCCTTACGACCGCCCGCCGCTGTCGAAGGAATTCCTCTGCGGCAACCTGTCCGAAGCCGATCTTGCCCTGGAATCCGACGACGACGATCTGCAGGCGGACTGGCGATTGGGAGTTGCCGCGGCCAAGCTCGATGGTTGTGGTGGCGCAATCGAACTCGCGGACGGGACACGCATCGACGCCGATGGCGTGGTGATCGCGACGGGCTCGCGGGCGCGGCGGTGGCCGGGCTGCGAGGACATGGCCGGCGTGCACGTGATTCGCACCATCGCGGACGCCGTGGCCTTGCGTGAAGACCTCGTGCCGGGCGCTCAACTGGTGGTCATCGGTGCCGGATTCATCGGGGCCGAAGTAGCCTCGACGGCCCGCAAGCTGGGCCTGGACGTCACTGTGGTCGAAGCCGCCCCGGCGCCGTTGCAGATGCAGCTCGGTAGCTGGCTCGGCGGTGTGGTCGCCGGCGCGCACGCCGCCAACGGAACCAAGCTGATCTGCGGTGTCGGTGTCGCCGGGCTCGTCGGTGAGCAACGCGCCTTGCGCGCGTCCGGCAGCGTAGGGCGGGTGACCGGCGTCGAACTCGCCGACGGACGCCACCTGCCGGCCGACGTGGTCGTGGTGGGTATCGGTGGTGTGCCCAACATCGACTGGCTGCAGGGAAGTGGTCTGGAGCTGGGCAACGGTGTGCTCTGCGGCCCCAACGGCCAGACGGCGCTGCCGAACGTCGTCGCCGTCGGCGACTGCGCGGCCTGGCTCGACGCCGCCACCGACACCCACCACCGGGTCGAACACTGGACCGGTGCGCTGGAGCGTCCCGCCATGGCGGTCGCCGCCCTGCTGGCCGGTGGCCTCCGGCAGGACGCGACGGTCAAGCCGCCGTATTTCTGGTCCGATCAGTACGGCTCCCGCATTCAGTTCGCCGGCCTCGCCCGTCCCGATGACGAGATCACCATCGAGGAGGGCAGCTGCGAGGAACGCTGCCTGCTCGCCACCTACCGGCGCGATGGCCGCCTGGTCGCGGTCCTCGGTATCGATCAGCCCCGGCTCTTCACCCGGTGGCGCCGCCAGTTGGTCCCGACACCCACCGCGGTCTAGGCCGAAGTTGTTGCAGCCCAATAGAAATCACGACAAGACACCGCAAAGGAGCTCGATGACCGCCACCGTGCCGAACCTGCCTGGAAGCCTCATTTCCACTCTGGCAGGGCATTACTACACCGATCCGGAGGTCTTCGCCCTCGAGCAGGAGAAGATCTTCGAGACCATGTGGTTCTGCGTTGTGCGCGCCGCGGATCTGGACAAGCCCGGCGCGTTCAAGACCGTCGAGGTCGGTCGCGAAAGCGTTCTGGTGACCAGGTCCCGCAAGGGCGATATCAACGCGTTCTTCAACCTGTGCCGGCATCGCGGCGCGCGGCTGTGCACCGAGGACAGCGGCGAGGTCAAGCGCGCGTTCCAATGTCCTTATCACGCATGGACTTACGATCTCGACGGCAAGCTCATCGCGGCACCGAACCTGACCAAGATGCCCGACATCGACCGCGTCGAGTACGGCCTGCGCAAAATCTCGGTCCGCGAGTGGCTCGGCTACGTCTGGGTGTGTCTGGCCGACGAGCCGCCGTCGTTCGAAGACACCGTCATGCAGGAGATCGTCGATCGACTCGGCGACGTCGAGTCGATCGACCACTATGCGGTGGCCAATCTGAGCCTCGGTCGCCGCATCGTCTACGACGTCAAGGCGAACTGGAAGCTCATCATCGAGAACTTCATGGAGTGCTACCACTGCGCCACCATCCACCCCGAACTCACCGAGGTGCTGCCGGAGTTCGCCGACGGCTACGCCGCCCAGTACTACGTCGGCCACGGTGCGGAGTTCGGTGCCGATGTCGCCGGCTTCACCATCGATGGCTCAGAGGGATTCGACCACATCCCCGGGGTCACCGAGGACCAGGATCGGCGTTACTACGCCATCACGGTACGGCCGCAGGTGTTCGTCAACCTGGTGCCCGATCACGTCATCATCCATCGGATGTTCCCGATGGCGCCGGACCACACCATCGTCGAATGCGACTGGCTGTACCTGCCCGGCGTGGTCGAATCCGGGCGCGACGTGAGCAAGTCGGTGGAGCTGTTCCACCGGGTCAACCAGCAGGACTTCGACGCGTGTGAGCGGTGCCAGCCCGCCATGAGCTCCCGCGTCTATCGCGACGGTGGCGTGCTGGTGCCCAGCGAACACCATCTCGGCGACTTCCATGACTGGCTGCGCAACAAGCTCGCCGACTGATGCGGACATTCGGCACCCGGCAAACCGGTCGGGCGCCGAATACCCGCGGAGTCGGCGCGGTGTCCCGGCCCGCCGGGCCTGGAGAGGCGGCCTGGCAGGCCGGGACACCACACCACCCAAAGGCTGTGCAGCGCCATCCAGGCCAACGACGTCCGCCTTTTCGGAACCCGCGATCAAAGGAGCAGTGATGTCCTGTACACCGATTCCTGAAGAGCATGTGCCATGTCTTTGAGCGACGGCGCCAAGACGGCGTTCTCCGACGACCCGGCCGTGCTGGCGCGTAAGCGCCGGTTCATGACGCGGATGATCGTCGTGTTGGTCGGCGGCATGTTCCTTGATGGCTACATCCTGGGCAGCATCGGTCCGGTCACGCACACCATCGAACTGGACCCCCGGTTTACCACCGTCTGGATCGGGCTGGAGGCCGCCTCGGCGATGTTCGGCATTCTCATCGGCTCGCCTTTGGGTGGGTGGCTGGCCGATAAGTTCGGCCGTAAGCCGATTCTGTTCTGGGATCTGGCGCTATTCACGGCCTTTTCGGCTTTGCAGTTCTTCGTCGACGGACCAGAACAGCTTTTCGCCGTTCGTCTGTTGATGGGCCTGGCCGTCGGCATCGAGTACGCGGTCGGCTTGCCGATGCTGGCGGAGTTCGCGCCTACCCATCTCCGCGGCAAACTGTTGGCCCTGACCCTGGTCGCCTGGTACGGCGGTTTCATGGTCGCGTTCGTCATCGGCTACTTCATGGACCAGACCGGTGTGGATTGGCGGGTAACGCTGGGCAGTACAACGTTCATCGCAGCCGCGCTGCTGATCGGCCGGCTCGGGTTGCCCGAGTCGCCGCGCTGGTTGTGGGCAAAGGGCAGGACCGAAGAGGCGCACGGACTGGTCGTCGGGTATCTGGACACCGCGTACCAGACCGACATGATGAAAGCCACTGCGGGCGGCGCGAAGGGCAGTTTCAAGATGCTGTTCTCGCCGGCGGTGTGGCGCTCGACGGTCTTCATGTCCGTGTTCTGGGCCTGCGCGGTGACACCGTACTTCGCCATCGCGACCTTCGCCGACGGCCTGCTGGGCGATATCGGCATGAAGGGCCTGATGCGCGGAGTGGTTCTCTCAGTTGTCGCCTGGTTCGGTGTGATCTTCACGATGTTCATGATCGACCGTTGGGGGCGGCGCAAGATGACCGTTCCGACCCAGTGGATCGCAGGCGGTCTGCTGGTCGCCATCGCCGTCCTCGGCAGCTTCGTGCTTCCGGTGGAGCAGGTCGGTGTGATGTCGATGCTGATGTTGGCGCTGTTCCTGGCGTACTCGTTCGTCAACGCGATGTACACCGCGTTTACTCAAATCTATCCCGCGGAGGTCTTTCCGACCGAGGTCCGGGCGATCGGTACCGGGTTCGCGGCGGCGATCAGCCGTCTCGGTGCTGCTGCGGGTCTGTTCTTGATCCCGCTCTCGATGAAGCACCTCGGTTTCACCTGGACGATGGTCTTCGCGGGAATCATCGCCTTCGCCGGCGCGATCGTGTCGCAGATCCTGGCTCCGGAGACCAGCGGCAAGTCGCTGAGCGAATTGGACATGAGCCACTGAGAGCTCGAGAAGTGACGTCGATGCCCATCCGGGTGGCCGTGATCGGTGACGTGGGTGGGCACGTCAAGGAGCTGCGTCGCGAACTGCGGGCTCTCGGCGCCTCTGAAACCGGCGTGCTGCCCGACGATCTGGTGGTGATCCAGGTGGGGGACCTGGTGCACCGCGGGCCGGACTCCGAAGCGGTGGTTCGTCTGGTCAACTATTACTTGAATGCCTATCCCGGGCAGTGGGTTCAGCTGGCGGGCAATCACGAGGCCCTGTATCTGCGGCCGAACAGCTTTCTGTGGGAGGACCGGATCGGCTACCTGGAACAGCGCATCCTGAAGAAGTGGTGGGCCGACGGCAAGCTGCACGCCGCGGTCGCCGTCGAGACCGGCGACGAGGATTTCCTGGTGACGCACGCCGGGGTCACCGAGCAGTTCTGGCGCGAGCACCTCCTGGCTCCCGGTACCGCGCGGCAGGCCGCGCGCCGAATCAACAGCCTGGCCCGCACGGGATGCCCGACGCTGTACGGCGGCGGTGCCATGCTCGGCCCGCCGAATCCGATGGCGGGCCCGTTGTGGGCCAGCCGCAATGATGAGCTGGTTCCCGGGTGGGCAGGCACGACGCTTCCGTTCAGTCAGGTGCACGGGCATAGTGGCTCGCACGGTGAGTCCGACCATCCGGCAACCACTTACGACGCGCGGCTGCATCATGAGCAGACCCGCTTCCCCGGTGGTCGTCTCATCGGCATCGACCCTGGCCACCTCGCCGAAGCGAACCCGATGTGGGGCGCCTTCGTCGTCACGACCGGCTCCCGGCCTACCGTCGCGTGAGCGACTCCCGAGAGGACTGCGCATGTCGACCGAGACCGCGACCGAACTGGCCGAACTGCTGGCGCAATGCCCGCCGTTCGATTCGTTGAGTCCGGCCGATCGTGCCGGAGCGGTGGCCGCGGCGCACATCGAGGAGTACCAGCCGGGCGACTTGATCCTGGACGCCTTCGCCACGATGCCGACGGCCATCGGGTTGGTGATGTCGGGAGAGATCAACGTCTGGTTCGATCCGGAACGAATCGGTGAGGGGCCCGCCGACAAGTTCACCCGTGGTATGCCGATCGGGTTCACCGCAGTGCTGGCCGGACAGCCGGTGGGCCCGCGGATAGAGGCGAAGAGCAAGGTGGTCGTCGCGCACCTGCCGTCCGAGATGGCCATTCCGGCGTTTGCGTCCCGCGGCGGCGCGCGTTTCCTGGCTGACCGGATCGCGCACGTGCGCGGGGTCACCGCCGCTCAGCCCCGGTACACGCTGCTGTCCGACCTGGTCTACCGAGACCCGCTCGTCGTGCGGGCGGATGAGTCGGTGACCGCGCTCGCAGCGCGCATGACCGAGCTGGGCCTGCCGTACGCCGCCGTCGAGACGGGTACCGGCCAGTTCGGCTTGGTGACCGATGAAGCATTGCGTCGCAAGGTAATTGGGGAAGGCCTGCCGCGAGAGTCGCCATCGAGGGCGGTGATGGACTTTCCCGCGATCACTGCATCGGCGAGTATGTCGTCGGCTGACGCCCTGATCATGCTGCTTGATTACGGCGTTTCGTTCCTGCTCGTCACCGGTGATGACGGCCGTCTGAAAGGTGCGGTGGGTGAGCGTGACTTCATGCTCGCGCCCACCACTGCCGGGGTCAGCTTGAACGCACAGATCCGGCAGTCCCGCACCATCGATGGTCTGGTCACGTATGCGCGTCGGGTTCCGGCGATGCTTGCCGACACCCTGGCGCGCGGCCTGACGGCTGATCGCGTGATTGCCGTCCATTCGGCGCTGATCGCCTCGATCACCCGGCGCGCGATCTTCCTGGTCTTCGACCACGAGGAATTCAACGATCTGTCGATTGATGCCTTCACCTGGCTCTCGCTCGGCAGCACCGGCCGGCGGGAAGCGGTGCCCTCGTCCGACGTCGATGCCGCGGTGACTTTCGCGGATTCGTACGAGGACCAGATCACGCGCTACCGCGAAGCATTCAGCGTCGTGGGAGACGTGCTCCAGCTCTGCGGCATCGGCGTCGACGATCACCACGCGTTCCCGTCGCACCCCGGGTTCTCGCGTACCGACTCGCAGTGGCGGGAGGCAGCGCAACGCTGGCTCACCAATCCCCAGCAGAACCAGGGCACCATCATGGCGTCGCTCCTGGTGGACGCTCGGCCGATCTTTGGCGACCCGGCGCTGCCGGAGCCCGCGCGCGTCTTCCGCGACTTCAATCGGCATCCGGCGACGGTCGAACTGCTGCTGCAGGATTCGCTCTCGCGCCGCGCTCGCCTGCTCTCGGTGCGCGACCGGATCATCGGGCGCGACGAGAAGTTCGACATCAAAGGCCGCGGATTGCTGCCGATCGTCAACGTCGCCAGGTGGGCCTCGCTCAGCGTCGGTTCCCCGGAGTTGCACACGGTCGACCGGCTCCGCGTCGCCGCGGGTTCGGAGGTGCTCACCGACCGTTCCGCGAGCCGGCTGATCGAAGCGTTCGACGCGCTCCAACTGCTCCGGCTGGAACATCAGTTGCGCCAGATCGACGCGGGTCAGCGTCCCGACGACATCATCGACCTCGACGAGCTCTCACCCATCGACCGCAGCACCATCGAGCAGACCGTGAAAGAGATCGCCGATGTGCAGCGCCGCATGGGACGCGTCGCGCACATGAACTCGGGTGCTGAACTTGTCAAGCGCGGCCAGCCGGGGTCGACGTCGCGGAAGGCCAAATGAGGTCCCCACATTCATGCCGATGGACCCCAAAAATTTTCTCAGATCAAGACCTCAAATGCAGTTGCCCACTGATCAACTGATGATATATTAGTTGGCGACAGCGCCGAGGCGCGACACCTCGGCTTAGTCCGGGTCTCGTCGCCGAGGCCAGACAGCCTCCGGCACCGATACGGAAGCGAGCGGCGATGCCAAGAGCGAATCGCAGGACCATTGCGCCCGAAAACGGCATGGGCACCAAGGATTACGAGTATGGGCGCTGCCGCGTGGCCTGTCGCCCGGATGATTACCGGTAGTCGAGGAGGCAACGTGGACGGTGCACCGGATCTGCTCATCGGATCGCAGTGGCGGTACGCCGCCGACGGCGGTGTCCGGGAGATCATCAATCCCGCCACCGGCAAGGTGTTCGCGACTGTCGACGAGGCCACGCACGATGATGCGCTGGCGGCTGTCGCCGCCGCCCGCACCGCCTTCGACGCCGGCGACTGGCCGGCCACGCCGGTCGCCGAGCGGGCCGCGCTACTCGAGCGCATCGCCGATCTACTGGCCCGCGACAAGGAGTCGCTGGCCGCGGTGGAGACTGCCGACACCGGAAAAACCTTGGCGGAGAGCCGGATCGACATCGACGATGTGATCTCGGTGTTCCGCTACTACGCCAACCTGGTGGCGACGCAGTCTGATCGGCTGGTCGACGTGGGCGACCCGACGGTCATCAGCCGGGTGGTGCACGAGCCCATCGGGGTGTGCGTGCTGATCGCCCCATGGAACTACCCGCTGCTGCAGATCTCGTGGAAGATCGCGCCGGCTTTGGCGGCCGGTTGCACCATGGTGGCCAAACCCAGTGAAGTGACACCGCTTTCGACCATCGCCTTCGTCCGGCTGGCTCAAGAAGCAGGGGTGCCCCCCGGCGTGCTCAACCTGATCCAGGGCAGCGGAGCCGCCGTGGGGGCGGCACTCACCGACAACCCCGACGTCGACCTCATCTCGTTCACCGGAGGTCTGAGTACCGGTCAGCACATCGCCAGGAGCGCCGCCGAGCATGTGAGCAAGGTGGCGCTGGAACTCGGTGGGAAGAACCCACACATCGTCTTTGCCGATATCGGAAGGGGCGATGCCTGGGACGCCGCTGTGGACCAAGTTCTCACCGGCGTGTTCCTGCATTCGGGTCAGGTCTGCTCGTCGGGCACCCGGGTGATCATCGAGGAGTCCATCGCCGACGATTTCGTCGCACAACTCGCCGAGCGAGCTGAGAAAATCCGGATGGGCGACGGCACCGACCCGCGCAGCGAGACCGGGCCGCTGGTGTCCAAACAGCAGCTGGACAAGATGGAAGCGTTTGTGGCCCTGGGGATTTCCGAGGGGGCGAAGCTCATCACCGGCGGAAGCCGCCCCAGCGATCCGGCGCTGGCGGACGGCTACTTCTTCCTGCCCACGATCTTCGATCGATGCGACCGCTCGATGAGGATCGTCACGGAGGAGACCTTCGGACCGATCATGACGGTGGAGCGGTTCACAGACGAGGCCGAGGCGATCATGCTCGGCAACGACACGCAGTACGGTCTCGCGGCAGGGGTGCGAACCTCTGATCCGGCGCGGGGCGAACGTGTGGTGCGCGCCTTGCGGCACGGCACGGTGTGGTTGAACGACTTCGGTTACTACACCGCCGCAGCGGAGTGGGGCGGTTTCGGGAAGTCGGGCAACGGCCGTGAGCTCGGACCGTCGGGCCTCGCGGAGTATCAAGAGCTCAAACACATCTGGCACAACACCGCGCCGAAGCCCGCGGGTTGGTTCGACGCCGCCAACGAAGGTTAGGGACATACCATCATGACTCAGCACCTGGCCGATGCGGACAGCGGCGGACTCGAGGATTTCGGCTACAAGGAGTCGCTGGACCGCAGTATCGGAAAATTCGCGAGCTTCGCGGCCGGCGTCAGCTACATCTCGATCCTGACCGGTACCTTCCAGTTGTTCTATGTCGGCTACGGCAACGGCGGCCCGGCGTATCTCTGGTCGTGGCCCATGGTCTTCATCGGACAGATGGCCGTCGCGTTGTGTTTCATGGAACTCGCGGCGAAGTACCCCGTCGCTGGTTCGGTCTACAACTGGTCGAAGAAGCTGGGTAGTCGCATCGTCGGCTGGAGTTCGGGCTGGTTGATGCTGACGGCCTCCATCGTCACGCTGTCGGCGGTGGTGCTGGCCCTACAACTGAACCTGCCGCGACTCTGGAGCGGTTTCCAGGTGATCGGTGACGGCACCGGGAAGTACGATTTCGCCGCCAATGCGATCCTGCTCGGCACCGTCCTCATCGCGTTCACCACGATCATCAACGCCTTCGGGGTGCGGCTGATGGCGATGATCAACAGTGCCGGCGTTTTCATCGAACTCATTGCGGCCGTGCTCATTGCAGTGATCCTGTTATGCAACAGCAAGCGCGGACCGAGCGTGTTCTTCGACACGCAGGGCCACGGCGCCGGCCTGCCCGGTGGATATTTCGGCGCGTTCCTGGTGGCGTCGGTGGCGTCACTGTACGTGATGTACGGGTTCGACACGGCGAGCTCGCTCGGCGAAGAAACCGTCGAACCGCGGCGCACCGCGCCCAAGGCCATCCTGCGCGCGATCCTGGCCTCGTTCGTGATCGGCGGCGCGATCCTGGCGGGCGCCATCATGGCCACACCGGACCTCAACGACCCGGCCCTGGGCAGTCCCGACGGGAGCCTGCAGTCCATCGTCGAGAAGGTGATGTGGGGTCCGCTGGGCACCATCTTCCTGGTCTGCATCGTGGTCGCGGTGACGGTGTGTTCGCTGGCCGTGCATACCGCGGCCATCAGGTTGACCTTCGCCATGGCCCGCGACAACGCGCTGCCGTTCGGCGAGAAGCTCGCCAAGGTGCACCCGAAGACGCAGGCGCCCATCGTGCCTGCCGTCGTCATCGGCATCATCGCGGCACTCATTCTCGTGATCAACCTCGGGCAGCCCAAGGTGTTCACGGTGCTGACCTCGATCGCGATCATCATGATCTACCTGGCCTACCTGATGGTGACCGGCCCGCTACTCAAGAAACGTCTGCAGGGGCAGTGGCCGCCGAAAGACCTGAAGGAAGGTGGCTATTTCACCATGGGTAAGTGGGGCCTGCCGGTCAACGCCTTCGCGGTGCTGTGGGGCGTCGCGATGGCCATCAACCTGGCCTGGCCGCGCGTCGCCATCTACGGTGACCCGTGGTACAACACCTGGGGCGCGTTCGTCTACATCGGCGTCATCCTCGGGCTGGGTCTGGTGTGGTATTTCGTCAAGGGCCGCAAACACATTGGCACGCTTGCCTCCCACTCGGCGTTCACTGCCGAGTGACCGGTCATCCTGATTCTCTTCTGCCTGAATTCTTTTCGAGGAGCTCCATATGTCCGATCGCAGTTTCGATTACGTGATCGCAGGCGGCGGCACCGCCGGCTGCGTCGTCGCGGCGCGCCTGTCCGAGGACCCGGACGTGACCGTATGTCTGCTGGAGGCCGGACCGTCGGATGTGGGCGACCGCAACATCCTGGAATTGTCGGAATGGATGCACCTGCTCGACTCCGGCTACGACTGGGACTACCCGGTGGAACCGCAGGAGAAGGGCAACAGCTTCATGCGGCATGCCCGTGCGAAGGTGCTCGGCGGGTGTTCATCGCACAATTCGTGTATTGCATTCTGGCCGCTCGCCCAGGGCCTGCGCGACTGGGAGACGATGGGCGCGACCGGTTGGGGACCCGAGAACGTACTGCCGTATACCGCGAAGGTGGAGGCCAACACCGCCACTGGCACGTATCAAGGTGTCCGGCACGGTGATTCGGGACCCGTCCGGCTACGGGACGTGCCGCCGAACGATCCGTGCGGCCAGGCGGTGATCGACTCCGCAGCCAAAGTGGGCCTGGAGACCGTGCAATTCAACCGCGGTGACTGGACCCTCAATGCGGCCGGCTGGCTGCAGATCAACGCCAACGAGGCAGGCGAGCGGATGTCCAGCTCGCACGCCTACCTGCACCCGATCCTCGATTCCCGCCCCAACCTCACCGTGCTGACCAACTGCTGGGTGGCGGAAATCCTGTTCGATGACTCCGGCGACGAGCCGGTGGCCACGGGCGTGCGGTACCAACGCCCCGACCTCACCGGCTACGACGTCGTCACCGCGACACGCGAGGTGGTCGTCACCGCCGGTGCGATCGACACGCCGAAATTGCTGATGCTGTCGGGTATCGGGCCGGCGGCCCACCTGGCCGAGGTGGGGGTCCCGGTGCGGGTCGACTCGCCCGGCGTCGGCGAGAACCTAGACGACCATGTCGAGGGCCTGGTGTTCTGGGAGGCGGCCAATCCGATGGTCACCGAGTCCACCCAGTGGTGGGAGATCGGGCTGTTCGCCACCACCGAGGTTGCGGGGGACGGCCCCGACCACTCGGACCTGATGATGCACTACGGCAGCGTCCCTTTCGACATGAATACGCTGCGGCACGGGTACCCCACCACCGACAACGGGTTCTGCCTTACTCCGAATGTGACACAAGGACGTTCGCGCGGAACGGTGCGTCTGGCCTCACGCGACTTCCGGGACCGGGCCAAGGTCGACCCACGCTATTTCACCGACCCGGAGGGGCACGACGAAAAGGTGATGCTGGCCGGAATCAAGCTGGCCCGCAAGATCGCCGAGCAGGAACCGCTACAGGAGTGGATCGGCCGTGAACTCGCGCCCGGACCGGACGTACAGACCGACGAGCAGTTGCTCGACTACATCTACAAGACGCACAACACCGTGTACCACCCGGCCGGTACGGCGCGGATGGGCGCGGTCGACGATCCGATGGCGGTGCTCGATCCGCAATTGCGCGTCAAGGGGGTGCGCAACCTGCGGGTGGTGGACGCCTCGGCGATGCCGAAGTTGCCGGTGGTCAATCCCAACATCACGGTGATGACGATGGCCGAGAAATGTGCCGACCTCATTCGCAACAGCTAGACCAGGGCACGATGACGGGGTGACCTCTCCGGAGCTGGTGAACTTCCTCGGTTCGCATCCGCCATTTCAGACGGCCAGTGATACCGAACTGAACGACCTCGTCGCCGCCTCCGCGCTGGAGCAGTACGGTGCCGGGACGGTGATCGCGGACTTCTCCCGTCATGTCCCCGATGACATCTGGATGGTCCTGGCCGGCTCGGTGAACCTGCAGGAGGCGGGCAGGTCAGGTGGTGGGCAGGTGTTCGACACCATCGAGCCCGGCGGAATCTTCGGCTACGTTCCGATGCTGACCGGCGGTGGCATCGAATTCCTGGCTCGCACGACGGAAGCCACCACCGTCGTCCGCCTACCCGGTGAGCTGGTGCGGGCGCAGTTCGCCAAACCGGCCGGACTGCGTTTCCTGGCGCTGTCCGCCACGCCGTCGTCGCAACTGGTGACGGCCAGCGACTCGCGGCCGGTCGGCGATCTGGTGCACGGCACCGTGCTGATCGTCGAGCCCGGGATCTCGGTGCGCGACGCCGTCGTGCAGATGAGCGATCAGCGAGTGTCCTATGCGCTGGTCCGGCTGCGCGAAGGCGGTGTCGGGATCTTCACCGACCGTGACCTTCGGTCTCGGGTCGTCGCAGCGGGGTTACCGGTCGATGTCTCGATCGCCGAAGTGATGAGTCGGCCGGCCCAGACGGTGACCGCGGACCGCACCGCCGAGACGGTGCTGCTGGAAATGCTGGAGCGCGGTATGCGCCATATGCCGGTGATGTCGCCCCGCGGTGAGGTGCTGGGCGTCCTGGAGGACGTCGACCTGCTGGCCGCGTCGGCCCGTCAGAGTTTCGTGTTGCGCCGGGCGATCGCGCAGGCGCCCGATGCTGCTGCGCTACAGCGGCATGGCCGCGAGGTGACCCGCATCGCCGTTGATCTGTTTCGCACCGGGACGAAAGCGTCGGCCGCGAGCAGCATCTCATCGATCGTGCTGGATGCGTTGGTACGCAAGGCATTGGAACTCGCGCTGGCCGAAGCGGGCCCAGGTCCGACGCAGGACCAGTTCGCGTGGCTCACGCTGGGCAGTATCGCCCGTCGGGAGGCCATGCCGTCCTCCGATGTGGACAGCGCACTCAGTTGGGCCGACAGCTGCGATTCCGAATGCGCACAGTTGCGTTCCATCGCGGCCCGCACGCACGCCATCCTCGACGGTTGTGGTCTGCCGGGCGACAGCAACGGTGCGATCGCATCGCACAAGGCGTTCGCCCGGTCGGCCTCCGATTGGGCAGAGGCCGCCGCGGGCTGGCTCGATGATCCACTGCGTGGCAAGGGTTTGATCTTGTCCTCACTACTGATCGACGGCCGCGTGGTGTGGGGGAACCGGGCGTTGCACACCGTGCCCACGGTGTTCCACCGGATGCGTGACGAACATCCGAATGCACTGCGCCTGCAACTACTGGATGCGCTGTCCGGCAAGGTGCGCGCGTGGTCGCTGCGCGACGTGTTGTCGAGGCGCGGCGGCACCTTCGACCTGAAGACGCATGCTGTGACGCCGATCGTGAACCTGGCCCGGTGGGGTGGCCTCACGGCCGACATGACGTCGGCGTCGACTCCGGCTCGGCTCTCGGCGGCGGCCGCTACAGGTGCACTGACGGAGCGGGATTCGCACACTCTCACAGAGGTTTTCGTCATGCTGCAACGAATGCGGTTGGCGCATCAGGTCGAGCTGATCGCCGACGGCCGCACCCCGAACGACGTGATCACCGTCAGCGACCTGTCCCCGCTCAACCGGAGCCTGCTCGGTGACGGGCTGCGCGAGATCGCCGCCGTGCAGCGGCGGGCACGGCAAATGGGAACACACCCTGGATTGCGCTGAGTTCGCTTGACCTACTGGACCAGTCGGGAAACCCGGTGGGCGTGCCGGCCGGTGGTCTCCGTATCCAGGAAGACCAGCGGTTTCATTGTCGGAGGGCTAGTTCCGTCAGTCGTCCAGGAGGCGTGTTCCGGCGAGTGGGCACAGCGATATTTTTCGCTTTGATGGAACCGAACGGCCGTGCCGTGCGTCATAGCAAGGCATGGGAGAACGTGACGTCGCTCGGATAGACCCGTCGGCTGTGCGGGACATCGCGCAGCGGTGTGAATCTGTCGCCGATACCCTCGGCGCGGCGGTGGCCCCGTTGCTGCGGTGGTACTTCGACGGGTTCTGCGGCGGGCGGGACCACGCCGCGCGTGCAGCCGCGTTGCGCGCCGCCCTGGACCAGTCCGCCGACCAGCTGCGTGCGTGGGCGTCCGCATCGGCGGAAGCCGCGGCGGCACTGCGGGTTTCGTCGGGACGCTACGAGGACGTTGACGCCGACCTCGCGGGCCGGTTGGTCTGATGATGGCAGCTGCGTTCGACGTCGCCGGGCGGCTGTCCGAAGGCGATCACGCGCTGACGGTCCTCGATGACTATGTGGCCGCGTGCCAGGTGCTGGGCCTGCCGCCGTCGGTGTCGTTGCAGGACCTGTATCGCGCCGAGAGTGGCCTGGACCTGGCCGCGTTGGCTGCTGACGCGCGCTCGCTCGACGCTGCCGCGACGGCCGCACAGGACGCATTGCGCATGCAGGGCAACGGATATCGGGAGCTGACGGCGCAGTGGTCCGGCGCGGGCGGTGATGCGGCCGGCGCGTTTCTGCGCACCCTGGCGATCGCTGCCGAGGACGTGGTCGCGCACCTGCGGCGCAGCGCCCGCGCATTGACGATCCTTCATGACGAGCTGTGGCGCGCCGTCGACACCAAGGTCGATGCGGTGCTGCGGGCCGACGCACAGACGTCCGGGCATCGCGACGAGTGGACCGCAGCCGCCCATGCGGTCCTCGGGGGAGTCGGAGACGCGGCGGCGGCCAGCGAGATCGTCGATCAGCAAGTGAAGCCTTTCGTGCTTCGGGTGGTGTTCGGGGAGCTGGCGGCCGCACTGCAGACAGCATCCGATGCCGTTGTGGCCGCGTATGATTCGGCGAACTCCGCGGCCACGCCGGGCGCCGTTTCTTTCGGATTTCCTGGACAGGTGCTGGCTCCTGTGCTCAGCGCATCTGCCGCTGCCGGCCCGCGCGATTACCCGGCCGTCGCGCCGCCAACTCTTGGCGCGGCGGCACTTTGGTCAGCGCCGCCGGCCGCACAGGCCGGAATGCCCGCGACGTCGGGTGCATTGCTCTCCGAGTCGCCGGCGACCACGTCCGCCGCGCCGGAACCCGCATTGGGGACGTCGGCCACAGCATCGCCCGTCGGCGCCGCCACACCGCCCGCTGACGTCGGATTCGGTTCCGGTGTAGGCGGTTTGGGGCAGCAGCTGGTCGACGCCATCGGGGGAGTCCTCGGTTCCATGGCAGGCCTCGGTTCCGGCGCAGCCGGGCTCGGCGGCGTTGACGACCTGAAGACCGGACTGGCCGAGGATCTCGGGTTGGACGATGAGGCCGCGAAGGGCGACGTGGGTGACGATGAGGGCGATAAGGATGAGCCGGAGCCAGACGACAAGCCCGACGACACCACGAACAATGACGCTGACGAGCTGACGCCAGACGACGGGGTCGAGCAGCCCGTCGATCAGCCGCCCGGAGAACTCAACCCGCCTGTGGTCACCGCGGCTCCGGTGCCGCTGCCTGATCCAGCTCCCGTCACGCCGCCGGTGGAACCCCTTGCCGAGCATGCGAATCCGACCACGAGGACGCCGTGCGAGATCGCTGCCGATGAATTACCGAACGTGGGCGAGTGAACCCAATACCAGGATGGCCTGCCGGATATCGGATTCGGAGACCGAGCCGTATCCGATCACCAATGCCGGAGGCGCGGTCGACGGATCGGCCCAGCACCAGCGTGCGCCGCCGACGAGCACTCCGCGGTGATACGCGGCGTCGACGATGGCATCCTCGTCGCAGTGGTCGGGCAACTGCACGTGCAGGTGCAGTCCCGCGGACACACCCATCGGTGTGGCCTCGGGAAGCGAGACCTCGAGTGCTGCCAGGAGGGCGTCTCGTCGTCGTCGATAGGTCGGGCGGACCCGCCGTAGATGGCGGGCCATCCCGCCACTGGCCATGAACCGGGCGAAGGCCAGTTGTTCCAGCAGTGTGTTGCCCATGTCGTCGTACAGCTTCTGGCGGGTGACGTCGTCAATCAGCCACTGCGGTAAAGCAATCCAGCCAAGTCGCAGAGCCGGCGTCAGGGTCTTGCTGGCGCAGCCTGCGTAGGCGATCAACTCCGGGGCCAGTCCCTGGAGCGCGCCAATCGGCTGCCGGTCGTAGCGGAACTCCGCGTCGTAGTCGTCTTCGACGATGAGGGTGTTCCGGTGCCGGGCCCAGTCGACCAGCGCCGTACGGCGGTCCGGACTGAGCACCACCCCGGTCGGGTACGAATGAGCTGGTGCCACCAGGACGGCGTCGACATCGAGGCCGTCCAGGTGGTCGACATTGATCCCGTCGTGATCGACCGGCACCGGGACCGCGATCAGCCCGGCGTTGGTGACGGTGTCGCGATGGAAGGCGAAGCAGGGGTCCTCCACCGCGATCGCGCGGCCGCCGCGGGCTTTCAACGCCCTGGCCACGAGGGTCACTGCTTGCGTGATACCCGTTGTCACCTGGATATTTTCGGGCCTTGCCGCGACTCCCCGGACACGCGCCAAATAGTCCGCGAGGGCTTGGCGCAAGGCCTGTGTGCCGAGCGGTCCCGGATACGTCAGGGCGTCGTTTGGTACGTCGTTGACTGCCGCACGGTAGTGGCGCAGCCACTCGGAGCGGGGAAAGAGGGCGGGGTCGGGGAGCCCGCCGATCAGTCGGACGGCATTGCCCGCGACCTCGGCAGTGGGCGCCGGCGGCACCGAAGCACCGAGGTGTTGGACTTGAGTTCCCGACCCTTGCCGACCGGCGAGGTAGCCGTCGGCGGTCAGATGCTCATACGCGGTGACGACGACGCTGCGCGAAACACCCAACTGCTGAGCCAGAATTCGAGATGGCGGCAGGGTCGTGCCCGTGGTCAGCCGGCCCTGCTGGATCGCGACGCGCAGTTGGTGCTGCAGCTGAACGGCTAGTCCGGTGCGCATGGACCGGTCGAGGTTCACGAGGATGTCGGCGGGGAATCCATCGCGATTGGTCTGTTCAGAAGATTCAGAATTGGACCATGACACATACCAATCGTAGGCGCAGGGTGGGTGTCATGACCGCTTTGAATCATGTTTCCACTGCACTGGGCCAGCCCGTCGTCACCGGGTGGATGCCCGGGCCAGTGAATCCGGCAGGGCGTCAGGTGGTGGTCAGCGTGACCGATTTCGCATCGCAGCAGCGTCGGGCCTTGCCGGGCATCGCCTACCGGGGGATGCGGATGCGGGAAGGCTGGTACGCCATGCCCGGTGCCATCGGACTGTGGCTGTGGAGCCTGCCAGTGGCGGGCCGCAGCGGTTCAATCTCGGTATGGGAAAGCGCAGAAGCCTTGCAGCAGTTCATCGTTCTGCCACGGCACCTGAACATCATGGACCGCTACCGCGATCGCGGAGACGTCAGGTCGACGACGTGGGAGGCCGACGTGTTCGACTCGGGCGAGACCCTGCGGCGGGCGTATGCGTGGATCGGCGAGCGCTCGATGGGTTGATGCCTTCAGGGCCGGCTGGTCGGCGCCGGGTTCGGCGGCTGCGTCAGATCGAAGCAATCCGTCATGCCGTTGGCGGCGGCGTCCCGCTCGGTCAGCGGGTCCAACCCGAAGTTGGTTTCGCAGAACTTGAGGAGGCTGACGTGCGAATTGAGCTGGCTGCTGAGGTGACCTGGTTTGGCGTACGGCCCGACCACCAGGCACGGCACCCGGGAGCCGTAGCGGAACGGCTGGCCGTCGAACTCGGCGAATTCGTCGTCGGGCCGTTGGGCGTGGGTGTGGTTCCAGGTTTCGACGACTTTCGGGTCGACGTGGTCGTACCAGCCACCCCAGTCGTCCCAGGTGATGAAGATCGCGACGCGCTCCCACAGTCCGCCGTCGACGACGGCCTGGATCTGTTGCAGGGTCCAGTTCATGCCGTCGGTGACGTTCTGGGTGGGATGCTCCGACAGATCGGGTTTTCCGTCGCCGTACACCCAGGACACCGTCGGTAGCTTGCCCGCGCGGGCCTGCGTTGCGAAGGCATCGCGGCCATGGTTGCTGCCGTGGGTGTGCAGGCCATCGATGTAGGAGAACGCATACCCGCCGTAGTTGCCCCACGACAGGCCGGCTTTCTCGAGCGCGGCGGGCAGTGAGGGCAGCGTGAAGCGGTCGCCGGGAGTCGGCCGGTAATGGTGATGCGGGTTGTTGATCACCGGGGAATCGGCGCAGATCAGCATCAGGTGGTTGGGCGTGGACGGGCCTGCCACTTCAGAGAAGTAGTTGTCGCACAAGGTGAACCGGCGTGCGAGATCGAAATAGCCGGGGATGTCCTGTTCGGTGTACTGCACCCGAAACGTCGGGTCGGACGCGCGGTTCATCCACGTCTGATGCTTGTGGTCGGGATCAGACGGCGGCGGATTCTCTGCGCGGTCCAGCGTTGCGCCATTGGCCCCGGGGAAGGTGCCGAAGTAGTTGTCGAAGGTGTGGTTTTCCTTGACGATGATCACGACATGCTCGATGGGGTCGGCCATGCGTCCAGTGTCGTCGGGTGTCGATACGCGAACGGTGTACGGCCGGTGAACTTTTCACCGATTCACCGTGACCGGGATCAGGTCGCGGAGACCACGGGCGGAGCTAGCCCTTCAGCAGGGCGGCGACCTTGTCTTCCAGCGCCGGGATCTCGGCGTCGGGATCGGCGGCAACGGTCTTCGGCAGCACGACGTCGGCGTCGGCGAAATCCTTGTATGCCTTGTCACCGGTCAGCTGGAACAGCAGGTATCCGGTCAGCAGCGCGCGCACCGTCTTCTGGGTGCGGCGATCCGCTCCCGGCATCCCGACCAGCTTGGACAGCCGGAAGCCCTCGGCCAGCCCGCCCGGTTCGGCCTTGGCGACGGTTCGCACGGTGGCGGTCCGCCACGCGGCGGCCAGCTCGGTGGCATTGGACTGGATGGTCAGCTCGGCGCCGGGCGCGTTCAGGATCAGGCCGGGGACGCGCAGACCGGCCGCGGGCTGATCGGCATCGGGCTTGGTCGCGGTCGGGAACACGGCGGCCACCGCTTTCAGCGGGGCGGCCGACGACCCCAGCCCGACGGCGGTGAAGACCGCGGCCGATGCGCCGAAACCGTGCCCGACCAGGCCCAACTTCGTCGGGTGCACGCTGATCTTGCCGGGGCCCAGCCGGACCCCGGTGATGATGTCGAGGGTGGTACCCAGGTCGAAGGCCAGGTTCAGCACCGACGGCGCGATGCCCGTCTCGGTATTGGGTGCGGCCGCGACGATGCCCCAGGACGCCAGGTGCTCGAGCGTGCCGTTGTAACGTCCGACACCCTGCAACCAGTCGTGGCCGAACGCCACGCCGGGCAGATTCAGCCCCGACTCGGGGGTGTAGACAGTGCCCGGCAGGCCGGCGAAACCCAGGTCACCACGCAGAACGCGGTGCGGGCCGCGGCGCGTCAGGGCGCCGAAGAGCTTCTTCGTCTTGGCCACGCGATGACGTTAGCGCAGTGGCCCTGGTTTGTGCGCCACGCGTGCGCGGTCCGGCACTCAGGAGGCTGCACTACCCTGGAGAACCATGTGTGGAATCGTCGGCTATGTCGGGCAACGGCCGGCCCGCGACATCGTGGTCGACGCGCTGCGACGGATGGAATACCGCGGTTATGACTCCGCCGGTCTCGCCTTGGCCGACGGCCATGGCGGCCTGACCATCCGGCGGCGCGCCGGCCGACTGGCCAACCTGGAAGAGGCGCTGGCCGAAACCGACGCCGCCGAGCTCGAAGGCACCACCGGCGTGGGGCACACCCGCTGGGCAACTCATGGCCGCCCCACGGACCGCAATGCGCATCCGCACAGCGATGCCAGCGGCAAGCTCGCGGTGGTCCACAACGGCATCATCGAGAACTTCGCCGGTCTGCGCGCCGAGCTGGAAGCCGCCGGTGTCGAGTTCCAGAGCGACACCGATTCCGAGGTGGCCGTCCACCTGGTGGCGCGGGCCTACCGGCAGGGGCCTACGGCGGGTGACTTCGTGGCATCGGTGCTGGCCGTGCTGCGCCGGCTCGAGGGTCACTTCACCTTGGTGTTCACCAATGCCGACGAGCCGGGCACCATCATCGCGGCCCGCCGGTCCACCCCGCTGGTGGTCGGCGTCGGCGACGGCGAGATGTTCATCGGTTCCGACGTCGCGGCCTTCATCGAATACACCCGGGACGCTGTCGAGCTCGGGCAGGACCAGGCCGTGGTGATCACCGCGGATGGCTACCAGGTCCTGGACTTCGACGGCAATGACGCCTCGGACCGGGCTCGGCCGTTCCACATCGACTGGGACCTGTCGGCCGCCGAAAAGGGTGGCTACGACTACTTCATGTACAAGGAGATCGCCGAGCAGCCCACGGCCGTCTCCGACACGCTGCTCGGTCACTTCGTCGACGGCAGGATCGTGCTCGACGAGCAGCGGCTCTCCGACCAGGAGCTGCGCGACGTCGACAAGGTCTTCATCGTCGCCTGCGGTACCGCCTACCACTCCGGTCTGCTCGCCAAGTACGCCATCGAGCACTGGACCCGGCTGCCGGTCGAGGTCGAGCTGGCCAGCGAGTTCCGGTACCGGGACCCGGTGCTGGACCGCAGCACGCTGGTAATCGCCATCTCGCAGTCCGGCGAGACCGCCGACACTCTGGAAGCCGTCAGGCACGCCAAGGGCCAGAAGGCCAAGGTGCTGGCCATCTGCAACACCAACGGCTCGCAGATTCCGCGCGAGGCCGACGCCGTGCTCTACACCCGGGCCGGGCCGGAGATCGGCGTCGCGGCCACGAAGACATTCCTCGCCCAGCTGGTCGCGAACTATCTGGTCGGCTTGGCGCTGGCCCAGGCCCGTGGCACCAAGTACCCGGACGAGGTAGCCCGTGAATACCGCGAGCTGGAGGCCATGCCGGCGTTGGTCGAGCAGGTGCTCGAGCGGCTGGAACCGATCGCGGATCTGGGGCGGCAGTTCGCGAAGTCGCCCACGGTGCTGTTCCTGGGGCGGCACGTCGGCTACCCGGTGGCCCTCGAGGGTGCGCTCAAGCTCAAGGAGTTGGCGTACATGCACGCCGAGGGCTTCGCGGCCGGCGAGCTGAAGCACGGTCCGATCGCACTCATCGACGACGACCTGCCGGTGATCGTGGTGATGCCGTCGCCCAAGGGCGCCGCGATGTTGCACGCCAAGCTGCTGAGCAACATCCGCGAGATTCAGGCCCGCGGTGCGGTGACCATTGTCATCGCCGAGGAAGGCGACGAGACGGTGCGGCCGTACGCCGATTACATCTTCGAGATCCCGGCCACTTCGACGCTGTTCCAGCCGTTGCTGTCGACGATCCCGCTGCAGGTGTTCGCCGCGTCGGTGGCCCGCGAGCGGGGATACGACGTGGACAAGCCCCGCAACCTGGCGAAATCGGTCACCGTCGAGTAAGTCGCTCAGCCGCCGACCGCGGCGATGTAGCCGCCGAATCCGAGCACGCACAGGACGGCACACAGCGCCATGGTGCCGACGGCGAACGGCCAGGCGGGGTTGCGTTTGGTGAGCCGGACAACCGTGACGACCGTGCCGGCCACGGCGACAACTGCCGCCGCGATGAAGGCCGTGACCATGACGTTGATGCCTGCATCGGGGTGGCAGGTGGCCGGCGGACAGTAGTCCGTGAACGCCATGGCGAACAGGCCGAAGAATGCCGCCACCACACCGCCGACATAGGTGAGCACCAGCGCGACGATCGACGCGGCGAGGTCGCCGCCCGAGATCGGTGGCTTGGCCGGAGGCGGCGGATAGCCGTAGGTCATGGCGGGATGGTATCCGTGCCGAACGTGAGCTTGTGCGCGAACTTCTGCGGGTTCTTCGCACACCAGCTCACCCTCGATGCCCCAATCTCGGACACACGCCAACGCTGGACGGGCGGATCTGCGTAACCTTCGGAGCTATGCGGCACTACTTCACCGCCGAGCAGATTCGCGCGGCCGAGGCGCCGCTGCTGGCATCCCTGCCCGATGGCGTGTTGATGCGCCGTGCGGCCTACGGCTTGGCGACGGCGATCACCGCTGAACTCAAGGCCCGCGCCGGCGGTGTCGCCGGCCGCCAGGTCTGCGCGGTCGTCGGCTCGGGGGACAACGGCGGTGACGCGCTGTGGGCGGCCACCTTCCTGCGCCGGCGCGGCACCGCGGCGAGCGCGGTGCTGCTCAACCCGGAACATACCCACGCCGCGGCGCTGGCGGCGTTCCGTCGGGCTGGCGGAAGAATCGTCGAGAACATCCCGTCGACAACGGATTTGGTGATCGACGGTGTGGTCGGTATCGGTGCCACCGGGCCGTTGCGTCCCCATGCCGCGGCCATCTTCGGCGCCACCACCGCGCCCGTCGTCGCGGTCGACATTCCCAGCGGCATCGACGTGCGGACCGGAGCAGCGGACGGTCCCCATGTGCGGGCCGCGCTGACCGTGACCTTCGGTGGCCTCAAACCCGTGCATGGGCTGGCCGACTGCGGCCGCGTCGAACTGATCGACATCGGTCTCGATCTGCCCCAGCCGGCGCTGCTCGGGTTCGAAGCACCCGACGTCCGCACCCGCTGGCCGGTGCCGCACCCGTCGGACGACAAGTACAGCCAGGGCGTGAAGGGCGTGCTTGCCGGGTCGGCGACCTACCCCGGTGCGGCCATCTTGAGCACCGGTGCCGCCGTGGCGGCCACCTCCGGCATGGTCCGCTACGCCGGCACCGCGCATGCCGAGGTGGTGTCGCACTGGCCGGAAGTAATTGCGGTGTCGGATCCGACGACGGCGGGCCGGGTACAGGCCTGGGTGGTCGGTCCAGGTGTGGGCACCGACGCCGCCGGCGATGAGGCGCTGCGCTTTGCCTTGGCCACCGACCTGCCGGTGATCGTCGATGCCGATGCGCTGACCCTGTTGGCCGCCGACCTCGATCTGGTGATCGACCGCACGGCGCCCACGGTGCTGACCCCGCACGCGGGTGAATTCGCCCGGCTCGCAGGGCATCCGCCGGGACCCGACCGGGTCGGCGCCGCCCGCGCCCTGGCCGACCGGCTCGGCGCCACGGTGTTGTTGAAGGGGAATGTCACCGTCATCGCCGAACCAGACGGCCCGACCTATCTGAATCCGGCCGGCCAGTCCTGGGCCGCGACGGCCGGCTCCGGCGACGTACTGTCCGGCATCATCGGGGCCCTGCTGGCCGCCGGTATCGCACCGGGAGAGGCCGCCGCAATGGCGGCCTTCGTGCATGCCCGCGCGGCCGGCCTGGCCGCAGCGGACCCGGGACCTCGTCCTGCGCCGACATCGGCGCTACGCATCCTGGCCCACGTCCGGGCCGCCGTCGCATCGCTCTAGAGGAAGGGAATTCCCATGTCGCACAGGCATGTTCACGCATCTACCATGAGCCCCGCATACACCGGTCGGTTGTCCACCGCACCGGTCCCGTCGCTGCGCCTACCTGACGACCCGATGGACTCGCAGGCCGCGTATCGCTTCATCCACGACGAGTTGATGCTCGACGGCAGCTCGCGATTGAACCTCGCGACGTTCGTCACCACCTGGATGGACCCCGAGGCCGAGAAGCTGATGGCCGAGACGTTCGACAAGAACATGATCGACAAGGACGAATACCCGGCGACCGCGGCCATCGAGGCCCGCTGCGTGTCGATGGTGGCCGACCTGTTCCACGCCGAGGACCTGCGCGACGATGACGCGTCGGCGGCGTGCGGGGTCTCGACCATCGGTTCCAGCGAGGCCGTGATGCTGGCCGGGCTGGCGCTCAAATGGCGGTGGCGCGCGAAGTTGGCCGGGACGGACGGCACTGCCTGGAAGGGCCGGACTCCCAATCTCGTCATGGGCTCCAACGTCCAGGTGGTGTGGGAGAAGTTCTGCCGCTACTTCGACGTCGAGCCGCGGTACCTGCCGATGGCCGAGGGACGCTACGTCATCACTCCGGAACAGGTGCTCGCCAACGTCGACGAAGACACGATCGGCGTGGTGGGAATCCTCGGCACCACCTTCACCGGCGAGCTGGAGCCGATCGCCGAGATCTGCGCCGCCCTGGACAAGCTGGCCGCCGACAGCGGCCTGGACATCCCCGTGCACGTCGATGCCGCCAGCGGGGGTTTCGTCGTCCCGTTCCTGCACCCCGACCTGGAGTGGGATTTCCGGTTGCCGCGCGTGGTGTCGATCAACGTCAGCGGTCACAAGTACGGGCTCACCTACCCGGGCATCGGTTTCGTGGTGTGGCGCAGCAAGGAGCACCTGCCCGAGGACCTGGTTTTCCGGGTCAACTACCTGGGCGGTGACATGCCGACCTTCACTCTGAACTTCTCGCGGCCCGGCAACCAGGTGGTCGGCCAGTACTACAACTTCCTGCGGCTGGGCCGGGCCGGCTACACGCAGATCATGCGCTGCCTATCCGGTACTGCCCGGTGGATCGGCGACGAACTGCGCAAGAGCGAGCACTTCGAGGTGATCACCGACGGCTCGGCCATCCCGGTGATCGCCTGCCGGCTCAAGGGCAGGCGCCCGTACACCGAGTTCGACGTGTCACACGCCTTGCGGGCGTACGGCTGGCAGGTACCGGCCTACACCATGCCCGACGACGCGACGGACATCGCGGTGCTGCGGATCGTGGTCCGGGAAGGCTTCTCGGCTGACCTGGCCCGTGCCCTGCGTGATGACCTGATCACGGTGCTGAACGACCTGGACGAGCTCAAACCGAAAGGCCAGTTCGACGACGTGCAGCCCTTCTCACACTGACGTCAGACGGCGTTCCGGCGGGCGTCTGGGAGAATCGTGGCGACATGACCCAGCACCACGATTCCCCGACGCCCGGACCGACCGCGGAAGCGCTGGTCGATCTGGGTGCCGTCGCACACAACGTGCGGCTTCTGCGAGAACGCGCAGGCAGCGCCGCGGTGATGGCGGTGGTCAAGGCCGACGGCTACGGACACGGTGCGCCACAGGTCGCCCGGGCCGCGCTGGCGGCCGGGGCCGCGGAGTTGGGTGTCACCAACATCAGTGAGGCGCTGGCGCTGCGACAGGCCGGCATCACGGCGCCCGTGCTGTCCTGGCTCAACCTGCCCGGCACGGACTTCGCGCCTGCCCTGGCCGCCGATGTGCAGGTGGCGGTGTCCACGGTGCGGCAGTTCGACGATGTGCTCGACGCGGTGCGCCGCAGCGGTGCGCCCGCCACGGTGACCGTGAAGGTCGACACCGGTCTCAGCCGCAACGGCGTCAGCCCCGCCGAGTACCCGGAACTGCTCGAGGCCATGGCCCGGGCCACCGCCGACGGGGCGGTGCGCCCGCGCGGCATCATGAGCCACCTCGTGTGCGGTGACGATCCGCAGCACCCGATGAACGACACCCAGGCGGCCCGCCTCACCGCGGCCCGGGAACAGGCACTGGCCGCCGGAGTGCGCTTCGAGGTGGCGCACCTGGCCAACTCGCCGGCGACCCTGACCCGGCCTGATTTGCACTTCGATCTGGTGCGGCCCGGTATCGCGATCTACGGGCAGACGCCCATCCCCGCCCTCGGCGATTTCGGCCTGCGGCCCGCCATGACGCTGAAATGTCCCGTCTCCGCGGTGCGGTCGATCAAGGCCGGCGACGGGGTGTCCTACGGGCACATGTGGATCGCTGACCGCGACACTACCGTCGGACTGATCCCGCTCGGCTACGCCGACGGGGTGTTCCGGGGTCTCAGCGGGCGGATCGACGTGAGCATCAACGGCGCCCGGTACCGCAACGTCGGCCGAATCTGTATGGACCAGTTCGTCGTTGACCTGGGGCCGGGCGGTGCCGGCGTCGCAGTGGGGGACGAGGCGGTGCTGTTCGGCTCGGGCGCCTCCGGCGAGCCGACCGCTCAGGATTGGGCCGAGCTGCTGGGCACCATCAACTACGAGGTCGTCACCAGTCCACGCGGTCGGATCGCCCGGACTTATCGTGAGTCGACAGGCTGACGTCCATGGGCGACAACAAGAATGCCCGGTGGCTGGCGGGCATGGCCGGCCTCACTGCCGTGGGGTCGGTCGCCGGAATCGGTGTGGTTCGCTCGCTGCGCCGCCGTAGTGGCGAAGATCCTTATGCCGGTGAAGATTTCACCACGCTCGACGCCGACCGCGGCTGCGTCGTGACCGCCACCGACGGCGTGCCGCTGGCGGTGCGTGAGGTCGGTCCGAAAGACGCCCGGTTGACGGTGCTCTTCGCACACGGCTTCTGTAACAGCATGGGCTCGTTTCATTTTCAGCGGGCCCGCCTCGCCGAGCGGTGGGGTGATCAGGTCCGCATGGTGTTCTATGACCAGCGCGGTCACGGCCGGTCGTCAGCCGGGCCGGTCGACTCGTACACCGTGCCGCAGCTGGGGCAGGACCTCGAATCGGTGATGCGGGTGATGGCTCCGCGCGGTCCCGTCGTGCTGGTCGGCCACTCGATGGGCGGCATGACGGTGCTGTCTCACGCCCGACAGTTCCCGCGGAACTATCCGGCACGGGTGTGCGGCGTGGCACTCATCGCCTCTGCGGCACAAGGGGTTACCCGCTCGCCGCTCGGTGAGGTGCTGCAGAATCCGGCACTGGAGGCGGCCAAGGTCGCCGTGCGGTTTGCGCCCGGGGCGGTCAGTGCGGGGCGGGGCGCGGCCAAGGCCGTCATCGGCCCGGTGCTCAAGGCCGCGTCGTTCGGTGATGAGGCCGTCAGTCCGTCGGTGGCGCGGTATGTCGAGAAGATGATGCATGACACCTCGATGCGCACCACCGTGGAATTCCTGCATGCATTGGAAACCCACGACGAGGCCGGCGCGCTGCCGGTGCTGCAGCACGTGCCCACCCTGATCGCCTGCGGCGACCAGGATTTGCTGACCCCGCCGGCCAAGTCGGAGGCGATGATGCGGCAGCTGCCGAAGTCCGAACTGGTGATCGTCGAAGGCGCCGGCCACATGGTGCACATGGAGCAACCCGAACTCATCAACGAAGCGCTGGAGCGTTTCGTCGAACACGCCACCCCGTCACGATTGGTGGCGCTCACCCGGCAGCTGCGTGGAAAGGCCAAGCGCAATGGATGATTCGCACGGCACCGAGCACCTGCCGACCGAGGCAGACACCATGGCCCTCGGCGCCCGGTTCGGCGCCGAACTTCGGGTCGGCGACGTGGTGGTGCTCACCGGTCCGCTGGGTGCCGGAAAAACGATGCTGGCCAAGGGTATTGCGCAAGGCATGGACGTCGACGGAGCGGTGACGTCACCGTCCTACGTGCTGGCCCGGGTGCACCCCGCCCGTCGCGCCGGGCACCCTGCGATGGTCCACGTCGACATGTACCGGCTGCTCGACTCGGGCAGCACCGACCTGCTCGGAGAACTCGACTCGCTTGACCTCGACACCGACCTCGATGATGCCGTGGTGGTCGTCGAGTGGGGTGAGGGCCTGGCCGAGCGACTGTCGGCCAGCCATCTGGACATCCGGTTGGAGCGCGCCGACGACGACACCCGTACTGCTGTCTGGCATTGGAGCCGTTCATGATTCTCGCCATCGATACCGCAACTCCGGCTGTCACCGCCGGGGTGGCCCGGCGTACGGCCGCCGGTGTCGAGGTGCTGGCCGAACGGATCACCGTCGACGCCCGTGCGCACGCCGAGCAACTGACGCCCAATGTGGTTGCCGCCGTTGCCGATGCGGGAATCACGTTCGCCGACCTGACGGCGATCGTGGTTGGTTGCGGGCCGGGCCCGTTCACCGGGCTGCGGGTCGGGATGGCCACCGCCGCCGCCTATGGCCATGCCCTCGGCGTCCCGGTGTACGGGGTGTGCAGCCTCGACGCGATCGCGCCTCAGACGGCCGGAGAGTTGTTGGTGGTCACCGACGCCCGTCGCCGTGAGGTGTACTGGGCACGGTACCGCGACGGCGTGCGGGTCGACGGACCGGCCGTCAGTGCCGCGGCCGATGTCGAGTCGGGTGCGGGTTCGGTCGCCGGTCCGGCCGCGCAGGTCGCGTTGTTCCCCTTGCCCGCGCTGGCGGTGGAGTACCCGACCGTGGCCGGACTCGTGACCGCCGCCGACTGGGACCAGCCGCCCGCTGCGCTGGTGCCGCTGTACCTGCGCCGCCCGGATGCGAAAACCCTTGCCGAGCGGGGCCTCTCGTGACGGTCGAGTACGGGTCGCTGACGGTCGGTGATGCCGACCGGTGTGGCGAACTCGAAGCGATCCTGTTCCCGGGCGATGACCCGTGGCCGGCGGTGGCCTTCATCCGTGAGCTCGACTCGGACCACAACCACTATGTGGCAGCGCGCGACGGCAAGCTGCTGGTGGGCTATGCCGGCATCAGCCGCCTGGGCCGCAAACCGCCGTTCGAGTACGAGGTGCACACCATCGGCGTCGATCCGGCGTATCAGGGCCAGGGCATCGGTCGGGAGCTGCTGGACCGGCTGTTGGCCATCGCCGACGGTGGCACCGTGTTTCTGGAGGTGCGCACCGACAACGAGCCGGCGATCGGGCTGTACGAAAGCGTTGGATTCGTGAAAATGGGCGTGCGCAAACGGTATTACCGGATCAGTGGCGCGGATGCCTACACGATGCGCAAGGAGGCGTCATGACGATCATCTTGGCAATCGAAAGTTCCTGTGACGAAACAGGAGTCGGCATCTGCGAACTCGCGGATGACGGAACCGTCACGCTCCTGGCCGACGAGGTCGCCTCCAGCGTCGACGAGCACACCCGGTACGGCGGTGTGGTGCCGGAGATCGCCTCCCGTGCGCATCTGGAGTCGCTGGGGCCCACCATGCGCCGGGCGCTGACGACCGCCGGCATCGAGCGGCCCGACGTCGTGGCGGCGACCATCGGACCCGGTCTGGCCGGGGCATTGTTGGTGGGTGTGGCTGCGGCCAAGGCCTATTCGGCGGCGTGGGGAGTGCCGTTCTACGGGGTCAACCACCTCGGTGGACATCTGGCCGCCGACGTGTACGACCACGGACCGCTGCCAGAGAGTGTCGGCCTGCTGGTGTCAGGTGGCCATACGCACCTGCTGCACGTGCGGTCCCTCGGTGAGCCGATCGAAGAACTCGGCAGCACCGTCGACGACGCGGCCGGTGAGGCGTACGACAAGGTGGCCCGGCTACTCGGGCTGGGCTACCCCGGTGGCCGGGTGCTCGACGAGCTGGCCCGCCAGGGTGACCGGGACGCCATCGTGTTCCCGCGCGGCATGACCGGGCCGCGAGATGACCCGTACGCCTTCAGCTTTTCCGGGCTCAAGACCGCGGTTGCCCGGCACATGGAGAAACACCCGGACGCGTCGCACGCCGATGTGGCGGCCGGGTTCCAGGAGGCCGTCGCGGATGTGTTGACCCGCAAGGCGGTTCGCGCGGCCACCGATCTCGGGGTGTCGACGCTGCTGATCGCCGGGGGTGTGGCGGCCAACTCACGGCTGCGGGAGCTCGCCGAAGAGCGTTGTGCCGAGGCTGGTTTGACGCTTCGAGTGCCGCGGCCCCGGCTGTGTACCGACAACGGGGCCATGATCGCGTCCTTCGCCGCGCATCTGATTGCCGCGGGTGCCAAGCCGTCACCGCTCGATGTGCCGAGCGATCCGGGGCTGCCGGTGGTGAAGGGACAGATCGCGTGAGCAAGCTGGAAGACGTGGCGGACAAGCTGGCGATCACCGAGTTGTTGTACCGCTACGCCGAGTTGATCGATGCCGGCGACTTCGACGGCGTGGGAGACCTGCTGGGGCGTGGTCGGTTCGGCGGGCCGACTTCGGGCAGCGTCGAGGGACGGGACGCGATCGCCAAGACTTTCGCCCGTACCACTCGCCGGTTCCCGGACCACGGGAACACCCCGCGCACCCGGCACCTGGTGCTCAACCCGATCGTCGAACTCGATGGCGATATCGCTCACGCAAGGTCGACGTTCTGCGTGGTGCAACAGACTGAAACGGTGCCGCTGCAGCCCATCGTGGTGGGCCGGTACGCCGATACGTTCGCGCGCGACGACAGTGGCTGGTACTTCACCGAGCGCATCGTGGATGTTCAGATGGTCGGCAATGTGTCCGACCATCTGAATATCTCGCTGTAGGGCGCTACGCGTCTTTCCCGGTCGACGAGATCGGGATGAGGGGCAGCCGCAACGCCCCCGGAGCGCCTTCCGGCACAACCGGTTTGACCGGGGCCACAGCGTCCACCCGACGGTAGGGCTGTCCCTGTTCGGGACGCAGGTCGTTCTCGCCCTTGTTGGGCCACATCGCTGCCGCACGCTCCGCTTGGGCGGTGATGGTCAACGAGGGGTTCACGCCCAGGTTCGCCGAAACTGCCGACCCGTCAACGACACTCAGGGTGGGGTAGCCGTAGACCCGGTGGTAGGGGTCGATCACGGCGTGCTCGGCGTCCGAGCCGATGGCGCAACCACCGAGGAAATGCGCGGTCATCGGGATGTTGAACAGCTCGCCCCAGGTGCCGGCCGTCACTCCGTCGATCTTCTCGGCGACCCGGCGGGTCGCGTCGTTGCCGGCCGGGATCCATGTCGGATTGGGTTGGCCGTGGCCCTGCTTGCTCGACAGGTGCCGGCCACGCAGTCCCCGCTTGGTGAACGTGGTGATCGAGTTGTCCAGGTTCTGCATCACGAGTGAAATCACCGTGCGCTCACTCCAATTGCCGACTGACAACACCCGCAACAGTGCGCGCGGGTGCGTCACCGCCAGCCCCAGGAACTTCAGCCAGCGCGGCCACCGACCGCCGCCGTCGGTCATCAGGGTCTGCAGCAGGCCCATCGCGTTGGAGCCCTTGCCGTAGCGCACCGATTCGATGTGGGTGTCGCTGGTCGGATGGAACGACGACGTGATGGCCACCCCGCGCGTCAGGTCCAGCGCCGGGTCGACCTGGTATTTCATTGCGCCGACGATCGATTCGGAGTTGGTGCGGGTGAGTACACCGAGCCGGTCCGACAGCTGGGGCAGGGTGTCGCTGTCCTTCATCTTGTGCAGCAGGTTCTGGGTGCCCCAGGTGCCGGCCGCCAGGACGACGTGCCGCGCCGTGAACGTGCGGCGGTTCTTGCGCAGGGTCCTGCCGGTGCGGACGGTGTCGATCTCCCAGATCCCGCTCGGGCTTTGCCGCACGGAATCGACCGTCGTCAGCGGATGCACTGTGGCGCCGGCATTCTCGGCCAGGCCGAGGTAGTTCTTCAGCAATGTGTTCTTGGCGCCGTAGCGACAGCCCGTCATGCAGCTGCCGCATTCGATGCACCCGGTGCGGTCGGGTCCGACGCCGCCGAAGAACGGATCGCGGACCGTCTTGCCGGGCTCGCCGAAGAACACTCCGACGGGGGTCTGGACGAACGTGTCGCCGACACCCATGTCCTCGGCGAC
The DNA here is from genome assembly GCF_010730955.1 of Mycolicibacterium aubagnense. Classification (NCBI taxonomy): domain Bacteria; kingdom Bacillati; phylum Actinomycetota; class Actinomycetes; order Mycobacteriales; family Mycobacteriaceae; genus Mycobacterium; species Mycolicibacterium aubagnense. The sequence continues at coordinate 2,068,120 of NZ_AP022577.1, read as the reverse complement.
CGCTTTCATGATCTCGTCGGCCGGGGTCATGCTCGGGTTGATCACCACCCCGAGCATGCGCCGGGCCTGGTCGTAGTAGGGCGACAGCTCGTCGGACCAGTCGGTGATGTGCGCCCACTGCGGGTCGTTGAAGAACGGCGCGGGCGGCTTGTAGAGGGTGTTCGCGTAGTTCAGCGACCCGCCCCCGACGCCGGCCCCGGCCAGGATGACGGCGTCGCGCAGCAGGTGGATGCGCTGTACGCCGAAGCACCCCAGCTTGGGCGCCCACACGAATTTGCGGACGTCCCAACTGGTTTTCGGGAACTGGTCATCGGTGAACCGGCGTCCGGCTTCCAAAACGCCGACGCGGTAACCCTTCTCGGTCAACCGCAACGCGGTGACGCTGCCCCCGAATCCGGACCCGACGACGATCACGTCATAGTCGGTGTTGGACATGTACTTCTCCTCAGTTGTCGGTGAAACGGCTGGTTTCTTCGTCGACCATGTCCATGGCGATACGCCGTGCCCGGATCGCGGCCCGGTCGGCCTTGACGTTGATGTCGCGCCGGCGGGCGCCGGGTTCGTCGAGCCGGCGTTGGATCGTCTCCAGCAGCGCCGCATCGCGAACGGCCCACTCGTGGAACATGATGCGCAGGTACTCGGTGATGGCGTCCGCGGCGCCGTCGTAGTTGCGGGCCATCTGCAGGAAGACATGCGTTGCGCCGGGGGATTCCGGCGTGAAGCCGTGAATTCGCAAGAGCTCGTGCGATTTTCCGTCTTCGACCTCGATGGCATAGTGCTGCGTGTGTAGGGCCGGCGACACGAAGGTCCCCTCTTCCCGCCGGGTGGCCACCGACTCCTCCGGCAAGCCGGTGATCGCCGATTCCCACGGGGCGAGGCGGCTCGGGGGAGTCTGGCGGGTGTAGGCCACCGAGCGTTCGGAGATCTCGACCTCGTCCAGCGGCGGCAGCTGCTGAATGTCCGGTGGCACGACCTCCGGGTGCGTAGCGAAGACGTCGGTCAGGTCGAGGTAATGCTCGTGCAGCAGAAGGTAATTCGCGTCGATCCGCAGCACCTCGGTGGTACTGGTCCAGCCGGCACCGTCCAGGTACCACGGCACCCGAGGCGGCGGACGCAGGGCGGCGGCCCGCGGCTCGCCGAGCCAGATCCAGATGAACGGCGCGGTCTCGACGATCGGGTACGCCGGCACCCGGGCGCCGGGTGGGACGTTCTCCTGCGACGGCACGTCGGCCAGGCAGCCGTCGGGCTCGTAGCTGAAGCCGTGATAGCCGCAGACCAGCCGGTCGCCGTCGCGCCGGCCTTCCGACAGGGGATAGGCGCGGTGCACGCAGCGGTCCTCCAGGGCGACCACTTCGCCGGACGCGCGCCGGTACAGGACTACGGGCTTGCCGAGCAGGCGCCGGGCCAGCAGTCCTTCGCCGACCTCATCGCTGAGCGCGGCGACGTACCAGCAATTCAATGGGTAGTTGGTTCTCATAGGTCGAGCACCAGCCTTTCCGACCGGGAGCGCGAGACGCAGATCATGATGGTTTTGTTCGCCGCTTTCTCCGTGTCGTTGAGCACGGAATCGCGGTGATCGCCTTCGCCGGAGATGATTTCGCATTCACACGTGCCGCAGACGCCTTCCATGCACGACCCCAGCACGTCGAGGCCGGCTTCTTCGGCGACGTCGTAGATCGTCTTGTCCGACGGCACGGTCAGGGTGATACCGGACCGCTGGCATTCGACCTCGAAGGTGTCGAGGGCGTCCGACGGCGCTTCGACGGTCTTTGCGGAGAAGCGTTCGAGGTGCAGGCTGCCGGCGGGCCAGGATTCACAGGCGTGCTCGACCGCGTCCAGCAGGCCCTCGGGCCCGCAGCAGTAGACCAGCGTGTTCTCCTGCGGAGCCGCAAGCACTGCAGCCAGCTTCGTCCGGAAACCGTCGCCGTCTTCGTCGCGCGCACAGATGGTCACCCGGTCGCCGAACAGTTCCAGCGCCTCGAGGTACGCCATTGACGAGCGGGCGCTGCCGCCGTAGATCAGCTGCCAGTCGGCGCCGGTGGCCTCGGCGGCCTCGATCATCGGCAGCATCGGCGTGATGCCGATACCGCCGGCGACGAACTGGTAGCGCGGTGAGCTCACCAGCGGGAAGTGGTTGCGTGGCCCGCGCACCCGGACCGTGGTTCCGACGTGCAGCTTGTCGTGGACGTACTGCGAGCCGCCGCGGCTGTTCGGGTCGAGCAGGATGCCGACCTGCCATTCGCTCCGGCTGGCAGTACTGCCGCACAGGGAGTACTGCCGGGTGAGCGCGGGCGTCATGACCAGGTCGATGTGAGCGCCGGGGGTCCACTCGGGCAGGTCGGCACCGGAGGGGTCGGCGAGGGTCAGCGTGACGACACCGTCCGCGGACTGCTCGCGTCGACGCACCTCGAGGTCGACCTCGACTTCCCGGTAAGCGGCGTTGCTCATCGCGACCGCCGGACCGGGATCGACTTGTACTGGTTGAGGAACAAGGCCCGCACGCGCGTCGGGTCGCCGTCCAGGGTGAGGTCGGGGAACCGGCGGACGGTCTCCTGAATCCACAGCTTCAGTTCCAGCCGCGCCAGGTTGGCGCCCAGGCAGAAGTGCCTGCCGCGACCTCCGAAGGCCTGGTGCTTGTCTGCCAGACCCTCGCGGGTGATGTCGAACTCGTGCGGATTCTCGAACGCGGTCTCGTCCCGGTTGGACGCCAGGTACCACAGCAGCAGGCGGTCGCCCTCCTTGATCTGCTTGCCGTGCAGCTCGACGTCCGTGGTCGCGGCGCGGCCCATGAAGGCGAACGCGGGCGCGTAGCGCAGGCCTTCTTCGACGGTCGCGTCGATCAGCTCGGGGTTCTCCTGCAGCAGGATCAGCTGATCCGGGTTCTGCATCAGAGCCAGCATCGTCGCGCTGTAGGTGGCGCGAGTCGAGTCGTTGCCGGCGGTCATCAGCAGGGTGAAGAACGTGGCCATCTCGAGCTCGGTGAGCTTCTCGCCATCCACGTCGGCATTCATCACCGCGGTGATCAGGTCGTCGCGCGGGTTCTCCCGGCGCTGGTTCATCTGATCGCCCAGGTACGTGATGATCTCCGTGACGATGGTGCCGGCGTCATCCCACTGCTTGCGGATTTCCGGGTCCTCGAATGCGCTGAACACGTTGGTCCAGTAGACGAGGCGCTCGTCGTCCTCGGCGGGTGTACCGAGCATCGAACCGATGACCCGGGCCGGCACCGGCCGCGCGATGTCGCGGACCAGGTCGAAGGACTCACGGTCGGCGACGCTGTCGAGCACGTCGTTGATGATCTGCTTGATGGCCTCTTCGTGGGCGGCGACGCGTTCGGGGGTGAAGGCCTTGATGACGAGGGCCTTGAGCCGGTCGTGCCGCGGCGGGTCCATTGAAATGAGCTGCAGCCGTTGGACATCCAGCGGGACACCGATGTCGTCGACGCTGAAGATGCCGCGCTTTTCGGACGAGAACGTCCGGTGATCGCGGCTGACTGCGCGGACGTCGTCGAACCGGGTGATGGACCAGAAGCCGCCCTCGCCGGGAACATTCCGCTGCGGGCTGTAGTGCACCGGGTCTTCGCGCTGCATTCGGGCGAACAACTCGTACGGCGGACCGTCGTCCCACACCGCGGCATCGGCAAGGTCGACGGCGGCGAGATCCACTTCGGTTGCGGCGGCAGTAGTCACTGGTGCCCTCCTCGTTGGTCTGATGTTTATGAAGCTATTGACGAAGGCGGTTTCGATCGACGTCTCGGGACGACCAACTCTCACGGGGTTTGCGGAGCGTCGTTGTCCTGCGGCGACAACGCCCGATTTGCAGCAACGTCGGCGCCTCGTGCTCTACGGTCATTTCATGCCTGAAACCCGCGTCGACGAGAGTGCTGTCGTCGCACGAGCAGCCGAGATCATCGGTGCCCTCGACGGCAAGTTGAACGACATCACGCAGTCGATCCAGAAAATCCTTCTGACCGAGATCTCCGAGCTCAGCGAGGATGCGCAACTGCTCGAATTGCAGGCGCACACCGTCGCGGCGAACGTCGAAACTGTCTTCGCCTCGATTCGTCACCGCATTCCGATCGAGGACGTCGTCCCTCCGACCGAGTCGCTCGAGCACGCGCGGCGGATGGCGCAGCGGGGCGTCTCCGCAAATGCGGTGGTGCGTGCCTACCGGCTGGGGCACCAGGAAGTGCTCAACTTCGTGCTCGACGAGATCGCCGCCTCCGACCTGGATCCGCGTTCGAGTCTCGACGTTTTCAAGTACTTCCAGACGGTCTCGTTCGGCTACATCGACTGGATCTCGCAGCAGGTCCTCATCACCTACCAGCGCGAGTACGACCGGTGGATGGAGAACCGAAACAGCATGCGGGCCCAGCGGGTTCGCGCCATTCTCACCGTGGCCGGCGGTGACGTCGACGAGCTGACCGAGGAAATCCGTTACCCGTTGCGACGCGTGCATCTGGCGTTGGCGCTGTGGTATCCGGACGACAACGGCGGCGACGAGCTCGTGCGCATGGAACGTTTCGCCAACCACGTGGCGACGACGCTCGGTACCCACGAGCCGCCGCTGTTCCTGTCGGTCGACCACCTCACCGCCTGGGTCTGGCTGCCGCTGTCGGCGCGCGGCGCCGAGGACGCGTCAAGCCGGATCCGTGAATTCGCTGTGGTACAACAGGATTCGCCGTGGATCGCGATGGGCAACCCGTTGCCGGGCATCGACGGATTCCGGCGTTCGCACGAACAAGCGGTGGATGCCCGTGCGGTGGCGGTGGTATCGGGATCCGTTGAACGTCGCATCACCGCGGCGAGCGACCCGGGGCTTCCTGTCGCGACGTTGCTCGGCGACAACGTCGGATCCGTCGGCGCGTGGGTGGCCGAAATCCTGGGCCCGCTGGCGAGCGATACCGAGAACGATGAGCGGCTTCGCGAGACGTTGCGCGTGTTCCTGCGGACGGGGTCGAGTTTCAAAGCGGCCGCCGACGAAATGCATCTGCATTCGAATTCGATCAAGTACCGGGTGAACCGCGCGATCAGTCGCCGCGGCACACCGATTGTCGACGACCGGATCGAGGTCGAGGTTGCATTGCTGCTCTGCCACTGGTTCGGGCAGGCAGTGCTGAACTGACAATTCGTGTCGCGGGCCATTTATGGACCGTCGGCAATGCGCGCCTGGCTGTCTGGCGAATTTTGGTTGCTTGCGACGTGGTGCATCCAGACGTAGTGCATTCAGGAGTGGCTGGCGTCGGTCCCGATCAAATGATGTGCGACGACCGTGAGTCCCGGATCCGTGGACCCGGAGGTGTCGACAGGTGCCGGGATGTACCCCGGCGGGTACCACGCGATTGGCGGGTAGGTGGGTCGCGGGTTCACCGGAGCCGAAGTATCGACCCAGTCACTCCCTTCAGGGGAGCCGATATGCCAAGGGCAGTAGATGGCCTCTGCTGCCGAGGTAATGGAGTTGGCGATGTCGAACGTGTACGGCCCCCGGTCAAGTCCAGGGACGTGGTGTATGACGTCGTCGTGTGATTCTTCGAGGTAGTTGGGTCAGGCGGGCAGTGCCGCGGGGGTAGCCTCCTGTTCGGTTGGGGTGTCGTTGACGGTGCGTGATTTGCTCAGAACGTCGAGGCCGAGGTAGCGCCGCGACTCGGCCCATTCGTCGTGTTGTTCGGCCAGCACTGCTCCGACGAGACGGATCAGGGCCGCGCGGTCGGGGAAGATGCCCACGACGTCGGTGCGCCGGCGGATCTCCTTGTTGAGTCGTTCCTGGGGATTGTTGCTCCAGATCTGGCGCCAGATCTGCTTGGGGAACGCGGTGAACGCCAGCAGATCCGGCCGCGCCGCTTCGAGGTGATCGGCGACATTGGGCAGCTTGTCGGACAATGCGTCGATGATCCGATCATATTGAGCAGCAACGGATTCAGCGTCAGGTTGGTCGAACACCGAGTGCAGCAGGGTGCGCACCCAGGGCCACGAACTCTTGGGAGTGACGGACATCAGGTTGGTCGTGTAGTGGGTTCTGCAGCGCTGCCACGCCGCTCCGGGCAGGGTGGCCCCGATGGCGGCGACCAGCCCGGCGTGGGCGTCGCTGGTGACCAGTTTGACCCCGGACAGGCCGCGGGCGGTCAACGACCGCCAGAACGTCAACCAGCCCGCCCGTCCTCAGCGGTCGTGACATCGATTCCCAGGATCTCGCGGTAGCCCTCGGCGTTGACCCCGACGGCGATCAGGGCGTGCACGTTGACCACCCGGCCGGCTTCACGCACCTTGAGCACCAGAGCGTCCGCAGCGACGAACGTATACGGGCCGGCATCGAGCGGCCGGGTCCGGAACGCCTCCACGGCGGCGTCGAGTTCCTGGCCATCACCGACACCTGCGACTTCGACAACGACGTGATGCCCAGGGTCTCGACCAGCTTGTCCATCCGCCGCGTCGAGACACCAAGCAGGTAACACGTCGCCACCACCGTGGTCAGGGCCCGCTCGGCGCGTTTACGGCGCTCCAGCAGCCAGTCCGGGAAGTAGGATCCTTGCCGCAGCTTCGGGATCGCAAGATCCAAAGTCCCTGCACGGGTGTCGAATTGACGGTGTCGGTAGCCGTTGCGGGAATTGGTGCGCTCAGCCGAGCGTTCGCCGTAGCCGGCACCGCATAGGGCGTCGGCTTCGGCGCCCATCAGGTGTGGATGAACGTGGCCAGCAGCTCGCGCAGCACGTCGGGATGGGCAGTGGTGAGTCGTTCGGCCAGCACAGTGGGCAGATCGATATTGTGGGCAGTGGTCATCGCGTCGATTCCTTTGCTCGAGTGACTTTGGACGGTCTCTCGAAGAATCACGCGATGACCTTCAATCACTCGGCTACGACACGCCGGTACCGCTGATCAGGTCCGACTCGTACACCACCTTGATGGACGCAACCCGGCCCCCGGGGGTACTGCAGTTCCTTGAGTGTTTGGTATGGCGGCTCTCCGGCATCCTGACGCTGGCACGCGGCGATGCCTTGTGCCCTCACCAACGGGAAGTTCGTTATCGTCAGGTTGTCCCCGTCCGGGCGTGTCAACAACCAATAGAAGCCTTGATCCTGCTGTGCGTCAGCCTGTGCTGGGGCGGCTGCCAGAAGGTTGCCCAACCCGGCGGCGACGACCGCGGCGCCCGCCGTGATCTTGATCAGCGTGCTCATGGCTAATCGTAGGAACGACGGCCAGGATCACCTTAGCGTCGTAGGTCCCGAGGTACCGGTGACTTAAGTCCGTCGGGCACCTCAGTCGAGCTGCTTTCGGCGGACAAGGTGTCGACGGGCGAACGGCGTGGTTCTTCCCTCTCAATCAGTCGCCAGGGCCACCTGAAGATGCCGACGACGTCCACCGCTGACATACGCCCCGGTGGTGGTAGCACGCATCGCTGCGGTTTCGCTCACAGCGAGTTCTTGAAACCCGGCACTGACCCACCCTTGAGCGCTAGCACTCACGTGTATAGAGTGCTAGGTGGCACGCGGCCAACCCCGCTCCGGCACCCGCGACGACGGTGTGTGGTCAGGGCGCTTGCCGAATACCTGGGATCCGGGGATTGGCCCCGGATCGACACCCGAACCAAGTGGAGGGCTTCCATCGTGGCAGTCAACATCAAGCCACTCGAGGACAAGATCCTCGTTCAGGCCAACGAGGCCGAGACCACGACCGCTTCCGGTCTGGTCATCCCTGACACCGCCAAGGAAAAGCCGCAGGAAGGCACCGTCGTCGCAGTTGGCCCCGGCCGCTGGGATGAGGACGGCGAGAAGCGGATCCCCCTGGACGTTGCCGAGGGCGACACCGTCATCTACAGCAAGTACGGCGGCACCGAGATCAAGTACAACGGCGAGGAGTACCTGATCCTCTCGGCCCGCGACGTGCTGGCTGTCGTTTCCAAGTAAGCATTCGTGTCCCGCCCCGGAAATCCCCGTGTCCGCACGGGTGATGTCCGGGGCGGTATGCGTATTAGCGAAAGGCTCTCATGAGCAAGCTGATTGAATTCAACGAAGCTGCGCGCCGGGCCATGGAAGCCGGTGTCGACAAGCTCGCCGACGCGGTCCGCGTCACGATCGGCCCGCGTGGCCGGAACGTGGTGCTGGCCAAGGCCTTCGGCGGCCCGCAGGTCACCAACGACGGCGTCACCATCGCCCGCGACATCGACCTGGAAGACCCGTTCGAGAACCTCGGCGCCCAGCTGGTCAAGTCCGTCGCGACCAAGACCAACGACGTCGCCGGCGACGGCACCACCACCGCCACGGTGCTGGCCCAGGCCATCGTCAAGGCCGGTCTGCGCAACGTCGCTGCCGGTGCCAACCCGATCGCGCTCGGTGTGGGCATCTCGAAGGCCGCCGACGCGGTGTCTGAGGCCCTGCTGGCCGCGGCCAAGCCTGTGTCGGACAAGACCGCCATCGCGCAGGTTGCCACGGTGTCTTCGCGTGACGAACTGATCGGCGAGCTGGTCGGCGAGGCCATGACCCGCGTCGGTGCCGACGGCGTCGTCACCGTCGAGGAGTCCTCGACCCTGAACACCGAGCTCGAGGTCACCGAGGGCGTCGGCTTCGACAAGGGCTTCCTGTCGGCGTACTTCGTCACCGACTTCGACTCCCAGGAAGCCGTCCTCGAGGACGCGCTGGTGCTGCTGCACCGCGACAAGATCAGCTCGCTGCCCGACCTGCTGCCGCTGCTGGAGAAGGTCGCACAGTCCGGCAAGCCGCTGCTGATCGTCGCCGAGGACATCGAGGGCGAGGCACTGTCGACCCTGGTCGTCAACGCCATCCGCAAGACCCTCAAGGCCGTCGCGGTCAAGGCGCCGTTCTTCGGTGACCGCCGTAAGGCGTTCCTGGAGGACCTCGCCGTCGTCACCGGTGGTCAGGTCGTCAACCCGGACGTGGGCCTGGTCCTGCGTGACGCCGGCCTGGACGTGCTGGGCACCGCCCGTCGCGTCGTGGTCAGCAAGGACAGCACCGTGATCGTCGACGGTGGCGGCACTGCCGAGGCCATCGACGGCCGTAAGTCGCAGTTGCGCAGCGAGATCGAGGCCTCGGACTCGGATTGGGACCGCGAGAAGCTCGAAGAGCGCCTCGCCAAGCTGGCCGGCGGCGTGGCCGTCATCAAGGTCGGCGCAGCCACCGAGACCGACCTGAAGAAGCGCAAGGAAGCCGTCGAGGACGCCGTCGCTGCCGCCAAGGCCGCGGTGGAAGAGGGCATCGTCACCGGTGGTGGCGCCGCTTTGGTCCACGCTCGCACCGCGCTGGACGGCCTGCGTGGCTCGCTGTCCGGCGACGAGCTGCTCGGCCTCGAGGTCTTCTCCTCGGCGCTGTCGGCCCCGCTGTACTGGATTGCCACCAACGCCGGCCTCGACGGCCCGGTCGTGGTGAACAAGGTGGCCGAGCTGCCCGTCGGCCACGGTTTCAACGCCGCCACCCTGACCTACGGTGACCTGCTGGCCGACGGTGTCGTCGACCCGGCCAAGGTGACCCGGTCCGCGGTGCTCAACGCGGCCTCTGTGGCACGGATGATCCTGACGACCGAGACGGCCATCGTCGAAAAGCCGGCTGAGGAAGCCGATCACGGGCACGGCCACCACGGTCACGCCCACTAGGAGTAGCTAGACGAAACGCCCCCGGTCCTGTTGGGCCGGGGGTGTTTCCGTCCACGCGGCTGTGAGGGGTATGCACGGAATCTCGTCGATTTGCGTGCATAGCCCTCACAGTAAGTGCGACGAGAACACCCCGGTGATTAAGCCGTTGCGCTACAACGTTATTGGGTGACCGTCATAGTGTGTCGGGGCACAGGTTGCGTTGCGCGGCATGTACCAGCATTCGGCCGATGTTGGCATCGCCAGGGTTGACTTGTGCAATCAAGTCATCGGCTGATTGCCCCAAATGCAACCGATTGCAGGCCATATAGCCTTGTGCCACGACGGCCCCGTCGGGCATCTGCTGGCCCGCGAACGACAAACCCGGGAAGTTGTCGGCCCGGAGTTCGTTGAGAAATGACTGATCGTCCGCGTGAGCCGGCGATGCGCCGACAAAGCCGCCGGCGAGCACCACCGCCACCCCGATTCCTGTTGCAAGTTGTTTTCGCATGATCCCGCCCCCGTTCTCTCGCCGCAGTAGGTCACTACGGCACTTGCGATTGCGCGTTCAACACTATGGGCGTCCCGGCCGTGCGCGCTGTCGATTGGCAGCTATTGAGGCGGCAGTAACCCGCTACCCCTGACGGCCACCACGGTCACGCCCATTAGGTAGTCGCAACGAAGCGCCCCCGGTCCTGTTGGGCCGGGGGCGCTTTTGGGTTTGCGGTTTTCGGGTCAGAACGCCTGGTCGTAGAACCCGTTGGTGGTGTTGACGTTGTCGTGGTTGTCGACGCTGTAGTGCGGACCGATGGGGGTTCCGGTGGTGGCCTGAGCGGGAACGGCCAGACCCAGGACGGCGGCGGTCATGCTCGAAGCGATCAGAGTGGCAAAGCCGAACTTCTTCATTGTGAACCCCTTCTTCGGTTGTTGTGGTGCTCTGATGGTTGAAACTGGTTGTGCGGCAGGATCATTCCGATCGGCAGGATTTGATGCACGGTTGGCAGAAATAAGTCTTCTGCGCCGATCGGCGGACGCGCCGGCCGGGTTCGGAAGTTCGGTGCTAGCGTCCGACGATGAGCGAACCGCTGTTGCGCCACGACCGTGACGACCGTGGCGTCGTGACCTTGACGCTGAACCGTCCGCAAGCCTTCAACGCGCTGTCCGAGGCGATGCTCTCCGAGCTGGGGGAGAGCTTTGGCGCCCTGGCCGACGACGGGACGGTGCGGGCCGTCGTCCTCGGGGCATCCGGCAAGGCTTTTTGCGCCGGCCACGACCTCAAGGAGATGCGCGCCGAGCCGTCACTCGAGTACTACCAGAAACTGTTCGCCCAGTGCACCGACGTGATGCTCGCGATCCAGCGGCTGCCGGTCCCGGTGATCGCACGGGTTCACGGTCTGGCGACCGCGGCCGGTTGTCAGCTCGTCGCGATGTGCGACCTCGCGGTGGCGAGCGCCGAGGCGCGCTTCGCGGTCAGTGGGATCAACGTTGGATTGTTCTGTGCGACACCGGGAGTCGCGTTGTCGCGCAATGTGCCGCGGAAGGCCGCGTTCGAGATGCTCGTCACCGGCGAGTTCATCTCCGCGGACGAGGCCAAAGTGCTGGGTTTGGTCAACAGGGTGGCGGCCCCAGAGGCGCTCGACGACGAGGTCGAGGCGATTGTCGCGAGCATCGTCGCCAAACCCGTCGTCGCCGTCGCGATGGGAAAGTCGTTGTTCTACCGACAGCTCGAAGTCGGGATCGAAGCTGCCTATGCGGACGCCGGAACGACCATGGCGTGCAACATGATGGATCCGAGCGCGCTGGAAGGCGTGCTGGCCTTCATCGAGAAACGCCCGCCCGGTAGTTGACGGCTTGGCCGCCCGCGGCGCACTGTGAGACAGGTCATATTTCCGTCCGGACATATGCGCGCAGAGAGGCGGCCGCTCGTGACCACGAAGGATAAGTACACCGAGGTGCCCGAGCCGTACTCGTGGGACACCGCCAGTGGCGGCGACGCGCGCTTCACCTGGGAGTATGACGACGGCCGGGCGCGCCTGCTGTCCCTGTACCAGAAGGGCAAGGACAAGCAGTGGGACGCGCAGTCGCGCATCGACTGGTCGCAGGACGTCGATCCGATGAACCCGATCGGCCTGCCCGACGAGTTCCACCCACTGTTCGGTAGCCCGATGTGGGACGCCGCCGACGCATCGCGCCGAGCCGAGATGCGCCATCACTCCCAGGCCTGGCAGTTCTCGCAATTCCTCCATGGCGAGCAGGGCGCGATGGTGTGTGCGGCCAAGATCGTCGAGGTGGTCCCGGATCTGGACGCGAAGTTCTACGCGGCGACCCAGACCATGGACGAGGCTCGGCACGTCGAGGCGTTCTCCCGATTCCTGCAGGAGAAGGTCGAACTGGTCTACCCGGTCAACAAGAGCCTGACCGCACTGCTGGGGGACACCCTGCGCGACTCACGCTGGGACATGCCCTACCTCGGCATGCAGGTCCTCATCGAAGGTCTCGCACTTGCCGCCTTCGGGACACTGCGTGACTTGGCGGCTCCGGGCTCGCTGGCCAAGCAGGTGCTGGCGTACGTCATGCAGGACGAGGCGCGGCACGTTGCTTTCGGCCGAATCTCGTTGAAGGACTACTACTCCGAGCTGACCGAAGCGGAGCGGGACGAGCGTGAAGAGTTCGTCGTGGACGCCTGCTATCTGATGCGTGACCGATTCCGTGGCGAGGAGGTTTTCGAGACCCTCGGCCTCGACGTCAAGGCGTGCGCCGAGTGGGTCGACACGTCGTCACCCATGATGAAGCAGTTCCGCGCGCACCTGTTCAGCCGCATCGTGCCGATCGTCAAGGACATCGGGTTGTGGGGTCCCAAGGTGCAGGGTGCGTTCGCGGACATGGGCGTCCTCGACATGGCCGGGCTCGATATCGAGGCGCTGATGAAGGCCGATGAGGATCAGGCCGAGGCCCTCGACAAGGCGCACGCCGAGATGGCCGTCCGCGCAACGGAAGTCGACCAGATCATCGCGCAGGCGGCGAGCTAGGGCCGCCGCAACGTCGTGGAGACGTGCACCGCCGAGGTCAGGGTCCGGTGCACGGGGCAGCGTTCCGCGATGGCCAGCAGCTTCTCCCGTTGGTCATCATCGAGGTCGCCGACCAGTTCGATATCGCGGTCGATGTGGTCGATCATGCCCTCCCGGGTTTCGCACTCAGCGCAGTCCTTGGCATGAATCCGAGAGTGGCGCAACGATACTCGGACCTGCTCGAGCGGCAGCCCCTTCTTGTCGGCGTACATCCGCACCGTCATCGAGGTGCAGGCGCCCAACGCGGACAGCAGCAGGTCATAGGGTGACGGGCCGGCGTCGTCGCCGAACGGCCGTGGCTCGTCGGCGATCAACCGGTGCCCACCGGCGATGATCTCCTGCGTGTAGGTCCCCGCGCCGCTCTCGGCGACAGTGACGGTGCCTTCGGGCGTTGGTGTCGTCATGAACGTCTCCTCATCAAGTTGGCATCACATTCTTTCGACCCATTGGGCGCGGGATGGACCAGGCTCGAATGCTTCAGTGAAGTACTGGGTCTCGCGCACAACCTCGGTACCCGAGAATTCCATGATGCTCACGGTGTAGAACGGTCGCCCGTCATACGTCATCACCAACTCGGTGAGCCACAGCTCACCCGAACCGACGATGCGCCGCACCTCGAAGTGCTTCACGTTCGGCTGGGCAGACCTCGATGCCTGAATGTTGTGCCGCCCGCGGATTCGCTCACCCGACTGCGGATACTCGAGAACCGCGTCGTCGCGGTAGATTTCGTGTTCTGCGGTGAAGTCGTTGGCGTCGGATGCCGCCCAGTGCCGCCGCAGAGCGGCCTCTACTTCGTCGCACATCGATGTTCTCCCTGGCCGCGCCGCGATACCTCGTCCACGACGCTAGTCGCAGCGGAGCGGTTTCGCAGCCAAAGATAGCCGACCGGTCGGCTAATATTGTGGGGTGCCGCGCCCAGCCAATCCCGAAGTCCGCCGGCGACTGCTGGCCGCAGGGCTCGATCTCGTGCATGCGCACGGATTCGCCGCCAGTGGCGTGAAGGACATCACCGACGCGGCGGGTGTGCCGAAGGGTTCGTTCTACGCGTATTTCCCCAGTAAGGAGGCATTCGCGGCGGCGATCCTCGAGCACTACTGGTCCGATATCGAGGAGCGGCTCCTGCCGCTGCTGGACGCTGACGGTCTGGCACACCAGCGGATCGCCCGGTTCTTCCATGCGCTCGCCGACGAGCATGAATCCGCGGACTTCCTGCTGGGCTGTCTGGTCGGCAACATGTCGCTCGAACTCGGCGGGTCCAGCGAACCGGTGCGCGCCGAACTGACGCGCATCCTCGATCGCTGGGACGGGGCGCTTGCCGGCTGCGTGCGATCGGGGCAGGGCAGTGGTGGTGACATTGCCGCGGACCGCGGAGCGTCCGAGTTGGCATCGGTGCTGATCGAGGCGTGGGAGGGTGCGGCATTGAGGGGCAAGGTCACCCGTAGCCGCGCGCCGTACGACCGATTCGAAACGGTCACGTTGCCGGCGCTGCTGCGCTGACCCGAGCTGTTATGCAGGCCACTAGTGGTTGCTCTTGATTTATAGACGACCGGTCATCTATTCTTGCGGTGTCAACATCCGCCGACCGCGAAGGCTGTGCCATGGCAGACCACTCCGACTATGCCGAGCCGCCGCAACCCGCCTTACCGAGTTCCGGCTTCGTGCTCGACCATGCGCGTGCGGCGCTCGTCGTCACCGATCCCCAGATCGATTTCCTTAGTCCCGACGGAGTGGCGTGGTCGGTGTTCGGTGCGAGCGTGGAAGAGAACAACACCGGTGCGCACATCGGCGAACTGTTCGAAGTGGCCAAGCGTGCCGGACTCACGGTCGCCGTCTCGCCGCACTACTTCTACCCAACTGATGGGCAGTGGCGGTTCGGCGACCCGCTCGAGCAGTTCATGGGCGGTGTCGGCATGTTTGCGCGTGCCGGCGCCTACACAATGGATGGTTTCGCCGACTCCGGCGCGGACTTCCTGCCCGCGTACCGGCACCACATCCATGACGGCCGCACCGTCATCACCTCACCCCACAAGATCGTGGGTCCCGAGTCGAATGACCTTGTGCTGCAGTTGCGCAAGCGCGGCGTGACGCAGGTGATCCTGGCCGGCATGGCCGCCAACCTGTGCGTCGAAGGGCACCTGCGCGAACTCGTCGAACAGGGCTTCGAGGTGGCCGTGGTCAAAGACGCCACGGCGGGTCCACGCCTGCCCGAGGGTGACGGTTACCTGGCTGCGCTGGTGAACTTTCGGTACCTGGCCAGCGCGGTATGGACCACCGCGCAGGCGGTCGCCATCGTCGGCGGGGGTGTGGATGGCGGCCAGTGAACCTCGAAACACATTGCCCCTAAGCACTTTCCGCACACCAAGCCATCAGTGAACAAGGAGATCAGGATCATGACACTCAACGACGATGTGAGACAGCGACGTTTCCCGTTGAACAACGGCAGCGGCGCAATCCCGGCCCTCGGGTTCGGGACTTCACTGTCCGACAACACGAAGACCGAGGCCGCGGTGATCGCAGCGGTCGAAGCTGGATTCCGCCACCTCGATGCCGCCGAGCGTTACCGCAATGAAGCGCAGGTCGGTGCGGCGCTGAAGGAACTGTTCGCGAACGGGACAGTCCGCCGCGAAGACCTGTTCGTGACCACCAAGTTGTGGAACAACAACCACCGCCCGGAACGGGTCAAGCCCGCGCTGCAGGCGAGCCTGAACCGGTTGGGATTGGACACGCTCGACCTGTACCTGGTGCACACGCCGTTCGCGTTCCAGCCTGGCGATGATCAGGATCCCCGGGATGTGCATGGGAACGTGATCTACGACAACGGCGTCACCCTGGCTGAAACCTGGGCTGCCATGGAGCATCTCGTCGACGAAGGGCTTGTCGGCGCGATCGGACTTTCTGACATCAGTGCCGAAAGAACCAGGGACGTGCTGGAGTTCGCGCGGATCAAGCCGGCAGTTGTCGAGGTGGAGGCACACCCGTACCACCCGCAGTGGGAACTGTACGAGCTGGCCAAGAGCCATGGCGCCATCTTGTTGGCGTTCGCGTCGCTTGGTCATGCACTCGAACCACGACTGCTCGACGATCCGCTCATCGTCTCGATGGCGCGGCAGTTCGATAGGACGCCCGCACAGGTCTTGCTGGCTTGGGGAATCCAGCGTGGCAGCGCAGTTCTGACGGCATCGGTCACACCCTCTCGGATCGCCGAAAACTTCGCTGTCGCAGCACTTCCCGATGACGCGATCGACGAGATCAACGAGCGCCTGGACACCCGTATTCGATTCAACTCCGTTGTCGACGGGGGGGAACCTGGGTTCACCGAAGTGCCTTCGGATCGCTGAAGGGAAGTCCGGCCATGACGAAATTGCTGTACCTCCAAGCGTCTCCGCGCAAGAGTGATTCGAAGTCGAGGCAGATCGCCACGGCGTATCTCGATGCACTGACGGCAGTCAACCCGCACCTCGAGATCGATAACCTCGATCTGTGGGAGACGGAACTCCCTGCATTCGACGGCGACAAAGCGGCTGCGAAGATGAACGTCATCAAAGGAGCCGAGCAGGATGGCGCCGGACAGTCGGCCTGGGACGAGATCGTGGCAATCGCCGACCGCTTCAAGTCTGCCGACCGGTATCTCATTGCTTCGCCGATGTGGAACTCCGGAATTCCGTACCGGCTCAAGCATTTCATCGATCTGGTTCATCAGCCGGGGATTCTGTGGAGTCTGGACCCGCAGGCCGGCTACCGGGGACTGCTCACGGGCAAGCATGCCACCCTGACCCTCACCTCCGGCGTGTACGCACACGGTGTAGCCGAACCGGCATTCGGAGTGGACCATCACGCCGCGTACCTGCGCATGTGGCTCAATCAAGCTGGGATTCAGGAGGTCGACGAATTGCGATTTCAGCCCACGATGCTGACCGGCAATCCGACCGGCGATCTGGCAAAGGCGCTTGAAGATGCGGAAAAGCTTGCGGCAGCGCATGGCTACGTCTGACGGCGGGCCATGAGATGAGAGCGATGGCAGGCGTCGGGATGCCGGCGGCGCTCCCCACGGTGGTCACCGCTGCGGATGGCGTCGCCAGGTGTCGGTGGGCGACTGAAACGGGCCGGGATTTGCGGACCTATCACGACCGGGAATGGGGTGTGCCGACCCGCGATGACACTGCCTTGTTCGAGTTACTTGCATTGACGTACTTCGAGAACGGGCTGTCGTGGGCGGCCGTGTTCGACAAGCGGAACAGCCTACGTAACGCGTTCCGCGGATTCGCACCAGCGTCCGTCGCCGCGATGACCACCGATGATGTCGAGCGATTGATGGCTGACACCAGCATCATTCGCAACAGGCGAAAGATCGAGGCCACCGTGCACAATGCCCGGCTGCTGTCGAAATACTCGCTCTCGCAATTATGCTGGCAGCATGAACCACGGCAGCGTCATCGGCTCAGGAGCTGGGATGACGGCCGGATGGCCAGCCCTGAGTCCATTCAGCTGTCAGTGGCGTTGCGGGAAGCCGGGTTTCACCTGGTAGGTCCGGTCGTCGCGCACTCGTTCATGCAGACCGCGGGAATCGAGAACGGCCATTTCGAAGGTTGCTTCCGGGCCTAGCCGGCGCTATTCGGTGCGGGCAAGCGGAGCCAGGATCAGTCGGCACGCCAGCTGAATCTCGTCCTCGGTCTCGTCGGCGGAGATTCGCCCGTTGAGGCTGGACTGCAGGATTCCGTGCCAGGTGTGCTGGACCAGGCGCATCAGCGAAATATCCTGTGGCCCGGGATCATCCACCCCGCAGATGGTCAGCAGCATGCTGCGCACCTGGCGGTCGATATGGCCTACCTCGGCCACGGCCGTCGCGTCGGCGGTGTTCAGTGAGTTGAGCATGGCGGCCGTCAGGTGGGGCTGCCGCAGCATCGGACGCGTGGCGCGCGACAGGACATCGAACACGCGATCGGCCGCGGTACCGGCGGGCGCCTTCCGGCGGTGGATTCCGTCCTGCATCCGGTCCACGCGGTCGGCCATGAGGCCGACGAACAGGTGGGTCTTCGACGGGAAGTAGCGGTACAAGGTGCCGAGCGCGACGCCGGCGGCGCGGGCGACCTCGTTCATCTGTACCTGGTCGGCGGGTTTCTGTGCGGCCAGGGCCGCGGTGGCCTTGAGGATCGCGTCGCGACGCTGCTGCTGCACGGCGGAGCTGGGCTCAGCGGCCGGGCGGGGTTCGGCGATTCTTGCCAAGGTGCAGCTCCTTCTTGGGTCTGGAGCGAATTCTAGTTGTTGGGTAGAGTCCAAGAACTGAAATTGATTCTAGTAGCCTCTGGAGGTTCGGACATGCCACGATTCACCCGGGACGAGCTGATGGCCGCGCTCGAGCACTACACCAAGGTCGTCGAGGTCTGTTCGAGCACCGGTGACTGGGCCCCGTTCGCCGATCTGTTCACCGAGGACGTGCACTATATCGAGCACGCCTACGGCGAGATGCACGGCCGCGACGCCGTCCGCGAATGGATCGTGGGCGTCATGAAGCCGTTCCCGCACATGCGATTCCCGCACACCTGGGTCGCGATCGACGAGGAGAACGGCGCGATCGTCACCGAGATCATCAACGCCCTTGACCATCCCACCGAGCCGGGCAAGGTGTTCGGTTTCCCCAACATCACCCGCCTCGTCTATGCCGGGGACAACCTGTTCTCCTCCGAGGAGGACGTCTACAACCCCGTCCGCGATGCCCCGAGGGCGGTGGGCGAGTGGCTCCAGGCCGGCGGAGTCATGCAGGCCGAGCCGATGGCCGCCAAGCATGGCTGATGCCGTGAAGCTGGTGTACGCCTTGTGGGGCGCGGGTTTGGACACCGCCCTGCAGTCGAGGCAATTGCACGTTCTACTGCGGGCCGCGGGCGTGAACCGGTTGCAGATCAACGTCGACGACGCCGACGTCGAGGTGGCGATGCTGCGCATCACCGCCTTCGACAGCCCGGTGTCCGCGGTGGTCAGTGTGTGGACCGACCCCGACACTGACCCGGAGCCCATTTCCGACCTGCTGGCCGCGATCTCTCAGCGCAGTGCCGGCTGGGAGGTCGAGGAGACGGTGCGCCTGGACCCGCCCAGCGTGGAAAACGGGGTCCGGACAACGGCATTGGCGCAGATCGGTTTCCTGCGCATCCCGGCCGGGCTCGATCCGGCCGACTGGCTCGAGATCTGGCAGGGGCAGCACACCAGCGTCGCCATCGACACCCAGGACACGTTCGGCTATGTGCAAAACCGGGTGCTGCGGACGGTGCACGGCACCGAGCGGGTCGACGCCGTCGTCGAGGAACTGTTCCACATGGCGGCGATGACCGACGTGCACGCGTTCTACGGCAGCGGCGGCGACGAGGCCGAACTGCAGCGTCGGATGACGCTCATGGTCGAGAGCGTGATGCGCTTTGGCGCCCACACCAATCTGGATTCGGTGCCGACCAGCAGGTATTGCTACGCGTTGTAACCGTCGAATGCGGCTCTAGTCGCCGTGGATGAGGTCGCGGATGTCTCCGTCGACGGATTCGTCTGCGACGAAGAGCAGCTCATCGCCGTCCTCGAAGCGGTCTGCTGATTTCGGCACGATGATCCTGGTGCCGCGCTGCACCGTCACCAAGAGGGTGTTCTGCGGCAACGTCATGTCCCCGAATGTGCGCCCGATCAACGGACTGTTGGGCGGCAGCGTGAACTTTGTCAGATTGGCGTGACCCTGGCGCAGCCCCATCAGTCGGACCAGGTGGCCGACGTCGATGGCGCCCTCGACGCCGACGGCCATCGCGTGCGGCGTGGACACTGCGACGTCGACACCCCAGTCGTCGGTGAACAACCACTCGTTGGCGACGTTGTTCACGCGCGCGACCACCCGCGGCACGTGGAATTCTGTTTTGGCCAACAGCGCCATCGCGAGATTCGCCTTGTCATCGCCGGTTGCGGCGATCACGACGTCGCACATCTCGATGCTGCACTCCTCGAGCGAGGCCACCTCGCAGGCGTCGGCCCACAGCCAGTCTGCCTCTGGGACCGTGTGCGGTTCGTACTTGTGGATGTCACGCTCGATCAGCAGGACCTTGTGGCCGTTGGCGACGAGTTCCTGCGCCACCGACCGGCCCACCGCGCCGGCGCCGGCGATAGCGACGCGCATGCCCCGGGTGCTCACGCAGTCATTGTCACCCACCGGCCGGATACATTTGGCTCGGCCGTGGCCGCAGACCTGAACGGGGACCGATGACGCTGGAGGAGATGAACCGGGTACTGCTCGTCGGCGCCCTGGTGCTGCTGGCCAGCATCGTCGCCACCAGATTGGCCACCCGGGCCGGACTCCCCAGTCTGTTGCTGTTCCTGGGCGTCGGCGTGCTGGTCGGCGAGGACGGCATCGGACTGCGGTTCGACGACGTCACGCTCGCGCGCGATCTGGGCACGGCTGCGTTGACGATCATCCTCATCGAAGGCGGTCTCACCACCCAGTTCAGTGACGTCCGAAAGAGCCTGGCCCCGGCGGCGGTGATGGCCACCCTGGGCGTGGCCATCAGCACCGTGGTCACCGCGGCAGGAGCGCATCTGCTCCTCGGCGTCCACTGGCAGCTCGCGCTGCTGCTGGGCGCCATCGTCTCCTCGACCGACGCAGCGGCGGTGTTTTCCGTCCTTCGGGTGCTGCCGCTGCCGCGGCGGCTGGCTGGTCTCCTGGAAGCCGAATCCGGTCTGAACGACGCGCCGGCCGTCATCCTGGTCTTGATGTTCAGCGCTGTTCCGCTGCATTTCGAAGCAGGGGAGGCGCTGCTCAGCCTGGTATATGAGCTGCTCGCCGGAGCCGGGATCGGCGTGGTGTGCGGCTACCTGGGTGCCGTCACGCTGCGCCGGATCGCGCTACCCGCGTCGGGTTTGTACCCGCTGGCCACCTTCGGTCTGGGTACCGTGGCCTTCTCCGCATCGGGAGTGGCGCACGCGAGCGGATTCCTCGCCGCGTACGTGACGGGCTTGGTACTGGCGAATTCCGGGTTGCCGCACCGGGCCGCCACCCGATCCTTCGCCGAAGGGCTGGGCTGGCTGGCGCAGATCGGGCTGTTCGTCCTGCTCGGGCTGCTGGTCACGCCCAGCCAGCTCGGTGACGACCTGATCCCGGCCGTCCTCGTCGGTCTCGTCTTGCTACTGCTGGCCCGACCGCTGTCCGTGGTGTTGTCGCTACTCCGCTTTCGAGTGCCATGGCGCGAACAAGCCTTCCTGTCGTGGGCAGGGCTGCGCGGTGCGGTGCCGATCGTGCTGGCCACCTACCCGATCGTCACCGGCGTCCCCGACAGCCACCGGCTGCTCAATATCGTGTTCGTGCTGGTCGTGGTTTTCACGCTGGTCCAGGGGCCCAGCCTGAAGCCGATCGCGCACTGGCTCGGGCTCATCCGGCGGGACATCACCCGCGAGCTTCAGGTGGAGTCGGCGCCCCTCGACGTGCTCGACGCCGAGCTGCTGACTCTCACTGTGTTGCCGCAGTCGCGGCTGCACAACGTGACGGTGCTGGAACTGCGACTGCCTGACCCGAGTGTGATCACCCTGATCATCCGCAAGGGCCATACCTTCGTGCCGCAGCCTGACACTCGACTGGAAGCCGGTGATGAGCTGCTGATCGTCAGCACCAGCACCACCCGGGAGGCCACCGAGCGCAGGCTGCGCGCGGTGAGCCGCCGCGGGAAGCTTGCCTATTGGTTCGATGAATACGGTGAGCCGGACTAGCAGATTCGGGGCAGTTGCTCGCCGATGGGCAGGTCGACCACCCGGGTGCCGCCGAGGGCTGTTCGCGCGACGACCATGCCGGGATGTTCGGCGACACACCGGCCGATCACAGCGGCGCGTGTGCCGAGCGGGTGACTGCGCATCGCGGCCAGCACGAGCTCGGCGCCGTCGGCGGGCACGACGGCCAACAGCTTGCCCTCGTTGGCCACCTGGAGCGGGTCCAGCCCGAGGAGCCCGCACGCGTCCCGGACCTCGGCAGGGATCGGGAAGGTGCGTTCGTCCAGGGCCATCCCGACGTGGGCCGTCTTCGCGATCTCGTTGAGTGTGGCGGCGACGCCGCCGCGCGTCGGATCGCGCAACACGTGAAGGTCGACGCCGGTCTCGATCATGGCAGCCACGAGACCGTGCAGGGGCGCGGTATCGCTGGCCACCGTGGTCGCGAACGTCAGCCCTTCGCGACAGCTCATCACCGCGACGCCGTGCACGCCGATGTCGCCGCTGACGATCACCACGTCACCGGGTGCGGCCCGCTGCGGACGGATATCCACCCGCGGATCGACGACGCCGATGCCCGCGGTGTTGATGAACACGCCATCGCCGTGACCGGAATCGACCACCTTGGTGTCGCCGGTCACCAACTTGACCCCGGCTGCGAGCGCGGCCGTGCCGACGGCCTGCGCCACGTGTGCGATCTCCTGCAGCGCGGTGCCCTCCTCGAGGATGAATGCCGTCGACAGCGCCAGGGGTTGTGCACCCGCCATGGCGAGGTCGTTGATGGTCCCGTTGACCGCGAGGTCGCCGATGCTGCCGCCGGGGAACGTCAACGGCTTGACCACGAACGAGTCGGTGGAGAACGCCAGCCGCACACCACCGACCTCGATGACGGCCGAGTCGCCCATACCGGCTTCGGCCGCCGGGCCGAATGCCGGCAGGAACAGATGCTCGATCAGCTCGGCCGACATCGCCCCGCCGCCACCGTGCCCCATCACGATGTTGGGTGCGTCGCGCAAGGGGGTCGGGCACACCCACGACTCGATGTCGATCTCAGGCATGTGTCACCTCGAGTCGCCGGTAGAGGTAGTAGGCGGCGCACGCGCCCTCCGAGGAGACCATGGTCGCGCCCAACGGGTTACGCGGTGTGCATTCCTTGCCGAAAGCGGCGCACTCGTGGGGCTTGATGAGGCCTTGCAGTACCTCGCCCGAACGGCACATGACCGATTCGGCGGTGCGAATTCCGGTGACGGAGAACCGGTACTCTGCGTCGAACTCGCGGTAGGCGGGGGACAGGCGCCAGCCGCTTCGCGGGATCATGCCGATGCCACGCCACGTGCGATCGGTGACCTCGAAGACGTCTTCCAACATCGCCTTGGCCGCCGTATTGCCTTGCGCCTGAACAGCTCGCGGGTAGGCGTTCTCCAGCTCGTGGCGGCCGGCCTCCAGCTGAATCACCGTGCGCCGGATACCTTCGAGGATATCCAGCGGTTCGAAGCCGGTGACCACGATGGGGATTCGGTATTTCTCGGTCAGCGCCGGATATTCATCGGTTCCCATCACGCAGCACACGTGCCCGGCGGCGAGGAACGCCTGTACGCGGCACGTCGGCGACTCCATGATCGCCGCGATGGCCGGCGGCACGAGAACGTGTGACACCAGCAATGAAAAGTTCTTGATACCAAGACGTTTGGCTTGGTACACCGTCATCGCATTGGCGGGCGCGGTGGTCTCGAACCCGATGCCGAAGAACACCACCTGCCGGTCGGGGTTCTCCCGTGCGATCGTCAACGCATCAAGCGGCGAGTACACGACCCGGACGTCGCCGCCCTCGCTCTTGATCCGGAACAGGTCTTTCGCGCTGCCCGGCACCCGCAGCATGTCGCCGAACGAGCAGAAGATCACTTCAGGGCGGCCGGCGATCTCGAGTGCCTTGTCGATCATCTCCAGCGGCGTCACGCAGACCGGGCAACCAGGGCCGTGGATCATTTCGATCTCGTCGGGCAGAAGTTGGTCGATACCGTGCCGGATGATCGAATGTGTCTGCCCGCCACACACTTCCATGATCGCCCAGCGTCTGCTGGTGGCCGCCCGGATCTGGTCGATGAGCTTGCCGGCCAGTTCGGGATTACTGAACTCGTCCAGATACTTCATGGTGTCACCTCGGTTGCCTGTCGTGCCGCGATCTCGAACCCGTCCCCGAACTCATCGTTGAGCACGCCGAGGTGCTCGAACTCTTTCAACGTCTTGATGGCCGATTCCTCATCGAGCCGTTGGATGGCGAATCCCACGTGGACGACAACGTATTCGCCGACTGTCGCGTCCGGGATGTACTGCAGGCATACGTCCTTCTGGACACCCCCGAAGTCGACGAGTGACATCAGCGTGCCGTCGCGCTCGGACAGGCTCAGGATTTTCCCCGGAACTGCCAGACACATGGAAGTACTCCTCTTCTCAGTTCGAATTGCCCACCAGTAGTTGGCCGAGCGCGATACCGCCGTCGTTGGGTGGGACCTGACGGTGGGTGATCACCTCAAAACCCTTGGCGCGCAGGCCGCTCAGCGTGAGCCGCAGCAGCAGGGCGTTCTGGAACACGCCGCCGGACAACGCGACGACGCGGATGCCTGCCGCCTCCGATTCCAGTTCGGCGAGCCGTACGACGAGGTCCGCCACGGCCTGGTGGAACCGCGCCCCGATCACGCCGGGCGGAACGGCGGCGCGCTGATCGTCGATGACGGCGCGGAGCACCGGCGCGGGGTCGACCAGCGCCGGGTCATCGGCGACGATGTCGAAGGCGTATGTGACTGCGCCGCAATCTATGCCGCGAGAGATGCCCTCCAATTCGATGGCCGCTTGTGCTTCGTAGCCGGCGGTCTGCCGGACCCCGGCCAGGGCGGATACCGCGTCGAACAGCCGGCCCATGCTGGAGGTCGGAACGCACCCGAGCCCGGTCTGCAATTGGTGCGCCAGGACCCCGCGTTCATCGTCCGGGCAGTGCCGCACTGGCGGCAGGTCGGCACTCCACGGCAGCCCGGCGGCCCACAGGTGCGCGAGTGCCATGCGGTACGGGCGCTCCACGCTGACATCGCCTCCGGCCAGCGGGACATATCGCAGCTGAGCCGCCCGCTGGTAGCCCTTGTAGTCGGCGACGAGCACCTCGCCACCCCAGATTGCGCCGTCGGGACCGTAACCTGTTCCATCGAAGGCGAATCCAATGACCTGACTGTTGCCGTCCAGGCCGTTTTCGGCCATGACGGCGGCGATGTGAGCGTGGTGGTGCTGCACCGTACGGACCGGTCGCCCGTCAGCATTACGGCGCGCCCAGGCGGTGGAGCGGTAACCGGGGTGCGCGTCGGCGACAAGGTTCTCGGGTGCCACACCGGTCAGCTCCTGCAGGTGCCGTTCCGCCGCGTCGAATGCGGACAGGGTGGCCAGGTCATCCATATCGCCGATGTGCTGACTCAGCCATGCATACTTGCCCTCGGCAACGGCCAGGGTGTTCTTCAGGTCGGCGCCGACCGCCAACGTGGGTGCGACGGGTACCGGTAGGGCGACGGGAAGCGGTGCGTAGCCACGGGATCGCCGGATGGGCATCTCGTCCTGGCCGATCATCCGCACGACCGAGTCGTCGCACGGCACCAGGATCGACCGATTGTGCAGCAGCCAACCGTCGGTGAGCCGGGCGAGGCGGTCCGTGGCATCGTCGTCGGTGAAGCAGATCGGTTCACCGCCAAGGTTTCCCGACGTCATCACCAGGACCGACGGGCCTGGTTCGTCGCCCGGCAGCCCGAACAGCAGGGCATGCAGTGGGGTGTAGGCCAGCATGACGCCGATGTCCGGGTTGTGCGGCGCGATGAGATCGGATATCGCGGTATCCGATCTTCTGGCCAGCAGCACGATCGGGCGCTGGATACCCGAAAGCAACTGCGCCGCAGATTCGTCCACCTCGGCAATGCCCCGCGCCGACGCCAGGTCGGCAACCATGACCGCGAAAGGTTTGTCACCGCGATGCTTGCGCCGACGCAGCGTCTGCACGGCCGCCGCGTTGCCGGCGTCGCAGGCCAGGTGGTAGCCGCCGATGCCCTTGACCGCGAGGATCCCACCGTCGCGCAACAGTTTCCGTGCCAGGCTGAGGCCTGCTTCGCCGACCACGGTCTCGCCGCTGTGATCCCGGAAGGTCAGCGTCGGCCCGCACTCCGGGCAACACACGGGCTGAGCGTGGAAGCGACGATCGGCCGGGTCGGCGTATTCGCGCGCGCAGTCGGGGCACATCGGGAAATTCGCCATGGTGGTGGCGGCCCGGTCATAGGGCAGCGACGCGATGATGGTGAAGCGGGGCCCGCAGTTCGTGCAATTCACGAAGGGGTGCCGGTACCGCCGGTTCGCCGGATCGCGTTGCTCGGCCGCGCACTCGTCGCACATCGCGACATCGGGGGAGGCCAGGGTACGACCGCCGGCCGAGTGCGACGTGTCGGTGATGGCGAATCCGGTACCCCCGCATACCGGAATATCCTGTGTCTGAACAGATTCGATGACGGCAAGTGGAGGTGGGTGGTGCTGCAGCCGGTCGAGGAACTCCCTGATGGCGCTGGTGTCACCTTCGATCTCGATGATGGCCCCGGAGCTGTCATTGCGCACCGAGCCGCTCAGCCCCAGGGCCGCGGCAGTGGTGTACACGAACGGCCGGAAGCCGACGCCCTGGACGACGCCGTGCGCGCAGATCCGCAGCCGTCGGCGCGTCACGACCCTGCTCCGTCGCCGTTGCCCATCAGCCTCAGACCTTCGAGCGCCGCCGCGGCCCCTGCCGCGTCGGTCTTTTCGAGCGCGAACCCCATGTGAATGATCACCCAGTCGCCCGCGTCGAAGGTCTCCTCCGGCAACATCCCGACATTCACCTTGCGTGGTTCGCCGGCGACGTCGACGAGTGCGAGCTGGTCGCCGTAACCGTCCAACATTTGGATGACCTGCCCCGGTATGCCCAGGCACATGGCTCAGCCCTCCCGAACCGGAGCGCGGCTGAGTAGTTCTGCGACAACGCTTTCGACGGCGCGGGCCGCGACCGGGACGGCGGCCGCCACGACATCGGAAAGGCCCATCCGATCCTCGACGTCGGCCACTTCGCACCCCACCACCACGGTATGGGGAGGGGCTCCACCGAGTGCGTTGAGACTGGCGAACACTGTTGCTGGATCCATGGCGTGTGCGTCCAGACCCACTGCCGCCGTGAGCGATTGGTGATCGGCCTCGAAGACGTGCACCGCCCCCGGCGTGTCCCGGCACGGGATCGCGTCGACCAGCACCAGCGCATCCCACTCGCCGAGCAGGTCGTAGGCGAGGTGCATGCCCCTGATGCCGTAATCCGTCAGCTGAACACCCGCTTCTGTGGCCCCGACGTGCCGGAGCACCTCGGGGCCGAAGCCGTCGTCACCGAGGAAGATGTTGCCGATTCCGGCTACCAGAATCCGTTGCGTAGCAACGCCTCCCGTCACATCCGCCGCATGCGCAGGTAGCGACGCGCATCCGGGATGGAGCGGACACCGACAACCCCGGCGCCCACCACCGCCGCCGCGACCACGATCACGGCAATCCAACCCACTACTTCCATGGTGATATCCCTTCATTCAGTGGTTCGACTTCGTCGGGTGCGAAGTACAGATATCGGCCGTACCAGTCGTGCATCTCGGCGGCCGGGTCGTCCTCCAGGACGACGCCGATCTGCTGGTCGCCGTCGACCGTCTCGTGGACGCAGGTGACGCGCGCGACCTTGTCGGCGTAGAACAGATCCTGTGCGTCGGCGCGCCGGGACGGGTGTAGCCGGACCCGGCTGTCGCGACTGACTCGCACCCCGTTTACCAACACCGCGTCAAGGGTCGGCGCGACGGCGTTGTCCGCCAGCGGATCCCACCAGTCGACGCCCTCGGGAATCTCGGGTATCAACGATCGGGTTTCGGCACCGGCGTGTGGATTGCGTAGTACCCCATGCAGATTCAGCAGGGCATCCGGCGACATCGCGTCGCAGCGATCGATGATCTCTGCTGCGCGCGGGTCGGTGGCCCGGGCCTGTGTCTTCTCCTGGTCGGTCATCGTCATGACGCGCAGAGTCAGGATCTCGTCGATCTCGGTCGAATCGAAGAGGGCGCCCTCGCTCTGCTCGGCGATCTCCGGATGGTCGTACAGGATGATCGGAGACACCAGCATCAACGTGGTGGTGCCGGGCCGGCCGGCCAGCACGGGGAAACAACGGTGCCGCTGACAGCGCCCGACGGCGTCGGCGGCCGATTCCGGCGGTTCCAGCATCGAGACGAATTCACCGCTGGTGACCTCGGCAATCAGGTGGGTACCGATCAGGGATCGTGCGATCGTACCCTCCTTATCTGTCGCTGGCTCAACGACATTGCGTACCTCGAGGGTGACGCGCAGGAGTCCATCGTCGGCCTCGGACCGCACCGTGACCTCGGCGCGCAGCTCGGCGCGGGTCCGGACCAATCTGCCACCGTCGATGCGCTCGACGTCGCTGCCACCGGCAACGACGACCGGCAGCCGCTGCGGCGTGGACAGGTCCGATTCCGTGAACGGTCCGAATGACAGCTCGCGTTCGACGGCCTCATCCCAGCTGAGCCAGGTGCGGCCGGCCACGGTCAGCTCGTCGACTGGTGCGAACTCGCCGCCGGTGTCCCGTTCGACCGCCCGGTGTTGCAGCTGCAGGAACCGGACCACGATGGTCAGAGCCGTATCGGGCCCAGGGTGCACGAGGAGCTGGGCCGAGAGGGTGTCGTCCTCGCCGAGCCCGACCTCGGCAGCGTGCGGCGGACCGAGCACGCCGAATTGCCAGCGGGACTGGTTCTTTCCGGAGGTGGCCCGGTAGGGGTAGAGCAGATAGCCCTCGTAGAGCACCGCATCGGCCACGGCCCTGGCCTGCTCCCACGCGGCAGTCATCGGAGATCCTGTGCGGCTTGGGCGGTCAGCAGTGCCATGACCGTGTCGTCGAGCCCGAGCAGCGCGTGCCGGGCCTTGTAGTCGACCAGGGCGTCGATGGTGTCGTGGTGCAACCTGATCCAGCCGGTGTGTGGGTAGTGCAGGTCGATGAGGGCGCGCCACACCGATACCGGCATGTCGTAGTGGTCCTCGCGGTCCCAGGGTACCGGGGTGACGGCGAAGCCGTGTTGTCCTTTGGTGAAAACAGTGCCACTGAAGAGGAATTGGAGGGGGATGTTGCCGTCGTGCAACGCATGGAAGAACTTGGCCGCGGTGACCTCGACGTCGTAGGTGCATTCCAGCGGGAGGTCGACCTGGGTGGTGCCGGTGAAGCCCTGCACCATGACACTGCTGTGCTGCCACAGGAAGGTGTGCTGGGTGGTGCTCCAGCGGTCGCGGGTGCCGAACAGGTCCAGCAGCGCTGCCGCCTCTTGGTCGGTGTAACCCCGGCGCAGCGGTTCGATACGGATCTGGGCGCGTAACGCGATGGCGTGCACCGGCTCATCGCCGAGCGCCGCGATCCCGACCCGTGCGGTCAGCACCGGAGTCACCGCGTAAGGCTCGGGGAAGACGTCGACGACGGCGAAGGTCACCTCGGTCATCCCGTCACCACCTTGCCGCGTTCGGCAATGGCGTTGAAGTAGTCGTCGACGAACTCGTGGACCTGCTGCCCGCCGTCGAACCCGTGCCACAGCATCCGCAGGCGGCCGACGAACTCGTAACACGCATCGATCGGCACCAGGTGGCATTCGAGGGGGCGCGGATCATCCGGCAGCCGCATGATCAGTGCCTCGGTGTCCGCGGCCAGCAGGTCGACGCGCGGGTCCGCGTCGCGGATGTCGGCCCACATGCCAAGGTCCAGTTCGGATTCCGTCGCGCCGGCCGGTCCCGGATAGAAGGCGACCGTGCGGTCGAGGGACGAGTTGCGGAAGAAGAACGCCAGCCCGACGGGGATCTGCAGGAGCTCCCATTCGCGGCGGCCGAGTGCGAGATCGGGGAAGGTGAGGTACCGATCAGGGACGGCGCGGTAGTGGAGCGCGGCATCGACATCGGTGAACAACAGATAGCAGCCCCGGCAGACGCACAGCAGTTGTCGGCCTTCGATATTCACGACGTGCTGGTGTTCGGCAGCGATCTGCTCCGAGCACATCTCGCACCGCTCGCCCGCCGCAACGGGCGTGGCGCGGGCGGCGCGGATGCGCGCCAGCACGTCATAGGCGCCCGTCATGGCACACCGGCTGCGGTCGGGGTGACTTCCATCGCGACGGACAGCACACCGTCGCGTACCAGCACCGGTACCGGCTCGAGATGTTCGGCGGCGGTGGCGTTGTCGTCGACGCAGATGCCCGCATGCACGACATCGAAATGGGCGTGGCAGCGGGGACACCGCAGCACCGGGTCGGCAGATCCGATGCGGCGATGCAGCGCGGCGCCGGCCAACGAGTCCGCGCAACGTCCGCACCGGTCGCGGTAGACGAACACATTCTCGCCGAGTCGGCACGCCAGCAGCGTCTCGCCGGCCAGCCGGAACCCGCCGACCTCAGCATGTTTCAGGTCGGCGAGCTCCGGCGCCGGATGCCACACCGATCCGGCTCGACCGTCCCGGTGGACCCGGCTCAACAGCGAATCCACCGGGATCACACCGGTTTTGGGTTCGGCCGCCACCACCTCGATCGTGCTGACCTCCGGAGCGGCCGCACGAATGGCGTCCTCGACGGTGAGCTCGAGCGTCACTGCCGACGACGGGCAGCTCTTGCAACTGCCCGCGAACTGCAATCGGACGGCAGCGCCGCCGGGACCGTCGGCGACACTGACCACTGCGACGTCGCCGCCGTGGGAACCGAGGTACGGCCTGACCTTATCCAGCGCGTCCTCGATGCGCCTGCGCGCGTCATGTGGATGCAGGCCGTGTACCAGCAGCAGGCTGGCGATCAGGTCGTCGTCGGTCAACTGCTCGGTGAGCTCGGGATGGCCGGCGAGTAGCCGCATGATCCGTTGCAGCGCAGCGCCGTACAGGTCGGTGACCTCGCCGACCAACAGCTCGGCACGCTCACGCGTCACCGGCCCGGCTGCCGAGCTGGCGTCGAGCAGTGTCTGTATCCGGTCGCCCGCCGTGCGCCAGTGCGCGTCGTCCGGCGCGGCCACAGGCTACTCCCCGGTTACGGACTGCGTCGGGGAGTGCAAGCGCTCCAGGGTTTTTCCGTCACCCAGGTACATGTGCACCCCGCAGGGCAGACACGGATCGAAACTCCGCACCGTACGCATGATGTCGATGCCCTTGAAGTGCTCCCGGTCGTTCTCCTCGAAGATCGGCTGGCCCTGCACCGCGTCCTCGTACGGGCCCGGCGTGCCGTAGCTGTCCCGGGGATTGGCGTTCCAGGGCGTCGGAGGATACGGATGGTAATTGGCGATCTTGCCGTCCCGGATCACCATGTGGTGGCTCAGCACGCCGCGGACGGCCTCGGTGAAACCGCAGCCGATCGCTTCGTCGGGCACCGTGAACTTCTCCCATGTCTTCGTGCGCCCGGCGCGGATCTCGGCGAGTGCCTTCTCCGCGAAGTGCAGTGCGCAGGCAGCCGCGTAGGCCTGGAAGTAGGTACGGGCACGGTTGCGTTCGATGGTGTTGCTGCCGTGCTGCGGGATCTTCCACTCCAGCTCGACGGGTCCCTTGAGGATGGTCTTCGGCAGGTTGATCTGCACACTGTGCCCGGTCGACTTCACGTAGCCGATGTCGACCAGTCCGGCCAGCGCGGTGGACCACAGCCGGGCCAGCGGCCCACCTCCGGTGTCCAGGGCCAGGTGGTCCTTGCCGTCGAACCAGCGCGGTGACATCACCCAGCTGTACTTGTCGTCCATGTCCCGCTTCTGCGGATGCGGGTTGGTGTGCTGATTCCACGGATGCCGGCGATCGACGGGGTTGCCGAGCGGATCGTTCTTCACGAACATCTCCTGGTCGGTCCAGTCGTCGTAATACGAACTGCCCAATAGGATCCGGATGCCCAGGTTGATGTCGACCAGTGAGTGCGTCACCAGTTTTCCGTCCACCACCACACCGGGCGTCACGAACATCGCGTCGCCCCAGCGCTCCATGTCCTTGTAGGCGAAGTTGCACACTTCGGGATCCTGGAAGGATCCCCAGCAGCCCAGCAGGGTGCGCCGCAGCCCGACCTGTTCGTAACCGGGAATGGCCTCGTAGAAGAAGTCGAACAGGTCGTCGTGCATGGGCACGACCTTCTTCATGAATTCGACGTAGCGCATCAGCCGGGTCATGTAGTCGGTCATCAACTGAATGGTGGCGACGGTGCCGACGCCACCCGGGTACAGCGTCGAGGGGTGGACGTGCCGGCCTTCCATGAGGCAGAACATCTCTCGCGTCCACCGGCTGACCTGCAGCGCCTCGCGGTAGAACTCGCCGGTGAACGGGTTGAGCGTGCGCATGATGTCGGCGATGGTCCGGTAGCCGTGGGCATCGGAGTGCGGCGCCAGTGTGTTCTCGGCCTTGGCGAGCACACTCGGGTTGGTCTCGGCGACCATCTTCTCGCAGTAATCGACGCCGACCAGATTCTCCTGAAAAATGTTGTGGTCGAACATGTACTCCGCGGCTTCGCCCAGGTTGACGATCCACTCACCGAGATGCGGCGGCTTCACCCCGTAGGCCATGTTCTGTGCGTAACACGAACAGGTGGCGTGGTTGTCGCCGCAGATGCCGCAGATGCGGCTGGTGATGAAATGGGCGTCCCGTGGATCCTTACCCTTCATGAAGATCGAGTAGCCGCGGAAGATCGACGACGTGCTGTGGCATTCCACGACTTCGCGGTTCTCGAAGTCGATCTTCGTGTAGATGCCGAGACTGCCGACGATCCGGGTGATCGGGTCCCATGCCATCTCGACGAGTTGGCCGGGATCCCGTTTGACCTGTGATGGTTCCGGAATGATCGTTGTCATGGACTTCGCTCCCTAGCAATACCTTTCGCCGTATCGCCGAATCGGCGGCAGGCGGTGAGGGTCCGCACCTACCAGGTGCGGGTCGCTCCCGATTCAAGCTTTGTGCCGCGATGGCGCCAATGCGGTTCTTTGTCGACGGTCCGGCCGGTGATGTGGCGCAGGTTGCGGATGACGGATCCGTACAGGCCCGACGCCGCAGTGGACACCTTGCCGCCGGGCGGTTCATCCATGAAGGGCATGAACTTGTCGGGGAACCCGGGCATGGTGCAGCCGATGCAGATGCCACCCACATTCGGGCAGCCGCCGATACCGTTTATCCAGCCGCGTTTCGGTACGTTGCATTTGACGACCGGACCCCAACAGCCCAGCTTGACAATGCATTTGGGTGATCCGTACTCGTGGGCGAAGTCGCCTTGCTCGTAATAGCCGGCCCGGTCGCAGCCTTCGTGCACGGTCGCGCCGAAGAGCCAAGTGGGCCGGAGCGCTTCGTCCAGCGGAATCATCGGGGCCTGGTCGGTCGCCATGTACAGCAGATACGTCAATGTCTCTGCCAAGTTGTCCGGGTGTATCGGGCACCCCGGCACGCAGACGATGGGAATGCCCGCCTTGCTCTTCCAATCCCACCCGAGATAGTCGGGTACACCCATCGCGCCGGTCGGGTTACCGGCCATCGCATGGATACCGCCGTAGGTGGCGCACGTGCCGACGGCCACCACCGCGGTTGCTTTGGGCGCCAGGCGATCCAGCCACTCGCTGGTGGTCATCGGCTGTCCGGTGGCGGGGTTGTTGCCAAACCCGCACCAGTAGCCTTCGGTGTGTAATTGCTCGTTGGGTATCGATCCCTCGACAACCAGCACGAACGGATCGAGCTCGCCTCGATCGGCCCGGAAGAACCATTCGAGGAAGTCGTCTGCGCCCCCGTTCGGTCCGCATTCGAAGTCGATGAGAGGCCAATGCACGGCGATCTGGGGTAGCCCGGGAAGCGCGCCGAGCGCGATCTCCTCGATGCTGGGCTGAGTGGCGGCAGTCAGCGCCACGGAATCGCCGTCACAACTCAGACCGGCATTGATCCACAGAACGTGAATCAGTGCCGACTCTGCCTTGACTGCTGCCGAAGTAGGCATATCGTAGTTCTTTCCGGGACGGGCTGGGTCCCTACGTCGATCTTTGCGGGATTGGTTGTTCAGTCCCATTCGCCGCAGGAGTCGACGTTCGGCCCGATGCGCGGCGCTGTTTCTCGGTCTACTCCGGGTGCAATGGGTTGTCAACGGGTTACCCCAAGGTGCCAGGCCACCGATATCGGGGATAGCGCATTCGCTGGCCAATTATCATAGGCGTCAATCTGGCTGCGTGTGCACTTGACAGGTCCGTGATTCGAAATTTGCTGAAATTCAAGATGATTCGCCCGGAGGGGTCATGGGGCGGTAGTCGTCGGGTTATTGCCGGACGAACGTGCGCAGCCAATCGAACCAGGCCGCCATGCCTTCGCCGGTCCGGGCGCTCACGGGCAGGATCGTGGCGGTCGGATTGACCATCCGCACGTGGGCGGCATACGTCTCGACGTCGGCGTCGAGATACGGTGCCAGATCGATCTTGTTGAGCAGCACCACGTCCACCGCGCGGAACATCACGGGGTACTTCAGCGGCTTGTCTTCGCCTTCGGTCAGCGAGTAGACCATCGCCTTGGCGTGCTCGCCGACATCGAACTCAGCTGGGCAGACCAGATTGCCGACATTCTCGATGATGACGAGATCCAGGTCTGCGAGCGCCAGGCCCTGCAGCGCCCGATTGACCATCGGCGCGTCCAGGTGGCATTCGCCGCCGAACCCATTATTGGTGTTGATCAGCGACACCTGAGCGCCGCGGCCCCCGAGTTTTTCCGCATCCAGGTCGGTGGCGATGTCACCTTCGATCACGCCGACGGCCACCTCGCCGTTGAGGTTGTCGAGTGAGGCAGCCAGTACGGTCGTCTTTCCCGATCCTGGTGAGCTCATCAGATTGAGTGCTCGGATCCCGTTGCTCTCGAACGCATTGCGGTTGATGTTTGCGCGCATGTCGTTCTCGGCGAAGATCGACTCCAGTACGTCGATGCGCTCCGTTCCGGTCTCGTAGCCGCTGTGGTCCCCGTGTTCGTGACGGTGGTCCCCGTCTTCGTGCGTGTGGACCGTGCCGTCTTCGTGCCGGTGGAATCTACCCATCGTGGCCACCTCTCGCGAACCGCCGCATATCAAGACACGTCCATGGACGTCACCTGGAACTCATTGCCTCTGATCACCGTGACTTCGGCGCTGTCGCACACCGGGCAGCACACCGACCATCGTGACGCGAGCAGCGACTGCTGACCGCACGAGCGGCAGACCACTTCTGCCGGAACCATTTCCAGCTCGAGTTCGGCATCAGGCATGGACTCGTAGTCGCGAATCAGGTCCCAGCAGAACGTCAACGAGTCGGGCACCACCTGCCGGAGGGCACCGACCTGGACCCGTACCACCTCGACGTGTTTGTCGGCTGCGTACGGCCTGACCACACCGGCGATCGCCTGACAGAGCGAGAGCTCATGCATCGGGTCTCACCGCCGCCTCCGCCCGGGCCAGCGCTCGCCCCACCCGCTGCAGGACTGCACCGGAACGTGTTTCCACGCTACGCCCTGCTTCGCTTCTGGCCTAGTGGACTGTCGGCCGCGGCCGGACGAAACTAGCCTCGTAGGTACTCGACCGGGAGGAGGGCCGTCATGTGCCTTCCGGTGGCTGATTGTGACGAGGGCGTCGAGATGTTCGCCCGCTATGCATACGCCCCCAACCATCTCGGCTACTGCGGGCCGCCGGAGCTGGCCGCGCTGCGCGATGCCTCCGTCGATGAGGTGCGGATCGCGGCCCGCAGCTTCTCCGGTGCCTGGCCGTACCTGGAGGTCCTGTCCGGACTGACCGGCATTGCCGACCCGCTGGATCTCCGTCTCGTCGAATCCTATTGGCTCGGCGGGGGTATCGCGGCCGACCTGGATTCCGGTGCTGTCGCGGGTCAGCTGCTCGACGTCATCGGGCGGTTGGCCGGCCGGTACTGGTCGCATCTGACCGAGGACCTCGCCGGCGAGGTCGCGGCCAATCATTGTTTCCACGTGTTCGGGGTGTATCCGTGGTCCCGCTTGCTGGGCAGCGGACTGGACGAGCATCCGTTGCGCGTCCTGGACAACTGCCGGATCACCTGGGGGACGGTGCTTTCCCGCTCCGGCGACCGTGTCGATATCGACGCGAGTGCGCTGCTCTGGGACGGACACCGGCTCCGGTTGTCCGAGCCCTCGCCGCGGCGTCTTGAGGTGTGGGAGGACGGTTACAGCGCCGTGCCCGACATGTCTGCCGGCGATCAGGTCGCAGTGCACTGGGGCCGGGTGTGCGGGCGGCTGACGCCGGCACAGCAGCACGCATTGCGGGACAGCACACTTCGTCAGCTCCGCGTCACCAACCAACGTCTGGAGCGGCACCGATGACGATCACCCCCACTCGCCTCGCGATGGTCAAGGGAGCGCTGAACAGGGACGAATGGCTGCGGATGGCGACCATGATCGGCGTGATCGTGGTGCTGCATCTGGTCGGCTGGGTCACGCTTGCCGCGTTCGTGGCCCCGCAACACTTCAATCTGGGGGACAAGACGCTGGGATTGGGCGTCGGGTTGACCGCATACACACTCGGTTTGCGGCATGCCTTTGACGCAGACCATATTTCGGCAATCGACAACACCACCCGCAAGTTGATGGCTGACGGCAAGCGGCCCCTGTCCGTCGGCTTCTACTTCTCGTTGGGGCACTCGACCGTGGTGTTCGGTCTCGCGCTGCTGCTCTCGATCGGGGTCACGACGATCATCGGCCCCGTTGCGGATGACACCTCGGCGTTGCACCACTACGCGGGGCTGATCGGCACCAGCGTGTCAGGTGTTTTCCTGCTGCTCATCGCGATCATCAACATCGTGATTCTGGTCGGAATCCTGAAGGTGTTCAGAGAGATGCGCTCGGGCAGTTACCAGGAAGCCGAACTCGAAGACCGGCTCAACAACCGGGGATTCCTGAACCGGATCTTCGGCGGCCTCACGAAATCGATCACCAAGCCGGCACAGATGTATCCGGTCGGGGTGTTGTTCGGTCTGGGCTTCGACACCGCCACCGAGGTCGCCCTATTGGTGCTGGCCGGTACCAGTGCGGCCGCCGGGCTGCCCTGGTATGCCATCTTGTGCCTGCCCGTACTGTTCGCCGCGGGCATGAGTCTGCTGGACACCGCCGACGGCACGTTCATGAACTTCGCCTACGGGTGGGCATTTCTGAAACCGGTTCGCAAGGTCTACTACAACATCACCATCACCGGCTTGTCGATCGCGGTCGCCCTCATCATCGGCGGCGTCGAGCTGCTCGGCCTGCTGGCGCAGCAGCTCAACTGGACCGGCGGCTTCGGTGACTGGATCACCGGCCTCGACATGAACTCTCTGGGCTTCGTCATCGTCGGGCTGTTCGTCGTCACCTGGATCGCGGCGCTGTTGATCTGGCGGTACGCCAAGATCGAAGCCAAATGGTCGGCCGATGCTTCGGCTCCGTCGTCGACCGGGTGAGCGGGCGGACCGTCAACCGCAAACGGCCCCACCCAGACGAGTGAGGCCGTCTGCGAAGAAGACCTACGACAAGACCTACGACGCGCGGCGGATGCCCCGCTTCAGCAATAGCTCGCGCTCGCCTTCGCTGAGTCCGCCCCAGATGCCGTACGGCTCGCCGACGGCCAGTGCGTGTGACCGGCACTGAGTGATCACCGGGCAGGCCCGGCACATCTCCTTGGCGCGCATTTCGCGCTGGGCCCGAGCGCGGCCGCGCTCGCCATCGGGATGAAAGAACACCGCGGAGTCGACACCACGGCAAACACCATGCATCTGCCAATCCCACATATCGGCGTTGGGTCCGGGAAGCTGCTGAGGCTGTGGCATTGGGAAATGACTCCTCCCCGCACATCCAATTTGCAATCTGTGGATGTGCGTCGATCTGCAAATGACCCGAGCACTTGTCGCCGATGACATCTCGTGCACACAACGTAGAAGGATTCGGCAAATTCCGTCAATAGCCACGCCCTGTGCGAAACCCCATAAGTGCAGGTCAAGAATTTACATCTCGTTCATCTTCGCGATGCTTTGGAAACGAAA
This sequence comes from Mycolicibacterium aubagnense, assembly GCF_010730955.1. Classification (NCBI taxonomy): domain Bacteria; kingdom Bacillati; phylum Actinomycetota; class Actinomycetes; order Mycobacteriales; family Mycobacteriaceae; genus Mycobacterium; species Mycolicibacterium aubagnense. Next base: position 2,030,672 of record NZ_AP022577.1, on the reverse strand, counting down.
CGGCTGGTCCTGAAATGTTCTGTCGTTCCCGAAAACATCGTGTTTCGGCAGTTCACGCCAGTTCGCCACGTCGGTCAATTTGTGGCCGAAATGGATGCAATTGACATGGTGTTAACACGGCGAGCATGAATTATTAACGAACGCCGCCGAACTCGCAGGGCGGGAGAACGGCGCCGTGCCCCGGCGCCGCATTGATACCGTGCTGACTCGATGACCGCAACCGGTACCACAACGCACTCCGCCGACCAGCCAGCTGTCCGTCTATATAACGCCGCATTTGGCAACGACGTGCCATGTTGGCCGCTGCCGGCGGCGCGCTCGCCCGACGAGCTGTGGCTGCGTGCCGTCGCCGCGGGCGGTCAGGGGTACTACGCCGTCGCGGCCACGGACCTCGACTCAGTCGCGCGGCGAGCCAGCGGTTCGTTGCTGTCGCTGGCGCACAGCACCCGCGCCTCGTTTCTCCGGCAGCTCGGCTGGCACCGCCTGGCCCGGGTCGCCGACGGTCGGGCGTGGGCGTTGGTCGCGCCTCAACCCGACGCCGCGCAGGCGCGGGCCGATGCGCTCGTCGGTCTGGCTGCCGACGCTCTCGGGATCGGCCGCTTCGGGGTCGCGCACCGGTTGCTCGAGCGGGCCGCGGCCGACACCGAAAAAAGCGGGGTTCCGCGCCAGCGGGTTCGGCTGGCCTGGGTCAGCGCTGAATTGGCGATGGTCAGTGGTCGGGGCGGGGAGTCCGTCGCTCATGCCGAGCACGCTCGGGAGCTCGTCGGTGACCTGGGCTCGCCACGCCACGCCGTGAAAACCGACGTCGTGTATTCGGCGGCGCTGTGCAGTGCGGGTCGGTTCGACGACTCCCGCCGAGTCGGCGACAGCGCGCTCGACCGTGCCAGGCAATTCGGCTTGGTGCCGCTGACCTGGGCATTGGGCTGTCTGTTGAGCGATATCGGCAGTGCCGAGCACAGCCCGCAGGCCATCGTGGAGATCCGCGACGCCGCGGCCGCAACCGTCCGCGACCGTGGCGGGCGATGGGCGGGATGAATCTGACCGCCCGCGCCAGTCATTAATGTTGACCTGACATACCAACCACGACAACGCCTCGTCCGTAACGCTGGAGAATGCGCCCACGATGACATTTTCGGGAGATGGTCTCGATGCTGTCGTTGCTGATGCAGTTGCCGGCAATCGTGATGCGCTCCGCAAGGTGTTGGAAACCATCCGCCCGATCGTCGTTCGGTACTGCCGCGCGCGGTTCGGGGTCGGTGAACGACAGGGTGTTTCCTCAGACGATGTGGCTCAGGAGGTGTGTTTAGCTGTGATCACGGCGCTGCCGCGGTACAAAGACCAGGGACGGCCGTTCCTGGCTTTTGTGTACGGCATTGCCGCTCACAAGGTTGCTGACGCGCATCGTGCCGCCGGCCGCAACCGGGCTGAAGCCACCGATGATCTGCCGGACCGCCCGTCGAACGAACTGGGTCCGGAGCAGTTGGCCATCGATGCCGACGCGGCTGCCCGGATGAACCGGTTGCTGGCGGTGCTCCCCGAGAAGCAGCGCGAAATCCTGATTCTGCGCGTCGTCGTCGGCATGAGCGCCGAAGAGACGGCCGAGGCCGTGGGCAGCACTGCCGGCGCGGTCCGGGTGGCTCAGCATCGGGCGCTGGCCAGGTTGAAGGCCGAGATCGGTTCGACGGAGCGTGGCCATGCCTGACTCCGGACACTGGTCTCCCAATGGCGGCGATCCCTCGCTCAACGAGATTCGACGGGTCGACCGATTCTTCGACGCGCTCGCCGCCGACCAGCACGCGTACTCGACGGATTCCACCGAAGCCGAGCTCGCGTTCCTGTTCGCCGACTGGCGCGACAGTATCCGCGAACCCGCGGTGACGACACCCGTCACGGCCCGCGACGCAGTGGCGGCCCTTCAGAATGGGTTGCACCGCAAGGAATACCGGACCTCGCTGACGATCGTCGGGTCCGTCGCCGCGGCGCTGTTGTGCCTCGGCGGCTTCGGGACCGCGATCTACGCCGCCGGACCGAACTCCTCGCTGTACGGCCTGCACACTGCGATGTTCGGCACCGAGAAGGCCAGCCGCGATGACCAGGTGATGCTGGCCGCGCAGACCGAGATGCAACAGGTGCAGCAGCTGATCGACAACGGTCAGTGGCAGCAGGCGCAGGACAAGTTGCAAGCCCTGGGTCCGACGGTGCAGAGTGTCGACGCCCCGGAACACAAGCAGCAGCTGATCCAGCAGTGGAATGCCTTGACCTACAAGGTGGTTGAGCAGAACCCGGCGGCCACCTTGCCGCCGCCGGGGGAGCCGTTGCCGGTCCTGCCGTCGTCGCCGCTGACCCTGTTGCCGGTTCCGGTGGTCGAGACGACGTCGACTACTTCGAGCACGACGTCCACGTCGACGTCCACCTCGTCGTCGGACGCGACCTCGTCGACAACCTCGACATCGATCACGACGACGACCTCGACATCGACCACTGCGTCGACGTCGTCCTCGGATACAACCACCAGCGCGACGTCCTCGACCGAGCCAACGAGTTCCACGTCGGCGACACCGTCGAGCAGCTCGACGGTCACGTCGACATCGGCTGCCTCGACATCGGCATCAACGGCGACGGCCACTTCTGCGCCGTCGTCGGTGCCGTCCTCGAGTGAGCCCGTCGTCACCAACCCGGCCACGGCGTCGCCCACACCCACGGCCACCGTTGCGCCCTCGCCGACGCAGAACCCGGCGCCCGCGCAGACCGTCACCACCGTCGCCCCGACTGTCACATCGCCCTCGGTGACCACACCGGCGCAGACGGCATCGGTTGTCCCGTCGACCAAGGAAACGCAGCAGCCGGAGCCGACGCGGGAGCGGTCAGTCACGACCACAACGGACGCGCCGTCGGGGTCGGGGTCGGGGTCGGGGTCGGGGCGCGGGCAGCACTGATTCCGGCGGCATGTGCCCTGGCCGTCGAGTGTTTGAGTCTGTGGTGGCGGTGCTGCTGACCCGATCGATTACGCCCTCAGCGCAATATCAACCGCAGAAGTGCTGAAGGTGATGTCCGGCACGTCAACAGAAAGAATCAGCGGTAGCCGTCGTGCTCGGAGGTCGCCTCGTTGAGTGACGCATCGGCGTAGCCGCGGCAGTAGTCCCACGTGACGTACGCGTCGGGCTCGGGATCGTAGGCAGGCTCGTGGGGGCGGACGGTGCCGTCGACCAACAGCTGCAGCAGGTTCGCCCGCAGCATGTCCCAGTCGTGGTAGTGGTCCTGCTGGCATTCGTCGCAACAGACGACGAGACCGCGAATGCCCTTGTGCGCCAAGAGTGTTTCGTACACCGCCAGATCGGCGAGGTCGGCCTCGACGGCCATGCGTTCCTGCGGGTCCAGAGGTTGTCCGGGCTCCAGCGCGTCCAGTACGGCCGACGGGTCCATGGGATCGTCGGCGAACGGGTCGGGTGGCAAGCCCGGCGGCAGGTGGTCACGCACAGCTCCACCCTACTTATCACCCCTGGCGATGCGCCAGCCGTTACCCCGGCGAGCCGCCGGATAGTGGGGTTCGGTGCACACAGTCTGGGCCGATAGGATGGCTTTTTAGTTCCACGACTGTGTCTGCCCTGGAGGCCCCACCCATGTCGATCGCTGAAAGCAGCGTTCCCATCTCCGTTCCGGTGCCGACCGGCGGTGACGATCCGACCAAGGTCGCGATGCTCGGGCTGACCTTCGACGATGTCCTGCTGCTGCCCGCGGCGTCCGACATCATCCCGGCCACCGCCGACACGTCCAGCCAGTTGACGCGCAACATCCGGCTGCGGGTGCCGCTGGTCAGCTCGGCCATGGACACCGTCACCGAATCGCGCATGGCCATCGCGATGGCTCGCGCCGGTGGCATGGGTGTGCTGCACCGCAATCTGCCGCTCAGTGAGCAGGCCGCCCAGGTCGAGACCGTCAAACGGTCCGAGGCCGGCATGGTCACCGATCCGGTCACGTGCTCGCCGAGCAACACGCTGGCCGAGGTCGACGCCATGTGCGCCCGCTTCCGCATCTCCGGCCTGCCCGTCGTGGACACGGCGGGGCAGCTCGTCGGGATCATCACCAACCGCGACATGCGCTTCGAGGTCGACCAGGACAAAGCCGTCGCCGAGGTGATGACCAAGGCTCCGCTGATCACCGCGCAGGAGGGCGTCTCCGCCGAGGCCGCGCTGGGCCTGCTGCGCCGGCACAAGATCGAGAAGCTGCCGATCGTCGACGGACACGGCAAGCTCACCGGACTGATCACCGTCAAGGACTTCGTCAAGACCGAGCAGTTCCCGCTGGCCACCAAGGACAGCGACGGCCGTCTGCTGGTCGGTGCCGCCGTCGGCGTGGGTGACGACGCGTGGACCCGCGCCATGACGCTGGCCGACGCCGGCGTCGACGTGCTGATCGTGGACACCGCGCACGCCCATAACCGCGGTGTGCTGGACATGGTGGCCCGTCTCAAGAAGGCCGTCGGCGAGAAGATCGAAGTCGTCGGCGGAAACGTCGCCACCCGGTCCGCTGCCGCCGCGCTGTGCGAGGCCGGTGCCGACGCGGTCAAGGTGGGTGTCGGCCCCGGCTCCATCTGCACCACCCGAGTGATCGCCGGTGTCGGCGCTCCGCAGATCACGGCGATCCTCGAGGCGACCGCCGCGTGCCGGCCCTACGGCGTCCCGGTAATCGCCGACGGCGGTCTGCAGTACTCGGGCGACATCGCGAAGGCGCTGGCCGCCGGCGCTTCGACCGCGATGCTCGGATCCCTGCTGGCCGGTACCGCCGAATCGCCCGGCGACCTGATCTTCGTCAACGGGAAGCAGTTCAAGAGCTACCGCGGCATGGGATCGCTGGGCGCCATGCAGGGCCGCGGTCAGGGCAAGTCCTACTCCAAGGACCGCTACTTCCAGGACGACGTGCTGTCCGAAGACAAGCTGGTGCCGGAGGGCATCGAGGGCCGGGTGCCGTTCCGCGGTCCGTTGTCCACGGTGATCCACCAGCTCACCGGTGGTCTGCGGGCCGCCATGGGCTACACCGGCTCGGCCACCATCGAACAACTGCAGCAGGCGCAGTTCGTGCAGATCACCGCGGCGGGCTTGAAGGAAAGCCACCCGCATGACATCACGATGACCGTCGAAGCACCGAACTATTCCTCGCGCTAACTGACAGGGAAGTCAAAAACACATGCGTGACATGGTTGAAATCGGCATGGGCCGGACCGCTCGTCGTACCTACGAACTCGACGACATCAACATCGTGCCGTCCCGGCGCACCCGCTCGAGCCAGGACGTGTCCACGGCCTGGCAGCTGGACGCCTACCGGTTCGAGATTCCGGTCCTGGCGCACCCGACCGACTCCCTGGTGTCGCCCGAGTTCGCCATCGAGATGGGCCGCCTCGGCGGCCTCGGCGTGCTCAACGGTGAAGGCCTGATCGGCCGGCACCGCAACGTGGAGGACAAGCTTGCCGAGGTGGTCGAGCTGGCGGAAAAAGAAGGCGACCCGGACCTCGCATCCAGGGAGGCCGTCCGGCTGCTGCAGCAGCTCCACGCGGCCCCTCTGGACCCGGAGCTGCTCGGTGCCGCCGTGGCACGCGTCCGCGAAGCCGGTGTCACCACCGCGGTGCGCGTCAGCCCGCAGAACGCCCAGGCCCTGACCCCGACGCTGGTCGCGGCCGGGATCGACCTGCTGGTCATCCAGGGCACCATCATCTCGGCCGAGCGCGTTGCCTCCGACGGCGAGCCGCTCAACCTCAAGACCTTCATCTCCGAGCTCGACGTCCCCGTGGTGGCCGGTGGCGTACTCGACCACCGCACCGCGCTGCACCTGATGCGCACCGGCGCGGCCGGCGTCATCGTCGGCTACGGCTCGACCTACGGCGCGACGACCAGCGACGAGGTGCTGGGCATCAGCGTGCCGATGGCCACCGCGATCGCCGACGCTGCCGCCGCGCGCCGCGAGTACCTCGACGAGACCGGCGGCCGCTACGTGCACGTGCTGGCCGACGGTGACATCCACACGTCGGGCGACCTGGCCAAGGCCATCGCCTGCGGCGCTGACGCGGTCCTGCTGGGCACGCCGTTGGCGGCGGCCGCCGAGGCGCCTGGTGACGGCTGGTTCTGGCCGGCGGCCGCGGCGCACCCGTCGCTGCCGCGCGGAGCCCTGCTGCGGGTCGCGCTGGGCGAGCGTCCGTCGCTCGATCAGGTGCTGAACGGTCCGTCCGACGACCCCTTCGGTTCGGTCAACCTGGTCGGCGGTCTGCGTCGGTCGATGGCGAAGGCCGGGTACTGCGACCTCAAGGAGTTCCAGAAGGTGGGGCTCACCGTCGGTAGCTAGTACCGGCGGTAGCGAGTTAGGCATACCTTGGTAGCTGGTTACCGAGCGGTAGGTCCATACTTCTGCCATGGAGCCTGACTACGACGTCTTGATCATCGGCTCGGGTTTCGGAGGCAGCGTGAGCGCCCTCCGGCTCACCGAGAAGGGGTACCGCGTTGGAGTGTTGGAAGCCGGCCCCCGGTATTCCGACGCCGACTTCGCCAAGACCTCGTGGGACCTGCGAAAGTTCTTGTGGGCGCCCAAGTTCGGCATGTACGGCATCCAGCGGATCCACCTGCTGCGCAACGTGATGATCCTGGCCGGCGCGGGCGTCGGCGGTGGTTCCTTGAACTACGCCAACACCCTCTACATCCCGCCGGACCCGTTCTTCAACGACCCGCAGTGGAAAGACATCACCGACTGGCGCGCTGAGCTGATGCCGCACTACGAGCAGGCGCAGCGCATGCTCGGCGTGGTCAAGAATCCGACGTTCACGGACGCGGACAAGATCATCAAAGAGGTCGCCGAGGACATGGGCTGCGCGGACACCTTCGTCGCGACGCCCGTCGGCGTGTTCTTCGGGCCCGACGGTGAGAAGGCCCCGGGCAAGACGGTGCCGGACCCCTACTTCGGCGGGGCGGGCCCGGCCCGCACCGGCTGCATCGAGTGCGGCGAGTGCATGACCGGTTGCCGGCACGGCGCCAAGAACACGTTGGTGAAGAACTACCTCGGCCTCGCGGAAAAGGCCGGGGCGCAAGTACATCCGCTGACGACGGTGACCAGCTTCGAACAGCGCGGCGACGGGCTGTGGGAGGTGGCGACCCGACGCACCAACGGACGCGTGCGGCGTGGCAAGCGGACCTTCACCGCCAAGTACCTGATCGTCGCGGCCGGCACGTACAACACCCAGAAGCTGCTGTTCAAGGTGCGCGACACCGGACGCCTCACCAAGCTCTCGGACAAGCTCGGGGTGCTGACCCGCACCAACTCCGAGTCGATCGTGGGCGCGCAGACCCGCGAAGTGCCGACGGACATGGACCTGACGCACGGCGTGGCCATCACCTCGTCGATCCACCCCACGCCGGACACCCACATCGAACCCGTGCGGTACGGCAAGGGCTCCAACGCGATGGGCATGCTGCAGACCCTCATGACGGACGGCGCCGGCCCGCAGGGCACCGACGTGCCGCGGTGGAAGCAGTTCCTCAATCAGGCCGGCGAGGACCCGCGTGAGCTGATCCGGCTGCTCAACCCGCAGCACTGGAGCGAGCGGACCGTGATCGCGCTGGTCATGCAGCACCTGGACAACTCGATCACCACGTTCACCAAGCGCGGGCCGGCTGGTTTCCGGATCATGTCGTCGAAGCAGGGCCATGGTGAGCCCAACCCGACCTGGATCCCGGTCGGTAACGAGGCGACCCGGCGGATGGCCGAGAAGGTCGGCGGTATTGCCGGCGGCACCTGGGGCGAGCTGTTCAACATCCCGCTGACCGCCCACTTCCTGGGCGGCGCGGCGATCGGTGACAGCGCGGCGACCGGCGTCATCGACCCGTACCACCGCGTCTACAACTACCCGACGCTGTTCGTCACCGACGGTGCCGCGATCTCGGCGAATCTCGGTGTGAACCCGTCGCTTTCGATCGCGGCACAGGCCGAGCGGGCGGCGTCGCTGTGGCCGAACAAGGGGCAGGACGACGCGCGCCCGGCCCAGGGCGAGCCGTACCGGCGGATTGAGCCGGTGGCTCCGGACCGTCCGGTCGTGCCGGCCGACGCCCCCGGCGCACTGCGCCGGTTGCCGATCACCCCGGTCTGACGGCTCAGGCGGTGTGCAAACGCCGGTGAGTAGGTGCCCGCCCGGGCGGTTGCGGCGGCGGCGGCAGCCGCGTCTCGCGGACCTGCCATGGCTCGACGGGAAATGGGTCCTGGGTGATCATCGTCGGCCTACAGCAGGTCGGCCAGGTCGGTGACCACGACGTCGGCTCCGCTGTCGCGCAGCTGCGCGGCTTGATCGGCCCTGTCCACGCCGACGACGTAACCGAACCGGCCGTTTCGTCCCGCTTCGACGCCGGCTAACGCGTCCTCGAACACCGCGGCCGCCGCCGGTTCGACACCCAACAGTTGTGCCGCCCTCAGGTATGAGTCCGGTGCGGGTTTACCCGCGAGGTGCTCGTCCCGCAGGGTCAGCCCGTCGACCCGCTGCTGGACGAACTGAGACAGCCCGGTGGCGTCCAGCACCTGACGGGTGTTGGCGCTCGACGACACGACGGCGACGCCGAGACCGGCGGCGGTAACCGCCTCCACATATCGCCGAGACCCGCTGAACACCTCGATACCTTCGTCGTGCAGCACCTTCTGGAACATCTGGTTCTTGCGGTTGCCCAGGCCGGCCACCGTCTCGGCGTCCGGCGGGTCGTCCGGGTTGCCGTCCGGGAGGTCGATGCCACGGCTGCGCAGAAACGACCGGACGCCATCGGCACGCGGCTTGCCGTCCACGTACCGCAGGTAGTCGTCGTGACTGTCGAACGGGACGAAGTGTTCGCCGCTATGTTCGGCGCGTTGCCGCAGGTAGGCGTCGAACATCGCCTTCCAGGCCTTCTTGTGCACGCCCGCGGTGTCGGTCAGGACACCGTCGAGGTCGAACAGGCAGGCGTGTACGCCTTCGGGGAGACCCAGCATGGTTGCTCTTTCGGTCGGGAGTGGTCCTGCTGTGTCCTTTCCTGCTTTTCGGCCCGGCTATTCGTCGACGTTACGCCGCGCTGATGACGCGGCTCGGTGCCCCGTATACGTCCACCGGGACGTCACCGGTCAGCGTGACGCGGTGCATCACCCGGTGCTGGCCGTCGTAGTCGTCGACGGCGCGGTGCTGGGTGGCCCGGTTGTCCCACATCGCGACGTCGCCGGGCTGCCAGTCCCAGCGAACAGTGTTCTCGGTCATGGTGATTCGGCGCTGCAGCAGTTCCAGCAGGGCGGCCGATTCGTAGCTGTCCAGACCGACGAAGCCGCGCACGAACTGTCCGGCGACCAGAGCGCGTTCGCCGGTTTCCGGGTGGACCCGTACGACCGGGTGCTCGGTCCGGAAGTCTGGCTTCTGGAACTCGGCCTGGTAGCCCTTTTGCTCGTCGGTCAGGTGCGTCGTATCCACGGTGACGTCCTTGAGGTAGTCGAAGCGGTTGGAGTGCACCGCCCGCAGGTTCTCGACCAGCGCCTTGAGCGGCGCGGGCAGTCCGTCGTACGCCGCGACGGTGGAGGCCCAGAGGGTGGAACCGCCATAGGTGGGCAGGGTGACCGCGCGCAGGACCGACGCCGAGGGGTAGTCGGGCATGAATGTGACGTCGGTGTGCCAGCGGTTGGCCTTGCCGTAGTCCGAGTCGATCGGGGTGATCTTCGGTGCCCCGGCGCGCTTCATCGCGTGATGGCCGACCAGATTGCCCATCAACTCACCGAACGCCTGCTGCTGGGTGTCGTCGAGGTGGTCCTGGCCGCGGAAGAAGACGACCTTGTGCTCCAGCAGCGCGGCGCGAATCTCGGCGATGGTCCCTGGCGACAGGTCGCCGCCCAGTCGTGCGCCATCGACGACGGCACCGATCTTGCTGGTCAGTTTGGTGACGGTGAGCGCGGAGGTCATCAGGGTCCCTTTCCGGAGATCGACACTGTAGTCAGTTGACTACAGTGTGTGGACGCTAGTGTAGCCACATGACTACGGGTGTGCCAGTGGGCCGTGACGAAGTCGTCGCTGCGGTGCTCGAGGCTGCCTCCGAGCTGTTCGCCGCCCGCGGACCTGCGGCGACGTCGATCCGGGACATCGCCGCCAAGTCCAACGTCAACCACGGGCTGGTCTTCCGGCACCTCGGCTCCAAAGAAAAGCTGGTCGGAGCGGTGCTGGACCATCTCGGCCGGCGACTCAGGGAACTGATCGAGGCCGAGGCTCCGGCCGATGTGATCGACGCCGCGCTGGATCAACAGCTGCGCGTGATCGCCCGGGCCGAGCTCGACGGCTACCCGGTGGGGGAGTTGCAGACCACATTTCCCAACATGACGCGGCTGCTCGACGAATTCCTGCCCCGGTACGCCGACGAGAACCAGGCCCGGCTCGCGGTGGGCAACATCATTGCGCTGCAACTGGGTTGGCGACTGCTCGGGTCATTCTTGCGGCCGGCGCTGGGGCTTGGCGAGATGACCGACGACGAGGTTCGTGCCGCCGTGGGCGCGGCGGCCGAGCGGCTGGCTGAGCCCCCGGACGTCCACCACTAGACTGGGCGGGTGCAAACACCAGCTTCGCAGCCCGTCCTGGTCATCGATTTCGGCGCGCAGTACGCGCAGCTGATCGCCCGCCGGGTCCGGGAGGCGCGGGTTTTCTCCGAGGTCCTGCCGCACACCGCGACCGTCGAGGACATCAAGGCCAAGAACCCGCAGGCCATCGTGCTGTCCGGTGGCCCGTCCAGCGTCTACGACGAGGGCGCTCCGCAACTGGACGCGGCGATCTTCGACCTCGGGGTCCCGGTGTTCGGCATCTGCTACGGATTCCAGGCCATGGCCCAGGCGCTCGGCGGCACCGTGGCGCACACCGGCACCAGTGAATACGGCCGAACCGAGCTGAAAGTGTCTGGCGGAGAATTACATTCAGGGCTGCCCGACACGCAGCCGGTATGGATGAGCCATGGTGACGCGGTCACCGCGGCGCCCGCCGGGTTCGATGTGGTGGCCAGCACCCCCGGCGCTCCGGTCGCCGCATTCGAGGACCGGGCCCGCAAGCTGGCCGGCGTCCAGTACCACCCCGAGGTGCTGCACTCCCCGCACGGCCAGCAGGTGCTCAGCCGGTTCCTGCACGACTTCGCCGGTATCGGCGCAACCTGGACGGCTGCCAACATCGCCGACCAGCTCGTCGAACAGGTCCGCGAGCAGATCGGCGATGGCCAGGCCATCTGCGGACTGTCCGGTGGCGTCGACTCGGCGGTGGCCGCCGCTCTGGTGCAGCGCGCGATCGGCGACCGACTGACCTGTGTGTTCGTCGACCACGGCCTGCTGCGCGCCGGCGAGCGCGAACAGGTCGAGCGTGACTTCGTCGCCGCTACCGGCGCCAAGCTGGTCACCGTCGACGAGGCCGACCGTTTCCTCGACGCACTCTCCGGGGTGACCAACCCTGAAGGCAAGCGCAAGATCATCGGGCGCGAGTTCATCCGCGCGTTCGAGGGTGCGGTGCGCGACACCCTGGGATCGAGCGAGTCGGAGATCGAGTTCCTGGTACAGGGCACGCTCTACCCGGACGTCGTGGAATCCGGCGGCGGCACCGGTGCCGCCAACATCAAGAGCCACCACAACGTCGGCGGACTGCCTGAGGATCTGAAGTTCAAACTCGTCGAGCCGCTACGGCTGCTGTTCAAGGACGAGGTGCGGGCCGTCGGTCGCGAACTTGGCCTGCCCGAGGAAATCGTTGGGCGGCAGCCGTTCCCGGGCCCCGGCCTGGGCATCCGGATCGTCGGAGAGGTGACGGGTCCCCGGCTGGACACGCTGCGCCGTGCCGACTCGATCGCCCGCGAGGAGCTGACCGCCGCCGGCCAGGACCAGACCATCTGGCAGTGCCCGGTGGTGTTGCTGGCCGATGTGCGGTCGGTCGGTGTGCAGGGCGACGGGCGGACCTACGGGCATCCGATCGTGCTGCGTCCGGTGTCCAGCGAGGACGCCATGACCGCCGACTGGACTCGGGTTCCTTACGAAGTGCTGGAACGTATTTCGACCCGCATCACCAACGAGGTGCCCGAGGTCAACCGCGTGGTGCTGGACATCACCAGCAAGCCGCCGGGCACCATCGAGTGGGAGTGAGGCCCTAGCTCTATCGGGTTGATGACCTTCGTCCCTTTCAGAGTGGTTCTCGGTGACGGAACCATGAAGAGGCATTGCTTGGTGTCCGTGCCGATGGCACTGAGAGCAACACAGGACGTAGAGGTGTTCCGATGGGTCAAATTGCTGAGTCTGCTTGTGCGGCAAGTGGATTTCGACGCTACACGCCGAAGGCCGTCGCGGCCGCTGGCGCGATCGTCGCGCTAGGCGTTCTTACTACTGCTTGCGGCGGCAACCAGTCCCCGCCGGGCAACACCACGTCCACGACGACGACCACCACCACCACCACCTCGTCGCCCGCCTCCGTGTCGCCGACCCAGAAGTCGATCAACCCGTCGGGACCGAATTCCTTTACCCCGTCGGTGTTGGCGCCGCCGCCGCAAACGGCGCAGCCCGGGGTGCATCACAACTTCTGATCTCCAGTCGGGTTGGGACTTTTGGCCCTCCCCTGACCGCCCAACCGGTCAATAGCGTTCGTGGCAGCGCGATGCAGAAAGGTTGGTGGCGGTGGTGCAATTGGATAACGGCCCAGGCCGCAGCGGTCGTCCGGTTGTCGGTGGGCTCTCATGACGGCAGAAGCGCCTCCGGTCGCACAACTTCAGGCCCGCCGGCCCTTCCCGGAGCGGATGGGACCCAAGGGCAACCTGATCTACAAGCTGGTCACCACCACCGATCACAAGCTGATCGGCATCATGTACTGCGTCGCCTGCTTCATCTTCTTCTTCATCGGCGGCCTGATGGCCCTGTTCATCCGCGCCGAACTGGCACTTCCCGGATTGCAGTTCCTGTCCAACGAGCAGTACAACCAGATGTTCACCATGCACGGCACGGCGATGCTGCTGTTCTACGCCACCCCGATCGTGTTCGGCTTCGCGAACCTGGTGCTGCCGCTGCAGATCGGCGCGCCTGACGTGGCGTTCCCGCGCCTGAACGCGCTGTCCTTCTGGCTCTTCGTTTTCGGCGCCCTGATCGCGTTGTCCGGGTTCATCACCCCCACTGGTGCCGCCGACTTCGGCTGGACCGCCTACACCCCGCTATCGGATGCGATCCACTCACCTGGCGTCGGTGGCGACCTCTGGATTCTCGGTGTGGCGGTCGGTGGTCTGGGCACCATCCTCGGTGCGGTCAACATGATCACCACCGTGGTCTGCATGCGCTGCCCGGGTATGACGATGTTCCGGATGCCGATCTTCACCTGGAACATCCTGGTGACCTCGATCCTGGTGTTGATGGTGTTCCCGCTGCTGACCGCCGCGCTGTTCGGTCTGGCCGCTGACCGCCGCCTGGGCGCGCACATCTACGACGCGGCCAACGGCGGCATGATCCTTTACCAACACTTGTTCTGGTTCTTCGGGCACCCTGAGGTGTACATCATCGCGCTGCCGTTCTTCGGCATCGTGTCGGAGATCATCCCGGTGTTCTCCCGCAAGCCGATCTTCGGTTACACCACGCTGATCTTCGCCACGATGAGCATTGCCGCCCTGTCGGTGGCCGTGTGGGCGCACCACATGTACGCCACCGGCGCCGTGCTGCTGCCGTTCTTCTCCTTCATGACGTTCCTGATCGCGGTTCCGACCGGCATCAAGTTCTTCAACTGGATCGGCACCATGTGGAAGGGGCAGTTGACGTTTGAGACCCCGATGCTGTTTACCGCAGGCTTCCTGGTCACGTTCCTGCTCGGTGGTCTGTCCGGTGTGCTGCTGGCCAGCCCGCCGCTGGACTTCCACGTGACCGACTCGTATTTCGTTGTGGCGCATTTCCACTACGTGCTCTTCGGCACCATCGTGTTCGCCACGTATGCGGGCATCTACTTCTGGTTCCCGAAGATGACGGGCCGGCTGCTCGACGAGCGCCTGGGCAAGCTGCACTTCTGGCTGACCTTCATCGGCTTCCACACCACCTTCCTGGTGCAGCACTGGCTGGGTAATTCGGGCATGCCGCGTCGGTACGCCGACTACCTGCCCACCGACGGCTTCACCACGCTGAATATCGTTTCGACGATCGGTGCCTTCATCCTGGGCGTGTCCACGCTGCCGTTCGTGTGGAACGTCTTCAAGAGCTGGCGTTACGGTGAGCCCGTCATGGTCGACGACCCGTGGGGCCACGGCAACTCCCTGGAGTGGGCCACCAGCTGCCCGCCGCCGCGGCACAACTTCACCGAGCTGCCCCGGATCCGTTCGGAGCGCCCGGCGTTCGAGCTGCACTACCCGCACATGGTCGAGCGGATGCGCGCCGAAGCGCATATCGGTCGGCGCCACAAGACCGATGAACCTGAGACGGTCAGCGCGGCGGGTCCCCGCGCCAGCTGAAGCTGTTGACGTACTGGCCCATGTCGAGGGCCAGTTGCAGGCCGACCGCGGACGGTTTCCCGGATCCGAAGTCCGGCCCGAACGGGTGGTACGGCCCCGTCGCCGCGGCGATCAGTGCCAGGTCGTTCTTGACGGCGACCAGCACGAGCAGTCGCATCCGGGCGAATCGGCGGCTTGCGCCCTGGGGATACCAGTCGGCGACGAAGCCGTAGCCCGACTGGTATCCGACCATGGCGTTCGGGATCTCGTAGGCGGTCTTGGCATCCGGGTAGGACGAGGTGATCAGTTCGGCCGCAATGTCTTTCGGCTTCCGTCCGGCCGCGGGTCGACTGAACAGCTGGAGCATCCCACCGTCGCCGGCCAGTAGCTTCGCCAGGACGCCGCGGTCGTCCTTGGTCACCTCGTACGCCGATCCGGCTGCCGGGTAGGCGACGCTGAACGAACCATCGGGTGCGGTGAACCGGGGATTGATGGTCACCGGTTGGCCCATGGGCGGGTGCCCGCATTCGGGCGGACACACATAGCGCACCGCCGGTTTCTCGAGCAGCCCCGATACCCCGACCAGGAGTGCGGCCACCACCACGGCGACCAGGACGAAGATGAGCGTCACCTGAACACGTTTGGTGGTCCGGGTCGGTGCTGCCGAGTAGGAAGTCGCATGCAGCGAATAGCCGGGGAGCAGTCCGACACCCATGCTGTCGGCGGGGACCGGACGGTCGCTGCGCTGGCCACGGCGCGCGGCCCGCGACGACGCGCGGGTGGCGGCACCGCAGGCCGCGCAGAACGGGGCGTCGGGCACCACGTGGCCGCATTGGGTGCACAGCAGCGGCTCGTCCATGTTGTAGTCGTCGTGTGCTTCGTGGAGAAGCGCGAGGTGTAGCCCGACGCGTAACGCCAGCAGCGCGATGCCGGTGAGCGCCAGATACATGGCCAGCTGCACCACCTGCGGTAGCTGGACCATGTCGATGAGGCCGAGCAGCGCATAGACCACGGCGACGATCACCGCGATGAGGGTCAACGTCAGCCGGACGTAGCCGCGGTGTTGGTGTGCCTTGTTCGGCGGCCGGGTGAACCACAGTGCCGCACCGATCAGACCGCCGACGGTGGCCGCGATGATCGGGGTGGCCAGGCCGCGGATTCCGGCCTCGACCAACAGGCCCAGCATTGGGCGGTCGCGGTTGACCATGCCCGTGTCGAACTGCGGGGCCAGCCGGGTCAGGGTCGCCGCCGCGGTGAAATAGATGGCAGCGTGGGCGCCGATGGCGTAGCCGTGCAGGGTTTCTCGATGGCCGGGCCGGAGCAGCCGGATCGTCAGCGTGGGCACCTGCATGAGCAACAGGCCACCGAGCGTGACGCCGACGCCGGTACGCAGCATGCGAGCCGCCGCAATGCCCGCGCCCAGCGGGATGCCGTAGGACCGGGCGGCCGCGGCTCCGGTGAGCAGAGCCCAACCGACGCCGAGAGCGACGGCGAGGCCGGCGGTCAGCCACAGGTTGCCGCGTGGTGCGTCTCGGTTGAATTCGGATTCCCGCAGATAGATTCCGAAGATCACGGGCAGCCCGAGGACCGCGACCGCGACCAGCGCGCCGGGTAGGCGGAGCAGCGCGGTTGCGACCAGCGCCAGTACCAGAGCGATGAGCCCGATCATGAACGATGTGCGTGATCGCGGGGACAGGTGCGGGAACAGCGAGCTGGTGATCGACAGGCGAAGCAAATGCTGTCCGGGTGCGGCGCTGAACGACCGTGCCCGCAACCAGTGCGGCCCGTCGTGGCGGTGTTCGCTGAGCGGTGCGCCGCACAGGCCGCAGTACTCGCCGGCCGGGACGTCCAGCTGGCAGACCTCGCACTCCATCATCGGCCGGTCTTCGAGCTGCGTGCTCATTGCGTCACCTTCTGCAGCAGCAACAGGTCGGCCGCCAGGTTCTCCAGGTTCGGCGTGCCGAGGCCGCTCACCAGGTCGTAGCCCGGGCCCGCGGTGTCAACGGCGTTGCCGCCCAAGGTGATATCGCGGAACGCCGGGTGTGGAGCACCGGTGGCGATGCGATACAGCAGTGGATTGAGTGCGCCGACCGGCCGCCCTCCGTTCGCGATGAGGTGCTGATTCATGATGGCGGTCAGCCCAGCCCAGATCGGGGCGGCCTGTGAGGTGCCGCCGCCGACGACAACCTCTTTGCCGACAACGATTTTCACGCCGGTGTAGGGGTCGGCGACGGCCGAGATGTCCGGCGTCATGCGCTTGCCGGCACTGCGTTTCGGGTCGACCTGTGTCGCCGCGGCCGCCTGCCAGCGCGGCTGATCGAACAGGGCGGAGACGCCACCGCCGGTGCCCTGGGAGAGCGGCACGTTGAACCAGGCCTGTTCGTCCACCCATTGGCCGTCGGCGTCGGTGGACAGGGTGCTGCCGCCGACGTTGGTCATCTCGGGCAGTGACGCCACCGAATCCAGGCCGACATCGCCTGAGCCTGGCGGCGAATCCCAGTCATCGCCGCCTTTGCATTCCAGTCCGGCCAGGTCGCCGCTGGCGTCAAAGGCCGTGGTGCCGTGTGCTTCCGCGGTGGCCAACGCCGAGCGGACGGGCGCGAGGTCGGCGGCGGTGGCCAGCTTGTCACAACCCCAGCCGATCGACAGGCTCCAGATGGCGCCGGGGAAGTCGCGGTCGGTCTGCTCGAACATCTCGCCGATCTTCAGATAGGCACCTTCGCCGGTGACGGTGGGACGGGCGTTGACGACGACCAGCTTGGCGTCGGGTGCGACGGCATGGATCACCTCGAGGTCCATGGTGGTCTCGCCGTGGTCCTCGCCGAGCTTCCCGCCGACGAGGATCGGCGTGAATGTGGGTAGGCCGAAGGTGGTGGCGAACTTGTCCAGGTCGGCCTGGTCGTAGCCGTTGAAGGCGAAGACCACCACGGTGGTGCCCTTACCGGTGTAGCCGGCGGCGGCCATTTTGTCGGCGCGGTAGGCGCTGAGCAGGTGGCTCGGGGTCAGGCCGCGTTCGGGCACCCCGAGCGGCCGGGGCGGCGGGGTGGATTCGTGATGCGGCGTGTAGCTGAGGATCCGGCCCAATTCGGCGACCGTGCCGTGCAATTCGGTGGGAAGCCGGGGCTGTTGTGGTGCGGCGTAGAACTCCTGCCCGCGCCGGCCGCGGTAGTCGTGCACCTGGACGCCGAAGGCGGTGCCCATGGGGCCGGGATCGCCTTCGATGACGGCCCAGTTGTCACCCGGCCGCCATTGGACCGAAAGCCGTTGCAGATCAGCCCAATTGATCAGTGCATCCGGCCGATCATCGGCATCGAGCGTGGCGGTGAGCCGGACGCGTTGCGGACGCGCGAGTCCGAGATCGGTCGATGAGGCCAGCAGCGACGCGAACGGACCGTCGATGGTGCCTGACGGTTGGTCTGACGCCGCGTTCTGCCGGCCCGGGATGGGCAGGGTGAAGACCAGAGCCAGGGCGGCGACAAGGGGCAGGGCCAACAGCCATCGCTGTGACGGTGTCCGAGTCCGCGGTGGCATATAGCAACGGTAGCGCTAACCCGGATTCTGCTGGGCCGGTAGGCAACCCGGGTCGGTTGTCAGTTGCGGTGGGTGCCCGGTGTGGCGGTAGGCGCCGGGTTGGCGGTGACCGACGGCGTGAACAGGTTGCCGCCGTTGGGGTTGATCGACTTTTCGGTCGGGGTGACCGCCGATGTCGTCGTGGTCGCCGATGTCGTCGTGGTCGTCGTGGTGGTGGTCGACGACGGCGTCTCGGGGGCTTTCTTTTCTCCGCCACAGCCGGCGGTGAGGCCGATCATGGCGATGAGTGCGGTGCCGCCGGCGGCGGCGGTGACACGGTGGACCAGGCGGGATGAGCGCATGTCGGTGTCCCTTCAACTGACGCGGTGGTCCACCAGACCCCGGTGATGAGTTCTGGGGGCGGAACTTCGGATCGGTTCCAGATTCGAGCGTACCGCCTGGATGCGCCGGTGGCAGGTGGGTGGTGCGCCTCGCGGCTTGACCGTGTCGGTGGGTGGGTGTTTACTCACGATATCGAACAAATATTCGAATTGAGCAAGTGTCTGGTGGTGTTGGAGGTGTTGTTGTGGCGGTTGTGACCAGTCTGGCGAATAGTCGGATTGACCGCGCTGACCAGCTGGAACAGCTCCGGCGCAAGATCGCCGAGATGTCTGGACCAGCAGGTTTGCGGAGCCGGGACCGCGGCCGGTCGGAGCCGGCCCCGAAGGCGGTTGAAAGTTTGCTGGAACCGGCGGATTTCCAGTCTGATCTGCTGCCTGAGGTGTTGCCCCGTGGCACCGTCGCAGTGCTCTCGGGTGCCCGGTCGTTGCCGCTGCGGATGGTGGCTGCGGTGACGGCGTCCGGCGGATATACGGCCATCGTCGGTCAGCCCAAGGTCGGGCTGCTGGCCGCGGTGGAGATGGGAGCCGATCTGGAGCGCATCGCGCTCATCCCGGATCCGGGGCCGGACCCGGTGGAGGTGGCCGCGGTGCTCATGGACGGGCTCGAGCTGGTGCTGCTCGGCCTGGGCGGCAAGTCCGTTCCGGCCGGGCGGGCCCGGGTGGTGGCGTCCCGGGCCCGGCAGCGCGAGTGCACCCTGCTGGTCACCGATGGTGATTGGCCGGGGGCGACAGCGCGGCTGGAGGCCAGGGTCCGCGGGTATGAGGTGGTCGGCGCGGGAGCCGGGGACCCGGTGCCGGGGTGCGGGCGGATCGGCCGGGTGCGGCTGGACACGCGGGCCCGGGGCCGCTCGATGCGTCCGCTCCGAGCGGTGGGTGGGTGAGATGTCCCGGGTGCTGGCCATCTGGTGTATGGACTGGCCCGCGGTGGCGGCGGCAGTAGCCGCCGGACTGCCGGTGACCGAACCGGTGGCGGTCACTCTGGCGAACCGGGTGGCGGCCTGTTCGGCGTCGGCACGGGCGTCAGGGGTGCGAAGGGGATTGCGGCGCAGGGAGGCTCAGGCCCGCTGCCCGCAATTGCACGTCGCCACAGCCGATCCGGCGCGGGACGCCCGTCATTTCGAGGGGGTGACGGCTGCGGTCGATGAGGTGGTGCCGCGCGCGGAGGTACTGCGGCCGGGGCTGCTGGTGTTGACGGTGCGTGGGGTGGCCCGGTATTTCGGGTCTGAGCAGACCGCGGCCGAGCGGTTGGTCGACGCGGTGGGTGCGGCCGGGGTCGAATGTCAGGTGGGTATCGCCGACCAGTTGCCCACCGCGGTGTTCGCCGCCCGGGCGGGACGGATCCTCGCGCCGGGGGAGGATGCGCAATTTCTCGCCGGGCTGTCCATCCGGCAGTTGGCCACCGAGCCGAGCCTGTCCGGTGACGGCCGGGAAGAGCTGTCGGACTTGTTGTGGCGCATGGGTATTCGAACCATCGGGCAGTTCGCCGCGCTGTCCCGGACCGACGTGGCGTCCCGGTTCGGTACCGACGCGGTGGTCGCACACCGGTTCGCCCGGGGCGAGCCGGCCCGTCGACCGGCAGGCCCGGAGACGCCGTCGGATCTCGATGCGGTGATGGACTGCGACCCGCCCATCGACCGGGTGGACGCGGCGGCGTTCGCCGGACGCTCGTTGGCGGGCCGGTTGCACCGCAGCCTGGAGTCCGCCGGGGTGGGTTGCACCCGGTTGGCCATCGATGCGGTGACCGCCAATGGCGAAGAATTACAACGGGTTTGGCGGTGCGCCGAACCGCTGACCGAGGACGCCACCGCGGACCGGGTGCGGTGGCAACTGGACGGCTGGTTGACCAGGCGGGGGCTGGGCCGGGCAGGCCCCACTGCGCCCATCACGGTGCTGCGATTGCACCCCGTCGAAGTGGTCTCGGCCGCGGCGCTGCAGCTGCCGTTGTGGGGGTCCTCCGGCGATGACGACCGGATGCGGGCCCGGCGGGCGCTGGTGCGGGTCCAGGGCCTGCTGGGGCCGGAGGCGGTGCAGGTGCCGGTGCTCAGTGGTGGGCGGGGGCCGGCCGAGCGCATCACCCTTACCCCGCTGGGGGATGAGGTGGTGCCGCTGAATGATCCGACGCAACCCTGGCCGGGACGGCTACCGGAGCCGGCCCCGGTGGTCCTGCTGGATGATCCGGTGGAACTTGTTGATGCACGCGGTGATTCGGTTCGGGTCACGGACCGGGGCATGTTCTCCACGGATCCCGTGGGGCTGACGGGGTCGGGCTATCGCGGGGTGTTGCGCTGGTGGGCGGGACCGTGGTCGGTCGACGAACGCTGGTGGGATCCGGAGCGCGGGAAAGGCCGCACGGCTCGAGCTCAGGTGCTGCTCGGGGGTGATGAGGAGAGCCGTGCGCTGCTGCTGTGCTACCGGCAGCGGCGGTGGTATGTGGAGGGCGTCTACGAATAGGCGGCCCGGCGCTCGGGTCTAGGCGTCTGGTTACCCGAATCATGGCCGGCGTTGCCGTTTGAACCACTGGTTGTCTGATCCACTTCCTATGGCGAGTGTGCAGGCTTTCGCTGATATTTCGCAGATCCACCGCCAAAGCTGCACATTCGCCGTAGACCCATCAGGGGGTAGGTAGACAATCGAGCAGAACAACCCACCCGGCGACCGCCAGAAACGACAATCACCCAGCGACCGCCAGAAACGCCCGACGCAACCCGAACTGACCGTGACTTCGGGACCGCCGGAACAGTGGAGACATTTTAGTTGTGCACAATTGAATTGTTGGCTATAGTTCTCTGTGTGGACGCACTCACCTTGGACCGACAGCTCTGCTTCGCCTTGTACTCGGCGTCGCGGGCCATGACGGCCGCCTACCGGCCGATCCTGTCCGAGCTGAATCTCACCTACCCGCAGTATCTGGTGCTGCTGGTGTTGTGGGAAGAGGATCGGGTCACGGTCGGGCGGCTGGGTGAGCGGCTACAGCTGGATTCGGGGACTCTCTCACCGCTACTGAAACGGTTGGAAGCCAATGGATTCATCCGTCGTGAACGGTCGCAGCAGGATGAGCGTCAGGTTGAGGTAACCCTCACCTCCGCCGGCCGCAAGCTCGAAGCCAAGGCCCAGTGCATTCCCGAGAAGCTGGGCGCTCAGACCGGCATCACCGAGCGGGAAGCGGCGGACCTGCGCGACGCGATCCGCCGATTGACCGATGCGCTGACCGCATCGCACTGATTTACCGACGCATCCCGCGTCACCAGCACCAACCAACCACAAGGAGATCGACATGAAGGCGCTCTACACCGCAGAAGCCCTGGCCACCGGCGAAGGTCGCGACGGCCACGGCCGCACCTCGGACGGCAAGCTCGACCTCGACCTCGCCATCCCGAAGGAGATGGGCGGCAGCGGCAACGGCACCAACCCCGAGCAGCTGTTCGCCATCGGCTACGCCGCCTGCTACCACTCGGCACTGCGTCTGGTCGCTCGCGAGGTCAAGGCGGATGTCACTGATTCGTCTGTGGGAGCGCGGGTTTCGCTCGGGCAGCTGGACAACGGCGGTTTCGGTCTGGCGGTCGAGCTGGAGATCACCCTGCCCAACCTGGACCACGACGCCGCCCAGGAGCTTGCGGACAAGGCCCACCAGGTGTGCCCCTACTCCAACGCCACCCGCGGCAACATCGACGTCGCGATCACCGTCACCGACGACTGATCGCGGTATCGCCGACTGGCCACTTGCGAAGCACGTTGTCGCAGGTGGCTATTCGGCGTCTAGGGGAGCCCCGCGGCGAAGCGGCCGACGCGCTCGATGAACCGGTCGAAGAACGCCACCGGGTCCACCTCGACTCCGATATGGGCATTGGGATGACGTCCCCAATGCCCGCGCCAGTCGGCCACCGTCATACCGCGGGTCAGCGTGCCCAGCAGTTCCACGTCGACCGTTGCCTGCTGGTACCGGACGATGTCGGGGTCCAGGGCCACCGCCGCCGCGAGCGGGTCGTGCAGGTGCGCCAGGTAGCCCTCGCCCTGGTCGAAATGGAACTCGAAATAGAACCGCATGGCGTCTTCCAGGACCCGGATCAGTGCGTTGGACGACGTGGACCGCGTCCCGCGATCGTCCAACACGCTCATCGGCGATGACGGTCCGCCTGCTGCGGTCGCCAGCCGGCTCAGCAGTGACGGCGTCATCGCGATGTTCTCGGTCAGGTTGAGCCCCAGCACAATCGGCAGATGTGCCGGATCCTCCAAGCCCCACGCCGCGCCCCAGACCGAGAACACCTCCGCGGCGGCCTCCGGGTCGACACTGATGTTCCATTCGGACACCGGCGTGGTGTTGCCCCGGTAATCGAAGGCGCCGCCCATGATCACGAGCCGCCGCAGGAGCCGGGGGAGTGCCGGTTCCCGGCGCAGCGCCAGCGCGAAGTTGGTCAACGGACCGGTGACCAGGCCGATCAGCTCACCGGGGTACTCGCGTGCAGCCTGGATCCACGCCTCGGCGGCGTCGTACTCGGTGAGTACGCCGCCGGTTTCGGATTCTGGATTCGGTTCGGGCAGTTCGGCGTAACCCAACCCCCGCGGGCCGTGAGTATCCTCTGCGGTGCGCAACGGCGCGACCAGCGGGACGCTCGAGCCCCGGGACACCGGGATGGGCCCGACGCCGCACAGCTGCAGCAACCCGAGGTTGTTGACGCAGACCTGGTCGACCGGGACGTTGCCCGCGGTCGACGCGATGCCGACCAGTTCGGCGTCGGCGCTGGCCAGCAAGTAGGCCAGCGCCATCGCATCGTCGACGCCGGTGTCGACGTCAGCAAAAACCGGCTGGGCCGTAGCCACCTCGCTCCCGATCATGTCGCCAACCATATGGGGAGACGGGGCGGCGGGCATGTCGATCAGATCGCGCCGTCGGGAAATGCGATGACCGACACAAAAGAACAGGCAGCCGGATCAGCGGGCCTCGGGCTCGAGTTCCTCGACCTTGTCTTCCAGTCGACGGTTACGGGTGGTGCCCGCATTGCGAAGTAGCGTTTCGTCGTTCTCCACCTGTCAGCCATAACGCATCAATGTCCACTGTCAGCAGACGACGCGCGGCACCGTCCGGTGGTGGGGACTGGGACTCGATGAGGTGCTGCAGGCTATCGGCAAGGGCGACCGAACCGGCTTCGGCATCAGCGTTCTCGACAGCTTCGGCCGGGGCGTGGGAGACGCCGGTGGGGTTGCGCACGAACAACATCGCGGTGCTGGCGTAGTCCTTCAAAACGCCGGCGTCATGGCCGGCTCCGGTTCCCAGGATCGGGGCGTCATCGAGTACCGTGCTCAGACTGTTCCGAAGTTGTGGGTCGAAATCAACTGTGGGACTGAATGATTCCTCGGTCATGGTGACACTGCATCCTTCGCTGACGGCGGCAACGTTGGCCGCCTCCGCGATCTCGTGCACCAGGAACTTGGTTACCGCATCATCGGGGTGACGCGCATCCAGCCAGAGGTCCACGCGAGAGGCAATGACATTGGTCCCGCCGGGAACCGGGGTGACCCGGCCGACCGTGGCGCGGGCGCCGCTGATGGCGCGTGCCAGCGTTTGTACGGCCGTGATCAACCTGGCGGCGGCGACCATGGGGTCCGCGCGGTCGTCCATGAGTGTGGTGCCGGCGTGGTTGCCTTCGCCGGCAAAGGACAGCCGCCATCGGCCGTGACCGAGGATCGATGAGGCGACGGCCACCGGCCTGCGCAGATCAGTCAGCCCGCGGCCCTGTTCGACGTGGAGTTCGACGAACGTCCCGATCCTCCCGAGCGATTCTGGGTCAGCCCCCAGATGCGCCGGATCGATTCCGGCGCAACGACTTGCCTCGGCGAAGGTGGTGCCGCTGCTGTCGGTGAGTGCTCGGGCCCGGTCCGGATCGATCGTTCCGGTCAGCAGCCGCGAACCCAGGCACGCGACCCCGAAGCGCGAGCCTTCCTCCTCGGGGAATACGGCGATGGCCCGCCGCCCGCCGACGCCGCGGGCGGTCAGCAGGTCGAAAGCGACCAGCGCCGACGCGACCCCGAGTGGCCCGTCGTACGCGCCGCCTCCGGGTACCGAATCCAGGTGGCTGCCGGTGACGACGGCGCCGTCGCCGACTTCGCCCGACCAGGCCCAGATGATCCCGTTGCGGTCTGTCTCGACATCGAGGCCGCGCTTTGTCGCCTGCGCGACGAACCACGACCGCAGATCGAGCTCAGCCGTCGAATAGACCGGTCGCGTGTAGCCGCCGCGCTGGTTGTCGACGCCGGTGGCGGCGATCTCGGCTAGCAGGGAGGTGACGGTATCGGGCATGAAAGTTCCTTCTTGGCAATGAGATTTTGTAGTGCGAGGTGGTCAGCGCATCTCGCCCGCACCGACATACGGATGCAGACTGTTCAGCGGGGTACCTTCGGCGAACCGTTCCAACCGGAAGTCGGTGGCCGGGATGTCGGGGTCGGTACTGTCGCCTTCGAACACCAGGTCCGCGACCAGCTCTCCGACCGCGGGGCTGATCTTGAATCCATGGCCCGCGAAGCCGGCCGCCAGGATCAATCCGTCGACCCCGCCGATCGGGGCGATCACCGGATTCCAGTCCGGCGGAACGTCATACACACCCGCATAGGTATGGGTGACCGCCGGCTCGGGGAACCCAGGGAACCGGTGCATCACCTTCTCGCCGTAAGCCAAGACCGATGCCTCGGTGGCGACGTTCGAGTAGCTGTCCGGGTCGACGAACTTCTTCTGGAAGTCCGCATGATCGCTGTTTCCGACCAGGAACTGGCCAGAGCCTTCGACGCGGCAGTACTGCAGGCTGATGAGATCAGAGATCACCGGTAGGTCGGGTAGCGGTGTGCCGGCGTCCACAATCAGCAGCTCCGATCGATAGGCCTCGATAGGAAAGTCGATTCCCATGTCGGCCAACAACTTTGCCGACCACCAGCCGTTGGCCACGATCACCAGGTCGGCGGTTATGAGGTCACCGTTCTCCAGCATGACGCCGGTGACCTTGTCGCCGGCTGTCACGACGCGGGCGACCGGCATGTTCTGCCCGATCCTGGCGCCCGCCGCCCGGGCCACCTGCCCGAAGTGCAGGGCCAGTTGGGTGGCGTCGGCAAATCCGCCGCGCGGTTCGTACGAGGCGAGTGCCACATCGGAGGTCTCGAGCATCGGCCACAGTTTCTGCAAGGTGTCGGTGTCGATCAGTTCGACCTCGACACCGAGCGACTGGTGCATCGCCGTGTTCGCGCTCAAGGCGTCGACGTTCTCGTCGCCCACGAGAACGGTATAGCCCACTTGCCGGAACCCGACGGCATCTCCCAGCTGTTCGATCACCGGCAAGCTGCGCCAGGCCATGGCGGCGATCGATGGCACGCCGTAGTGGGCGCGGACGATGCCCGACGACTTCCCGGTGCCGCCGCTGGCCAGCTGATGACGTTCCAGCACAACGACATCCGAGAGTCCTCGCCGGGTCAGGGAGTTCGCGATCGACAGCCCGATCAGGCCGCCGCCGATGATCACTGCTTTTGCTGCCATCAGAACGCGCCTGCCGCGGAGTGGCCCGGAATCCATGACGTGCCGGCCAGTGGCACCCGTGCCATGGCGGCGGCTTCGATGGACACCGCGACCAAGTCTTCGGGCTCCAAGTGGGTGACATGTGCCTTGCCGCACGCGCGCGCGATGGTCTGCGCCTCCATGGTCAGCACCCGCAAGTAGTTGGCGAGCCGGCGCCCGCCGTCGACCGGGTCCAGCGCCTGCTCCAACACCGGGTCTTGGGTGGTGATGCCGGCTGGGTCGAGACCATCCTGGAAGTCGTCGAAAAATCCTGCCGCTGAGCCGAGTTGGGCATACGCGGCTTCGTGCTTGGGGTGGTTGTCGCCGAGGGCGATCAGTGCCGCGGTGCCGATGGCCACCGCGTCGGCCCCGAGGGCCAAGGCTTTCGCCACGTCCGCGCCGGTCCGAATACCGCCGGACACGATCAGTTGCACGCCGTCGGGCTTGCGGTGTACTCCGAGTTCCTGCAATGCCTGCACCGCCTGCGGTACCGCGGCCAAGGTAGGGATGCCGACATGTTCGATGAAGACCTCCTGGGTGGCAGCAGTACCGCCCTGCATCCCGTCGACCACCACCACGTCGGCGCCGGCGTGTACCGCGAGTTTCACGTCGTAATACGTGCGCGATGCGCCGACCTTGACGTAGATCGGCTTCTCCCAGTCGGTGACCTCACGAAGTTCATTGATTTTGATGGTGAGATCGTCAGGACCCGTCCAGTCGGGATGCCGTGATGCTGACCGTTGGTCGATACCTTGCGGCAGGTCGCGCATACCGGCGACCCGCTCGGATACCTTTTGCCCCAGCAACATTCCACCGCCACCGGGCTTGGCGCCTTGACCCAGCACCACCTCGATGGCGTCGGCGCGGCGTAGGTCGTCCGGATTCATCCCATACCGGTTCGGCAGGTATTGATAGACCAGATGTTTGGAATGCCCGCGTTCCTCGGGAGTCATGCCGCCGTCGCCCGTCGTCGTGGAAGTGCCTGCCTCCGAGGCGCCGCGGCCGAGCGCCTCTTTGGCGCGTCCGGACAACGCTCCGAAGGACATGCCGGCGATGGTGACCGGGATGTCCAGGTGCAGTGGGTATTTGGCATTTCGTGCGCCCAGAACCACGTCGGTGCCGCACTTTTCCCGATAACCCTCCAGGGGGTAGCGCGACATCGATGCGCCGAGGAAGAGCAGGTCGTCAAAATTCGGGAGAGCGCGCTTGGCGCCCCAGCCGCGGATGTCGTAGATGCCGGTTTCCGCCGCCCGGTGGATGGCGGCGATGGTCGTACGGTCGAAGGTCGCGGACTCGCGTAGCCCGCGGTGGGTGCGGTCGTCTGCCGAGAAGGTCATGAGCTTGCCTCAATCAGTAAGAGTTGTGGGCTTGGAAGTGATAGAGGGTGCGCGCCGAGCCGTACCGCCGGTAGGTGGCCGGGTCGTCGTCGTAGCCGGCGGCCTTGAGCAGACCCGCGAGCTCCTCGAGGTGTTCGTCGGCCATCGGCTTCTCGATACAATCCGCGCCAAGGGATTTCACCTCTCCTCGGACATACAGCCGCGCCTCGTAGATCGAATCGCCGAGGGCGTCGCCGGCGTCGCCGCGCACAACGATGCGGCCCTTCTGTGCCATGAACGCGCTCATGTGGCCGACCGAGCCACCAACGACGACGTCCAGCCCTTTCAACGAGATGCCGCAGCGTGCGGCGGCGTTGCCGTCGATCACCAGCAGTCCACCGCGCCCGGTAGCGCCCGCCGATTGTGATGCGTCGCCCGTGACGTGGACGAAACCACTCATCATGTTCTCTGCCAGGCCCTGCCCGGCGTTGCCGTTGACGGTGATCTCGGCTTTCTGGTTCATGCCGGCGGCGTAGTAACCGACGTGGCCTTGGACCGTGATCTCGACCGGTGAGTTGACCCCGACGGCCACGTTGTGGGCGCCCTGCGGGTTGGTGATGACGTACTGGCCGTCGATGCCCTCAGCGTGCAGTGCCGCATTGACGTCACGTAGCGGTGTGGTTGACAGGTCGAATGTTGTTGGTGTGTCGGTCATGCCGGTACCGCCTCTCGGCTCCAGGCGTAGACCACTTCGGGTTCGGGCTCCCATATCCGGGCGTCCGCGATTCCGGGCAGATGCGCGAGGGCACGGAACTCCGATGCCATGGCAACCCAGTCGGTGGTCTCCGCGATCACCGCGGGCTTGCACGCGATGGCGTCACGCACGATCGCGAAGCTGTCTTTGTTGGAGACCAGCAGGGTGTAGAAGCCGTCGAATGTCGTGGTCAGATCGGTCAGCGCGCCTTCGACATCAGATCCCGCGGCCAGCTTGTGAGCCACGAAGCGGGCGCCGACCTCGGTGTCGTTCTCGGAGTCGAATTCGACGCCGGCCGCCCGCAGCTCGCGCCTGATGCCGGCATGGTTGGCGAACGAACCGTTGTGAACCAGACACTGATCCGGGCCCACCGCATACGGGTGTGCGCCGCTGGGGGTGACTGCCGACTCGGTGGCCATGCGGGTATGGCCGACCCCTTGCCAGCCGTGTGCGTCCGCCAGCCCCCAGCTGACCGCCAGCGACGTGGGCGTGCCGACACCTTTCAACACGGCCACGTCCTCACCGAATCCGCCGACGAGAGCATGTGGGTAAACCTCCTTGGCGGCTGCAAGCAGCGCCTCGGGCGTGGTGTCTGCTGACACGAGGCAGGTCACATCGCGGGCAATGACGGTGATTTCGGTTTCCAGGCGAGCGCCGATCGCCTTCGCAACCTGTTCAGGCGACGCGCCGACGTCGATCAGGGAGATGGTGCTCTGCCCGGTTGGTGACCACTGCGGATTGCCATATACAGCGATCCCGGCCGAGTCGGCGCCGCGCGCCTCCATGGCGGTCAGCATGCCGGTCAACAGTGCACCCAGCCTGGGATACAGCTCGGGGTTGCGCAGGTGCAACCCTACGATTCCGCACATGGTTGTACTGTTCCTTTCTCGTCGCGGCCGGATATGGTTGGCCGACAGAGGATTTGTTGCGGTTTCTCAGAAAGCGGTGAGGTAGCGCTCGTGTTCCCAGGCGCCGACCGCTGAGTGCCAGTCCCAGAATTCGGTCTTCTTCAGACGGGCGAAATATGCAGCGACACTGGGGGTGTCGGAGCCTGGTGGGATGGCCGCGTCCAGTGCGCCCGTCATCACCTGGTCGGTCTCCAACCGTTCGATCGCGTGCAACAGGGTGGCGGGGAGTCGTTCCTGCCTTGGTCCCGTGCCCAGGGCGCCGGGGTCGGCGGCCCGCTTGACGCCGTCCAGCCCGGCGGCGAGTGCAACCGCCGCGGCCAGGTAGGGGTTGGCCGAGCCGTCGCCCCCGCGCAGTTCGATTCGGCTGTTGTCGGGGACCCGGACATAGTGCGTGCGGTCGTTGCCGCCGTAGGTGGGAAAACGGGGCGCCCAGGATGCGCCCGACGCCGTCGAGATAGCGCCGGTTCGCTTGTAGGAGTTGACCGTTGGTGCGATCACGGCCTGCATCGCGCAGGCGTGATCGAGGATGCCCGCAATGAACGAATACGCGGTTGCGGACATCGCGAGGCCGCGGTTGTCCTCCGGGGGCTCGGTGGGGAACACCGGAGCACCTCCGCTGGTGAGCGAGATGTGCATGTGCAGACCGGAGCCGGTCTTGTCTGCGAACGGTTTTGGCATGAAGGTCGCGATCATGCCCCGTTCGGCGGCCATCACATTGAGCAGGTAACGCAGCGTGATGACGCGGTCGCAGGTCGTCAGCGCCTCGGCGTAATTGAAGTTCTGCTCGAACTGGCCGGACCCGTCTTCGTGGTCGTTGGCGTAATTGCCCCAGCCGAGCCCATTGATGGCGGTGCTGATCGACGCGAGATGGTCGTACATCCGGGTGACACTGCGGGCGTCGTAACACGGCTGGGCTGCGGTGTCCTGGTCGTCCGCGGGTACCAGTGCACCGCCGGCGTCGCGTTTGAGCAGGAAGTACTCGACCTCGGCTCCGATCCAGGGCTCGAATCCGGCATCGGCCGCCTGCTGGATCATCGCCTTGAGAATGTTGCGGGGGGCGAATGGCCACGGTGCGCCGTTGACGTGCGGGTCGCAATGCACAAGGGCCAGGCCTTCTTTGACAAACGGAATCGGGGTGAAGGACGCCGGATCGGGAATTGCGATCAGATCGGGATCTCTTGGCTCCTGGCCGATCGCGCCGACCGCATAGCCGGCGAATCCGACACCATTGGTGGCCAGTTCGTCGACCGCTTCGACCGGTACCAGCTTGGCGCACGGCTTGCCGTTGAGATCGACGAAGAGCGCCAGGATGAACTTGGTCCCCGATTGTTCGGCCAGCGCCGCAAGTGATTTGGGTTTCGTCGTCATGCCAACTCCCGACTACTGATGAGAATCAATGTTTCTTAAAAGTAGACACAGTTGCCATGGGTATTGCAACAGTGGCGACGTAACTTCGGCGTTACGGGGTCGTTCACAAGTTTGTTACGTGCAACGTAGCGTCTACGCAAAGAAAACGATGTCTACTGTGCAGAGACGGGCATGTCATGTGCTCACGAACCTGCGAGGAGGCGAAATGGACACCGGAACAACAGCATTCATGCTCTGTTGCATCATTGGGCTCACCATCATGATCCCAGGGCTGGCATTGTTTTACGGCGGCATGGTCAGTGTGAAGAGCTCGACCAACATGATGATGATGACGTACGGCGCCGTGGCCGTCGTCGGTGTGTTGTGGGTGTTGTTTGGCTTCTCGATGACATTCGGCACCTCGTACGGCGGATTCGTCGGGAGCTTCACCGAGTTCGCGGGGATGAAGGACCTCTTGGATCCGATGACCACCATCAACGGGCTGCCGGTCAGTTTGTTTGCGCTTTTCCAGGCGCTCTTCGCGGCGCTCACCGTAGCGATCGTCTCGGGTGCTGCGGCGGACCGGATGAAGTTTGCGGCGTGGATGACGTTCGCGACGGCATGGGCGGTTCTGGTCTATTTCCCGGTCGCCCATTGGGTTTTCGCGGCCGACGGTGTGGTGACCAGTACGGCCAAGGGCGGCTGGATCGCCAATAAGTTGCATGCGATCGACTTCGCCGGTGGCACCGCCGTCCACATCAACGCGGGCGCGGCGGCGCTGGCGGTGGCGCTGGTGCTCGGCAAGTCGGCGACCTGGACGTCGCGTAGACCCCACAATGTGCCGCTGACCTTGCTCGGGGCCGGGCTGCTGTGGGCGGGTTGGTATGCCTTCAACGGTGGATCGGCGCTGTCCGCCGGTAAGCCGGCCGCGATCGTCATGGTCACGTCATTCGTCGCGACGTGTGCGGCCACGCTGGGCTGGCTTCTGGTGGAGAAGTTCAAGGACGGTCACGTGACCGGCATTGGCGCGGCCTCCGGCGCGATCACCGGTCTGGTTGCCATCACTCCGGCCTGTGGTGCGGTGACCCCGATCGGCGCCATCTTCGTCGGGTTCATTCCGGCGGTGATCTGCCCGTTCGCGATCGGCCTCAAGCACAAGTTCGGCTACGACGACTCGACTGACGTCGTCGGCGTGCACCTCGTGGGCGGCATCGTCGGTACGCTGCTGATCGGATTCTTCGCCAGCTCGGGAATGCCCAACGGCGTCAACGGACTCCTGTACGGCGGTGGCGCGGACCTGCTGCTCAAGCAGGCCGTCGCGGCGGGAGCCGTCTTGGTCTATTCCTTCACGGTCGCCCTCGTGATCGCACTCGCGATCAAGAAGATGATGGGCATGCGCATCTCCGCCGAAGCGGAGGAGGAAGGCATCGACTCGACCCTGCACCGGGATCCGGCGTACGAATTGATCTGACCTCGATACCGCGACACCTGGTCCGTGCGGTGGCACGGACCAGGTGTCGTCGTTTCTACCAGTGCACTCCGGGGATCAGGCGCACGGCGGTCTTGACCGGCCGCGGCACCCGGACCCTGCTGACCGAGATGGGCCGTTTGGGCCGTCGCGGGTTGCGTGGGCGGTCGGCCGGCGGCGGAGTTTCGGTGACGCCGCGGGCTGCTGCCGAATCGGGGTAGCCCAGGTACAGCTGGTGCAGTATTCGGCGAGACAGCTTGGGGGTGAAGTAATTTCCGAGATCGCCCAGCGTTCCCATGGGTGTGTCGATCCGCGCCGGCTTCTCGACCAAGCCGCGCACCACCATCGCCGCGGCATGCTCCGCGGTGATGGGCGGCACGGGGTTCAGTCGCTTGGACGGAGCGATCATCGGGGTCTCGACCAACGGCATATGGATGTTGGTGAACGTGATGTGGTCCGAAAGGGTCTCGGTACCAACAACTTCAGAGAAGGCGTCCAGTGCCGCCTTGCTCGGCAGGTAGGCACTGTACTTCGGGCTGTTGGCCTGGACCCCGGCGCTCGACACGTTGACCACGTGACCGAAGCGGCGTTCTCGCCAGTGCGGTAGCAGCGCCAGCGTCATCCGGACCGCGCCGAAGTAGTTGACTGCCATCACGCGCTCGTAGTCGTGGAAGCGGTCGGTCGAGTTGACCACCGAACGACGGATCGAGCGGCCGGCGTTGTTCACCAGATAGTCGACGTGATCGAACTGGCCCAGAATGTCCTTGACGGTGTGCTCCACCGATCCGCCGTCGGCCACATCGCACGTGAAGGCGTAGGCCTCGCCGCCGAATTGGCGAATCTCGTCGACGAGTTCATCGAGCGCGTCGGCGCTACGAGCCAACGCGAACACCCGGCCGCCGCGCTCGGCAACGGCGATGGCCGAGGCCCGTCCGATACCGCTGGACGCACCTGTGATGATCACGTTGCGACCCACGAGCGGTCCGCGCGGGTCGTCCCGCCGGGCCCGGTCGGGGTCCAGGTGTTCGGCCCAGTAGCGCCACAGTTTCGGTGCGTACGAGGCGAATTCGGGTAGGACGATGCCGCTGCCCTGCAGTGCCGCGACGGTGGTGTCCGACGCGAAGGACGGTGCCAGGTCGACGACGTCGAGGACCTCGCCGGGGATGCCCAGCTGGGTTGCCGCCATGTTGCGCAGCACCCTGGCCCGGCCGGTGGCCTTGAGCACCGGGGCCGCGGTGGCTTTCGGCAGCGTGCCGCGCAGCGGCGGCAGGCCGGCCTCGCGTGCGACGCCACGGTAGATGTCCTTGAGTCCAATGGGATTCGGTGACGTCAGGTGGAACGTCTGACCGTCGCGACCGTCGGCGTGCATGAGATGGACGAGGGCGTCAACCACATAGTCCACCGGCACGATGTTGGTGCGGCCGGTGTCGGGCACCATCATCGGCGTGAACTTGGGCAGCGCCGCCAGTCGCGACAGCACCCCGAAGAAGTAGTACGGCCCGTCGACCTTGTCCATCTCGCCGGTCCGGGAGTCGCCGACCACGACGGCCGGCCGGTAGATCCGGTGACGCAGGCCGGGGGTGGCGCGCACCAGTTGCTCTGCTTCGAACTTGGTCTGGTGGTACGGCGTCGGCAGCTCCTGCGAGACGTCGAAGTCGTCCTCGGTGAAAATCCCGCGGTAGTTGCCGGCCACCGCGATCGATGAGACGTGATGCAGCGTGGCGCCGAGACTGCGGGTCAACTCGATGACGGCGCGGGTGCCCTCGACATTGGCGGCTTGCTGCGTAGCGGCGTCGACGGTCATGTCATAGATCGCGGCGCAGTGCACCACGTGATCGACCGGACCCAGATCGGCCAGATCGGTCAAGCCCAGATCTGCGGAGGTGAGATCGCCGACCAGCGGCTTCGCCCGGTCACCCCATTCCGACGCCAGTTCTTCGAACCGGGCCAACGAGCCCCGACGAACCAGAACGAACACTTCGGCGGTGCCGAAATTGGGCCGGGTGGCTTCGTCGTGCAGAGCCAAAATCCGGCTGACGACGCGGCGGCCAATAAACCCGGTACCGCCGGTAACGACATATCGCATGCGAGTCATCGTGAACCTGTCGCGGGCCGACGTCAATAGCGCGTAGGGTCCGAATTTGTCACACCGACTTGAGGGAGAACCGCCGAATGCCGATCAACCCCAATGCCATCGGAGCCAAGACCGCACCGCAGCCCTTCGAATGGACCGAACGCGACACCCTGCTCTATGCACTCGGAGTCGGTTGCGGCACCAAGGATTTGGCGTTCACCACCGAGAACAGTCATGGCATCGACCAGCAGGTGCTGCCCACCTACGCGGTCATCGCCTGCCCGGCGTGGGGCGCCGTCGGTGAGGTGGGAAGTTTCAACTTCGGCAAGCTGCTCCACGGCAGTCAGCAGATTCGGCTGCACGCGCCGCTGCCGCCGGCGGGCCGGTTCAACGTCAGCTCCGAGGTGGTCGACATCCAGGACAAGGGAGAGGGCAAGAACGCCATCCTGACGTTCAAGGGCACTGCCACCGACGACAGCGGAAACGTGATCGCCGAATCCTGGTCGACGGCGGTGATCCGCGGTGAGGGCGGTTTCGGCGGACAGCCAGGGGAGCGCGCGGCCGCACCGGAGATCCCGGATCGCCCCGCCGACGCGGTCGTCGCACTTCCCACCACCGAGGACCAGCCGCTGATCTACCGGCTCTCCGGCGACCGAAACCCGCTGCACAGCGACCCGTGGTTCGCACAGACGCTCGCGGGTTTCCCGAAGCCGATCCTGCACGGGCTGTGCACCTACGGCGTCGCCGGGCGCGTGCTGGTCGCCGAACTCGGTGGCGGCGACGCCGCCAAGATCAAGGCCGTCGGTGCGCGCTTCACCTCACCGGTGTTTCCCGGCGAGACGCTGACGACCTCCGTGTGGCGCACCGAGCCGGGCACGCGGTGTTCCGGACCGAAGCCGCCGGTTCCGATGGCAGCAACGCGCGGTTGGTGCTCGAAGACGGGACTGCGGAGTACGGCGACTGACGCCTCCGCTCTCATCAGTCGGCGAGTTTCTTACTTGCCGACTGATGGGGGCGGATCAGGATCGGGCCCACTGCGGAAAATGTTTTTGCCGCAATCAACGCATTCCCATCGGCGCCCGCCGGACGCGGCGGGTCTCGGGTTGGTGCTGGAGAGTGGATACATGCCGGTGCTGCCGCATCGGGGGCATTTCGGCGCCATCACCCGAGTCTACGGCGACTCCGGGGTATGTGTCGGAGCCGCGTGTATGGGCGCGGCGTAGCGTTGGTGATGGGAGTCGTGTGATTACCGATCGCCA
Source organism: Mycolicibacterium aubagnense (assembly GCF_010730955.1). Classification (NCBI taxonomy): domain Bacteria; kingdom Bacillati; phylum Actinomycetota; class Actinomycetes; order Mycobacteriales; family Mycobacteriaceae; genus Mycobacterium; species Mycolicibacterium aubagnense. The sequence continues at coordinate 1,995,663 of NZ_AP022577.1, read as the reverse complement.
TGCTGGCGGTGAGGTAGTCGCGGCATCGACGTAAGGATTCATCAATGAGATGTCGCGCCAATCTACTTCCGCGTTGTGCGGTGACCTGATGGCGTATCTCACGCAGAGACGTCGGCCGGAGAAGCCGATTCGACTATGTCTGGCTTACGATCTTGGCCGTCGGATCGATGGCGCGTGGTGGCCGTACACCGCGGCCCTGGCCGACGAATTGGCCGGCATGATCGGGGTCCTGGAAAGTCGCTTGGGGAAAGTTGTTGATGTCGGCCTCAATTGGTCGCCACTACACAATCCCCCGAATCTCAACTGGCGGGACTGGCGCACCAAGCCGCAACACATCATCGCCGTTGGCGGGTCCGAGGCGAGCGCGAATCTGCTTATCGTGCCGAGTACAACCAACAGCGCATTGGCCAACATGGTGTTGCGGCGCGCGGCTGGCCTACCGGTTGAGCCACGTCGCGGCGAAGACACGATGCTGCAGACCGCGGAGGAAATATTGACCGCCGCGCGGCGGCAGCGGATTTTGGAAAAACCCTTGGATTGATAGGGGATAACTCCGTATCAATCCAAGGGTTCAGTGCTGTCTCAGAGAGCGGTGACGCCCACGGCTTGCGGGCCCTTGGTTCCCGCGGTGACCTCGAACTTCACGCGCTGGTTTTCCTCCAGCGAGCGGAAGCCGCCGGCCTGGATCTCGGAATGGTGAACGAAAACGTCCGGCGCGCCACCGTCAGGGGCGATAAAGCCGAAGCCTTTTTCGTTGTTGAACCACTTCACGGTTCCTTCGGTCATGCGATTACTACTTTCTTTTCCTGATGAATGCGATCTTTGCATCCAAATCTATTGGGCCACAGGACAAATCCTGGAGCCTTAGTCGGCGTGCTGAGCCGTCGTCAAGATGTCCAACACCGTTGAACGGTTGTTGGGCAGCGCGGCGCTCATGAGCGCCGAATGGGCTCTGCCGCATCCGTGTTGGCGGGTACCGTCAGCAGCACGATGTTGTCGCGGTCGAGGCCGACGATTTCGATCGTGTTCCGCGGCTGGCGTCGGTATCCGTCGAGGTGCACCCGTCGTCCGCCGGTGGCGAGTTTCGTCGGAGCTTGCGACCATTCGTCGACTTTGTACAGCACGCGGTCGATCCGCCCGAGGCGGACGGACAGCACAGCCAAGAGGTCGGGCAGTTCGTTGCTGAGGTTGCTGGTGTGGGGCCACCATGCGCCATCAACGAATCCGCTGTGGGGCCTTGGGCTTCAAACGCAATCTCGGCGTCTGTTTGGGCGGCGTTCGGCCAGGCTTGTGCGATGTTCGTGCGGCGTCATTGCGACGCTCCTGCCTTGACCGCGAATCGGTCAAACGGTGCACGATCGAGTTTCGTCGGGATGGTCGACCGATTCGAGGTCGGAACCGATCCGGCTGACCGGAACATCCGCGATTGCATGACATTCCGCGTTGCTGAGGATCAGCTTGAAACGAACAGCGCATTGGCGCGGTCTCGATGAGCGGCCTCTGTTTGGCCGATGTCACCGCGAATCCGTCGGCGATGCGGCGATGCGCGCTGCATTGCGGATCGTCGATGTCGGCCTGACGGAGCGCAGCGTCATCGGGTGTCGAAATCGGTGGCTCTGCTCGATCGACCGTCATCGAGCGACGGACGACGGAACTCGCATTGCCATGGGGCATCCACCATGCTGCAGATGATTCGTGCAAGTCGAATCGGCGACGGCATGGTGAGCAACCATGCGACGAAGTACCGCCGATAGCATACGCGGGATAGGCTCAGGTTCAAATCGTGCGTGGGCACGTGAGCTTCTGGCTAGCCCGTCACCGCCCGGTCGAGGGCAGCCAGCGACTCCTCGATGAACCCGATCGGAAACGGCGGCATTCCGCCGATCTGATCGCGGAAGGCCTGCGGCGTATCGGTCCAGTCGTAGGTCAGGATCACGTCGGTGCCGTCGCTGTTCGGGGCCAGGTCGTAGCGCCACCACCAACCGCCGGGGGTGTGCTCACCCGACTCATTCAGGCTGCCGGTGGACCAGGCGATGGTCTTGTCCTGCTCGAACGCGGTCACCAGGTTGTGCGTGACGTAGTCGCCGCCGGCCAGGTCGAGGTACATGTTCATGGCGAATACCTGTCCGGCACCGGTGATCGGAGCGGAGTCGATGGCGTCGCGGACCCAGTCGCCGGGCTCGGTCTCCTTGTGCCGTGCGGGGTTGGCCAGCACCGCAAACACCGCGGCGGGCGGCGCCGCGATGGTGCGGGTGGCGACGAAGCGTTCCTGGGTCGTCGAGTTGCTGGTCATCGGTTCTGTCCGTTCGATCCGTATGCGTGGGCTATCTCCTGCGAACCGGCCCACTTGGAGTACGTCGGCGACTGGGGCCAGCCCTCGGGCGAATCCTGCCACTGCTCCTGGCGGCCGTAGGGCAGAACGTCGATCAGCGCGAAACTGTGGCCCAGCTGTTCGCAGCCGCGGCCAGTGGTGTGCCAGGTGCGGTACACCGTATCGCCGTGCCGCAGAAACACATTGACGGCAAATCCCTCGCCGGGCGCGGCGTCGACGTCGGACCCGAAGCTGCTCTCGGACGACGAGTACCAGTCCATCGTGTTGCCGACCTTGTCCTTGTAGGCCAGCGCTTCCTCGATGGGTCCGTTGGTGACGATGACGAACCGTGCGTCGTAGTTGTCCAGGAAGCCGAGCCGGGTGAACTGCGACGTGAAACCCGTGCAGCCCGGACACTGCCACTCGGCGCCGTCGGTCCACATGTGGTTGTAGACGATCAATTGCGACCGCCCGTCGAAGATATCGGCCAGGCGGATCGGACCGTCAGCGCCGATCAGCGTGTAGTCGGGCAGCTCGACCATCGGCAGCCTGCGGCGCTGTGCCGCGATGGCGTCGAGTTCACGCGTCACGGCTTTCTCTCGCTTGCGCAAGTCGTCGAGGGCAGTGCGCCAGGTGTCTTGGTCGACTACCGGTGGCAGGGCGGTCTGCTCGGTCATGGTGCCTCCTGGAGATTGCAGCTTTCGATGGATAGACCTGGGCGGGGCCGAATACTCATCGTGGATCGCCGAACCAATACGCGAGTGCTTCCCGCAGTCCTGAATCGGAGTCGCCGGCCCACGCGATGTGCGCGTCCGGACGGATCAGCAGGGCTTGGGGATGATCGAGGCCACGGTGATCTCGGGTGTCGACCCGGTCGGCCCACGGTGCCGCGACGTCACACAGCTCCGGTGGCCCGACGAAGACGGGGCGTGCCGCACGCAAGGCGGTCACGACGTCGTCGGGCAGGCCCGCCGCGAAGGTTCCCGCCAGGGCGTGCGACTGCGCGCCTGGCATCGGGTACCGGACGTCGGAGGCGGCGATCATCGCGCCGACCCTCGCAAGCGCCGGTGCATCGGAGACCAATTCGCTGAACACTTTTCGCAGTGCCTCGTCGGCGGGGTCGTGCCCGCGGCGCAACGACACCTGGGCCTGGGAATGCAGCAGGAGTCGCTCGCCGGCGAGGTGGCGTTCGCAGTGGTACGTATCGAGCAGCCCCGGCGGTGCCCAGCCTCCGAGGACGGCGGCCAGCTTCCAGGCGAGATTCACCCCGTCGAGCATCCCGGCCGAGACCGCCACGCCGCCGGTCGGAATCTGATGGGCGGCGTCGCCGGCCAGCAGTACTCGGTCCGCTACGTAGCGCTCGGTGTGCCGGGCCGCATAGGTGAACCGGGTCAGCCGCCTTGGCTCGCCGAGCGGGAAGTCGACACCGAGCACGCGGCGGACACTGTCACGAAATTCGTCCAACGTCATCGGGTCGTCATCGTCGTAGTCGTGATCGGGGGCCTCGCTGGTGTACATCCCCAGGTGCCCGGGTTCGGACGACGCGATGGCGAATACGCCGCCCTCGGTCTGGCTGTAGCCCCAGGCCAAACGGCCGTAGCCGGGAACGTCGAAGTCGCCGTCGTCGCGGACGGTGATCTCGGGCGGCATGGTGACCGTGGCCATGCGGTGAATCTCGGGATAGACGATGCCCGGGAAACCGATGCCGGCCAGTTCCCGGACCCGGCTGCGCACCCCGTCGCAGCCCACGACGTACTGCGCGCGGATGCGGTACGGACCGTCAGGTCCGTGGACGTCGAGGTGGACGGTTGCATCGTCCTGCTCGAGGCCGACCACTTCGTGACCGCGCCGGACCTCGACGCCGAGGTCTTGTGCGTAGCTTTGCAGCAGCGCCTCCAGCTGCGGCTGGGGGAGTCGCTGCACTTGCATCGGCGACTCGTCGAGCTTGGTCAGGTCGACGTGGATGCCACCGAACGGAAGTTTGGCGGTGACGGGTGCGCCTGCCGCGTCGTCGAGTAGGTCGCCGAGGTCCCGGTAGCGCAACAGGTTCAGGATCTGCCCGCCGATGCCGCCGGCCTTGGCGACCTCACGGATGCCGGTGAGTCGTTCCAACACAAGCGGTTTGACCCCGGTCAGCAGAGTTCGGTGGCGAGTGTCAGGCCGGTCGGCCCCGCACGATGATCACGTCGGTATCTGTCATGCGTCCCCTCAAGACGGTCTGAGCCACAAGTTGCGTTGCAGCCCAGCGATTCTGGAGCATGAGGGGGGTCTTGCCACAAGCCCCCGGGTCGGCTATATGTTGAAGTGGGGGTGCGAGCCGTTATAGGTTGCATTTCTCCGTGGCGGATTGCGTTCCGAGATGGCGAAAGTTGGCGGAGCCGCCAACTAGAATGCAATTCTGAGGTGATCTACCTCGCGTGAATCCTGGGTTCCATTGGGCCGCGATGTCCGGTTCAACAACAGGTGCTGCCGTGGGGGTGACTCTCAAACCGCGGTGCCGATTGAAGCCACCGTCGAACTCTTCTTCGACATGTTCTACGACGCCGTCCTCTACATCACCGATGCGGCCAACCCCACCACGGCGACCGACGACGCCGAGACGGTCATCCTCTGTGCCGTGGGAAGGACTCAAACGGCCCAGCGCAGGGATGATTCGTGTACCCGCTATAGTGCGCGACATCCTCACAGCCGGTACATCTCGCGCTGCATAGCTGCATCTCTGAAAAGACACTCGTGCTGGCCGTGGAAGTATGGTTGCGCAGCCCGTTTCGAGTCGGGCCGACCCGACTCGGTGCCAGTGGCGAGTTGCTCTCGCTGCCGTGCGATCCGCTCGCGCCATCGAAGCAACCTCAGGTCGAACCGTGATCTGAGGCGAGCCAAGCCGCCGTCGATTGCGACCATCGTCTCAGCGGTCGAATCGGATCGGCAACGTTAACGGTCCCCGGATGGCAGGGGTGTCGCGCCAGGTGGGAACACCGGCCAGCGCAGGCCGGCGAGCCAAGATACGGCCCAGTGCCACACTGGTTTCCAGCCTGGCCAACGGGGCGCCGATGCAGTAGTGCGCGCCGTGCCCGAAAGTCAGCGGTGCGGATCCCGATCTGCCGGGAATGAACTGCTCCGGATCGACATACACGCCGGGGTCGCGATTGGCAGCCGCGACGCAAACCAGAACCGTGTCACCACACCGGATATCGATACCCGCGATCTTCTGGTCAGCGGTGGCCGTACGAGCGGCTGCTTGCACGGGACCGTCTAGACGCAGCAGCTCGGTGATCACCGCGGGTCGTCGGGGCGATCCGGTCGGCCAGGCGCGTGCCGTCGCTGTCGGTGGCAAGTAGCCGGATGAGACTGGCGCCGAGCAGGTTTGCGGTGGTTTCATGTCCGGCGACCGCAATAAGGATCGCGGTAATGACGACTTCGTCGAGGCTGAGTTCGGGGTCGGCGGCCAGGTAACTCAGCAGATCATCGCCCGGGTGTGTGCGCCGGTCGGCGGCCGCCGGCAGCATTTGGGTGAGCAACGCTGCGGCTGCTGCGATTCCTTGTTCGAGTTCGTCCCGGTGCGCGAAGCCCCCGAGGACGCGGATGATGTTGGGCGAGTACTCGCGTAGTGCCGTGCACTGGTCGGTGTCCAGTCCCAGCCAGGCACCGATGACGACGATCGGCAGGCGGAGTGCGATCTGCGTCATCGCGTCGAAGGTCTGGTCAGCCGGAATTGTGGAAATGGTGTCGTGGCAGACGGATTCGACACCGCCAGCGAGGCGGTTGATGAATGTGCGGCCGAACACGTCCCGGACCGCGCCGCGCAACCGATCGTGGGCGGCCCCATCGGTGAACAGCATGCTGGCTTCGACGAAGGCAGTGTTGAACAGCATGGGAGCCTCGGCGGCGGCCGTGGTCGCGCGGGGATCGCTGGTCCAGTGCGCGCCGGTGAGCACGTCGCGGGCGGCGTGATAGCCCAGAATCAGCAGGCTCCGGCGGTGTCGAGACGACGTCGCCGTCGCGGCGGCGTCGTAGAACGGGTACGGGTCGGCGGCGTCCCAGGGCAACTCACGTCAGGAGTGGTCATGGGCAATCCGCGCAGTCCGCGTCGCGTACCCAGACGTGGTGCCCAGTTCAGTGGTGGGTTCGGCGACACCGTCAAGGTCGTCGATGATGGAACGCGCACTGTTGCCCTAAACTTGCGGCGATGTGGTTGCAGGCTAAAATCGAAATCGCGCGCGTGGTGTCTTGGTCGCCAAACATGGAACACTTTGCGCAACCATGTCCGGACTGTAGGTCACCGGTTGCGGCCGGAACTGATCGGGATACCAATTGCCGAAAACTGTTGTCGCTCAATGTTGATTCAGGTATCGATCGATCATCAGGACCCGGCAGTCGTCGTAGCGCGCCTCGATTCCAGCGCGCAACAACGCCACGTACAGCCATCGCTGTCGCTCGTCGGCGACTTGCACACAACCGAAGTCGATGAACCCGACCGTGCCATCGGGATGGAACCGGAAATTGCCGGGATGCGGGTCGACCTGGGCCAGATTGGCATGTCGGCCACTACTGTTGACGAACCGGAAGACCACCTCTGCCCAGGTGTTTTTCAGATCCTGATCGGCGAGCCTAGCCGTGGCCAAGTCCATGCCATCGAGGTAGGTCATGGTCAACACCCGGTCGCCCGACGCCTCCCGGATCACCTCGGGGACCCGGATGAACGGGTGGCCGCGATAAAGGTCAGCAAACCTCGTGATCATTGACGCCTCGTGCCGATAGTCGACTTCCTCGGTGATGCGCTCCGAGATTTCGGCGACCGCTCCGCGGAGATCGACCATCACCATGCCTGACGCTGCCATCACGAACCTCATGAACGTGGTGAGCAATTCGGCGTTAGCAAGATCGTCCCGTATTGCCTGTGCCACACCGGGGTACTGGATTTTCACGGCCACCTCACGACCGTCGCGCAGGACGGCTCGATGGACCTGTCCCACCGAAGCGGCGGCAATCGGCTCGCCCTCGAACTCGGCGAAAAGATCGGCTCCTGAACCGAGTTCGTCATGGAGAACCGCGCGTACCAAGGCGGCGGGCATAGGTGGCGCGTCGGCCTGCAGTACAGCCAGCGCCTTCTGATATGGAGCGAATCCGCCGTCGCCAATGGCGTCGGCATCAACCATCGACAGAATTTGACCGGCCTTCATCAGCGCGCCTTTAGAGGCGCCGAGCAGCTCGGTGTAGCGTTCGGCGGTCCGTTCGTGGAACCGGTCGACTGCTCCGTCGTTGCCGGCACGTTCACGCAATCCCGCGATGAGGCGTCCGCCGGCGGCGCGGGCGGTGAACCCGGCCAGGGGCATCGTGCGGCGGACCCGGCCCCGCGGGACCGCGTTGTCTGACGGGGTCATGCGGTCTCCATCCCTGCCTGTGTCGCAATGGTTCGCGGTCGCGGTCGACGCGGGCTGTTGGTCAGCATCGGGACGAACCCCGCGCGGCAGTGTGGTCATCCAGCGCGCCGGGCAGTCCCCGTGCGCGCACCCAAGCGTGGTGGAGCCTGCCCAGTTCGGTGGTCGGTTGAGCGATTCCGTCCATGTCGTCGTTGATTGACCGGGCCGCAAGTGTGGCGGTCAGTCCGCCGCAAATGTTGGTCAGCGCCTGTTGGACTCGCGGGGCGAACACGTAGTCGTTCGGCGCGGACATCCGGGTTAATGGATTGGCTGCGTCGAGGCTGAACAGCCATCGTGCGGATCGGGCGCCACTGTCAGGTGTGTAGGTGACTGGTTGCGGCTCGGCGATCAGCTCGTAGAACACTTGCACGTAGAACGCGTGGACGTCGCCTCCGGTGAGCGGCGAATCGGCGGTGATGAATCCGGCGGCCACCATGTCGGCGCGCAGCTCGTCCTTTCGGTCGTCGACGACGTTGCGCACCACAGACACCCACTGTCGGCGCTTGCTTTCGGGGAGGACTTTCACGCAACCGAAGTCGACGAAGCCGACGGTGCCATCGGGGTTGAAGCGGTAGTTGCCGGGGTGTGGATCGGCGTGCAGCAGGTTGGCGTGGCGGAAGTTGCCCCACGAGAACCGCAGTATCGTCTCGGCCCACGTGTTTTTCAGATCTTGATCGGCACGTTGTGCGGCTGCCCAGTCCATCCCGTCGAGGTAGGTCATCGTCACGATGCGGTCGGTGGATGCGTCGTCGATCACCTCGGGAACGCGGATGAACGGGTGGCCGCGATATAAGTCGCTGAACTTGGCGATCATGGCCGCCTCGCGGCGGTAGTCGAGTTCTTCGGCGATCCGTACGGTCAACTCGCGAGCCAACGTCCGCGGGTCGAACACCATGCCCGAAGCTGAGGTCACAAAGCGAAGGAACGTCGCGACCAGCTCGGTGTTGGCCAGATCGTGGCGAATGGCTTCGGCTACGCCGGGGTATTGGATCTTCACTGCGACCCGGCGGCCGTCGTGAAACACGGCCCGGTGCACCTGCCCAATCGATGCGGCGGCGATCGGTACGTTCTCGAAGTCGGCGAAGTGCGCTGCGGCAGAGCCGAGTTGGTCATCGAGAATCTCGTGCACCAGCTCCGGCGCCATCGGCGGGGCATCGGACTGCAAGCGCGTGAGGGCCTGCTGGTAGGGAGCGAACCCGCCCGTCCCGAGACTTTGCATGTCGACCATCGACGCGAGCTGACCGATCTTCATCAGCGCGCCTTTGGAGTGCCCGAGCAAGTCGGTGTACCGCTCGGCGGTGCCCTCATGGAACCGCTGCACTGCGCCGTCATCCCCGGCGCGTTCGCGCAGCCCGGCAATCAATCGGCCACCAGCCGCGCGGGCGGTGAACCCAGCCAGCGGCATCGTCCGGCGTAGTCGGCCTTTCGGCACTGGTATCTCGTGCTGTGGCATCGAATGACTCCCGCTTGATCAAACCCGCGTAGTACAGTGGACTCGTACACACAGTAAGTGATCACTTGCAGGAGGTCAACGATGGCGGCCACACCCACCCGGGAACGGCTTGTCACCGAAGCAATGAAGCTGTTCAGTGACAAGGGTTTTGAGGCCACCAGCATCTCCCAGATCGAGTCGGCCGCGGGGCTTTCGGCCGGTTCGGGCGCGCTGTACCGGCACTTCAAATCCAAAGACGCGCTACTAGCGGCCGGGATCGACCGGCAGCTGGATCGCCGCTCGGCGATGGCCGACATGCGCGCCCTGTTCGCCGGGCTCGGAGACCTGCATAGCGAGCTCACCGTGCTCGGCCGCTACCTGCTGACGGTGATCGATCAGGAAAGCGAACTGCTGCAGATCGCCGCGCGCACCCCCGCGGGCATGTCTGAGCACCTCGACACCGCGTATGCCGCCCTAGTGGAGGGACTCACCGCCGAACTCGCCGGCTGGATCGCCACCTGGGGTCCGCAACTCGTGGAGACCGAAACCGCGACCCTGGCCGCGCTCGGCGTCAACGCTCTGCTCGGCGAACGCGTCGGCGCCAACCTCTTTCGCCGCACCGCGAACCCGATACCCGACGACCGTTACCTCGCCGAATGGACCACGGTGCTCGCTGCCCGAATCCAACGCCGGTGAGCGGTGGCGCCCGATTCGACCCCAGCGACTACGCGACAGAAAGCAATTCGTGTACAACCGTGCGGTTCTAGGATTCGCCATCCAGAATGCAAAATTCCGTCCGCCAAATCTGATGCAATCAAGCAAAGGCCCAGGTCGAGACTGTGGAAACGACATGCAGAAATGCAACCTACAGAGGGAGGGGCTGCAGAGAGTCGCCCTGCCCCCGGCCTCATTCATCCCAGGCTGGTGGTCCTGGGTCGTCGTCGAGTTCTACTGGCCGCCAGGTTGGCCGCCAGTACGCGTCGGCTTCGGCTGCGCGTTGTTCGCGCAATGCAGCGGACGCAGCGATTTGCTGTTGGCGTTCAAAGGCTTTCATCTCTTCCTCGCGGATCGCTTCGTTGATCTGTATCCAGCCTTGTGCGGGATTGATCAACGGAATGCCGAGTGCGCGCGCGGTGGTGTGCCGAGAATCAGAGGAGTCAGGGTGAGAGTGACCATCCATTGGACTGTTTTCGTGATCTTGATCGCCAGCTTTGCCCCGTATGCCTCGGCGTGTTCGCGCAAGTCAGTGATGCTGGTGTCGTCGCCAACGATGGCAACGCGTAGGTTTCGAAGGTAGCGAGCTTGCTCCGGTGGGGTCGGTTCGGAGCATTCCTCGATGACTTGGTGGATTGTGTCCGCAAGCGTAGCGAGTCCGAGGCCGTCTGCGAGCAGGAACATTTCGCGTCGGTGTGTGGCGGTGAATGATGCCAAGTCGGCAGTCTTGGCGTCTGGATAGGTGTTGTCCCAGGCCTGCTGGTGCAGCATGCGCAGCTGCGTTCCTGTTAATCGGGTCAGTCGGGCTTGTTTCGTTAGAGTCGGCTTCTTCGTAGCTGAGTCGACCGTCTTCGACAGCATGTGCCAGCAGGTTCCGGTACGTATCGACCTCAGTTGGGTCGCCGTGCCGGGGCGTGGGTGATTGAGGGAAGGCGTCAAGCAGTTCAGCAACTGAGGCACGAATAAGAGGCACTGGGCGGCAAGAGATCTGGCACTGCTCAACCGGCACAGCAGATTCAGTCGTCGACGGCGGCGCCATGGTGAGGTGCAGCGGAGCAGGGGATTGGGCCAGCAGCCAGAGGAAGACTTCGCGTACGGCGCGCGCGTCAGCGAGCGCGTTGTGCTGGTGATCGATCCAGCGTCCGGTCGCGGTCTTGTACATGGCGGTCAGGCTGAATGCGCGGCCGTCCAGTTGACGGCGCGCGGTACCCAGTGTGCAGATGGCGAGTGCGTTCCGAGGCACGCGTAGACCGGCACGCTGCGCGGCAGTCACCAGGAAGTCGCTTTCGAATTCAAGGTTGTGCGCAACAAGCACCGTGCCGGCCATGAATGCGAAGACTTCGCACAGGACTCGCTCGGTGTCGGGTGCGCCCGCGAGGTCGGCATCACTGATGCCGTGCACGGCAAGGGCGCCGGGACTAGATCCTGGGTTGTTGATTAGTGTCGCGAACTCATCGACGATCGTGCCGTCGGCGGTGAACTTGACCAGGCCGATTTCGACGATCCGATCGGTCCGGGGATCCAATCCCGTTGTCTCGATATCGATGGCGGTGAACGTCAACCCGTCGAGCGGGTACGGCGTCGGTTTTCGCGTTAACTGAGCGCATGTGATCGTCGGCCGGGACGGGGCCTGCATAGAACGTTTCTGGCTCTGCTTGGAGCGCGGCTGCGCCGCCGCTGGCCGGGGCACCAGCGGCGGCAGTCCTACCGGATTGGTGACGAACGCGGTGCTGCGCGGCGGTTGCGGTGGCCGGGGTGCAGGGTTCTTCAGTGGAGGATGGACCACCGGTGGCGGTGCGGCGGTGAGAGTGGGTGCATTGGACAGTGCGTGGCACACCGGTGCTGCAGCGTCCTTCCGCGATATCTGAAGTTGCCAGTGCAGTCCCTGGCGGCTGGTCAGATCGATTGTGCCGTAAAGCATTATGGGCAGCATCCGGTTGTTGTTGTACCGGCGGTCCGGTCCGCCTTTGACGTTGACGTACTGCCACGTGTAGTCCACTTTTTGGGCGTCCGCTGGCGGGGCGTTGTCCTCGATGAACCGCGTCACGCCAGAGTCCAGGCGCAGCTCGGCGTAGGTGATGTCGCTGAACTGATTACCTTCGCGAATCAGCACGCGATCCGGCAGAAAGTACAGGCCAGCGTTGCCGGCGACAACTGACGGAACAGCGATGTTGGTGGACAGCTGCGTCGGACCGGTGATGGTGGCGGGTGCGTTGAGCCGATTGATGACGCGGCCGGCGCCGGCATTCGTTTTGAATTGATAGGTGGTGGTGACGGCGCCGGATTGCATGATCCGCCACACGCGTTGAGATCCGGTGAGCCAGGGCCAGGTGGAGACGAGCTTGTCGAACCAGATGTGGTGGTCATCGTTGACGTCGTAGAAGAGCACCACGGTCTTGTGGGCACGGTCATTGAGTACCAGCCAGACGCACACTGGCGCGAGAATGATCCACAGGATCAGTCCGAATGGCATGGTCACCAGACCGAGCAGGACCGATGCTGCTACGGCCCACCACCCCCACGGTGTTCGAGCCGCGGCGGCGTTGAGTTGCTCAACGATGTCGCCACCACCAGTGGGAGCTAATTCCATAGCGGTACTGCCGGTCACGTCCTCCATGACGATGCCGCTCGGACGCACGTCGGCCGGCAACCATTGCGGCGAGGGCAGTCGGACAGCAGCTTGATGTGGCGAAGAGCCGCCTAGCGTTGCGCGGTAGTACACGCCGCCGCGTCCCATATGCACGTAATTGCCGCGTGGGCCGGTGCCCTGCGGAAGCCGGGATGCCGGCACTGACCCCGATCCCAGATCTACTCAGATTGAAGCGAAACGGACCTGCTTTGATGCTCTTGCGGATGTAAAACCCCACCGAACTCCTCCCGTCTCCCTCCTGTCAGGATGCTGCCACCAGCGGTGGTCCACGGTGGCCCAATCAGCCAACTTGCGTGCTTATGGCGCCCACTTATGCAGTAGGTGGCTAGCGAAGACTCACGCGCCTTAATGACTCGGAATGTCGTCGATCTCGGTTGGTGAGTTGCACTGTGGCACAGTCGGTATGCGGGGCCTTGGCTGGGTCTGATGTTGCGAGGGTGAGAGCGTCGGTATGAAGTTCGGTGGTTCGGGCGGCCTTGTACGCGTACTCACTGGTGGGGACGTGGTGCCCCCGGTGGGGCGTGACCAGGGGGAGTTCGTCTGAAGGGAGCGCTCAATGCGGAACTTGGCGGTTAGCTGAAAGCTCGCGTCTCCGAAAACGTACGGAGCTACGCTGCGGCGGGTGAGCAAGCTGACAGACGGGCAGCGCCGTGGCGTCGTTGTGCTGGGCATCGTCATTTTCGCCTTCTGGCACGGCTGCTCACACAGCTCGACCAGCTCGGCGCCGAGCACGACTCCGGCCTCATCGACCAGCACAGCGACGGCCGCGGCACCACAATCTACCGAGACACCCATTGTGACACTTCAGCCAAGTCCGGTCAGCGACAAAGACCGCGCGTTCCTTGCGGCCATCGCCGGCGATGGCATCACCATCAACGACGACAACGTGGTGCTGCTCGGGAACACTGTATGCGTGACGTTGGATATGCCAGGCCAATCAATCTGGAGCGTCACCCAGCAGGTTGAACAGATGCGCGGGTGGACTGTTGTTCCGGCGACTCACTTCGTTGACCGGGCGATACAGAACCTGTGCCCCGACCACACGCCGACGCCATAGAGAACCTGTCGTGACTGAGAACTATCGCTGGTCGCCCCACGTGACTTGCTGGCAGAGCATCCCGCTGATGCCAAGGCGCAATGCAAACTGCTGTTGCACTTGACTATGCGCTTGAGGCGCTGGTCAACATAGTTGGGTGTTATCGGCGGCCGCGCGTCGGCGATTTGGCCAGCACGGCTTGCTCGGGGCCGGTTGTGTCCAGAGGTCGCGCTGAGGGCCGACTCGCGTTGAAGTCGCGAGGTTGTCACCTCAACCATCCACTCCGCTGCTCAGCAAGTTCGACGCAGTAGCACAGCACCCCAATGGCGGTGGTACGCGTGTGTCTAATGCACGAACTCGACGTTGTTGGAGTCTGCCGTCAGAATTCGTGATCACACGGGAATTGTGGGCGATCGCTACTTTGACCGGTCTCGAATGAATAGAGAGCAGTCCGATGCCTGATCCGATCAGGCGAGTTGAGCCAATCCTGATCGATCATGTCCTTGACGAGGGCAAGGGCATCACCGGGATGTCTGCAGTCTCTTCGGCGGAATTCAGATACTGCAAGCCCTCGACGACTACGACGCCGACATCGACGGCTCTGTCGAGCCGCGGCCGGAGCCACTGTACCTTCGACGACACCTTACTTCGCCAGGAATCGGCATCGTCGGGGGAGATTCGTCCAAACATGTTCGTGGGCTTAATCATTGCTGAGACAGACTTGCATTCGATGACAAAACACCCGTGTTCACCGATTGCGAGGACATCAACCTGTCCTGATAGGGGAGGGCCACCTGTTGGCGTGGCTAACCGACCGTTGATAGCGTCGCGCAAAACGTCTGCACCCGGACCCTGCGGGTCCCAGTAGCCAGACATGGACACCGGACCACTCGCGAAACCCCGCGATCGAAAGAAATCATTGACTTCGTCTTCAAACGGTTGGGCGATCGCAGCTTCCCATTGGTTTTCCAGGCGGATCGCTTCAAGCATGAACGGCGCTAAAGAATCTGCTACCAATGCCGTTGAGGTCGCCCACAGGTCTTCGTTGATCGGTAGGAGCGGAAACGCGGTAAGCGCTGCGTCTTCGGTGGCAGCGCCCACCGTATGCGACCGGCCATCAGTGCGTGGATATCGTCACTGGTATAGCTGATGTGCGCGTTACCTGCTGGGCCCGTTGCGTTGAGCTGGAGGTAGAACTTTCGGGGAAGTAGCACGAGGTCGCCAGCCGGATTGTCTGCGTTGAACCGTGAGATCGAGGCGGGCAGAGCCAGGCGCACATGCAGTCCTACCCAGACGTCGCGCGCCTGAGCCGATACCCGCGACAGATGGCGAAACTGAGGTCCCAGATCGCTTGGCTGCAAGGTGCCGGCCAGGATGCGAGAGATCGCGACCAGCCGACGGTCAAAATCGAGATTGAAGAGTGAGTGTGCGTCTGGAGCAGTCTGGAGCGATTGTCCGCGTTGGAACAAGACGATGCGTTGCCGTTCAACAGTCCAGTCTTCGGCCTGCTGTGCCTCCAAGGCAAGTTCTCGGTGTAAATAGCTAACTAACGCAACAAGATCACCGTACGCGCGGCCATCTCCATTGTAACCCGAGCGCATCAAGGTGATTATCGATCGTTTGATGACCGGTCGTACCGCTATCAATGAGTCATCATGGAGGCTTCGCGACCAGAGCTCAACCAAAGTGGGCATCGCCATTTCTGAACTGGGTAATTGCCGCGGCATCTCAATCTCGGTATTCGCCGGTGAATTCAGTATGCCTCCCGACAGGAGATCTCCGGCGAGGCGGTTCGTGGCCGCTGTCGAGCGTCGCTGGATGCGGTTGAGGCGGGCGATGCTATAGCCAGCCATTGTTCCCGAACCCCCGTTTATCCGCTCCCAAAAGATGAACCAATCATTCAGCTGATACAGCGTCTAGTCAAGGTGGTGCCGACTGGCATCCATTCACCTTTGATGGCTCATGCGTCGTCTCCACCTTCGCGGTGGAATTGTATAGTGCCACAAGGCCACTCAAGCGATGGGCACGAATTTCGTGGCTATCGGTGCACAACGTAAGTGGGCGTTATTGGTAGTTGGTTGCCGCCAAATACCGGCGGCAGTGCTGCAGGAGTCGTCGTCTGGTGTCGGTAATTTGCCTAGATCGCGGGATCCGGCATACGTAGATACCCGTTTTGGCAAGAGTCGATCAAGTCATCGGGCCGGTTTCAATTGATGGTGAGTGTCTCGTTGCCGCCTTTGGTGGCCTTGGTGGTGGTGGTGTCGCGGCACTCGCCGTAGAGCTCGACCGACGCCATTGGGACGCTGGCATCGGCCGGCGACAGGGAGGCATTGACGCCGCCTTTTTTCAATGTCAGTGCGTGGCTTTTGAAGTCACTGTCCGTGGCCCATCCACCGTTTCGGAGGCGTTGTGTCATGTCGTCGAACGCGTCTGCCGCGGCGTGGGGATCGGTGGGCGGTTGATAGGAGATTCTGACGACGCCACGGAACGGACCTTCGTCGCCGTCGCTGCACGATTCATGCCAAAAATAGGCCGATACAATGGGTTTGGCGATGAGGTGGCTGACCTCGGTTGCGGCGTCGACGACTTGGCGCCGGGATTGTTCGGGTGTCATCGGGTTGGTCACGCCGTTGGCGAGTGAATTCACTGTGTCACATCCTGCCAGTAGGACCGCTGCCGCGGTGAGGATCACTGCACGTCGGGTTCGGGTCACGGTGTCGGACTCCTTCATTTGTGCTCATGACCGCTTGTCGGTGGCCGGTACAACTCGGGGTCGAAATCGGTCGACGGTAGGCCCGGGATGAACGATGGCACGTGGATCCGGTGCGGTGCGGTCATGCCGTCGTGCTCCAACGCATCTCCGTGTCCGGAGGCGATGTCCCCGATGCTGAACAGCGATTCGGTCCCGCGATCGTAGTAGTGACTGTGATCGGTGAAGGTCAGGCCTGGCACTTCGGCTTTGAACCTCGTCGATCCGAACCCATCCACTGACGGATCGGCCCCGAGCGCGACCGTGATGCCCGTGCCCGGTACGTGCGATTGCGCCATGCCGCCCAACGTGGTGATCGGGTCGGTCGACGCTGAGCCGACATAGACGTGCCCGCCGGGGTTGAGGTGGAAGTCGTTGGCGTTGCGCGCCATATCCGTTCCCGGGCATCCCACCAGGACGGCGTTATCGATGTGCATGCCGTACCCGGCGGCCGCATCGGCGACCGTGGTCGATCCGTAGGAATGCCCGATCGCCGTGATGTGCTGGGTGCCCACCTTGGGATCGTGGGTGGCGCTTAGTGCGTTGACGTCGGCGGCCAGCAGTGCTCCGCCCTGGTGGGCCAGCCCGGTTTGCGCTACTTGGGGATCGAGCAAGCTGTCCGGGGCGTCGTAGCCCATCCATGCGATCACCGAGACGGGCTTGCTGTGGTCGGCGTTCTTGGTTTCGGTGTAGATCTGGGAGGCATCGGTTGAGCTCAGCCAGCCTTCGGTGACGCTGTGGCTGGTTCCCGGGACGACAACGGCGGTGTTGACTGCTTCGTCGGGGTTGCCGATGGCGATCGCGGCGCGGCCGGCGCCTCCGAACTTGTCGGGTTCGTAGACCTGAAGGAAGGTCGGCGCACCCGTTCTTTCCGCGTTTAACGCCAGTCCCTCTTTGACCTTGACCGCGTTGTTGTAGCGGTTCATCATCTCGCCGGCCATGCCGTACTGCTCGGGATGCGCCAGCACCTCCTCCACGCTGACACCGCGGGCCTTGGCGACCTCAGCGGGGCGGTCGAGGTCCTGTTGCATGACCGCCTTGTTGGCCGTGCTCCGGTCGGCAACCGGGATGCCGTTGAGGTTGCCGAGCCGGTCAGGCCAGTCATGCAGCAGCTTGTCCTGTTGTTGCTTGTCGAGCGATTTCCACCACTTGTTGACCTCTTCGGGACTCTTACCGGTCGGGATCTGCGAGCCGTCGTCATAGGGCAGTTTGTCCTGCGGCAGGTCACCGATGCCGAGCTTGGTCGGCCCGCCATCAAGGCCGCCCACCGCGGTGCAGGTCTTTGGAGAGCTGCCGGTCGGTGGTGTCGAAGAACCCCAGCAGCGTCTTGACTGCGACGGAATTGGAGGCCGCGAGCTGCATCACCTTCATCTCATTGACCGTGCTGGCTTTGGCGTATTGATCCAGCGGGCCGCCTGGACGCACCGAGACGCTGCCGTCGGGGGCGACTTGCCAGCCCTGACCGGTCAGCTGGCTGACGGTGTTGACGACGTTGGCCCGGTCCGCTGCTAGTCGCGTGCCACCATCGTTGAGCACGGCCGGGGTGCGGGTGAGGGCGTCGTGGATCTGTTGCATCCGCGCGATAGTCGGGGCCACCTTGGCTGCTGCGGCATCAGACGCGGTGCCCTCCCAATTCTTTCGCAGCCCGTCAGTGGTGGCGCGCTGCGTGTCGATCTGGGTGGCCAAGCTAGCAGCCTTGCCGCGCAACTCGGTGGCCGATTCGGTCAACGCTTCGGGCCGCGACGCCTCGACTTGGGGGACGGTCACCGTCATCCGTGACGCCGAACTTTCATCTCGCCCAATTGTGCTGCAGCGCAACCCATTATCGAAGATGCCTGCTCAACTTTTCGCCGAGTTCCTTGTCGGCGCGCTGATACATGTCGGCGGCCTTCGACAACTTGTCGGCGTGCGCAGCCAATTCCTCATGTGTGGCAGATGATGCGGCGTCAAACAGGTCGCCTACCATCGAGCACCCGGTTTCGCTGTGCAGGCCGGACACTCCCTCGCCGGCGCTCGCCATTGACTGCCCCACCGCCAAAGTCGAAATGGCCGATGCGACGGTGGTTTGCGCGCGGGAGGCATGACGAAGTGCGTTGGGGTCGACGCGCAACACCGATGCCATACCCACGATCCTAAGCCCGGCATCTCAGCCATTCCTGCACCAAAATTACTTAGGGGTGCCTGTTGTGGCTTGACCGGCTGGGCTGCGCGTTGCGATGGACGGCTGGGCCAACGGCTCAGTCGGTCGCTGCCGGTTTGGCGTTGTCAGCGGTTGCACCCGGTGCTTATGACACGAGCAAAACACTGGAGTGAGAGACAATGATCGACATGGCTGGGCATGAAGCCGCTTCAGGAGATGTCGCGGCGCTGCATGACTCAACTGTCGCCGCCGGCAGCGTGACCAACACCGACGCGTGGGCTCATGCTGCGCTCTTCACTGCGGCTGGGCTGATGCTGATCCTGGGTGGAGTCCTTGCGCGCTGTATCGGCTCACGCTGGGCGACTGCGGAGCTTGTTGCTGGCGCAGTGCTCGCGTCCCAACCGTCATGGGCCGCCGAACAATGAACCCCAGCTGGTCAAAATCCACTTTCCGATAACTGAGCAGATTTCACTTGCCGTCGACACCAATGTGGGAGGGCCTGAATTGAACCCGCTCGATGTTGGGCGGACGATACGTCAGACCTTTAGCTGCATTCCGCGTCGAGCGTTACATCGTCTCGATCGCGGGAGCCTGCGTGGTCGAATTGGTTTCCCGCATGGCAATTTTCGGCCGATGCTTTGCTGATGTGTCACTGTTGCGCGGGTGTAACGACGTAAGGTGTGGGCTTCCAATCGCGCTGCGTGCGGTGTTCATGTTGTGGGGCAGCATCATTGTGACGACGCGGACCGGCTCGCCGTTTGAGGCAGCGGCGATCGTTTCCACGAGCGGTGTTGCCGTGGGCGATCAGGATCGTCGCCGATACCGTCAAGTCTGTTGTCGAATTTCGGACAAGTTTTTCGCAGCAGGCATTCGGTTGCCGCAATGTAATTGGCGATACCGGCAATTAGCCGTGGTGTATGACGGGCCCCACTAACCGCCAGCCTTGGTAATCCCGATCACTAACATGCTGTCGCTTTGCGAAACCCTCGATTCGGCCGTCAATAATTGCCTCGATAGCTGAGAGCAAAATTAACGTGAGTGGTAGTCGAAATTGCCACCGAAGTGATTCCCGGCGGCAGTCGGCCATCGGCCTGTGACGCGCCACCGCTTTGGTGGCCGGCCTGGCGTGGTCGTTTGCGCGGCGCTGTGCCGTGGCCGCTTCTTCGGAAACATGGTGTGACCAGTACTATGTTGGGACGCGCCGCGTTCGGGTGGGGCGATGACATGCCCCAGGAGGATCCCTTGAGTCGTTCGCGCGCCGTTGCTCCATGTCTGAGAATCCTCGTTGGCGACGGTCGTGCTGCGCATGAGTAGCGAGCCCGAAACACTGGATATGGTTATCGTTAAAGCCTTTGCTAGACGCCCAGCATCCGGCGAGCGCGCCGTGGATGGCGGTGCGTTCCTCCCCGGCCGAGAGCAACTACCCTCGCCGCCTCGCCAAGGCACGACGCCCTCCAAGCAAGTCGATCTAGTTCGACATCCACGAACGAAAAGTCGTGGGTGGTCGCGGCCGGCACCGTATTGAGCGCAGTTGTCCTTCTCTGGTGTGCTGGTGGGGTCGAACGGCGGCCGCCGGCGGGCGCAGAGCCAAAGTCATCACGTGTACGCCACCGCGCCCGTGCCGGTCGTGGTGATCGCCGACCTCGTTGTCCGCGCAGGCCACTATCTACGCGACGGCCTGGGTTGACCACAGTTGCTGCTGGCCCATCCACGGTTCGTGCCGCAGTTCACCCGACCAGCTCAACCTGGTTCAACGGTGGTTCGCCGAGCTGACCACCAAGAAACTGTGCGGCGGCACCCACACCTCGGTGCTCCTGCAGACGAGTTAACGACTCAGGACACTAGAGGCGGCGCCCTGCTTCGTCGAGGACGTTGTGCAGGATGTCATAGATCGCTTCGAACTCCTTCTGGCCGCTGATCAGCGGCGGAGCCAGCTGGATCACCGGATCGCCACGATCGTCCGCGCGGCAGTACAGACCCGCCTCCCACAGTGCGGGGGTTAGGAAGCCGCGCAGCAGGCGCTCGGACTCTTCGCTGTTGAAGGTCTCCCTGGTGGCCTTGTCTTTTACGAGTTCGATGCCGTAGAAGAATCCCTCACCGCGGACGTCGCCGACGATCGGAAGGTCGTACAGCTTCTCGAGTGTTGCCCTGAATATCGGGGCGTTCGCTTTCACGTGAGTATTGATGCCCTCACGCTCGAAGATATCGAGGTTGGCCAGCGCGACCGCGGACGACACCGGGTGTCCGCCGAAGGTGTAGCCGTGGGCGAACATCGTCTTGCCGTCGTTGAAGGGTTCAAACAGGCGGTCGCTGGCGATCATCGCGCCGATCGGGGAGTAGCCGGATGTCAAACCCTTTGCGCTGGTGATGATGTCGGGGATATAGCCGAAATCATCGCAGGCGAACATCGAGCCGATGCGGCCGTAGGCGCAGATCACCTCGTCGGACACCAGGAGTACGTCGTAGCGGTCGCAGATCTCACGGACTCGCTGAAAATATCCCGGTGGTGGTGGGAAGCACCCGCCGGCGTTCTGCACTGGCTCCAGGAATACTGCGGCGACGGTATCGGGACCCTCGAATTCGATGGCCTCGGCGATGCGGTCGGCGCAGTACTGGCCGAATGCCTCCTGGCTGTGTGCGTAGGCGTCGGGCGCCCGGTAGAAGTTGGTGTTCGGTGCGCGAAAGCCGCCGGGGGTGAGCGGTTCGAATGGCGCCTTGAACGCCGGGATGCCCGTGATTGCCAGTGCACCCTGAGGGGTCCCGTGATACGCGATGGAACGCGAAATCACCTTGTGCTTGCCGGGTTTTCCGGTCAACTTGAAGAACTGCTTGGCCAGCTTCCATGCACTCTCCACCGCTTCGCCGCCGCCGGTGGTGAAGAAGACTCGATTCAGGTCGCCCGGCGCATAGTTGGCGATGCGCTCGGCCAGTTCTATGGCGGGTGGAGTTGCGTAGGACCACAAAGGGAAGAAGGACAGTTGCTCGGCCTGCCGGGCAGCGGCCGCCGCAAGTTCCTCGCGCCCGTGTCCGACCTGTACGACGAACAGGCCCGAAAGCCCGTCGATATAGCTTTTGCCCCGGTCGTCGAAGATGGTGACGCCCTCACCGCGGGTGATGATGGGCGGGGCGATATCGGCCCCATGACGGGCGAAATGACCCCACAGATGCCGTTTGGCCTTCGCCGCTAGGTCGGTTGAAAGTGATTGTGCTGCATTGATTGTTGTCATCGCGTGCCCCAGTTGTATTGCTGTTTGACGAGTTTGAGGTAGACCAGCGTTTCGGTGGATAGCACCCCCGGTACGGCTCGAATCTTGCGGTTGAGCAGGTCGAGCAGGTGGCTGTCGTCTTCGCAGACGACTTCGATGATGATGTCGAAGGTTCCGGCGGTCAGCACGACGTAGTCGACGGAGGCAATGGCGGCAAGTTTGTCGGCGACCTCAGTGGTATCGCCGGTGCAACGAACGCCGATCAAGGCCTGGCGTCCGAAGCCCATTTGAACAGGGTCCGTCACCGCGACAATCTGCATGACGCCGCCGTCGACCAAGCGCTGGACGCGTTGTCGCACGGCCGCTTCCGACAACTCGACCGCTTTACCGATGGCGGCGTAGGACTGCCTGCCATCCTGCTGCAGTTTCTCGATGATCGCTTTCGAGAGTTCGTCGAGTTGGCATGCGGCGCCGCCCGAGACGGGTTACTTCGCCCAGGCATCGCAGTGGCATCGGGCGGTGCACCGGGGATGGCCATGGCATCAATCATGCACGGATTCCGTCGTTCGATACAAGTGATGCGACGGAATCAATCGTTCGTGACTCGATTTCAAGTGGAATCCGCACATGTGTTGGGGTAACGTGCGAGATCGTGAGCGCAGGTGGAGCCGAGGTCGTCGCCGGTAGTTTCATCGACGGAAAGACCGTGACAACGGCCGGGAGGCCGTTCGAGATCAGCAGTCCGGCCACGGGTGTTGTGGTGGCGTCATATGCGCTGGCCACGCCGGCCGATGTGGACGTTGCCGTGGCCGCGGCCCGCGCTGCACAGCCCAACTGGGCCCGGGCAACTCCGTCCGAGCGGGCCACGGTTCTGGCGCGGTTGGCCCGACTGACTGCCGAGAACGCTGACGAGCTCGTGGACCAGGAGGTTAGCCAGACCGGTAAACCGGTCCGGCTGGCGGCGAACTTCGACGTTCCCGGCAGCATTGACAACATCGACTTTTTTGCCGGTGCCGCCCGGCTCCTTGAGGGCAAGGCCACTGCCGAGTACTCGGCCGATCACACCTCAAGCATCCGACGTGAGGCGGTCGGCGTGGTGGCCACCATCACGCCGTGGAACTATCCCCTGCAAATGGCGGTCTGGAAGGTATTGCCCGCGTTGGCAGCTGGTTGTGCCGTGGTGATCAAGCCTGCCGAGATCACTCCTCTGACCACGCTCACCCTGGCCAGGCTGGCAATCGAGGCGGGGCTGCCTGATGGGGTGCTCAATGTCGTGACCGGGCTGGGCGCGGACGTCGGCACAGCGCTGGCTGGACATCGCGACGTTGACATGGTGACGTTCACCGGCTCGACGGCAGTTGGTCGGCGAGTGATGGCGGCAGCAGCGGCACACGGCCACCGCACTCAGCTCGAACTGGGCGGCAAGGCGCCGTTCGTGGTGTTCGACGACGCCGATCTGGACGCCGCAATCAACGGCGCAGTGGCCGCATCCCTCATCAACACTGGTCAGGACTGCACCGCGGCAGCGCGCGCCATTGTGGCGAGGCCGCTGTACGACGACTTCGTGGCTGGTGTCGCCGAGCTGTTCGGAAAAGCGGTCACCGGCGACCCGTATGACCCGCACACCGACCTGGGGCCGGTGGTATCGATGCCGCACCGGGCCAAGATCGCAGCAATGGTGGACCGGGCGCCGCAGCAGGGCGGCCGGATCGTCACCGGGGGCGCCCTGCCCGAGGGTCCCGGTTCGTACTACCCGCCCACATTGATCGCCGATGTCGCCGAGGACTCCGAGGTGTACCGCGACGAGATCTTCGGCCCCGTGCTGACCGTGCGGCCCTTCACCGATGACGACGATGCACTACGACAGGCCAACGACACCCAGTACGGGCTGGCGGCCTCGGCATGGACTCGCGACGTGTACCGGGCCCAGCGGGCAGCGCGCGAAATCCACGCCGGCTGCGTGTGGATCAATGATCACATCCCGATCATTTCCGAAATGCCACATGGCGGTGTCGGCGCTTCCGGATTCGGCAAAGATATGAGCGCCTATTCATTTGAGGAATACCTGACCATCAAACACGTGATGAGCGATATCACTTCCGTTGCCGAAAAAGACTGGCACAGAATTGTTTTTGCCAAGAGGTAGTAGTCCGCGCGATCGCCGACGCTAACCGCAGGTGTCAAACGCCTTGTGGAGCACTTCACTAGTACCGCGTCCGAGGAGTTCGGAGTCCGCGGAATCAACGTCAGCAACGTGGCGCTCGTCCTAAAGTTCTCGGCAGGGTCCGGAATGTGCACGTCCGTCCGAGTGTGGTTGCGTTGCAACATTATTCCGCCCAGCGGTCATTCGCCGACAGTCAGTTCGCTGATCCCAAAACCAGGCGATAGCCGCCATTTTGATATCCCGAGACAGGTGCGCCGACGCGCCGCCGACATAAATTTACTCGACACCGGTCTCCGACGTCTGATTCCGCTCAACCCGGCGTAGGACTTATCAAACTAATGGTGTGAACGGCGTCTTCGGTGAGGTTATTTCACTTCCCGGCACGCGGTGGGTAAAGGTAATCGCGAAAGCGCTCGACACTGGCCAGGCATGACCGACTTCTGTGAGGGCTGTCACGAATGACAGAGCGGTCTTGTTAGCGTATTTAACACTCAGCGTAACTGTTGGTAACAACCCGACCCTAAACTTTGGCCGAGGGCGCTCGTAGAGCGAAAGCGGTTGTCCCGCTTGGTTACTTCGCCCTTGTACACACATCAGCCGTCGGCGCCGTAGCCGGCATGCGGTCCGTGCCATGTTCGTGGACGGACCAATCACCATTGAGGAGGCCGATCAATGCCGTCAATATCCAATGTCGAGCGGCTCGAAGAACTCAGAGATGCTCAGCAGAACTCAGATACCGGACTTGCGGCCGCCAGCATGACCGGTGTCGAGCTTGTTGCGCAGTCGACCGCCGGCATCGCGCCAAGTGCCGTGATGGTCTCCGGCGCAACCCTTGTGGCTGCTAGCGCCGGCGCTGGCACCTTGTATTCGTACGCCATCTCTTTGGGCGTGCTGCTCTTGGTGGGCTGGTGCGTATCCCGAGCCGCACGGTTGCGGCCGGGAGAGGACTTGCTGTCACATATCACCGCCGCGTTCGGTAGAGCGGTCGGGTTCGTCGGATCGACCGGTCTCGCCTTCGGGTACCTGCTCATCTCCGTCGGCTGCGTGGCCCAATTCGCGCAGTACACAAAACCCCTTCTCGGAGTGCCTCCACCGGTGAGCGCCGGAGCGCCCGCTACCTCGATTTCGGTCACGGTGGTTTTGGAAATCCTGTGCGTGGTCTGCGCGGCATTGATGATGATCCGCGGCGTCCGGATCTCCGCATGGACCGGTGTGGTGCTCGAGGTGCTCTCGATCGGAGCAATTCTGTTGGTGTGCACCATGGTTCTACTTCATCATGGGTTCAGTCTCGCGCCGCTCATGCCCACCGGAATCACGGTGCAACAGGTGGTCAGCGGCATGGTGTTGGCGACCCTGGGTTTCGTCGGATTCGAGTCGGCCGCGTGTTTGTCCGTCGAGGCCAAAGACCCACAACGGACAATCCCACGGGCCGTCACGGGCAGTGCGCTACTGGCCGGCGCGCTCTACCTGTACGCGTCGTATGCGCAGATTGTCGGATTCGGCGGTGCCGACAACCTGGCCGCCGATGCAACGCCGTTGAACACATTGGCCGACGGCCTTGGCGTGCACTGGCTTGCGTTGGGCATCGATCTGGGCGCGGTGGCCTCCAACTTCGCCTGCGTCACCGGCTCGCTGACAGCGGCCAGTCGGGTACTGCGATCGATGGGGGAGTCGCAGCTGGTGCACCGCAAGATGGCGGCGACGCATCCCATCCGCAAGACCCCGCATGTTGCGATCATCTTGCTCAGTGTGGCGGCCCTGATCGCGGCAATCGGCTTGGGAGCAAGCGGAATCAACGAGCTCGATGTGTATTCCTACACCGGAACCCTGGGAACCTTCGGTTACATGATTGCCTACATGCTGATGGGATTGGGTATCCCGATTCTGGTGCGGCGCTTGGCACCACAGACGAGTGTCACCGTTGCCGCCGTGGTCGGGGTGACCGTCGCGCTCTGCCTCGCGTACGTCTTTTACCGCAACGTGTATCCGATCCCAGCCTGGCCCGCTGCCTTGATGCCGTGGATCTTCCTGGCAGTGCTGCTTGCCGCGGCCGCCTGGTATTTCGCAGGACCGGCCCGCATCGCTCGGAGGCAGACCCGCGAAGCATCGTTGCCCGCGGAGCCGGCGCCCGAGCCCGCGAGGTGACGGTCAGGGCACTCGACTTCGCGCGGCCGTTATGCCAAGGCGATCGGAATGACCGACAGCAATCCGGGCACCACGAGCGCCAGGCTGGCTGCGAGGCCGAGCAGCCTGCGGAATAGGCGCTCCTGCTCGTCGACGGCACTGTGGCCGATAATGAGCGTGCCCGCCACATGAATCGGGTTCATCACCATCAACGCGGCCGGCACGCATACCGCACATAGCACCCAGAACATTTGGGCGGGTGTGGTGAAGGTGGAGAACACGATTGGCGTCATCAGGCCGAGGACTCCCAGCGTCGAGCTCTCGATGTTGCACAGCAGCGCGGTCAGGTAGGCCAGGACGAGGATGAGGAGGGCGCCGGTCCCGAGATGGTGCAGGACACCGGCAATCGCGTCGATCGTACCGATCTTCTGCATCAATCCCAGATAGGTCAGCAGACCACACAGCAGAAGGATGCTCGGCCAGGGAATCCGCGCGAGCAGCGATCGCTCCTGTGGGTGGAACGCGATCTGCAGTATCGCCGCCAAGGCGATCGCGGTCACGCCGACGTCGGTCTTGACGATGACGACGAGCAGCGCGAAGGTAGCCAGCGCCGCGCCGGCAGCCCCGGCGTAGATCGGGGTAGGGCGTTGCACCGCAGTGCTTTCGGGCTCCACTGCCGGAGCCGGGGTCAGGTCGAATCCGTGTCCTCGGCTCCGGCGGTACGCGTGGAGCAGTTGCAGACACAGCACCACCAGAACCGTCACCACGACCGAGACAGCCCACAATCCCCACCCGGGGTAGGTTGCGCCGAATTTGGCAGCGGCCGCACGCACGACCGCCCCCGTCGGGTTTAACGGTGACAGGCCGGCGTTGTTTGCGCCGATGACGACGGCCAATTCGCATAGGTAGAAGCTGTTGCGATAGCGAGCGGTGACGTGGGCAACCAGCGGGACCAGAAACGCGATGACCGCCGTCGAGAAGGCGCCGACGGTGGACAGCGCGGCGCCGAGAACGAAACCCGCCCACGGAAGCACGGCGTGGCGATCGCCGACCGCGCCGTAGACCAACTCCACGAACCACCCGAGCGCGCCGCTGCGTTCGAGATGGGCGAACAGCAGAGAGACCCCGACGATCAACGCGAAGATGTCACCCGGGAATGTCGTGTACATCGTCTTCGCGTCGAGCCCCGACAGTGCGAGCACCGGCAGTGCCGCGCCAAGAGCGAGCACGCCGATGTTCATCCGGCGCCAGATTGCCGCCACCAGCACCAGAACCAGCATGACCAGCGAAAGCGCTTGAGCGGCAGACACTTCGGCAACCTCCGAACCGTGTGGGCACGGCCGACGGCCGGCTGTGCGACGTTGCTGCGATCTGACACGGTACCTGCCGCGCCTGGCAAGGCCGCTGGCTCACGGCCTGGATGGCCTATCGCAGAGCGAACGCGTTCTGAAACGGCGTGGTGTCAGCTCCGGTTGAACGGTGAGCAGGGGAGTTCTGATCAGGGCTGTCCAAAGACCCAGCGGACGTCCAGACTGGCCGCGCGCGTCGAATCGATCTGCTGAATGGCGGTTGCACTGGGTGGCGCTCGGTCAAATGGCCGATGTATTGGATGTAGGCCCACGGTCATCGTGATCGTCGACGATGGCCATGGCAGCGGCAAGTCCTGCCTGAAGTGCTTGTTGTTGCGAATAGCTGCCGGGAACCATTGCGCGCGCAACCGTCACGGCGCCGACCATCAGGGCGACGAGGCTCCATGCGCGTCGTTGAGCCTGCTCGGGTTCGCCGCCGAGGGCGTCGGCAATTCGAGTCGCAAAGGCCGTGGCCTGACGATCGTAGGCTTCTCGGGCGGCCGGATGTCTGGCCACATCTTCGCTCAATGCTGGCATGATGCAACCATTTTCGACATCCAGACAGTGAGTGGTGCCGATGTAGTAGGCCAGGAAATCTTTCAATCCGTCTATGTCGTCCTGCGTCGAGTCGGGAGCGTCGGAGAACTGGCCGAGGTATGTCTCGATGATCGCGGTGAGCAGCCCAGCCTTGCTGGTGAAGTTTGAGTAGACGGCCCCAGAGGTGACACCGGCGGCGCTGGCGATGCCGTCAACACCGATCCCCATGAAGCCGTTGATCTTCATCTGTTCAACTGCGGCTTCTAGCAGCGCAGCGCGGAGTTTCTCTTTGTGATCCGGTGGATACCGCACAACCAGCGCCTCTCTGTCGATTGACACGCCGTCTTCATCAGCATAACGTACGTTACCGTAACGGTCGCAATTGAAGCGGTGCCGCACGGATCTCCGACCGTTCCTCGACCTGTCGATGTGTCGATGAGAAAAGAGATTGAAATGCCTTCTGTTTTGGTTACGGGCGCTGGGAGAGGCATCGGGTTGGCGATCGCCGAGCATATGAGTTCGCGGGGCTGGGACGTGTATGCCACCGCACGCTCTGATACCGCGTTGCACAGCCTGGGTCGATTGCCCAATGTGCATCCGATCCCGCTGGACATCACCGACCGTTCCGATATCGCCGCGCTGCCCGCCCGGTTGCCGGCAGGTCTCAACGGCCTGGTGAACAACGCGGGCATCATCGTCAACGGGCCGGTCGAGGGACTGTCGCTGGATGACCTGACCGAGCAGCTCGACGTCAACGTGATCTCCCAGATCGCGGTGACCCAAGCGGTGCTGCCGAAAATCCGAGAAGCCGCTGGGCGGCTGGTATTCATGTCCTCGGTCAGCGGGCTCATCACAACTCCGGGCACCGGCGCGTACAACGCGTCGAAGTATGCGATCGAATCGTTGGGTGATGCGCTGCGAATGGAGCTGCGCCCGTGGAAGATTCCGGTCTCGCTCATCGAGCCCGGCCCAATCCGCACCGATATGTGGGGCAGCGCACTCGACGACTACGACCGCATGACCAAACAGCTGTCCGAGGCGCATCGCCGGCTTTACGCGTCGCATCTGGCCGGAAGTCGGAAGCTGTTGAGCGGTATGCAGAAACTGGCCGCCGACCCCAAGCGAGTCGCCAAAGCGGTCCATCACGCACTGACATCGAGACGTCCGAAGCGTCGCTACCTGCTCGACACCCTCAGCCGCACTCAGAAGCTCGCCTTCGCGGTCACCCCGGTCGCGATCACCGACGCGATCCTGGCGGCCGCCACGACCTCGAAATGAGAATTCGCGCGTGCTTGCGTCGAGTGCCCGCGACATTCCAGCAGTCGGTTGATCGAAGAAGCGCATGCGGCACAACGATTCTCTCGTCTGAGAAGGAGGGATCTTTCCGATGAACATGGAGTACCCGCGGGCTGCGTCGCAGCCTCGCAACGATTGGAGTCGCCGAGGACTGCAGTGGACACTCGCGGGGCTGACGGTGATTCCGATGGCCAGCGCGATCGGCGAGATCGTTCGGGGCGCCCAGGGTGTGCCGGGAGGATCACCGAAAGTGCCGCCCACAGTGGACAGTTCGCTTCGATATGCCAATGTGTTCAAGTTCGCGATGGCGGTGATGATGTGGCCCGAGCTCGGGCGCGTCGAGCGGTCGCGGACGGTGACGTTTTCGTTGTCAACCACGTTCTTTGGCGGACTGGCCCGCATGCGTTCATGGCAACAGCGTGGACGACCGCACCCGGTTGCCGTGGCAGCGATAGCGCTGGAGACCATCGGGGTGGCGAGTCTCCTGGCATGGCAGAGGTCGCTGTCTTCCAGCGCTGCCGGCGACGTTACTCCGGACTGTCGAGTATCCGAAGTGCGTTGTTGATCCCGGCGTCGAGCACCTGGGCGGAGACTTCGGGGTCGCTGACCGCTCGGGCCAGTTGCAGGGACGTGACCAAGATGCCAAAGAGGCCCCACGCTGTCTGCATTCGATTCATTTCCGACCTTACGGCTGGGAGATGCAGGGCAATTTCTTTGACGATCGACTGTGCCCCAGCGGAATAGGCGTCCCTGACGACGCCATCGCAGCGTCCGATCTCACTCAGTAATGCCGCCGTCGGGCAGCCCTCGGCTTGGTTGTCCCGGTGTTCGGTGGACAGATAGCTGCGGATATAGCTTTCCAACGAGTCTCGATCGGCAGGTAGCGCGCTGACGGCGGCGCGCTGTTGTTCGAGTTGGTCGGTGATGACGTTCGCGACGAGATTGTTCTTGGAGCCGAAGTGCGCGTAGAACGCGCCGTTGGTGAGGTTGGCGTCGGTCATGACCGCGGCGATGCCCGAGCCGTCGATACCGTCTTGCTTGAGGCGCCGGCTGGCTGCCGCGATGATTCGCCGGCGCGTCTCAGTCTTGTGTTCCGCTCCATATCTGGCCATGGAACTCACCTCCGCTTGTGTCACGAGCCACTCTTGACGATGATAATACAGTCATAATATTATGATCGTAATACCAAAGTGTCGCGTCGAGAGGCTCAGATGAACGCCCTGCACCAACCGCTCCGGCTACCCAACGGCCTTCTGTTGCCCAACCGGATCATGAAGGCCGCGATGAGTGAGGCGCTGGCCAATACGCGCCACGCCCCCGATGGCCGTTTGGTGCGCCTCTACGGCCGATGGAGTCGCGGAGGCTATGGGCTGCTCATCACGGGCAACGTGATGGTCGACCGCACCCAGTTGGGGGAGCCGGGGAACGTGGTGATCGAGGACGACCGGGATCTCGCAGCGCTGTCGCGGTGGGTCAAGTCCACTCACGACGCGGGGGTTCCCATCTGGGCGCAGCTCAATCATCCCGGGCGGCAATCTAATCCGCTGGCCATTGGCCATACCCCGGTCGCACCCAGCCCTGTGCCCTTGAGTCTGCCGGGCTCGCCTACGCCGCGCGCGTTGACCGGCCCGCAGATCGAGAAGATCGTCGACCGTTTCGTGACCGCGGCGCAGGTGTGCGAAACGGCGGGATTCGACGGCGTGCAGATCCACGCTGCGCACGGATATCTGGTCACCCAGTTCCTGTCGCCGCTGACCAATCTGCGTGAGGACGAGTGGGGTGGCGACAGTGAGCGCCGGATGCGTTTCCTGCTGGAAGTGATCCGCGGTATCCGGGCCCGCGTCTCACCGGCATTCGCGGTGAGTGTGAAGCTCAACTCGGCCGACTTTCAACGGGGTGGATTCACCGAAGATGATTCACGCCAGGTGGTACGCGCCCTCGCCGAAGAGGCCGTCGACTTGATCGAAATCAGCGGCGGAAACTACGAATCGCCGGCCATGTCGGGATCGGCAGCAGCCAGTACCCGAGCCCGCGAAGCCTACTTCCTGGAATATGCGCGCACCGTTCGCAAAGCTGCGGGACAGGTACCGCTGGCGGTTACCGGTGGTTTCCGGTCGCAGGAGGCCATGACTGCGGCAGTCAAATCGGGGGATTGCGACGTGGTTGGCCTGGCGCGCCCGACGGTGACCATGCCGGATGCCGCAGAGGCCATATTGTCCGGCCAGCTCGACGCGCTTCCGACCCGCGAGCTCAAGTACGGAATGCGAAGTCTGATAAATCGATTCGTCGATGTCAAAGCGCTTGACGGCGTGCTCAACATCAGTTGGAACACCGATCAGCTCCACCGGCTCGGAGGCGGGCTCGAACCCGACTTGAACCGCGGTCGACTGGCCACCACCCTCGCGATGCTCAGGCGCAACGGAACCGCGACGCTACGCCCCAAACGCGGAATCCGATAACGCCCTGAACTCCCAATTCCGACCAACGCCGAGAGGTTTGACATGCTCACCTGGAAAGACACCCCCACCAAGACAATCGACGTCAACGGAGTGCCGTTCGCATACCGCGAACTCGGCGTCGAATCCGAAGTGCCTGTGGTGTTCCTGCATCACTTCACCGCCGTGCTCGACGACTGGGACCCGCGAGTGATCGACGGCATCGCGGCACACCACCGCGTCATCGCCTTCGACAACCGGGGCGTTGGGGCCACCGGATCGGTAGTACCGGACAACATCGACCAGATGGCCGACGACGCGATAGCGTTCATCCGAGCCCTCGGCCTGACAAAGGTCGATCTGATCGGGTTCTCCCTCGGTGGGGCCGTCGCACAGGTGGCGGCGCTCGAGGCGCCTGACCTGGTTCGGCGAATGATTTTGGCGGGCACCGGACCTCGCGGTGGCGGCGGCATCGACGCGATGCGCAAAATTGTCGCCGTCGCCTACACCAAGGCCTTCCTGACGCGGAAAGATCCCCGCGAGTACCTGTTCTTTCCCCGTACTGCGGAGGGTAAACGCGCCGCCTCGGACTACTTCGCCCGCTTGCAGGAGCGAACCTTCGATAGGGACACGAAGGTCTCGATGCAGGCGCGGCTGGCGCAGCTCAAAGCGATCGTGAACGGCGGCAAGGCCACACCCGACGACCTGTCGCGGATCACGGTGCCCGTCCTGGTTGCCAACGGCGATGACGACCTCATGGTTGCGAGCAGCTTGTCGGCGGACATGGCGCGGCGAATTCCCAACGCGGAGTTGAAGATCTACCCGAATTCGGGGCACGGCGGGATATTCCAGCATCACGCCACCTTCGTTCCTGACGCTCTCGAGTTTCTCGCTGACTGAGTGGCAGCCAGGTCGCGCACATCTCATGCACCGCCGCACTATTGAAGAAACGAGTACCTCATGAGCAGTATCAGTGAAACCATCACGTCCTACGCCAAGGCGCCGTCGCGCACTGTGACCGCCGACGGCACCACCTATGCGTACCGCGAGCTCGGTCCCAAAGGCGGCATCCCGGTGATCTTCTTCGTGCACCTGGCCGCGACGTTGGACAATTGGGATCCACGAATCATCGACCCGATTGCCAAGACCCGCCACGTGATCGCCTTCGACAACAAGGGCGTGGGGGCGTCCAGCGGCTCGGTGCCGGGCACCATCGAAGAAGCTGCCGACGATGCGTACACCTTCATCACGGCATTGGGGTTCAAAAAGGTTGATGTCTTCTCGTTCTCGATGGGTGGCATGATCGCCCAGGATTTGGCGCTCAAGCATCCCGGACTGGTGCGCAGGCTCGTGTTGACCGGGACGGGGCCGCGCGGCGGCAAGGACATCGACAAGGTGGCGGCCCTGACCTACTGGGACACGTTGCGGGCCGCACTGACTCGTTCCGATCCCAAGGAGTTCTTGTTCTTCAACCGGGATGCCGTGGGTAAGCGGGCCGGCAAGCAGTTCGTCAACCGGCTCAAGGAACGCACCACCGACCGCGACAAGAACATCACGATCAGCGCCTTCCAGACCCAGCTCAAAGCGATCAAGGCGTATGGCCGTTCCAGGCCGTCGGACCTGTCAAAGATCACCCAGCCAACGTTGATCGCCAACGGCGACCACGACCGAATGGTGCCCTCGGTGCTATCCGAGGACCTGCATCGGCGCATCGCGGGATCGAAACTCATCATCTATCCCAACGCCGGGCACGGTGGCATCTTTCAGTACCACGAGCAGTTCGCGCCGATTGCCGCGGCGTTCCTCGCCGGCGGCGGCCAGTAGCGAATCCATGACGGCAGAGAGAGTTTTGTGATGACTCATGCGCGGCAGTCGACCTACTCGCTGGACGGCAAGGTCGTGTTCCTCACCGGTGCGGGTGGCGGGCTCGGCGCGGCGACTGCGGCATTACTGACTCACCGCGGCGCACAGGTTGCCCTCGCCGACATCGACGTAAGTGCCGTAGAGCGAACGGCTCGAACACTGCCACCGGGACAGATCCTACCCGTGGACTGCGACGTCACGGCAATCGACTCCGTATACGCCGCAGTCCGCAAAGTCGAGGACCAGTTCGGGCGCATCGACGTGGCCATCGCCAACGCGGGCCTGATGGGACGTGGTGGGACATTCCGCTCCCTGACGGCCGATGAGGTCAACCGCGTGCTGTCGGTCAACGTGGCCGGCGTCCTGAACACGGTGTCGGCGACCATTGAATCAATCATTCAAAATCGCGGCCAGATCGCTTTGGTCAGTTCGGTTTTCGCCTACCTCAATGGCGCGGGAGCCATGCCGTATGCGATGAGCAAAGCGGCGGTCGAGCAAGCCGGTCGCGCGCTCGCCGTCGAACTGGCCGGCCACGGCGCAACAGCGATGACCGCATACTTTTCGCTCATCGAGACCGGCATGATCCAGCACGGCATCGACGAAGACCCGCACGTGCAAGCTCTGATGTCGGCGATGCCGAAGTTCATTCTCAAACGCATCCAGCCGACCACCGCGGCGGCAGTCATCGTCAACGGCCTCGAACGACGCCGACGCACCGTATCCGCACCAGCGCGCTGGCTCCCGGTATCGGCATTGCGCGGCGTCCTCGGCCCCGTGGTCGATGGACGACTGGCACGTGACATCGGCGTACAACGCGCACTTTCTGAACTCGATACACGGCGGGGGCGGTGAGCGCCGGTGTACGACTTGTCTCCGGCCAGTGGTACTGAGTCGCAATCTGTTCAGATCGATTCGCCCGCCGAAGCGGTGTGGGATCTGCTGACCACGATCGCCGACATCGGCGGTTGGTACGACGACTGGGACACCGTGGAACTCGACGAGTCGGACCAGCGATGCCTCGGTCCCGGGGTCGGGTTCCGCCTCGTCCGAGATCGTCGCGGTCGCATCGAGACTGCCCGGTGCGTGGTTGCCGTGTTCGATCCGCCTCACCGTCTTGGCTGGATCGAAGACGGTCCGCTTGGGCGAACGGTGTTCGTCGACTTTCATCTCGAAGCGGACCCGACCGGTGGAACTGTGCTGACGCTCGGCAAGAGCTTCTGATGGCCGGCAACGACCGGTTTCGGCGGGCAAACGGAAACCGTTGCCCAGACCGTAACTTCGAAAGAGAGAGTTCGCTCGAGAGGATGGCGATGACACAGCAAGTACGAGGCGATCTGGTGATCGAGGACCACGGGCGGGTGCTCATCGTCCGGGTAGATGGCGGTCCGCATAGTTTGTTCGGCATCCAAATCGCAAGACAGCTTGAGACATTGGTGGATCGGGTCGACCGCGATCCCGGAGTGCATGCCGTGGTGTTCACGGGTGCACGCCCAGGGCGGTTCGTCAGTCACGCCGATGTGCGATGGTTACAAGCAGAAGGTGCCGCCGTGCCCGAGTTGGGCCGGCACAGCGCGTCGGCCGCCCTGCGTCTGGCCCGCGGCGTGGACCGCGCCCGGGTCTTGGATACCGTTGTGCAGAAAACACCGCTGCGCGGTGTCGCGCAACTGGATCGGCTGCACGCGACGTTCCTGAAGATGAATGCGAGTGGCGTCATTTTTGTCGCCGCCCTCAATGGATCGGCTCTCGGCCTGGGTGCTGAATTTGCGTGGGCCTGCGATCTGCGGATCATGGCAGACGGCGACTTCTTCATCGGCCAACCTGAAGTGCTGCTGGGCATCATGCCCGGCGGCGGTGGCAGCCAGCGTCTGACCCGGCTCATCGGCACACACAAGTCGCTGATCGCCATTTTGGAAGGTAAACCCTTCACTCCCGCACAGGCGTTGGCCAACGGCGCAGTCGACGAACTAGTGGCCCCCGCGGATGTCGTGACGCGGGCGGTCGAGGTCGCCGAGTATTTCGGCAAGCGGACCAAGGGATCGGTCGAGGCGATCAAACGATCGGTTTACTTCGGTGGGTCCATGTCGTTGCAGGAGGGCCTGCACGTCGAGCGCACCGAATTCCTCGGCACCGACCAATCCCCGGAAGGCCAGCAGCTGATGTTGCAGTACCTCGCGGACACCGAATCCTCCGGTGAGCTGCCGCTGTACCACGATGACGTCTACGACCGCGCGCTGGAATCAGGCACGGTGCCCGCGCTCGACGATGTCGGCGCAGGGGCGGCGCGGAAATGACCTCGGCACAGTCGTTTACGCGACAGGACGTCTCGTTCGGGTCCGGTAAGGACACCTGCGCCGGGTGGCTCTACCTACCTACGGGTGTGGCCTCACCGCCCGTGGTGATCCTGGGCCATGGCCTGGGCGCCACCCGGGAGATGCGGCTGGACGCCTTCGCGGAGCGTTTCGCGCAGGCCGGCATCGCCGCGTTGGCCTTCACCTACCGGCACTTCGGTGACAGTACGGGTCAACCCCGTCAACTCCTGTCGATCAAGCGCCAACTCGCCGACTGGGATGCGGCGATTGCGTACGTAACGGGACGGCGTGACGTAGACGGCACCCGGATCGCCGTGTGGGGCAGTTCTTTCGGCGGTGGCCATGCCATCACAGTGGCATCCCGTCACCCCGAGCTCAAAGCGGCGGTGGCTCAATGCCCCTTCACCGACGGACTAGCGTCCGCCCTAGCTCTCGGGCCGGTCGGTTCACTCAAAGTGCTGCCGCTGGTCGCCCGTGATTACGCCTCGATCGTGAGCCGGCGGGAGCCTTCGATGATCCCGTTGGCGGGAGCCCCGGGAACTCTGGCCCTGATGAACGCTCCGGATGCGCTGCCCGGCTATCAGGCACTGCTACCCGCGAATTCGACGTTCCGCAACGAGGTCGCTGCTCGCGTGGCACCGACAATCATGGCCTACCGGCCGGGACGGGTCGCGAAGAAGATCGCTTTTCCGATTCTGTTCTGCATCAGCGATATCGACACGGTTACCCCGCCCGAGGAGACTGAACGCTATGCACGGTCAGCGCCCCGTGGCGAGATCAAGCATTACAGTGCAGGCCATTTCGAGTTCTACCTCGGCGAACCGTTCGAGCAGTTGGTCACCGACCAGACCGACTTCCTGATTCGTCACCTGAACCCGATACACGTAGCGCCGTGACTGCCGATGCATTGGGCGGCCGGCCGCTGCTGGTCGATCCCGCGAGGCTGACCATTTTCACGATCTCCGCCCCCGAACAAGCAGGACACTGATGAAACTATCCACGCTGACCGACCGCCGTGCCGAACACGATCCGCACGGACCCGCCGTGTCCGACGCCCGCCACACACTGACGAATGCGCAGTTGCACGACTGCGTTATTGCTGCGGCAAACCAATTGCGTGACAAGGGGATCGGTGCCGGAGACGTGGTGGCCGTTCAGTTACGCAACCGCGTCGAGTTCGTGGTGCTGCTGTTCGCGGCCTGGCGGCTGGGCGCCGCGATTACACCAGTCAACCCGAGCCTCACCGACGATGAGGTCAATCGCCAGCTCATCGACTCCGCGACACGACTTCTGGTGACGGACGACGACATCACCACCAACACCGAGGTACCCACCCTGGCCGTCGCTGAGCTCGCCACTGCGACTGTGGGGGCAGATCAGACACCACACGAAGATGTCTCGGCGCTGGCGCTGCTGATCTACACCAGTGGCACCACGGGCACACCCAAGGGCGTGATGCTCGACCACGCCAACCTCGACGCAATGGCACAGATGGGCCGCGAAGCCCTGTTCATCGGGCCGACCGACCGATGCCTGCTGATCCTCCCGCTGTTTCATGTCAACGGCATTGTTGTCAGTGTGCTCACGCCACTGATGGCTGGAGCCAGCGTCATCATCGCCGACCGCTTCGCGCCCCACGCCTTCTTCGCGGTGATCGAACGCGAGCGGCCCACCTATTTCAGCGCGGTGCCCACCATCTACACCATGCTGGCAGCCCTGCCGGACAACGTCATTCCGGACACGTCGTCGGTGCGGTTTGCGATTTGCGGCGCGGCGCCGGCGCCGGCAGAGTTGTTGAGCCGCTTCGAATCCCGATGCGGGTTCCCGCTCATCGAGGGCTACGGACTTTCCGAAGGCACCTGCGCCTCCACCATCAACCCGATCGACGGTCCGCGTCGCGCGGGCACGGTGGGCAAGCCGTTCCCCGGCCAACGGATTCGGATCGTCGACGCCAGCGGCGACGACGTGCCCACGGGCGCTGATGGCGAGGTCATTATCGCCGGACCCAACGTCATGCGCGGCTACCTGGGGCGCCCCGAGGCCACGGCCGCCACTGTCATTGACGGCTGGCTGCACACCGGCGACATCGGTCACCTCGACAGTGACGGGTATCTGACCCTGGCTGGACGTTCCAAAGACATGATCATCCGCGGCGGTGAGAACATCTATCCCCGAGAGATCGAAGACGTGCTGTCCAGCGACCCCAATGTGCTGGAAGCCGCGGTCATCGGGGCACCCGATGAGAAATGGGGCGAAGTAGTGGTCGCCTATGTCGCCCCACACCCACGAGCCACCATCGACCCCAACGCACTACAGGCCCGCTGCGCGCGCAGTCTCGCCGGCTACAAACGTCCCACCGAAATCCTCGTCTTGGGGAGCATCCCCAAAAACCCTGTCGGCAAAATCGACAAGGCCCCCTTACGCGCCCTCCACTCGGCGCCGAACAACCACCGCATCGAGAAGGCCACCCCATGAAAGCGTTCGTCCTCACCCGCTACGGCAAGAAAAACACGGTCAGCGCCGTCGATCGTGCCGTCCCCGACCTGCGCGACGACGACGTGCTCGTGCAGATACACGCCACCAGCATCAACCCGCTGGACCTGAAGATCAGGAACGGCGAGCTCAAACCGCTTCTGCCCTACAAACTTCCGCTTGTCCTCGGGAACGATCTCGCGGGCATCGTCGTAAAGACCGGCCCACGGGTGCGGCGATTTGCCCCTGGCGACGCGGTTTACGCCAAACCCGGTCAGGACCGCATCGGCACCTTCGCCGAATACCTGGCCGTCAACGAGAACGATGTCGCGAGAAAACCGGAGAGCATCGACATGAACGAAGCCGCGGCGCTGCCACTGGTCAGTCTGACCGCTTGGCAGGCGCTGGTCGACAAGGCGCAATTGCGACCAGGACAGAAAGTGCTCATCCACGCCGGCTCCGGCGGCCTGGGCACCATCGCCATCCAACTGGCCAAACACTTGGGGGCCACCGTAGCGACCACCACCAGCACCAAGAACGTCGAATGGGTGAAGGAACTGGGCGCCGACATTGTGATCGACTACAAGACAAAGGATTTCGCCGCCGAGCTGCGCGACTACGACGTCGTTCTGGACACCCAGGGCGGCCAGACCCTGGACAAGTCATTCCAGGTCGTCAAACCCGGCGGACAGGTCATCTCGGTCGCCGGACCGCCCGACCCCACCTTTGCCCGCGAATTCGGGGCGAACTGGCTGCTGGTTCAAGCGATGCGGGCGCTGAGCTTCTCGGTGCGGCGCAAGGCCAAACGACGCTCGGTGCATTACTCGTTCCTGTTCATGACCGCAAACGGGGATCAGTTGCGAGAACTGGCTGCCCTCGTCGATGCGGGCGCCATCCACCCCATCATCGATCGGGTGTATCCGTTCGACTCCACGCTCGAGGCGTTGGCCTATGTCGAAAACGGCCGTGCCACAGGAAAAGTCGTCGTGACGGTGAGGGACGACGATGACCACCCGTGAGGGGGTTTTTGACTACGACTGGCTGGTGATCGGATCTGGTTTTGGTGGCAGCGTTTCAGCTTTACGACTGTCGGAGAAGGGGTTTCGCGTCGGGGTGCTCGAGCGAGGTCGCCGCTACGCTCCGCAGGATCTGCCCAGGTCGGCGTGGCAAGCCGACAAGTACACGTGGGCGCCGAGGCTGGGCAAGCTGGGCATCATGCGCACCTCGATGTTCCGTCATATCTTCTTCCCCTCTCAAAGCGGTGTGGGCGGCGGCAGTCTGGTCTACGGCGGCGTCCTCTATCGCGCAAAGAAAGAGTTCTTCGGTGACGCCCAATGGCGCGACCTCGGCGACTGGGAGCAGCGCCTCAGGCCGCACTACGATACCGCAGAGGGAATGCTTGGCGCGGCTCCTGTCCCGTTCGATTCGGTTCACCAACAATGGATTCGGGAAATGGGCCGGCACTTCGGGACCGAAGGTACCGTCAGCCGCGCACCCACCGGGGTGTTCTTCGGAGAGCCGGGAAAAACAGTGCCCGATCCCTACTTCGGCGGCGCCGGCCCCGACCGCACCGGCTGCACCCGCTGCGGTGCATGCATGGTCGGCTGCCGTGTCGGGGCAGTGAATTCGTTGACCCAGAACTACCTGTGGTTTGCCGAACGCAACGGCGTGCACATCCTGCCCGAGCACCAGGCCATCGACGTGACCCCGGTAGGAAACGCCAACGGCAGCGACGGTTACCACGTCACCACCGTCCATCCAACCGGTGGCCGCCGACAGACCTACACGACACGCGGGGTGGTGTTCGCCGGCGGGGCCTTGGGCACCAACGAACTGCTCGCCAACTGCAAACACCGTGGCTCGTTGCCATACCTGAGTGACCGCCTCGGCGAATTGGTGCGCACCAACAGCGAATCCGTGCTGACCGTGTTGCTGCCCGACGATCAGGGAAGCTGGCGTGATGTCACCGCCAGCAGCAGCGTCCATGTCGATGCCGACACCCACATCGAATTACTCACCTATGGCCCGAACGCCGACATGCTCAGCCTGCTGTACACCGTGCTGGTCGGTGACGGCACCCGCGTGACCCGGCCCCTGAAATGGATTGCCGCCATCGTGCGGCATCCGCGACGCTGGCTGGCGACGCTGTGGCCGCTGGGCTGGAGTCGGCGCATGGCGATGCTGTTGGTAATGCAATCGCGGGACAACGCAATCTCGTTTCGCGCCCGAAAGCGCCGGTGGGGGAGAGGCTATCGGTTGTCCACTGCCGCGAACGCCGACAATCCTGCTCCGACCTACATAGACAAAGGGAACCAAGCCGCGCGCTGGCTGGCCGAGCACACCGGGGGCATTGCCCAGAGCAACGTGCTGGAGGCTCTCGGCAATATCCCCTCCACCGCCCACCTGCTCGGTGGTGCCGTCATCGGCGCCACCCGTGCAGAGGGAGTGATCGATGCGAACCTACGTGTTTTCGGCTATCGCAACATGCTCATCTGCGACGGCTCCGCAATGCCGGCGAACCCCGGAGTCAACCCGGCCCTGACCATCACCGCTCTCGCCGAATACGCGATGGCACAGACCCCCGCGTATATCGGGTCGGACGCGAACTCCTAAGGCCACGACGGTACAGGACTATCGGGCGCCTCCGAACCTGGCATAAATCTCGCGACAATAGGCAGTTCTGCCTCTCACAGATGCAGGTTCGTCGCCTGCACAGTGGTTCTGTGACATCGACCAATCTTTCGCAATCGCAACATAGTTCGTCCGAAACTGACCCGGATCTGGTTACCTTGCCGAGCACTGCGTTGACAGTGGCTGCCCTGGATTTGGTGCTCCGCACGGAGTCGCCGGCCATAGCCAACCACAGTGTGCGGAGCTTTCTGTTCGCCCGGCTGCTCGCGCCACACATCGGCCTTGTTCCTGGTCGAGACTTCGACGAAGAGCTGCTGTTTCTCTCGTGTGTCTTGCACGATGTCGGGCTGTCGACTCTCGCCAAGAGAAACACCCGCTTCGAGGTCGACGGCGCGGACCGTGCAGCCGAGTTCCTCAGCGGTCAGGGAGTGCAAGCAGCTCAGGTCGATGCCGTCTGGGAAGCCATTGCGCTGCATAACTCCTACGCGATCGCCGAGCGGAGAGGCGCGCTCGCTTCTCTGACATACCAGGGCGTGGCGATCGACTTCGGCGGCACGCTGGGCCTACCCGACACACACCTGGCCGCAGTGTCCGCGGAAATCGGGGCTGTCATCCATGCCGCGTACCCCCGTTTCGACATGGTCACCGCGATCATCGATGCGGTCGCCGATCACGCTGCCGCTGATCCTGAGAATGCTCCGCGCTACACATCACCCGGCGAGATTCTGCGCGAACGAAATGAATTGGGCATCACCTACGTTGAGGAACTCGTTGTCAAGGAGTCGCGCTGGGGCAACTGAAGAAGGTAACTCATTCCTACGCAACATTATTGCTCGCCATAGACCGTCATCTCAGCTGGGATGCGCGGTTTGGAAGTACGAGAAACAGAACAGACGACGAAAAGGATCACCCATATGCCCCAGCTCCAATTCTTCGATACTCCAGGCTATGGGGAAATCGCCCGTGCCAACTACAGCTACAGCCAAGCTCTTCGGATCGGTGATCGCGTTGAGATCTCCGGTCAGGGCGGTTGGGACGAGGACCAGACCTTCTCGGTCGAGTCTGTGGAAGCAGAGATCGAGAAGGCCTTCGACAACGTCGAGAGAACCCTCGCAACGGCAGGTGCCACCTGGCATGACGTCGTGAACGTCCACACATATCACGTCCCGTCGCAGGACGACGCGATTGGTGGCGATCACATGACGGCCGTCGTTGAGCAGTTCCGCAAGCGGGCCGGCGAACACCTGCCTTTGTGGACCGCGCTGGGAGTCAAAGCTCTGGGCCTGCCTGAAATGCACATCGAAATCGAAGTCGTAGCCATCATCGGTTCCGGCGGCAGGTAGTACGAGAGATGTGGCGCCAGTGACTGTTCCGCCGCTCGTGCGCTGGAGCAGTCGCTGGCGCGCCCTCACGCGTTTGGTCATCTGGTTGCGCCGCAGCCTCCCTCACGGCGACCAGTCAGCTCGCGGGCGTCGGGTCTTCGGACGCCACGACGCCGCGGAGGCGTGAGACTGGGCTGGATTGGGAAGTCGTTGAGCCGTGTTGGTGTTGACGGCCGATCGACTCTGCGCACGGGGATTGTTACGAGAGGCGCTCGAGGATCATCGCCATGCCTTGGCCGCCGCCGACGCACATGGTTTCCAGGCCAAATTGTTTGTCATGGAACGCCATTGAATTGATCAAGGTGCTGGTGATCCGAGCACCTGTCATGCCGAATGGATGTCCAAGCGCGATGGCACCACCGTTGATGTTGACCTTGTCTTCGTCGATGCGGAGTTCGCGCATGGATGCAATGACTTGGGCGGCGAATGCCTCGTTGATCTCGACCAGGTCGATGTCGCCGATGTTGAGGTTGGCACGTTGCAGGGCTTGCTTGCTCGCTTCGACGGGTCCGAGACCCATGATCTCTGGTGACAGTCCGCTGACGCCGGTGCTGACAATGCGAGCCAATGGGGTGATGCCCAGGGCGGCTGCCTTGGCGTCAGACATCACCACGAGCGCGGCGGCCCCGTCGTTGAGAGGGCAGCTGTTGCCGGCGGTGACCGTGCCGTCTCGCCGGAACACGGGCGGCAGGGCAGAGACGGCCTCGAGGGTGACATCGGTGCGGGGACAGTCGTCGGCGCTGACGTAGCCGCCGCCGGGTAGCGGCACGGCGGCAATGTCGCGGGCCCAGAAGCCGTATGCGATGGCAGCTTCGGCGCGATTTTGACTCCGCACGGCGAGTGCGTCTTGGTCAGCGCGGCTGACTCTCTTGAATTTGGCCACATTCTCCGCGGTCTGTCCCATCGCGATGTAGATGTCCGGTAGCTGATCGTCGGCGCGTGGATCTGTCCAGACAGAGTTGTCTTGTGCGCGCGCGGCGGTGCGGCACTGCGCATCGGCGAAGGCCGGGTTTTGGCCTTCAGGATTATCCGCGGCACCGTTGAAGTACCGGCTGACGGTCTCTACGCCGGCGGAGATGAAGACGTCGCCTTCGCCAGATCTGATGGCATGCAGTGCCATACGCGTTGTCTGCAGGCTGCTCGAACAGTAGCGATTGACTGTCACGCCGGGGACGAGGTCGAGACCGGCCAGAACAGCTACTGCTCGTCCAAGGTTGTTTCCGGATTCACCGGCAGGTTGCCCTACGCCGAGCATGAGGTCATCGATCTGGTGGGGATCGAGTTCGGGAACTTTGGCGAGTGCGGCGAGCACGGCGTGTGCGGCGAGGTCGTCGGCGCGCAGGTCCCTGAGGGATCCTTTGCCTGCGCGGCCGATCGGGGTTCGTGCGGTGGAAACGATGACGGCTTCGGGCATGCCGATGCTCCTGTGCTGTTTGGTCGGGGTACGGGTGGTGATATTCGTTGTCGAGGTGGGGGATTCAGTGCGTAGCGCCGCTGAATCCTCCGTCGACGGGTAGCACGGCTGCGGTGACGAATGCGCCGGCCGCTGAGGCGAGGAATCGGACCGCGCCGACGATGTCGTCGGGTTGGCCGTAGCGACCGAGGGGAACGGTGTTGAGCAGTTCGTCCTCGCGTGCTGGGTCTGCGGCGACGTGGCTGAGCATGTCTGTCAGGAACGGGCCGGGAGCAATGGCGTTGACGGTGATGCTGTCGGGTGCCAGACGGCCGGCGAGATGGCGGGTGAGCATGTGCAGGCCTGCCTTGCTGGCGCTGTAGGAGTAGTTCTCCCACTGCGGTGCCACCAGTCCGTCGACGCTGCCGATGTTGATGATGCGGGCGGGATGCTCTGGGCGGGAACCGTTTCGAAGCAACGGAAGTAGTCCGACGATGATGCCGAACGGGGAGACGAGGTTGGTGTTGAGAACCTTGCTCCAACCGGCGATCGGGTATTCCTCCAGCGGTGCTCCCCACGTGGTTCCGGCGTTGTTGACCAGGATGTCGATGTGTTCGTGGCGGTCTTTGACCGAGTTGATGAGGTGTTCGACTCCGGTAGGCGTCGATAGATCGGCGCTGATGTAGCTGCAGCGGCCGGAGCTACCGTGAGCTTCTGCCTCGCTGTTGATGTGATTCGCTGTGGCGCGGCATTGTTCGACTTTTCTGCTTGTGATGATCACCTCGGCGCCGTCGGTGACGAGTCCGCGGGCGATCATGGCGCCGATTCCCCGCGATCCTCCGGTTACGACGGCTATTCGGCCGCTTACAGAGAACAGGGTGTCGTGGTCGGCTGGCGGATGAGTGGCACGTTGCATTCTTCGACGGTAAGAGACGTTCTGGTGCCTAGTCTTGGGGTCTCGCGCATGTATGTTGTTGTGCACGCAGCAGTTAACGGATATCGACAGCCCATGTCAGCGAGGCGTGCGGGTGTCTGATGGTCGTTCGCCGAAGCTGCGGTGGTAGGCGTTGCTGAATGTGCTCAGGTCACCGAACCCGGAGGAGTACGCGATTTGAGTGATGCTTTGTGTGCGCCAGCCGGGATCTTGGAGACGTAGGCGTGCCAGCGCGAGCCGTTCCTCGCGGATCAGATCCGAGGGCGTCGTGCCCACGCGTTGCAATTGATTCTGGATGTGGCGCAGTGACCAGCCAAGGCCGGCAGCGATCCCTGAGCCGGTCAGTGCCGGATCGTGAGCGTTGCCGCGGACGTAGCGGCGGATCGATTCCACCAGTGCGTCGCCGGGCCCGTTCTCCGGTGGTGCAGTGAGATCGTTGTAGGCGAT
This sequence comes from Mycolicibacterium aubagnense, assembly GCF_010730955.1. NCBI lineage: Bacteria > Bacillati > Actinomycetota > Actinomycetes > Mycobacteriales > Mycobacteriaceae > Mycobacterium > Mycolicibacterium aubagnense. The sequence continues at coordinate 1,950,669 of NZ_AP022577.1, read as the reverse complement.
GGCGATGAGGTCGACGATCCGGTCCATGACGGCCTCGAACGCGAAACCGTCAAGCTGGTCGCGCTCTCCGCGGACCGTGCGTAGCTGATCAACGACGATGCGCCCCAGCCCGCGCCTCCCATCGAGGGATGCGGGGCGATTGTTGGTCGGCCGCGCGAGCCGTGAATCGAGGTGTTCTCGTGGAATCACCAGCGCGACAGCCGAGACGTTGTCGCCGTGCCGCATATCCATGGCGGCATCGAGCGAGGTGAGGGTCATCGTGTGTGGAACGGCGACGATCTCGCGGTCGCCTTGTGTGAGTTGCAAGTGCCCATGAACCGGGACGAGCAACTCGTACGATTCGTGCGGAGATCGACGTATCTGGGTTGAGTCCCGGGTTAGCGTTTCGGCGTCGCCCCACCAACGCACCAATCGGTAGCGATCTGACTGCTGGTATTCAATCCGTCCGCAGTAGTCATCGGCCAGGGCGAACGACATCGGACAATGGATTTCTGATACTCGGTCTCGCCACCAGTCGCTACGCTCCTGAGCGCCCATGTCCTGGGTGCTCAACGTGTGCACGGAGTAGTTCACGGTGGAACGTCGCTTCCTTTGTCCTTGCGGTTCGAGACCTGCGGCCTGGTGCTGGCCGGCGTGCCTCGCAGCATCGATCCTCAATCTAGAAATGTGACCTGGGACACGTCTAGGCTTTTTGCGCAGTTTACCTTTCGCCAGGCGCACGGAGGCTTGTTACGAGCGCTGCGGCGTGCGCCCGTCTGGATCAGGCCGGCGGCGGAGCCTGGCCGCACGTAGGCGCGGTAGGGACGCCGTTGAACCGGTCGGCGATCCAGGCCATGCTGCGTTCGCCGTCGACGAAGATCGGCAGCATCGAATTGATGTCCAGTTTGTTGAACAATGGGGGTTGTTCGTTTGTCCATAGGGTCACGTCGGCTCCCATCGCACACCAGTCACCCGCGGTGTGTTCTACCGCGCTGTAAGGATCGAAGGGGTCCCAGCGGTTATGAGTCAAATACACAGGGCCGGTGGGTTTTACGTTGCCCAACCGTTGAGCCCACAGGAGCGATTTGAAGGGTTCGGCGGCGGCGGTCGCGAAGACGTCCCCTTTGAACCAGAACTGAATATGCCGGAACATGTAGTCCACTCCGGTCTGCAGGAGGCATTGGCGACCGGTGTTGGAAAGCATCTCCACACCGCGCGGCGTGAGCGAGTCCCAGATGGGCTGCTCGGTTGCGGGATAAGACGCCATGATGCCGCGCAGGACGTAGCCGAGGAGACCGGCTAGGAAGTTGCCGTCCATGGCGGGGAGCACTGGTGCGATCTCCGTGGGTGCTGCGGCAGCGTAGGTGCCGACAACGTGCAGCTCGGGGCTGTAGCTGGCCGCTCGTTCGGCCGCGGACAGTGCTGCGTGCCCGCCGGCGAGCCACCCCCAAAAGGCAACCGGGCCATGGGGATCCAGGGATGTGCCGGGAAGTTTCATCGCGGCGCGTGCGGCGTCGATGAGTGCAGCTCCGCCGGCGTTACGGTTGAGGAACTGCGGTGACGCCGAGTCGTGGATGCCCATTCCGACACCGTCGGTGATGACGATGGCGAAGCCTCGGGCAAGCAGGGTCGCCACCCATCCTTCCTCCAAGTTGAACATGACATCGAAACCGGTGTCCAGCGAGGCGTGGATGCCCTGGTTGAACACGCGCGATGGGGCACATTGCTCGCCCATCCCAAAACCCATCACCGCGTACGCCAGAAGGGGCCGTGGCCCGCTCCCCGGCCAGGGCGCGTCCGGCTCGATGTAGGTGCCGGTCACTGCGACGGGCTGACCTTGAGCGTCGGTGCTGCGGTACATGATCCGCGTTCCAGTGCCAACGAACGCACCGAGTTGACCGGAGGGTTCGAGCACCAGTCGTGACGGCTCGGTGCGGATGAGATCACCGGGTTGGCCAGGGGGAAGCGGCTTCGGGGGTGTGTAGAACTGCAGATATGCACTCTCGTCGGCGTGCGCCGTGGGTATGGCAGGACTGCCGATCACCGACACGAGAACCGCGACAGCCAACCCGAGCAGGCGAGTGCGCGTGCTCACTCGGGCGGTCTCCGTCCGATCCCGTCGATAATTGGCGCCGGCTCGGCGCGACCGTGCAACGATCCTGGCGGCCCGCCGTGCGGGACATCTGACCCGCCGCGCCCAGATGCGTTCCGGCGCAATAACGTTTTCCGGGTCAGTGGTGCCGTGGCCACCAGTGTTGGGGTGTTGTTCGGAATCGGCCGTATGCGGTGGATATGTCATGGTGTGTACTCCGTGTTGTGGGTCTGGGCCATCGAAACCGCCAGGTCTCGGACGCACCCTCTGACGCTCGACGCGGCGAGTGCCCGATGGGTCGGACGGGCGCAATCGGAACTGCCGCGCAGGGCAGGAGAACTGCCGCGTCCAGGGATGTGCTGCGGCGCAGCTGCTGCGGACGATTCGGCTACGTGGTCGCGGATTTGAGGCTGCCGCGTAGTTCCTGCTTGAGGACTTTCCCTGTGGCGTTAAGGGGGAGTTGGTCGCAAAATTGCACTGCGCGGGGGCATTTGTATACCGCCAGGCGATTCCGGCACCACGTGAGCACGTCTTGTTCGGTAAGCGCGGCCCCTGGCCGCACGATGATGAACGCTTTGATCTCCTCACCGACACGTTCGTCCGCAATGCCTACCACCGCGGCAAGGCTGACAGCGGGATTGGTCATGAGGATCTCTTCGACCTCGCGGGGGTAGACATTGAAGCCACCGCGGACGATCAGATCTTTGGCGCGATCGACGATGTAGTAGAACCCGTCCTCGTCGCGCATGGCGATATCTCCGGTACGGAACCAGCCATCTGCATCGAGAACTTCAGCGCTTGCCGCGGGACGACCGAGGTAGCCCTTCATGACATTGTGTCCGCGAACCACCAATTCACCGCGTTCGCCGGGACCCACGGGACGGCCGTCGGCACCGCGCAGGCCGAGCTCGACACCCCACACGGGCATCCCGATGGAACCGGGCCGGCTCGGCCGGTCCAGGCGATTGAAGGCCACGACGGGACTGGTCTCAGACAGGCCGTACCCCTCACGGATTCCCACCCCGAAGACTGTTTCGAATCGCCTTAGCAGTTCGACTGGAAGTGCGGCGCCACCTGACATCGCGACCTTCAACTGGCGGCCGAGTTCGGCGATGTCATCGCGGTGAGCGGCTTCGCCCAGAAGAGCCCAGTACATCGTGGGCACACCGGCAAATACCGTCACCGCATGGTCACGGACAAGATTCAATGCAACACGGGCGTCGAATCGCGGTAGCAGCACCAGCGTTCCGCACTGACTGAAACCGGCATTCATCTGTACGGTTTGTGCGAAAGAGTGAAACAGCGGCAATGTCACCAATTGCACTTCGTCGAGTGTGCCGAATAACCGGTGGCAGGCCAGTGAATTGGTCACGAGGTTGGCGTGCGACAGTTCGGCGCCCTTGGGCCTGCCTGTGGTGCCGCTGGTGTAAAGGACGACCGCAGTGTCGGTCGCTTCGGTCGGGACCAGCACCTCCTGGTCGGAGTAGCCGCTCAGAACTTCGGGGAGATCGGTGATGGCAATCGGATGTTCGCAGGTGGGGACGTCTTCGAACGCACCCCAGGCGTCGTCGGGCAGGAATTCGCCGGCGAAGAAATAGGCGCGGGCGCCTGAATCGGTGAGGTGGTAGTTGACTTCGGCGCGTTTGAGCATGGTGTTCAGCGGGACCGCGACTGCTCCCGCTTTGAGGATCCCGTAGTAGACGATGGGGAATTCGAGGATGTTGGGGACACTCATGGCTACTCGGTCGCCAACGGCGATACCTCGCTGAATCAACAGTGCTGCAACCTGATTCGCGGCGGCGTTGATCTCGTGATAGGTCATCTGGCGTTGCCCTTCGATGACCGCGGTGGTGGTGGGCTGGTTGCGGGCGCTGTCGGCAAGCATGACGGACAGGTTGAGCACGAGTTCGGCTCGCTTTCTTAGGTTCTGGCTGTTGGTGACTTGGTGTTGTGCCGGTTCACGTCCAGTCCCAGAGATAGGGCGACCCGACTCGTTCGGCGATGGGCTTGAGGACTTTCTCGTCGTAGTACCGGAGGGTGTCCATGCCGTTGACCGGGCATTTGAACAGGATTTCTCCGAAAAGTTCCTCGGAGAGATCGGGTTTGGTGATTCCGGCGGCCATGGCGTACCGCTGCAGATGGTTGCTGAAGCCGTCGTGGACGGGTGGCATGCCGAAGTTCGCCGGATGTTGCATGGCCTTTTCGAGACTGATGAACTCCACCCCGCGCGCTTTGTACGCCTCGATGATGCGTCCAATGGTGCGCGCCGCCAGCGGTGTGCCGTGCACCATCCAGATGTGCGGAATATCGGTGCCGAACATGGCTCGTGCAGACACGGCGTGTTTCTCCAGACCCTCTATCGCGCCCTGGACGTGCAGGTCTTCAAGGCGGATCTGTGCCTGCACGTCGCCGGTGATAAGGGACCGCTGATAGGGCACGATATAGACGAAGTCGCCGAACCAACATGTGATGGGCGCGTTGCGATATCCGTTGTCGCGCAAATAGTCCTCGACGTGTCCTCGCTTTCCTTCAGACCCTGAGGACATGTCCATCGGGTACCGGAAGTAGCGTTCCGGAGCCATGTCGATGTACCGACCGATGAGCTGCTCGGCCTGGTCGACATCGCGGCAGAAGTCGTCAGCGCTCATCCAGCGCAGTGGGGCGTGTTGGTGTGTGTGATTGCCGAGATGGTGGCCGGCCTCCAGCCAGGTGTCCCAACACGCCAGGCTGGCTGCGTCTTTGGCGATGCTGTAGGTGTGGGCGAAACCGTAGACGCCGGTCTGGCCCGCCTGTGTCAGTGCCTGCGCGACGGCGCGGGTCACGTCCAGCGAGGTGTGCCCCTCGGGAAGAGGAGTTCCGTCCCACAACACGAAATCATCGACAGTGATGGCTACCTGGACAGAACTGAGTGACGGGCGGTCGACCATGGCGGGGTTCTTTCTGGAGATGTGGCGCTCGGAATGAAGCGTGGCGTGGTTCGAACCTACGAATGTGATGGCGAACACGTCTTGGTCTCAGGCGCACTGGTATTTCTCCACGCGCAAGACTGGGCGGTGTGGTCAGGGGCCATCGAATGGTGTGCGTGCCAACGTTGACCAGCGGCCGGCGCGGTTACCGGTGGCGATCGTCGTGCTTTGGCGCGGAATACACATTGATAGGCGGAGTCAATGTCATTGCGCAACTACCGCAGGGGGTTTGGATCGGATCGTATTATTCGACCGGTCAGACCGCCGTCGCAGTGTCGTAATCGCACAAGAACGTTTGGCGATAGGCAGTCGGAGTTGTGGCCAGGCTTCTACGAAAATGCAGACGAAGGTTGGCGGCTGTCCCCAGCCCCGAGTCCCGGGCCACGCGATCGATCGAGTAGTTCGTTGTTTCAAGCAGTTCGCGCGCAGAAGTAATGCGCGCGTTCACCAGCCACTGCAATGGAGTCGTTCCGGATTCTTCGGTGAAGCGACGCATGAAGTTCCTCATCGACATGCCGGCGTGCTTGGCCATCTCTGAAACAGTGATTGGCTCGGCAACGTGAGCCAAAGCCCATGCCCGGGTAGCCGCCAAGGAGGTGTCGCCTGCCACTGCTACCGCAGCGGGAACGTATTGTGCTTGCCCCCCGTCGCGATGAGGTGGGGCGACCAATGCCCGGGCGACCCGATTCGCGGTGGCGGCGCCAAGGTCTCGCATCACGATGTGGAGGCACATGTCTATCCCGCAGCACATCCCGGCGGAGGTGAGGACATTCCCGTTGTCGACGTAGAGCACGTCTCGGTCGATGTGTACTGATGGAAACTGTGCCGCGAGTTCGTCGATGTGCTGCCAATGGGTGGTGGCTCGTTGACCGTCAAGAATGCCGGCAGCCGCCAAAGCAAACGCGCCCGTGCAGATCGACGCCACTCGGGCGCCCCGCGCCAGATTGGTTGCGAGCGACTCAATGACTGTGTGAGGTACAGGCTGACCTGTCGGTTGATATCCCGGCACGATCACCGTATCCGCGTCGCGGACTACGTCGAGTCCGTGGTCCAACGCCAAGGTCAGGCCTGAGGCAGTCCTGACTCGATCGGACACGCCACAGACTTTCAACTCATAGGGCACATCAGGGTCAACCGTGAAGACGTCCATCGGAATCGCCAAGTCGAGCGCCTTGACGCCGTCGAGGGCTAAGACTGCAACGCGGTGTATGTCCATCGGCATCTAACACTGACCTATTGGGCGCCCGCGTGAACAGTGGCTGTTCTGCCTCGCGTCGTAAGGATCCAGCCAACGGGTGGTCCTGCACGATGCGACACGGAGTTTTGCAGCCTTCCGCCTGACTATGGTCCCGTTCTTGGGCGTCGCGGTCACCTGGCTGTTGGGGCCAACCCGAGCCTCCGCGCAAAAGCGAAGATGGGGTTGGCGTCGCTCGGCGGTGCGATTGCGTCGTTCGGCCGCGTGATCTTGCCCCGAGCCACGAGTTCCCCGACGACCGCAACGCCGCAGACCTGCGCGAGCAGGAGCGAGACGAGGACCAGGACTTGGACCGCCGCCGCCTGTGCGGCCGAGCCGGTGGCCAGCAGTACGCCGACGAATGCCCCTGGAAGGGTGACAAGTCCGGCGGTCCGGGCTTGATCGAGATTGGGCAGGAGGGCGTCAGACAGCGGCCGCTCGATGATCAACATCCGCGAGAAGCGTTCCGACAGACCAAGACCAAGAGCCGCCTCAAGCTCGCCGGCGCGCTGGCTGAGCGCATCGAGCGCACGCCGCGCCGCCACCGCTGAAGCGGTCATCGTTCCGCCCAGCACGATGCCGAACACCGGCACCACGGCGACACCGGTGAAAGGTACGACACCGCTGAGCGTCAGTAGCGGAATCACCATGACCATGCCGGCGGCCAGGGCAACGGGCAGCCACCCGGCACCGTGACGTGCCTGACTGCGACGAGCGGCAGTAATCGAGGCGACGATGAACATCACCACAAGAACCAGCATCGACGACCACACCCGCTGCAGGGCGACCGCGAGCACCGTCGACACCGCCGCGAGCTGAAGTGCCGCACGCACGGCGGCGCTCGGCGCCGTCCACACTGATCCGTTGAGCACCAGGCGGTTCACCGCGGCCGCCGCGAGGGCCATCACCAGGCAAACGATGATGAGCATCGGAGTCAGCAGAGGTTCGGTGCCGCGCATGGTTCGAGTGTCCATGGCCGCAGGGCCCGGTGCCGTGCTCGCACCCGATCCTGCACCGCATCCACAAAATGCGGCCAGGGCAGAGTTCCCATCCAGGCGCAGTGAGTTCCGCTTCGAGGGTTGGTCACGTGGTGTGGATCACCGGACGGTGGACGTTTTGACTGATCCAGATGGGGTAGACATGGATTGGGTGACCGCGGGGGCATCGCCGCTGCCGCTTTGTTGTCGAGTTGGGGGCTGCATCCAGATGATTCGTAAAGATCGATTGTTGATGACTGTCGTCGCGGCGGTGTCGGTCACGGCAGGGGGCGTAGCCTCTGCCGCGCCTGGCGCCGCAGAGGCTTGTCCCGATGTGCAGGTGGTGTTTGCCCGAGGCACTTTCGAGCCCGCAGGTGTCGGTGGCGTCGGGCAGGCATTCGTGGACTCGCTCCGCGCCAAGACGCCGGGAAAGTCGGTGGACGTTTACGCCGTCGATTATCCTGCGTCCCTTGATTTCGCGACCGCCGCCGACGGCGTGATCGACGCGAGAAACAAGGTCATGGCCACCGCGAACTCCTGCCCGAACACCAAGGTCGTGCTCGGCGGCTACTCGCAGGGCGCAGCGGTCGCGGCGTACATCACCGAGGACAGCGTGCCGCAGGGCTTCACTTTGCCGCCGGGCCTGACCGGGCCGATGCCGGCGTCGACGGCCGACCATGTGGCTTCCGTCGTCCTGTTCGGGAAACCGTCCAGCGGTTTCCTGCAGATGATCTTTACGGGTGCGCCGCCTATTACCGTGGGCCCGCGCTACATCGGCAAGACCGACGACGTGTGCATCCCCGAGGATCCGGTGTGCTCGCCGACCGGCAGCGATCAGGCCGCCCATGGTGCGTACCCGGAGCGCGGGCTGACTGACCGCGCCGCCGACTACGTGGTGAGCCGGCTCGGGGGAACCGCGAAGCCGGCCCAGCCGGCCGTCCAGTCCTCTGGGCTCAGTTAGTCAAGGGCCTTTTCCGGCGACTTCCGATGGGCCGTAATCGCTGCACTACCAAGGTGATTCGAGGTCAGTCGGTAAGCACGCGTTGCTCGGCTGAGCGGTATCGCGCTACCCCGTCGGCACGTCGATCTTTTCCGCGTTGTGTGGCCCGCTGAGGTAGGAGACAAGGTTCTCCGGTGCGTAGACCGGCTTGCGCTCATGAAGTTCGATGGCAGTGGAGGCGATGGATTCGCGAGCGGGGTCAGTGGTGCCGATCGGGCGGATGTATGGCGGGATCAGCCGATAGAAGCGGGTACGTGAGTTTTCTGGTGGCTGCAGCGGGTTCGGGTGCACCGAGGTGCGGACGGCCATGGTGGCGGTCGGGTCCGGTGGCGGGACGCCGGCGGACTCCCGATAGCTGAACGCGTCGGGGTCGAAGAATAGGCCGTATTCCTGCGCGCGCTGCACCATCCATGGCAGCGTGATGTCGCTGAGGCCGGGCGGGTTGTAGCCGCCGCCGATGTCACAGTGGACGCCGGCGAACCACACTTGCTCGACACGTTGGGTGGGCGGCGCATCCGGTGCCTGCTGCCAGATGGCGGGCCGGAAGGGTCCGCGTTCCTCATCGATTGCCAGCGCCTGGAATGCGGCGTCGACCTTGGTGCTCAACGCGGTGTCGTGGAACTGCCAGCGCCGGTTGAACAGGTTGACCAGGCGCAGCCCGTTCAGCGGGATGCCGAGTGCGCCGACGGTGTCCCAGACGCCGATGAAGCGGATGGACGGTTCGTGCGAGTAGGAGCTCCTGAAGAGGGTCGCCTCGATGCTGCGCGGATGGCTGGTGCTGCTGCGTCTGCGGTAAAACCCGTAGGCCTCGTCGATCTTGTCCTCGTACTCTCGCCGCAGGATCCCGCAGTTGCGCACAAACCCGGCAGCGCTGCGTGCGGTGAACGCACCGCGGCTGAAGCCGAAGAAGAACAGTTCGTCGCCAGGGTCGTAGTTCTCCACGAGGAAGCGGTAGGTATCGCGGACATTGCGGGCCAGCCCAAAGCCGAAGGCGCCGCCGCGGATGCGTTCGAAGCGGCTGGTCCCGACACCGCGGTGGTAGAAGATGCGTTGTTCGCAGCCGTCCGGGTCGCTGGGCGCGATCGCCAACGCGAGTTTGGTGACATTGGTTGCTGTGGATGTGCCGCCGCTGAGCTGGTCGGGGGTGTTCCAAGTACCGTCGCAGCACACCACAACTCGCTTGGACATCCTGCGCTCCTCCCTTGGGGCCGAGCCGAGGTTCAGAGATTGACGAAAGCGGCCATCACGGGTGCATGGTCGGCTGTCGGTCCGTCGCGGTAGGCGTCCTGTGTGCACGCATCCCAACCCCCTCGCTGCCGCCAAGAAACGATATCCACCCGGTGCCCGGTTTCTGGTCGATCACGCAAAACGGTTGTCACCGCCCCGAGAATCTGTGCGGGGCGTCTACCCGGATTGTGTTGTCAGCGTGCCGGCGGCGACCGCAGCTGCGTTGATTCTGCTGAGCACCGAGTGAAGGCGTTCCAACTCGTCGAGGTCCACGCCGAGTTGCTCGACAACTGCCGGTGGAATTTTCAGGGCACGGCGACGCAGGGCGACGCCCTTCGGCGTCAGCGTGATGTGGGTGGTGCGTTCGTCGGTGGCGCTACGTGCGCGGCGGATCAGCTCAAGGGTCTCGAGGCGTTTGAGCATCGGTGACACGGTGGCCGAATCCATCTGCAGCAGCGCCGCGATCTGCTTGACGGTCAACGGGTCCTGCTTGGATTTGGCGTTGTCCCACAACGCCAGCAGGACCAGGTACTGCGGATGTGTCAGCCCGAGCGGTTCGAGTAGTGGCCGGTAGATGGCAAGTACTGCCCGGTTGGTGATGGCCAGCGCGAAGCAGACCTGTCGTTCCAGGGCCAACGGGTCGACGTCTTCGGAGACAGCGGACATGCTGCTCAGTTTATTACCGATTAGGGCACTAACGGTTTGTGCCCTCCTTGTCTGTTGGAGGCCGTCTTGGGTGGCGTGATGCACCTATCTCCAGTGCTCATCAGCTTCTTCCGGCACGGGTGGAATAGTTGGCAAAATGATAGTGTCCTAACTATTAGGGTACTAATCGCATGGTGCTCGTCGATCTGATCAGTCAAAGGAGTCGTCATGGCCGCCGACAATCCGACGTTCTGGCAGCGCATCACCTATGCCTACGGACGCCGCTTACCGGACCACCTGCAGGATTGGGTTCGTGAGGACCTGACCGGCGAGGGGGCCGTGCGCCGGCACATGATCCGCTACGCGATCCCGCCGATTTTTGTGCTGGCTCCGCTGTGGCTGCTGCCGGCATCGGTGTATGTGCACTCCGAAATGACGCTGCCGATCTACTTCTGGGCTCTCGTGATGGCGTTCGTGCTCAACAAGGTCTGGCGTCGCTACCGACTGAGCCAGCACGGACTCGACCCCAACCTGATCGACCAGGTCCTGCGGCAGAAGCAGGCGCAGATGCACGACCGCTACGTCGAGCGCTTCGGCCCGCGACCGGAATCGGCCAAATGGCAGGCGAATAGCCGACCGTTCTGACGGAAATGGCCGGCCGTCAGCGCATGAGCGATTTGCTCGCTTCCCGTGCGCGACGCGCCGCCTTGGTATCTCCGGTGATGGCAGCGGTCACGATCGCGCCTTCGGCCAAGAGGCACACCGGTTCGGCCGGTGCGTCGGTAGCAGTCGCGACCCATGCCGCAATCTGTTCATGGAATGCCCGCTTGTGGCTACGAACCTCGGCCAGAATCGCGGGAGAGGTAGCGCCGAGTTCGCCATAGGCGTTGATCCAGGCGCAGCCACGGAAATCGGGCTCGGCGAACCATTGCTCAAGCCAGTCGAAGATCGCCAGTACTCGTTCTCTCGGGTCTTCGCGCTGTTCCACGTAGTTGGTGAGGCTGCCGCGCCAGCGGCGGTCGCGGCGTTGCAGCACCGCGACGATGAGTTCTTCCTTGGTTGCGAAGAGTCCATAGATTCGTTTCAACGCGATCCCGGCGGCAGCGCGGATGTCGTCCATGCCGACGGCTTGGATGCCGCGCTCATAGAAGAGCGATTCGGCGGCATCAAGCAGCGCCTCCCGATCACGGGTTTTCTGTTCATCGCTGATCGGCGCAGGCATCGGAATCTCTCCTTGACGTTGAGAACGACCGTTCCCTACGATAGTCGAGTCGAGTAGAGAACGTACGTTCTCGATAGCTGGAAGAAGGAATCATGAGCGAACTACGTCCACCTGTCCCGCCCTTCACCAAGGAAACCGCACTCCAGAAGGTGCAAGCGGCCGAGGATGCTTGGAACACGCGAGATCCGCAGCGCGTCGCCCTGGCGTACACGCCGGACTCGGCCTGGCGTAACCGTGAGACGTTCGTCGCCGGCCGTGCGGAAATCGTCGAGTTCCTGACCGCCAAGTGGGAGCGCGAGCGCGACTACGCCCTGCGCAAGACGCTGTGGGGGTTCGACGAGAACCGCATCGCCGTCCAGTTCCAGTACGAATGGCACGACGCCGCCGGCCAGTGGTGGCGCAGCCACGGTAACGAACTGTGGCAGTTCGATGCGGACGGCTTGATGGAACGTCGCGAGGCCAGCATCAACGATGTACCGATCGAAGAAACTGATCGGCGAATCTTCGGTATGCGCCCGGCGCGCGATCGCGGACTTGGACTTCCGCTCCGATAGTCGACTGTCACAAGTCTTTTCGCGCGATATGTGGTTCCTGACCGCGATGCCGCCCGGCCGGTAGGTGTCGAGCCTTCGAGTAGAAATATGGGTCCGCGAAGCCCGCACGGGCCATTAGGCTCATCATGTTGGGCCCCGCGCTGTGTGGGACCGGAAACTTGGGGGAGAGATGTTCGCACACATTCGCCTGGCTGCCGGCGCTGTTGCCGCGGCCGCCGCACTGTCCGTGGCCGCGGCTGGTCCCGCGTCGGCGTGGCCGATGCCGTTTACGCCGGAACAGCAGCGGTTCATCAACCAGGCCCGCAATGCGGGCTTCCCCGGTGATGATGACGCGGTGATGCAGGCCGGGCTGCAGGCTTGTCAGATGGCGTTCAGCGGGCAGTCGCGGCCCGACGTCATCGGCGCGCTGGCTGGACAGTACGGGGCCGACGCGGGGCCCACCGGTGCGCTCGCGAAAGCGGCTCACGGCATCTTGTGCACGTCGGCGCCGAACTGACCGTCCGTGACACAGCCACCACAGCAGCCAGGTCCGTGGGGCGACCCGCAGCACCCACCGCCGGTGGGCCCACCGGGACAACCGAACCCATCCCCGGCATGGCAGCCGCAGCCCGGCTGGCCGGCACCGCCCTCGCAGCCCTGGGCCGGCCCGCCCCAGCCGAACTACGGTGCCACGAACCCGTTTCCCGGATTTCCGCCGCCACCGCGCAAGTCGGGGCTCAAGCCGTGGATGTGGATTGTGGGTGTGGTGATGTTGCTGGCCCTGGTCGGTGGGATCTCCAATGTCGTCCGCAAAGGACTTCACGGCCCCACCGCTTTCGGCGGCGGCCTGAAATCGGGGCAGTGCATCACCGCCGCCGACTACGAGAAGTTCCATTTCACCTCGACCAACTGCGAATCGGCCGATGCTGTCTACGAATTGGCGGGTGAGACGTCGAAGGGTCTGTGTCCGGATGGAAAGCCGCCGCAGGACGGCCCGTACTTTTTCGCCACCAGCAATCAGGATGACCCCAAGGCGGCGACCTTGTGCTTTGCGCTGAACCTGCATGAGGGGGCCTGCTACGCACTGGATCTCACCGGCAAGAGCATCAGGACCATTGAGTGCGCGCAGGCGCCGGCAATCGCGAACTCTCACACAGGGGTGTTCAAAGTGGCCCAGCGCCTCGATGGCAGCGTCGACGAAACGGCCTGTGTCACTGCGGCGAAGGCGATGGTGTTCACATCTCCGCAGCGGGTGTACTGCTTGACCAAGCTCGTCGACTGACGCCCCCGCCGGCGCTGGGCGAGGTCGGCCTACCGTGCTCGGGCCCGGTTGCGTTGAGGCCCAAGGCTATTCATTGCGATGGTGTCACCTGCATCGAGGGTGCGACGCGCGAGAGACCCAGCCGGCGTGAAACCGGGCTGGGCCTCTCGTCGGTAGTCGGTCAGCGCCGCTGTTCAGCCTGCTGTCGCTTCTCGGCGACTTCGGCGCCGGCGCGGGCTGCGTCTGCCTGCGCTTCCTTCTTCGCGGCGTCGCGTTGCGCATCGGCCTTGTCCTGCTGGGCCTGACCCTCGCGCACCACATCGTCGCGACCTGTCACGGCGCCGAGGACTTCCTTCGCTTTACCCTTCACACCTTCCACCACGCCACGCACGGCTTCCTCGGGTCCGGTCTTCTTGTTCTCGGTCATATCTGCCTTTCCGCTACTCATGGATGGACCGATTGCCTCAGGAGCGGCCTCTGTGTGCCACGCCCTGCTCTCAGCATTTCCGTCCTGGCCGGCTATCAAACGCGGCAGTGCTGTGAGCTGCCGGACACGACTGCGGGTTCGACGCGGTCGGCACAGTGGTCTGGTCCTCAGGTGTCGTCGAGACGCGGGAACAGCACCTCGTGCGCGATCAACTGCACTGCGGCGGCAATGGGGATGGCCACCAGTGCCCCGACGATGCCGAGCAACGCGCCTCCGACGAGAACCGCCACCACGGTGACCAACGCGGGCACTTGGACCGCGTGTCCGATGATGCGGGGGACCAGCAGATAGTCTTCGAGTGCCCGGAAGACCACGAAAAACACTGCCGTAGAGATACATACGGGTAGCGACACCGTCAGCGCCACCGCCGCCACCACCACACCGGCGATCGTCGAGCCCACGACCGGCACCAGATCGAAGAGCCCGACGAAGATGCCGAGCAGCAGCGGATACGGCACACCGAAGGCGGTCAACCACACCGCCGTGGCCACTGCGGCGATCGCCGATATCGCCACGTTGCCCAGCACGTAGGCACCGACCTTGGCGAACATCTCATCCCCGATGAGAATCGCCCGCGGCCGACGGGTCTGGGGGACAAGGCGATACAGCGTCGCGCGGATGCGGGGAAAGTCGATCAGGAAGTAGACGGTGAGGACGATGACGATGAGCACGTCGGCCAAGGCGGCGAACGCCGCCGAGCTGGCGGTGACGATCTCGTTGAGTATCGAGCCGCCCGATCCGTTCACCGTGTCGGTGATCCGCTGCTGAATATGGAAGCGGTCGTTGAGTTTACCGATCGTCGACGAGTGACTCTGGGCTTGTTGTATGTAGTGCGGCGCCTGGTGGATCAGTTGCGTGGCTTGCTGCGAGAGCGGAGGAATGGCGGCCGCCACGAAGGCAGCCAGCAAGGCGAGAAAGATGATGAAAACGGTTGTGGTGGCGAGCCAGCGCGGTAAGTGGTGGTTGACGAACCACGAGACGGCGGGTTCCAAGCCCAGCGCCAGGAAGAACGCCACCCCGATCAGGACAAGCACCGACTGTGCCGCGACCAGCATGTGCACGGCGGCGTACGTCACGGCGACGCCGGCTGCGGCCGTCATCCCGATGAAGAAGGGGGCATGCCGATCAAACCGGCGTCCCGGTTCTCCGTGGGGACTCGTGTCGGTCTTCATCTCCGCGGCCACGGCTTCGGCGGCGGCGATCGGTTCCTCATCTGTGCCGTGTGGCTGCGCCACCATGTCGTGGTGAGCCGTCTGGCCGGCATTATCCGTCTTCTCAACGTCTTTCGCCTCGCCGGTGGGCTGGCCCATGGCGTCGGGGTCGGCATGCGTCACCACAGCGCCCGCGGTGTGGGGGGCCTGGTTACGGCCCGGCTAGAACCACACCTTGCGTCCTGCGACCGGCCGCCCAACGGCGCCCAAGATCCACAGGACGGCACCGATCACCACCAGGATTCCACCGATGGTCTCCAGAATCGGTACTCCCAAGGCGTATCCCAGAACAAGCAAGATAATGCCCAAGACGATCATGTGCTGCGCTCCTCGCTCAGGGCGTTGACGTGTTCGTCAAAGCCGGCGGCTTACAGGTACCCGTGCCGATGCCCGGTCAAACCAAACCGGGGCCATGATTGAGCAGTGCTGATCCGGGCTATCCCTCTCACTCAAGCCCTCTCGCTCGAGGAGAGCACATGACTGAGTCCGTCAGTTCGAAGGACGCCGGACCCGGCCGCACCGAGGTGTGGCCGGGCAAGGCATATCCGCTCGGAGCCACCTATGACGGCGTCGGAACCAACTTCGCACTCTTCAGTGAGGCCGCAGAGCGCGTCGAGTTGTGCCTGTTCGACGATGATGGCGCCGAAACGCGGGTGGTGCTGCCGGAAGTCGACGGATTCATCTGGCACGGCTTCCTCCCTGATGTCGTACCCGGACAGCGCTACGGCTATCGGGTCCACGGACCGTACGATCCGGCCGCCGGACAGCGCTGCAGCCCGAACAAGCTGCTCATCGATCCCTACGCCAAGGCGATCGACGGTGCATTCCTTTGGAATCAAACGCTTTTCGCATACAACTTCGGGGACGAAGACAGCCGCAACGACGACGACTCTGCCGCAGGCATGCCCAAGTCGGTGGTGATCAACCCGTACTTCGACTGGGGGACGGACCGGCCTCCGCAGCGGGCGTATGCAGACTCGGTGATCTACGAGGCCCACGTGAAGGGGCTCACGCAGCGTCATCCCGACGTTCCAGAGCGCGACCGCGGCACGTACGCGGGCGTCGCACATCCCGCGATCATCGACCACTTGAAGAGCCTCGGTGTCACTGCCGTCGAGTTGATGCCGGTGCACCACTTCGCCAACGACTCCGTACTGATCGACAGAGGGTTGTCGAACTACTGGGGATACAACACGATCGGGTTCTTCGCCCCGGATCCCAAATACACCTCCGGGGTGACCGCCGGCGGGCAGGTCCAAGAGTTCAAGGCCATGGTCCGCGCCCTGCACCAAGCGGACATCGAAGTGATCCTCGATGTGGTCTACAACCACACCGCGGAAGGCAACCATCTGGGCCCGACGCTGTCCTTCCGGGGCATCGACAACGCCGCCTACTACCGGCTGGTCGACGGGGAGCAGAAGTTCTACATGGACTACACGGGGACGGGCAACAGTCTCAATGCCGGTCATCCGCACGCGCTGCAACTGATCATGGATTCGTTGCGGTACTGGGTGACCGAGATGCACGTCGACGGTTTCCGCTTCGATCTGGCGTCGACGCTGGCGCGCGAGTTCTACGACGTGGACCGGCTCTCGACATTCTTCGAGATGGTCCAGCAGGATCCGGTCATCAGCCAGGTCAAGTTGATCGCCGAACCGTGGGATGTCGGACCTGGCGGCTATCAGGTCGGGAACTTCCCGCCGCAGTGGACGGAATGGAACGGCAAATACCGCGACGCCGTGCGTGACTTCTGGCGTGGTGAGGAGTCCACGCTCGGCGAGTTCGCCTCGCGCCTCACGGGGTCGGCGGACCTGTATGAGCACACCTCGCGCCGGCCGGTCGCCTCGATCAATTTCGTCACCGCCCATGACGGCTTCACACTGCGGGACCTGGTTTCCTACAACGAGAAACACAACGAGGCCAACGGTGACGACAACACCGACGGCGAATCGAACAACCGGTCCTGGAATTGTGGTGTGGAAGGGCGGACCGATGATCCCGGCATCGAGATGCTGCGTCGACGCCAGCAGCGCAATTTTCTGGCCACGACCCTCCTGAGCCAGGGCGTGCCCATGATTTGTCACGGAGACGAACTGGGGCGCACCCAAGGCGGCAACAACAACGGGTACTGCCAAGACAACGAAATCACCTGGGTCGACTGGGAATCCGCCGACACCGAGTTGATCGAGTTCGTCGCCGGCGTCGCGGCAATCCGCACAGCGCACCCGGTTTTCCGGCGTCGCCGGTTCTTCACCGGTCGGCCGGTGCGAGCCCGGGGCTCGCAGGACGTGCCGGACGTCGCCTTCTTCACCCCGAGCGGGTCGGAGATGACCGACGAAGATTGGAACACCGCCTTCGGCAAGTCCGTCGCCGTCTACCTCAACGGACGCGGCATACCAGACTTGGATGAGCGTGGGCAGCGGGTCGTCGACGACTCATTTGTGTTGTGTTTCAACGCTCACGACGAAGCCATCGAGTTCACCCTGCCGGCAGAACAATTCGGTTCGAGGTGGCAATTACTGCTCGATACCGCCGGTGGTCTGGCGACCGTGGCTGACGAGGCAACGCCGCTGGCGGCGGAGGCCACCGTCACGGTCGACGGCCGCGCCCTGACGGTGTTTCGAACCCTTTTCTGAAACAAGCACACTGCTCGCGGTGACGCTCCACCAATTCGTCGCCTTCTGCAGCTAGCGTTGGAGCGTTATTCATGAGTGCTGGGAGGTCGGGCGAGTTGTCGGGATTCAATGACGCTGATGTCTCCGCAGCGGCCTCGGGCGACTCCGATGGAGCGCCCGTTGATGTGGTGCGCGATGCCCACCCGGCGTCGTTGACCCGCGAGTACATCTTGGACACCGCGATCGCGTTCATTGACCAGCATGGGCTGGAGAAGCTGACCATGCGCCGGTTGGGCGCCGCGTGCGGTGTGGAGGCGATGGCGCTCTACCGGTACGTGCACAGCAGGGGGGATCTGCTGACCGGCGTTGTCGACCATATCGTCGACCGCTTGTATGCCGACCAGCTGGCAGCCCGTCGTCAGGAAGACGGCTGGCAGGACTATCTGATCCGCCTTGGCCACGGGGTGCGTCAGATTGCGCTGCAGCACCCCGAGGTCTTTCCGCTGGTCGCCACGCAGGCGCCAGAGGCGCCGTGGGTGCGCCCGCCGCTGCGCAGCATGCGCTGGATGGAGAGCTTCCTCGACACCCTGCTTTCGTATGGGTTCGATGACGTCGCAGCCGTGGCGGCCTATCGCGCCTACACGACGTTCTTGCTGGGACAACTCTTGTTGGAGGTGTCTGCCCGCGGGGTTGCGTCCATCAAGGTGGTGTACGAGTCGGACCTGATCAGCGGTACCGGCGTGTCGTAGCCGAGTGATTGAAGGTCATCGCGTGATTCTTCGAGAGACCGTCCAAAGTCACTCGAGCAAAGGAATCGACGCGATGACCACTGCCCACAATATCGATCTGCCCACTGTGCTGGCCGAACGACTCACCACTGCCCATCCCGACGTGCTGCGCGAGCTGCTGGCCACGTTCATCCACACCCTGATGGGCGCCGAAGCCGACGCCCTATGCGGTGCCGGCTACGGCGAACGCTCGGCTGAGCGCACCAATTCCCGCAACGGCTACCGACACCGTCAATTCGACACCCGTGCAGGGACTTTGGATCTTGCGATCCCGAAGCTGCGGCAAGGATCCTACTTCCCGGACTGGCTGCTGGAGCGCCGTAAACGCGCCGAGCGGGCCCTGACCACGGTGGTGGCGACGTGTTACCTGCTTGGTGTCTCGACGCGGCGGATGGACAAGCTGGTCGAGACCCTGGGCATCACGTCGTTGTCGAAGTCGCAGGTGTCGGTGATGGCCAAGGAACTCGACGCCGCCGTGGAGGCGTTCCGGACCCGGCCGCTCGATGCCGGCCCGTATACGTTCGTCGCTGCGGACGCTCTGGTGCTCAAGGTGCGTGAAGCCGGCCGGGTGGTCAACGTGCACGCCCTGATCGCCGTCGGGGTCAACGCCGAGGGCTACCGCGAGATCCTGGGAATCGATGTCACGACCGCTGAGGACGGGCGGGCTGGTTGACGTTCTGGCGGTCGTTGACCGCCCGCGGCCTGTCCGGGGTCAAACTGGTCACCAGCGACGCCCACGCCGGGCTGGTCGCCGCCATCGGGGCCACCCTGCCCGGAGCGGCGTGGCAGCGCTGCAGAACCCACTACACGACCAACCTGATGTCCGTCACTCCCAAGAGTTCGTGGCCCTGGGTGCGCACCCTGCTGCACTCGGTGTTCGACCAACCTGACGCTGAATCCGTTGCTGCTCAATATGATCGGATCATCGACGCATTGTCCGACAAGCTGCCCAATGTCGCCGATCACCTCGAAGCGGCGCGGCCGGATCTGCTGGCGTTCACCGCGTTCCCCAAGCAGATCTGGCGCCAGATCTGGAGCAACAATCCCCAGGAACGACTCAACAAGGAGATCCGCCGGCGCACCGACGTCGTGGGCATCTTCCCCGACCGCGCGGCCCTGATCCGTCTCGTCGGAGCAGTGCTGGCCGAACAACACGACGAATGGGCCGAGTCGCGGCGCTACCTCGGCCTCGACGTTCTGAGCAAATCACGCACCGTCAACGACACCCCAACCGAACAGGAGGCTACCCCCGCGGCACTGCCCGCCTGACCCAACTACCTCGAAGAATCACACGACGACGTCATACACCACGTCCCTGGACTTGACCGCCCGCGGCGCCCGGTTGAGCCCTGCCGAGGCGATCCTTGACGAAGTCGACCGTCCCAAGACCAGGCTGTCGGACTATCCGCAGCTGCAGCGACTGCAAACCTTGTTGTCGGAAGATCACGGCGAAACCGAGTTCGAAGAAGCGCTCGAAGCGCTGCTGGATCGGCTCGAATCGTATTTGCCGCGGCGCTGACCGGGCCGGACCACGGTAAACCTGGCGGCAGCACGCCTGTTTACAATGTAAACTGAGTGTGGTCGGGGACATGAGCCGCGGCACGAGAGTGCGGGTGGCACCGCATACAGAGAACGCCGAACCCGTCGTGTACTCACACCCCCGGCGCGGCCAGACGATGGATCGAACGTCATCTACGTAGTAGGTGGGGAAGGTGTGCACGTGACAGCGCCGCGCGACAGCCGAGCGATCGACATCTTGTTGATCGAAGACGATGCGGGGGACGAGTTGATCACCCGGGAAGCCTTTGCGGACAACAAGATCAAAAATGTTCTGCATGTCGCCCGCGATGGCGAGGAGGGCCTGGACTTCCTGTATCGACGCGGTGCCCACACGCGTGCGCCGCGACCGGACCTGATCCTGCTCGACTTGAATCTGCCGAAGTACGACGGACGGCAGTTGCTCGAAAAGGTCAAGTCGGACATCGAACTGTGCGATATCCCCATCGTCGTGCTCACCACGTCATCGGCGCAGGATGACATCTTGCGCAGCTACAAACTGCACGCCAACGCCTACGTGACCAAGCCGGTCGATCTCGAGCAGTTCTTGAGTGCGGTGCGCCAGATCGATGAATTCTTTGTTCAGGTGGTCCGGCTGCCGCGGGGTTGAGGCCCGCAGCATCCTGCGGCCGGATGCTGCGATACAGGCTAGGCCTGCATCGCCAGACACAGCTCGGTGCCGGTGACCGCGATGGTTGTCCGTCCACCGAAGCGGTCCATCCAGTGCACGCCGGCATCGCCGGGTGATTGCTTGCTGTTTTGTTCGGCGGCGCTGATGGCCGCCTGCCGCTGCAGGTCCCTTGCACTCACGGCGTTGACGACTGTGACGGGTCGCGCCGGTCCGAACGGTGAGGTGTGGCAATCCTCGAGGTATTGCGCGCGATAGCGAACGACCGCGCTTCGCAACGTCGGATGGGCCGGCCGCGCCAAGGTCAGCACGTAGAACGATCCCGCCGCTACGGAGTTGATGGCAAGAACCTCTTCACCCATTCCCTCGAGCAGATCGATGAAGTCAGCCGCCTCGTGGCCCCCGATTGCGTCGCCGGCAATGCCGGTGGTCACCGCTATGCCCAGGGCCGCCCGGCCGTCGCGGTCTGCGGGGATGAAGCGGAAAGCGCGCCCGCCCGCCGAAGGCAGGCTGTCGCCGGCGGGACACTGCACCGCACCAGCCGGCTGCTCGGTGTCGAACAGCCAGCGCAACCCCACCAGCAGTACCGGCAAATGGGCGGTCACGCTGGGTGTCACGGCCCTGTCGGCCACTCGCTCACCGCATGCCGGTGTCTGGTCCGCACTTCGTGGCGCCGCCATCAGGTCGAGTGTCATCCCTAATTCCTTCGAGTCGGGCAAGGCGCGAGTGCGTCAGCTAACTTCTCGGTTACCCACTCCGGCGGCCGGCAAAACGCTCTGATGGTACGGAGTGCAGCGAGTGCTGTCTGTCCCCGTGATCGACGAAAGACCATGCAGTGCAAGTAATTTCGGAGCGTGCTACGCAAAGAGCGGCCCAGTCCAGCTGGTGCTGGACTGGGCCCTGGCTTCACGCTCTGTCAGTTTTGCTGTTCTGCTCGTTCCCGCGCCTCAGCGGCCGCCGCCCCGGCGCGCGCCGCCTCGGCCTCGGCTTCCTTCCTGGCCGCCGCGCGCTGCCCGTCTGCTTTGTCCTGCTGGGCCTGGCCTTCGCGAACCAGGTCGTCACGGCCAACTACGGTGCCGATGACTTCCTTGGCCTTACCCTTGACCCCTTCGACGACACCCCGGACGGCTTCCTCGGGTCCGGTCTTGTTGTTCTCGCTCATGGCTACCCTTCCGCTGGCGGATCGGATTGATGCACGGAGAACCGTTCCCCACGCCTGCTGAGAATTCCCAGCTCTGGCGAAGGCCAAACCGCGACTACTGCGATCTACGCCACACGGATGCGGGTGCCCCACAGCACATTCCGGTGGTCGTGACCCGAAATGTTTGAGCGGACGATGTGTGTGGGTACGGAAGGACTGCCGGCTGGCCGACGCGGTCAGACGGGGCAGGCACCGCGACGAGGTGCGTGCGCTGCCCGCAACAGAAAGAGGCACCATGATTCTGGTCGGAGCTGTATTGCTCGCTCTTGGGCTGATCTTCAATATCTACCCCTTGTGGGTAGCCGGCGTTGTTGTGCTGGTGGTGGGCGCGGTTTTTTGGCTGCTGGGGGCGACCGGACGGCCGATCGCCGGCCGCCGCTACTGGTACTAGCCGACGCCCCGGCGATGAGGTCACCTTGGCGATCAAGAATCGTTTCCGGCAGGCGAAATAGCTTGCGACGCAGGATAAATCGAACAGCTGTGCAGACTGCCAAGCGTGCTGATGCGGTCGTCTATCTGCGGGCATCGGCCCCGTCGCGAAGGGGCGGTGGCGGGCGATGCACGTTCGTTTGAGCAGCCATGGACAATGGGTACACAAAGTGCGACGTGGAGTGGCCTGCACGGGAACGCTGGAGGGTATACGTGGTTGAGGCAGTGGGGCAGGGCGACATGGCGTCGAGTGACCGGTCAGTTGAGTTGATCGTTGCGGCGTCTCCGGAAAGCCTGGCCGTCCTGCGGACGCTCGTGGCAGCGGTTGCCGCCTTCGAAGATTTCGATCTGGACGCCATCGCCGATATCCGGCTGGCGGTCGATGAGGCGTGTACCGGCCTGATCCGCGCCGCGGTGCCGGGGTCGAGCCTTCGGGTGGTCGTCGATCCGGCGAATGATGCTGTCGTGATTCGTGCTTCGGCGCGCTGCGCGGTCGATGACAGTCGCGGCGGCACGGTGGTCAAGCCGGACAGCTTCAGCTGGCACGTGCTCAACTCGCTGACCGATGAGGTGTCGACTTTTGCCGACGAGCAGGCTATCGACGGCACCCAGGTGCTGGGTGTTTCGTTGACCTCGAGACGAGTGAGTCTGCAGCGGTGACGGCGGAGTATGCGGACGTTCTCGAGATGTTCCGTCAGCTCCGGAACGTCACCGAGGACTCAGCGGAATACCTCGAGCAGCGGGACGCGATCATCGAGCGCTGTTTGCCGTTGGCCGATCACATTGCGCGGCGCTTCGAGGGCAAGGGCGAAGCACGCGATGACTTGCTGCAGGTCGCGCGCATCGGCCTCATCAACGCGGTGAAGCGTTTCGACGTCGAGATGGGTTCGGACTTCGCGTCTTTCGCGGTTCCCACGATCATGGGAGAGCTCCGCCGCCACTTCCGTGACAACAGCTGGTCGGTGAAAGTCCCGCGGCGGATGAAAGAGCTGCATCTGCAGATCGGCTCGGCTACCGCCGAGATGTCGCAACGCCTCGGGCGCGCGCCCACCGCGTCCGAACTGGCCGCAGAACTGAATATCGACCGCGATGAGGTGTTGGACGGTCTGATGGCCGGGAGCTCCTACAAAACCACCTCGATCGATGGTGCTGCGGGCAGCGAGGAGCGCCCAGCTCTTGCGGAGACACTGGGCGACGTCGACCCCGGGCTGGAGAAGGTCGAGTATCGCGAGGCGCTCCGGCCGCTGCTGGCCGAACTGCCGGAACGCGAGCGGACCGTGCTGGTGCTGCGATTCTTCGAGTCGATGACGCAGTCCCAGATCGCCGCCAAGGTGGGCATATCCCAGATGCACGTATCGCGGCTACTGGCGAAAACCCTGGCCCAGCTTCGGGAGAAGTTGGAGTAGCTCGGGCACGGCCCGGCGTGCGGCGCGCGTCAATGGCCGAAGCGGCGTGGGACCAACTGGTAACGTCCGCAGCGGTAAACACAGCGAAACAAGAAGGTCAGCGCGACGTAGGTGGCCCCTTGGTGAAGGATGTGACCACTTGTCCATGTCGGCAGAGCCGCGGATGAACCGCTCCGTTTCTCCCAGAGTGGGACCCACCGCCCAGCGGCCGTTGTCGCTGCTGTTGGTCGAAGACGATCGCGGCGATGCCCTCTTGGTCGAGGAGTTGATCGCCGATGCCGCGATCGACATCGACTTCCACTGGGCTCCCACTCTGACCCAGGCGGCGACCGCGCTGGGAGCGATCCGCCCGGATTGCGTGCTGCTCGACCTACACCTGCCCGATGCCGGCGGTGTCGACGCTCTCGATCGCTTGGGTGCGCTGGCCCCGAGCTTGCCGATCGTCGTTCTCACCGGTCTGAACGACGAGCATTTCGGTGTTTCTGCCGTGGCGTCCGGTGCGCAGGACTACCTGGTGAAGGGTCGCGTGGACCCTGAGACGCTGCGTCGTGCGGTGCTCTATGCGATCGAGCGCAAGCGTGCCGAGGTCACCGCGGTGGATTTGCACGCCAGTCGACTGCGGGCTCAGGAGAATGCCCGACTGGAACGGGGCCTGCTGCCCTCTCCGCTACTTCTGGACGGTCCCGGCGTCGAGATCGTCACACAGTCGTTGCCGAGCCGGCGTGACGCTCTGATCGGCGGCGACTTCTACGACGTCGTACAGACACCGGACCGCACCGTACACGTCATGATCGGTGACGTGGCCGGCCACGGTCCAGACGAAGCTGCCTTGGGGGTGGCGCTGCGAATCGGTTGGCGCGCACTGACTTTCGCCGGTCTGCGCGGCAATGAGCGGATGCGTCAGCTCGACCGCATTCTGACCACGGAGCGTCCCAGCCGCGGCACCTTCGCGACCCTGCTGAGTGTGGCACTGGAACCCGATACGGGGCAGTTCACCGCAGTGCGGGCGGGTCATCCCGGCATGCTCATGCACGGCGCGGGTACCGTCGACTGGCTGGAGCCGGCCGCCGGCCCGGCACTGGGACTCGGCGCCAACGAATGGCCGGTCAACCGGCTGCAGTTGCGGCCGGGCGACGGTTTGATGTTGCTGACGGACGGGCTGTTCGAGGGACCCGCAGGGGCCGGGGGCGAACGGCTCGGAGAGGCCGGACTGCTGGCGACGGCCCGCTCACTGGCGCGCCTGCCCGGGGCCGAGTTCGTCACGGCGGTGATCGGCGAGGCGGCGACGCGAGCCGAGCCCTTCGGCGGTCTCACCGACGACATCGCCGTCATTCGAGTGGAGCGCTCGGCATCATGAAGTTGACAGTGCAGGGCTGGCAGAACCTGGTTCTCTCCGCGATGGGCGTGGTGGTCCTCGCCGGCGCCGTCGGCGGTGCCCTCTTGATGAACCAGACCGACACGGTTTCGAGCGAACTGATCGAGCACCTGCAACCGGCGCGCGTGGCGGCCTACCGATTGCAAGCCGGACTGCGCGACCAGGAAACTGCGGTCCGCGGCTACGCGATCGCCGCCGACAGGGAATTCCTGGCGCCCTATGCGGATGGACAAGGTGCCGAAGCTGTTGCGGCGCAGGATGTTCGACGGCTGCTTAGTGATCGCGACGCGCTGCTCGCCGACCTCGATGCGATCGAACGAGCCGCCGGTACCTGGCGCAGCAGCTATGCCCGGCCGTTGATCGCCAGCGTCGTCGTGGGACATCCAACTGTCGTTGACAGCCGTACCAGCGAGGGCGGCAAGAAAGAGTTCGACAACTTACGCGTGCTGTTCGATGCACAGAACCGGCACCTGGAACAGGCGCGCGACGCCGACACAGCTCGGTTGGTGTCGATACGCCGGTGGCGCGACCGGGTGCTGGCCACCATGGTCGGCGCGTTTGTCGTCATGGCGGTGGTCCTGGCCATGCTGGTGCGGAGTTCGGTAACCCGTCCATTGGGTGCCCTCGCCGCGGCGTGCCGCCGGATCACGCAGGGCAACTTCGATGAGCGCATAGTTCCCCAGGGGCCCACTGACATTCGAGCCATCGCCGCCGATGTCGAGGAGATGCGGCAGCGCATCGTCGAGGAGCTCGAGGCGTCCCAGTTCGCCCGCCTCGCCCTGGATGAACAAGCCGAGGAGTTGCGTCGATCCAACGCTGAACTCGAACAGTTCGCGTACGTCGCATCGCACGATCTGCAAGAGCCACTGCGCAAGGTTGCGTCCTTCTGTCAGCTGCTCGAGAAGCGGTACGGCGATCAGCTCGACGAGCGCGGGATCGAATACATCAACTTCGCCGTCGACGGCGCAAAGCGTATGCAGGTGCTGATCAACGACCTGCTCACCTTCTCCCGTGTCGGCCGGATCAACGCCACCCACACCGAGGTCGATCTGGGCGAGACTGTCGCGTCGGCCATGCAGAACCTTGCGACCTCGATCACGGAGTCGGGAGCTGAAGTGCTGATGCCGCCCGCCGGCCTACCGCGGGTCGACGGCGACCCCACCCTGTTCACGATGCTGTGGCAGAACCTCATCGGTAACGCGGTGAAGTTCCGGCGAGAGGGCCAAGCGCCCCGGATTGCCATCGACTGCAAATCTGGAACGGGTGAGGACGCCGACAACTGGGTATTCACGGTGACGGACAACGGGATCGGGATTGCCGAGGAGTTTGTGGACAAGGTGTTTGTCATCTTTCAGCGATTGCACGGCCGCGATGCTTACAGCGGTACCGGCATCGGCTTGGCGCTGTGCAAGAAGATCGTCGAACATCACGGCGGCACCATCGGGATCGACACGTCGTACACCGATGGCACCCGCTTCGTGTTCACATTGCCGGCCACGCCGACCACCGAACCGAACGTCATCGCATCAGAGCAGCCGGAAGGAAGTCACCCATGAGTGAGTCGTCAGCCGGCCGAGTGGTCGACATCCTGCTGGTCGAGGACGATCCGGGGGACGAGTTGATCACCCGTGAAGCGTTCGCGGACAACAAGATCAAGAACACTCTGCATGTCGCCCGCGACGGGCAGGATGGTCTGGATTTCCTCTACCGGCGAGGCATCCATGCGAATGCGCCGACTCCGGACCTCATCCTGCTCGACCTGAACCTGCCGAGGTACGACGGCCGACAGTTGCTGGAGGTGATCAAGTCCGACGCCGACTTGTGTCACATACCGGTCGTCGTCCTCACCACGTCCGCGGCCGAGGAGGACATCCTGCGCAGCTACAAGCTGCATGCGAACGCCTACGTGACCAAGCCGGTCGATCTCGATCAGTTCATGAAGGCGGTGCGGGAGATCGATGAGTTCTTCGTTCAGGTGCGGCTGCCGCAGCCCTGAAAGTCAGCCGCCCGTGGCGTCGGCGGCTGCGGCTTCCACGGCATCCCATTGCAGGCGCACCTGGGTGCCGGCATCGCTCGGCTCGATCGACGCATGGTCCGTGAGCGCCTGCATCAGCGGGATTCCGCGGCCGCGGGCAGAGTTCGCGCGCTGCGCGGTGGCTGGGCGCCACGTGCCTTCGTCGGTCACCGTCACCGTCAGTAGACCTGACTTGGGGTCGAAGTCGGCTCGAACGTGCATGACACCGGGCGTGGGTGCATCGGCATACGCGGCCTCCACGGCGTTGGCCAATGCCTCGTTGACGGCGAGCACGATATCGCCGGCTTTCACTCGGTCCAGCGCGAAGTGTCCCGCCAACCAGACGGAGAACTCCTGACGGACGGATGCGGCATGTTCGGGGATTGCCACCACGTCCGTTTTGCTGAAACGTGCCCCGCTGCTCGACTGGTCCGGCTCCGTCATATCGACCTGCTCGACCTACCTTCCGATTGACAACGACCGCGCTAGGCGGTGACAGCCGCGAGGGCCTCGTCTCGCGTGGCGAACAGCTCGATCAAGTCAGCGATCCCGACCAGCTTGAGCGGCCGACTGGTGGTGGGGCCATCAGCGACGATGACGAGCCGCACTGCCGGTGCCAGCTCCGCATGTGCCGCCACCAGTGCACCCATCCCGGCCGAGGCCAGGAAGTCCACGGCGCTCAAATCGACGACGACCGCTTGGGCCGCGCCGATGGCCACCGTGCTCAGCGCGGATTCGAGCTGCGGAGCGGTGAGCATGTCCACCGTTCCGGACACCGTTACCACGCTGACAGCGCCGATCTGGCTCTGTTCGACCGCGCAGCTCGGCGCGGCAGGGTTACCGCTTCCGTGGACTGGCTGGCTTGTCATTGTCACCTCCGAGGGGCTCACACACGTGAGCCGACAGTACAAATACTATCGGCGCTTCCGCTGCTCGCCGCACCAAACCTAATAGGACAATGCCGGTCCGTCGGTGTGGCAAATAACATGTTTCACGCGGTCAACCTGTGGGTATCCACGTCGGTCGATTTTGCGGCCGGTGTCGCACCTGAATCAACCGCGACCGATGCGCCGATGGTCAATCCGATTGTGCCGCAAATCTATTGCTTGGGGGAGTGGCAATCGGCGCCGTCCGGTCGCCGGCGGTCGCGGTTGTCCTGGGCGTGGCGTGATGAATGCACCTTGCCACCAGCCCATAACAGTGTTATGAATAGTCATAACACTGTTATGGCGATGGAGTTGCACCATGCACCACCATGAGGACTTTCCATTCCCCGAGCTGACGCGGAACACCGACGGCAGCACCTCGACCGGCACCCTGGGCGCTCGCATCCGGGTGGGCGATGCCGACCGTGAAGTCGCCTCCCGCCGGCTCAGCCGGGCCGTCGCCGACGGACGGCTGACCTTGACGGAGTACGACACCCGCCTGCAGCAGCTCTACCAGGCGGAAACCCGCGGCGAGCTCGCCGAAGTCGTCGCTGACCTACCTCGGTCCGATGGGCGCGGTGCGCCGAAACAACAACGGAAGCAATCGATTCCGGCATGGGTCGTGATCATGTGGCTGCCGTGGTTCGCGGTGAACCTCTTGTGCCTCGCGATCTGGCTTGCCACCGGCACCGGCTATTTCTGGCCGTTCTGGGTAGCCGTGCCCTGGGGTTGCGCACTGTTGATTCCCAGCGCAATCGGTGTCTTGACTGGTCACGGGCACAAACGCCCATAGCGCGCATTGGCTCCGGAGATCGCCGGATCCGGCCACGCCGTGCGTGTCAGATCACCTGGGGCGCAATCAGAGTGGTGGACGGCGACACCCCCACCCAGTCGAGAACGGGGCGACCTAAAGCTACCGCGGCGTTTGTGGCGCGTCACAAACGCCGAGCCCGATACTTCGGCGCTCGGTGTAGAGACGGCGACCACCCGGACATCGATACTGGTTCAGACGACGAGGCAGCATCGGTGCTGCCGCAGCCACCGAACGGGGCTCGTCGATACAGGAGGGCTACAACGTGGTTGCCGCACCCGAGAACCCGATCCCGCTGGACCTGGGTAACTCCCGTCGCGTCGAGTTCGAAGGCGGCAGCATCCAGTCGCGCTTACTCGCGTTGACGTTGCAGGCCATAGTCAAACCGGTATTGACCGCCTGGTCGATGGCACCTGGCCTGCCGTGGCCATACCGCGCGATCGATCACGTCGGTCGAGTACTGCGGTCGGTGCCGGGCACCACCAGAAAGCCCGTCGGCCTTGCGCGCTGTTCCGCCGAGGCGACCCGCCCGGCGTCGATGCGAGCGGACCGCTACGTGGTGTACATGCACGGCGGCGCGTTTCTCGTCGGTGGCCGCTACCTGCACCGCCAGCTGATCTCGCGAATCGCTGCCTCGTTGCAGAGCGAGGTCCTCGCGGTGGATTACCGCAAGCTGCCAGAGCACACCATCGCCGACGGCATCGAGGACTGCATCGATGCCTATCGATTCGCGCTCGAGCGAGGTATCCCGCCGGAGAACATCGCATTCATCGGCGACTCGGCCGGGGCCTACCTGGTGTTCATCACTGCGGTGTTCGCGAGCCGGCGTGGGTTGCCGATGCCTGGCGCGATTGTCTCGATGGCGCCGCTGACCGACTTCGACCTGCAGGCCAAGATCGATGCACCCTCGGGATCAACCGATGTGCTGTTCTCGAAGGCTTTTGCCCGCGCGTTCCATCAGTTCGTCATGCGCCACAGTCCGCCCGAAGAGGATCACCGACTGCTCGATGCGGATCTGGGTGGGCTGCCGCCGTCGTTGATCCAGGTGAGCTCGACCGAATTGCTCAGCCCGGACGCGGAGATGCTGGCCGTTGAGCTGGCGAAGGCCGGTGTGCCGCATCAATTGCAGGTGTGGCGAGACCAAGTCCACGTCTTTCAGGCCGCGGCCAGGCTCGTTCCCGAAGCGACCCGCGCTCTTCGCGAGGTAACGCAGTTCGTCGAGTCGGCATTCGCCGCAGGTGTCACGCGGGAGCAGTCTGCATAGGTGCGTTTCAGGGCTCGGTGAATCCGAGGGCGTGCGCGACAGCATCCATCACCATCCCTTTGAGGGACTCCGGAGAGGAACGTCTGCCGAGGGTTGCCTGGGTGAGGATCATGCCCGTGACCAGATGAAAGATCGACTGTGCGTCGTCGTCGGGACGCTGTGACGACATCTCACCGGTCTGGCATCCAACGTGAATTGCCTCGCGCAGCGGCTCGATCAATTCGTCCACGAGTGCATCGATCTGGTCGACGTGGCGTCCGGAACGGTTGAGCGAGATCGACGCGAATACCGCGAATCTGCCGCAGCGCTCCACCGGGTACACGTGGTCGATCATCGTCGCGGTATACGCCCGAATGCGCTCGGTCGGGCGCGTGCTCTGTGCCGTCGCCTGTCGCAACTGCGTTGCCGCGCAGCGGAGTTCGTCCGCCAGTAGTTCCTGCCAGCCGGCGTGGTCAATGAGTTCCCTTGCAGTGCAGAGGATGTGTGTGTGTTCCAACTCTCGATAGTTCACAGCTGAATTCACATCTCGTTCCGTGTGATCGGGCCAACCGGCATGGGATTTCGAAGGACTTGAGTTCGACGGCGAACGCCTGACCGATGATCGGGGTCAAGTCCAGGGACGTGGTGTATGACGTCGTCGTGTGATTCTTCGAGGTAGTTGGGTCAGGCGGGCAGTGCCGCGGGGGTAGCCTCCTGTTCGGTTGGGGTGTCGTTGACGGTGCGTGATTTGCTCAGAACGTCGAGGCCGAGGTAGCGCCGCGACTCGGCCCATTCGTCGTGTTGTTCGGCCAGCACTGCTCCGACGAGACGGATCAGGGCCGCGCGGTCGGGGAAGATGCCCACGACGTCGGTGCGCCGGCGGATCTCCTTGTTGAGTCGTTCCTGGGGATTGTTGCTCCAGATCTGGCGCCAGATCTGCTTGGGGAACGCGGTGAACGCCAGCAGATCCGGCCGCGCCGCTTCGAGGTGATCGGCGACATTGGGCAGCTTGTCGGACAATGCGTCGATGATCCGATCATATTGAGCAGCAACGGATTCAGCGTCAGGTTGGTCGAACACCGAGTGCAGCAGGGTGCGCACAGGGCCACGAACTCTTGGGAGTGACGGACATCAGGTTGGTCGTGTAGTGGGTTCTGCAGCGCTGCCACGCCGCTCCGGGCAGGGTGGCCCCGATGGCGGCGACCAGCCCGGCGTGGGCGTCGCTGGTGACCAGTTTGACCCCGGACAGGCCGCGGGCGGTCAACGACCGCCAGAACGTCAACCAGCCCGCCCGTCCTCAGCGGTCGTGACATCGATTCCCAGGATCTCGCGGTAGCCCTCGGCGTTGACCCCGACGGCGATCAGGGCGTGCACGTTGACCACCCGGCCGGCTTCACGCACCTTGAGCACCAGAGCGTCCGCAGCGACGAACGTATACGGGCCGGCATCGAGCGGCCGGGTCCGGAACGCCTCCACGGCGGCGTCGAGTTCTTGGCCATCACCGACACCTGCGACTTCGACAACGACGTGATGCCCAGGGTCTCGACCAGCTTGTCCATCCGCCGCGTCGAGACACCAAGCAGGTAACACGTCGCCACCACCGTGGTCAGGGCCCGCTCGGCGCGTTTACGGCGCTCCAGCAGCCAGTCCGGGAAGTAGGATCCTTGCCGCAGCTTCGGGATCGCAAGATCCAAAGTCCCTGCACGGGTGTCGAATTGACGGTGTCGGTAGCCGTTGCGGGAATTGGTGCGCTCAGCCGAGCGTTCGCCGTAGCCGGCACCGCATAGGGCGTCGGCTTCGGCGCCCATCAGGTGTGGATGAACGTGGCCAGCAGCTCGCGCAGCACGTCGGGATGGGCAGTGGTGAGTCGTTCGGCCAGCACAGTGGGCAGATCGATATTGTGGGCAGTGGTCATCGCGTCGATTCCTTTGCTCGAGTGACTTTGGACGGTCTCTCGAAGAATCACGCGATGACCTTCAATCACTCGGCTACGACACGCCGGTACCGCTGATCAGGTCCGACTCGTACACCACCTTGATGGACGCAACCATGATCGGCCTAGCGTGGACTGTCAGGGTTTGTGGCGGCGAGCGAGGTGTCTGCTTGGTCGATGGCGTAGACGGCCATCGCTGCGGCGAGCAATCGGGATTGACGGGGATCAGTGGGGTCGTATCCGGTGATGTCCTGGATGCGCCGCAAGCGGTAAGTGAGGGTGTTCGGATGAATGAAAAGCTCTGCGGCAGCGGCTTTCCGGTCGGCGCCGTGCTGTAGGTGCGCTTGTAGGGCTTGGCGCAACCCAGGGTGATCGCGCAGTGGCGCGATGTGGCGAGCCAGCAGGTCGCGGGCCGGTCCGGGGCGGGTCGATTGGTACTCGAATAGGATGTCAGCGAGTTGGTAGATACCGGGCCTTCTGTTGAGTTGCCTTGCCAAACAGGTGATTTCTTCGGCCTCTGAGACCGCTGAAGGGATGGCGTCCACTGGGGCCCCGGCGTGGTACGCAGCGTAGACCGCAACATCGAGTCGATCGCTGAGCGCGTCGATCAGCGCACCAGGTGTGCGGTCATGGCCGATTCGTCGTGCTGTTCCACAACCGGTGTGGGCAGCAAGACGACGCCCGCGTGACCGTCGAACGTATTGAGGACGTCGCCGGCGCCGCGTCCATAGAACACCTGGTTGGCCAGCCGTAACCGACGGCGGGCCGCCAGTATCTCGTGGGTCGTCCGCGGCTCGTCGGCATCCACCCGGATCACCAACACGTCGTAGCGGTCGCTGAGCTTTATGCCGACTTGTTTGGCCATCGCTTCGCTGCCGGTCGATCCGTCGATGAGACCGGCGCACAGGGCGCTCAACTCATGACGCGTGGTGGCCCGGAGCGCAAAATCTGAATCCTGATAGACCTCGGTCATCAGTACGCTGATGGTCCCGGTGAGATCGGCGAGGTGCATGCCCAGCGCCGCGATCGTCTCCGCGTCGCCCTCGGTGGCCGATTCCAGCACGATCTCCCACAACTTGCGGATGCCGGCATGGAGCGCGGTGAACAGGAACGGTAACGGGATTCCGTCCTCGGCGTGTCGCTCGGCGACCGGCAGCACGAAGGCGGCTGCCTCGGCACGGCTCATCCTGCGTCCCTCGGTCACCAGGTCGAGCCCGTGCAGAAATCCGCCGATGATGTGCGGGGTGACCTCTCCATCGAAATGTTCGATCGGCACGAACGCGGGCCATTCGATGGATTGGACGGCCTCATGGAGGAGAGTCGTGGCGATCTCGTCGATGCGGTCCTCGATCACCTTCCGCAACGGCGCATCGGCCGGGATCGGCGGCAGCTGACGGGGCGACGGCACGTGCCGATTGTGATCCATCACAACGCCTCGGCGGAAGATGGCGAGACATATCGGATGAGGTTTTGTTTCCGGAACCAAAGCGCCGCACATTCTTCTCACGACAAGCACGGCGTGTTCGGCGTCAGAGCGTGTACGGCGCCACGAGCGTGGTGGCACCGAGCACCACCAGGCCGATCAGGAATGCGACGACCGTGAAGCCCATCACTTGGCGGACATTCAGCTTCGCGATCGCCAGCAAGGGAGCAGCCAGAAGGGCTGGATCATGTTCGCGACACCCTCGCCGACCGCGACCGCCATGGAGATCAGTCCCAGATACGCCGGCGAATGTTGGCCGATCGCCAGCGCCGAGTCGACCGCAATCGGACCTTGCACCGCCCAGTGCCCGCCACCGGACGGGACGAACAGGCTGATGATCAACGAGCCGATGAAGGTCAGGAACGGCAGCGTGTGTTCGGTCGCGCCATTGACGACCGCCTCGGCCAGCAGCGTCTGCAGCGGCTTGTCCGCCTTCGTTGCTTGGTAGCCGAGTAGTCCGACCAACCCGCCGTACAGCGGGTACTGCAGCAGCAGCGGGCCGGCTACCTTGGCGGCGCCGGTGAATGCTCGGATGAATCGGATGGGTCTGCTGCACGAATAGGTGACATCTGAGTTGGCTTGCCCAGCATGGGCGGGCTGGAAGGATGTCCCCATGGCAAGGCCCTACCCCCGCGAGTTCCGCGACGACGTCGTCCGGGTCGCTCGCAACCGCGATGACGGTGTAACGATCGAGCAGATCGCCACCGATTTCGGAGTGCACCCGATGACGCTGCAGAAATGGCTCCGTCAGGCCGACATCGACGAAGGCACCAAGCCCGGCAAGAGCGCCAGCGAGTCCGGTGAGCTGCGCGAAGCCCGACGGCGGATCAAACTGCTAGAGCAAGAGAACGAGGTGCTGCGTCGGGCCGCAGCGTATTTATCGCAGGCCAATCTGCCGGGAAAAGGGTCTACCCGCTCGTGAAAGAGCTCGCCGCCGACGGGATCCCCGTCGCGGTGACGTGCCGGGTACTCAAGCTCTCCGCCAACCGTATTACCGCTGGCTGGCCGACCCCATCACCGAGGCCGAACTCATCGAGGCCTACCGCGCCAATGCGCTGTTCGACGCGCACGCAGACGATCCGGAGTTCGGCTACCGCTACCTCGTGGAGGAGGCGCGCGATGCCGGCGAGCCGATGGCCGAGCGCACCGCATGGCGGATCTGCTCGCAGAATCGACTGTGGAGCGTGTTTGGTAAGAAACGCGGCAAGAACGGCAAAGTCGGGCCGCCGGTGCACGACGATCTTGTCGAGCGTGACTTCACCGCTGAAGGGCCAAATCAGTTGTGGCTCAGTGACATCACTGAGCACCGCACCAGTGAGGGCAAGCTCTACCTCTGTGCGATTAAGGACGTGTTCTCCAACCGGATCGTCGGCTACAGCATCGACTCCCGAATGAAGTCACAACTGGCCATCCGGGCACTACACAGCGCGGTAGCCCGACGCGGAGATGTCGCGGGTGCATTCTGCACTCGGATCGCGGATCTCAGTTCCGGTCAAGGAAATTCGTACACGCCTTGAATCAACACGAGATGGTCGGCTCTATGGGCCGTGTCGGAGCCGCCGGCGACAACGCCGCCATGGAGAGCTTCTTTAGCCTGCTGCAGAAGAACGTGCTCGACCGCCGCCGCTGGGACACCGAGAACAACTCCGTATCGCGATCGTCACCTGGATCGAGCGCACCTACCACCGGCGCCGCCGCCAGTCCGGCCTCGGGCGGTTGACCCCGATCGAATTCGAAGCAATCATGACCACACCGGCCAGTCAGGCCGCGTGACCGAAACTGTCACCTGATCGTGCAGCAGACCCGATTGGTGTGCGGTGCAGCAGCGCGCTGGTGATCGTGAACAGCATGATCATCGAGGAAATGTTCAGGGCAAAACCGCTGAGCACGAAGTAGGCCATGCCTGCGGCGAACACCAGGACGTTGAGGATCCAGAGGTTCTCCAGCCATTCGGCGAAGGTCTTCGGGCCTTCGGGCGCAGCAGGTGGGGGCGCCGCCTCGTCCTCGAAGACGGCGGGGTCCGGCGCGAGACTCTGCGTCGGCGCCATGCGCCAGACCGCGAGCGCGAGCAGAGCCAGCACCGCGATCACCGACAGCCAGCTGTAGGGCTGGAAGATGGTCTGGCTCAACGGAACAGTGATGCCGGTCAGTTTATGGATCACGTTGATCGGGCTGGTGCTGTCGGTGTTCGCCAGCGCGATGGACGACGACAGCCCCTGCGTCCAGACGATGAAGCCCATGAAAGCGGCCGCGATCAGGTAGCCGAAATGCGCGTCGGCGAAACGCTTTGCGACCTGCCGCGCGACCAGCGCACCGGCCACCAGGCCGAGCCCCCAGTTCAACAGCGACAGAACGGCGCTGACGCCGAAACACAGCAGTGCGCCCTGCACCTGGTTGTTCGGCTTACTCGCGATGTGGACGATGGCCCGCTTGAGGACGGGCGCTTCCGCCAGTGTGTAGCCCGTCACGAGGATCAGCACCATCTGGAAGGCGAATGTGAAGATGTTCTGCGATCCCCACACACCGCCGTACCAGGCCTTGAGCATGCCGCTCGGGTAGTGCCGTGCACCAGAAGGGCAACCATCCCGGCGACGAGGATCGTCAGGATGACGGCGAACAGGTACGGGTCGGGCATCAGGCGTTCGACGTAGCGGACACACAGTGCGGTCAGCGACTGCATGATGCCGTGGCGTTCGGGCCTGGTTTCCGTGTTCGTGCCCTTCGGATGTTCGCTCGCTGCCACGTGATCCACCTTCGCAGTCTCGGATTCCTGCTCGTGCTACGGCAATCATGATGGCGGGTGAGAGGTGCCGAGATGGTTCAAAATCGCCGAGATGGTTCCCGATCGTTGCGGGGGTTACCGGATGCTTCCAAACTGTTCATCCGCGACGACATCGCGCTGCCGCGTTAGCGCGGTGCTTACCCGGCGGGCACCGAGCTTTCCTTCGTCGCAACGCCACTGCCTGCAGTCGGAAGTGAGATCGACAGGTTGGAAACCTGGATCGCGCCGATGGAGGTGAAGTTCTCGTACTGGGTCGCCGAAGCCACCAGTTGCAGGGTCAACTGGCCACCGCTTGCCGCTGCGGTATAGGCGATGTCGTTCAATGACACTGTCGCAGTGTGGGTTTGACCATTCAGCACGACCGGAACCGGAGTATCGATGTTGCCCAATACCAACCCGGTCTGATCGTCGACGATCTGGGCGTAGATGTCGCGGCCGTTGCCCAGGCCTGAGTAGTTGAACGTAACCGTCGGCGCCCCAACGATTTCGGTGCCGCCCGGCACGGACACCTCAAGGTTGATGGCGTTGCTTGCCGGGGATGCGGTCGCGGTCGCTACCAAGTCGGCAGTGAACGATCCCGACACCAAAGGGCTTGGTCCCGCGCCCCCGATGATCGGAATGATCGGCATGATGCCGCCATTGGTGAGAGACGCGGTCAGTGGTGTGCCCTGGAAGGAGGCGCTGTTCGGGAACTGGCTGGAGGCGTAGACGTTTCCGGCCTGGTCGATCCACTGGAAATTGGGAATGGCGTTCGCCGCCGTTCCGGTCTGCGCGACGTACTGGTTCAGCCAGGCCAGGGTGTCCTGGGTGAGCAAGGCGGTCTGCGCGGCCTGATTGATCGGGTCGAGGCAGACGCCGTGGCCGCCGCAGAACCAGACCATCTTGACCGGTGTGCCGGCCGCGGTCAGGGCCTCCTCGTTGATGACAGCCTGCTGCAGCGGGAACAGTCCGTCGGCGGTGCCCTGCAGCAACAGCGTCGGAGCGGCGATGTTGCTGACCGCGGCGCCGGGGCCGCTGGCCGTGAGCAGGTCCTGCTGTGACTGGGTGAGGTAGCTGGTGAGCAACCCAGTGAGAATGCCGCCGTAGATCTGCGGATTGATCCGCGCACCGGCCTCGACCAGATCGAGCACCAGGAGGGTGGCCCACGACGACTTGAACGCCCCGCTCGGGTACAGCGACTCGTTCAAGGTGTTCCAAGCGATACCGGGCACGATCGCATCGATCCGGTGATCCGTTGCCGCGGTGGTGAGCTGGATGCCGCCACCGTAGGACCCGCCCACCATGCCGAACCGGTTGTTGTTCTCAGGCTGCAGCTGGAGGTAGTCGAGAATCGCGGACACGTCCTTGCCCTCGAAATTCGGATTGTCCAACTGCAGGGTGCCTCCCGACGCGCCCTCGCCGCGCGGGTCCCAGCTCACGACGTCGTAGCCGGCGTTTCGCAGTGTGGACACCCCCGGGACCAGACCCGGGATGTCGCCGATGCCGGTCGTCGAGAAGGGGTCGGTGATGCCGTCGGAGCCCAGGCCCGGACCTTCCAGGATGGTAGGCGCCGTCGAGCCGGTCGCCAGGCCTGCGGCAGGGAAGAAGTTGGTGCTGATCAGCGTGCCGTCAAACGACTTGATCTTGACCGTGTAGGCGATGGGGTTGCCCGTGGTGTTGAGCGCTGACGGATCCGCGGTGAAGTTCACGATCGTGGAGGCACCGATCAACGGGGTCAGGAAGGCGCCTAGGCCGGGTATCTGGTGCAGCTGCACCAGCAGCCCGGGGACTACGCCACCCAGCAGTGGAATGGACTGCACTGTGGCATCGAATGCTGTTGTTTCGCTGACCATTTCGCGGAACGTCTCAGTGCCCGACTTCACTACCGTGGCATACGGGAGGTACGTGAAGTCGCCCGCAGCCAGCTCGGGGTCGAAGCTGAGCTTGCCGCCTTGGCTGGGGCCACTCAGAACGGTGTAACTCAGCGTCAACCCGTTGCTGTCCACGGCATTGGTATTGCCCTCGATATACCCGTTGGTGACGAACAGCGTCGGGTTGACGGTGATGGCAGGAGTCGGCGTGGTCGATGTGGCGACCAGAGCGGACTTCGGCTGCTTGTTCGCGACCAGCACGGCCGCGGCGACCACCGTATCGGCCGGGTTCGTGGGGTTCCCGGGGTTCGGACTGCCCGTGCCGGTGACGGTGGCGGCCACGGTATTTGACGCGGCGGCCGCCACCGATGTGGCGGTAGCAGGGCTTGCTGCCGTGGCGACCACCGCTGTCGCGGCGTGGGGCAGCGTCGGCGACGGGGCGGTGCTCGATGCGGCGGTGTTCGATTGGGTAGTGGTCGATGGGGTCGGAGTGGCGAGCGACTTGATGGTCGCCGTAGGCGGCGGGGTCGTGGATGTTGCACCGCCCACCGACGTCTTGGGCGCCGTGGTGGTGCTGTCAGGGTTGGGCGGCGCGTCGTGAATCGGTTTGGGACGCACGGCGGCCGTGGGCTTCGGCTTGGGGTGTGACGCCCCGTCGGACGGATGCGTGGAATCGGTGTTGGCCCCGGCGGTTCCGTCGCAACCGATGAACACTGCGACGCCCACGCCTAATGCTGCCGCGAGTCCGCCGATCCGGCCGATGTACCTCGATGCGCTCACGAGTGTTCTCCCATCATGACGGTCGAATCGTCGGTGTTGACCGGTCGGCTTCCGATGAGGGAGCGCGGCAGGGGTCACCGGCATATCTAGAAAATTAACGCGTATGTTCCTGGCTGGTCTGCAGCTGGAGAAACTCACAGTAGTTGCGCAGGCGCGAGGCACGTGCGCCATGAACGGGCTGTTCGTGCCCTGGACCTGTTCGTCGGCCTGCCGGCGATTTGGACGATGGCGCGTTTGAGGACGGGCGCTTCGGCGAGGCGACGATGAGGGTCAGGATGACGGCGAACAGGTACGGGTCGGGCATCAGGCGCTCGACGTAGCGGACACACAACCCGGTGAAGGATTACATGACGCCGCGACCTCGGGGCTTGGCGTCCGGCGCGCGGGTTAGTGATGTCAGGGTGGTTCAAAATCGCAGAGCGGAAGAGTCCGGCCGCACTGCCCGAATGGGTAGGTTGGCACCCGTCCGGGCGGCTCTGGTATTCGGTCCAGTAGGGGCATGTGACTGCGCGCACTTGGCAATAGCGTTGTATGTCAGCCCCGCGTGGGGAGCTCAAAAACCTTTTCCTGAACCAATTCTCACGAATGGAGTGGACCGATGACACAGACACTGGCCAGTGACACCGCGACCGGACATACCAGCACGATGCGCGCTGCCGTCGTCACCGACTTCGGCGTGCCGCTGCAGGTGCACGACATGCAATTGCCGACGCCGGGCTATGGCGAAGCCCTGGTCAAGCTCGAGACGTCCGGCGTCTGTCACACGGATTTACATGCTGCACACGGTGATTGGCCGGTGAAGCCGCAGCCCCCGTTTGTGCCGGGGCATGAAGGCTATGGCACGGTCGTAGCGCTCGGCGAAGGCGTGGTTGACCTGGCGGTCGGAGACAAGGTCGGTAACGCCTGGTTGTGGTCGGCTTGCGGCCGCTGCGAATACTGCCGGACGGGGTGGGAGACCTTGTGCGAAAGTCAGCGCAACGGTGGGTATTCCGTCAACGGAAGCTTCGGCACGTACATGCTGGTCAACGCCGACTATGCCGCGCGGATCCCCGAAGGTGCCGACCCGCTGGAGATTGCGCCGATCCTGTGCGCCGGCGTCACCGTCTACAAGGGACTCAAGGTCACCGACACCCGCCCCGGGCAGTGGGTGGCGATCTCAGGCATCGGCGGGCTGGGCCACATCGCGGTTCAGTATGCCCGTGCGATGGGTCTGCGTGTTGTTGCGATCGATGTCGACGAGGCCAAACTCGCACTCGCCACCAAACTCGGCGCCGAGGTCGCCATCAATGCCCGAACCGCTGACGTTGTCGAGTCGGTGCAGCAGGCCACCGGTGGAGTGCACGGTGTCCTGGTCACCGCCGTGCACCCGCAGGCGTTCGGTCAGGCCATTGGACTGGCTCGTCGTGGTGGCACGATCGTGTTCAACGGACTTCCGCCAGGCGACTTCCCGGCACCGATCTTCGACATCGTGCTCAAGGGACTCACCATCCGGGGTTCGATTGTCGGAACGCGGCAAGACATGGCCGAGGCACTGGACTTCTACGCCCGGGGCCTGATCAAGCCCACCGTCACCAGCGCGCGTCTCGATGACGTCAATGATGTGTTCGAACGTATGGAGCGAGGACAGATCGACGGCCGCATCGTCATCGACTACCGGAATTCATAGCAGCGCCAGGCATCGATCCGACGCATGGCGACACGGTGATCTAGGCCGGCGATGATCGTCGGCCTAGATCAAACCTCGTTTACTTGCCGTGTACACGGCCTCGGCGCGCCGGCTCACGTCGAGTTTGCGCATGATGTTGCTGACGTGAAACTTGGCGGTGGTCGCCGAGATGAACAGCCGCTCACCGATTTTCTGGTTGGACAGGCCTGCAGCGAGCAGTCGCAGCACCTCGATCTCCCGGTCGGTGAGCTTCTCGCGTTGGTCGCCGCGCCCGCTGAGTGAGCGGACCACGGCGGCTGCGCTGCGTGAGTCGAACGCGCTCTGCCCGGCGGAGATGGCGCGGATCGCCCGCACCAGTTCTGTGGTGTCGACGTCCTGACCACGTAGCCGCGGGCCCCGGCATGCACCGCACGTACCACCAGGTCCTCGTCGAGGAATGTGGTGAGCACAAGCAAACCCACATCAGGATGGGCGCCAGAAAGCTTGGTGCACAAAGACAATCCTTCGAAGTCCGAGCCCGCCGAGAGTTTGAGATCGACCAGCACCACGTCGGGTAGCGTCGCCGCGACCATTGCCACCGCTTCTGCTTCGCTGGACGCTTCGCCGACCACCACGAGATCGTCCTCGCGTTCCAGTAGGGAACGCAGCCCCTGGCGGAGGATGGCGTGGTCGTCCACGAGCGCCAGCCGGATGGTCCCGGTCCTGGTGTCAACGGTCATGAAAGGACTCCTTCGCCGGGGGCTCTGTCTGGGTCCCGCGGAATTGTCGCGACGACCCGCACGCCGCCGATGCGAGACCGGCCGACGGTGAAGGACCCGCCGTACTCCCGGCATCGCGCCAGCATGTTCGCCAGTCCTCGATGGTGTCCGTCGAGGTCGGCGACATCGGCCAGCCGAAGCATCAGCCGGAGTTTGTCCGGGTCGCCGATGCCGTCGTCGGACACCGACAGGGCGACCCCGCCGGCGCGGTACGTCAATCGCACGATGGCCCGTGAGGCGCGACCGTGCATGGCGGTGTTGAACAATGCCTCACCGGCGATCCGAAGCAGGCTCCGTTCGACAGCGCTGGGCAGCTCGGCGACATCGCCGTCGACCCGCAGCGTGACCCGCAAGTCTTCTGGCATGTGCACCGTGGCGAGCTGTTCGAGGAGCTCGGGGAGACTGGATCGGTCGGCGTCGGAGGAATGGTTGAGCGCATAAATGGCCGACCGTAGTTGGTCGACCGCCGACCGGGTCAACGTCTTGGCCGTTTCCAGGCGTTCGACCAGACCGGCTGGGCCGGAACGTGATTCAACCTCGCTGCGGCACACCTCGATCTGCATGCCCGCCGACAGGACGGTTTGTGTGACGCTGTCGTGCAGTTCCTGGCGATCCGGTGCCGCTCGGAGTCCAGCACCTGGTGGCGTTGTGCCGCACCGAGTTCGCGCTGGGTGGCCAGCAGCTGTGCATTGCGTGCCTCGGACTGCGCCAGCAGGGTTTGCGAGCGCTGAAACAGTTCACAGTTCTGCAGCGCGACCGCGGTCTGGCTGGCCAGGATGCGCATCACCGCCTCGTCGATGCCGTCGAGCAGGCGGTGCGGTGGCGTCCAGGCCGCGAACGCCCCGACGACGCCGCCGTCGAGTTCGATGGGGACGTGAGTGGTGGCTTTCGATCACCGGTATCCGGAACTGGGCAAGCCGACCGCGAAGGACGTCGTTGAGCCGGTTCAGGACCGCATCCGGAAGGTGCGGTACCGGATGTTTGGTGCCCGACAGTCCTTCGAAGGAGTATGCGTGCCCATCGGCGTCGAGGATGAGGTGACGCGGTCGTGCCTCCGGCAAGGCACCGTCGGCCAGCGCCAACAGCACCCACTCGGCACCGAGATGGGTGCGGGCCGCCTCCGCAACGGCCCGCACGAGATTCTCGGGCCCGTTGACGGTCTGGACCAGGGCTCGGGAGATGGCTTCGAGAGCTGCGACCACCCGTTCGGTGCGTTGGGCGGCCACCCGGAATTCCGGATAGAACGTGCCCTTGCCGGATCGCACTCCCGTGAGTTGGTCCAGATCCGGCGCTGCCGCTCGTTGCGGCGCCACCGGGTTGCCGGGCAAGGCCGTCACAACGCCGCCCGGAACAGGGCGCGCAGCTGCGCATCGTCGATGGGCCGGGGGTTGGTGGTCAGGCACGCATCCTGAAGTGCGTTGTGGGCCAGCACGGGAACGTCGGCGTCACGCACGCCCAACTCGGCGAGCCCGCGCGGCACGCCGACCTGCCTGGCCAACTCTTGGAGTCGATCAGCAAGTGCCAGTGCAGATTCCAGTTCTGGAGCGCGCTTGTCGGCGATTCCGAGGCAGGCGGCGATGGTGGCGAATGGAGCCGGATCGGCCTCGGCGTTGAACCGCACCACGTGGGGCAGCAGCACGCCGTTGATGACGCCATGCGGCAAGTCGAGGAGCCCACCGACCTGATGACTCATGGCGTGCGCGGCCCCCAGGATCGCATTGGTGAAGGCGAGACCCGCTTCCAGCGCGGCCTGGGCCATCAGCACCCGGGCCGGCATGTCCTGCGGCCGCTCGATCGTGGTGACCAGGTTCTCGGTGACCATCACGACCGACCGCAGGGCATGGTGGTCGGTCAGCTGGTTGTGCCCCAGTGATACGAACGCCTCGATGCCGTGCGTCAGCGCGTCCAGACCCGTTGCCGCATTGAGCCATTCGGGCATGGTGGTGAGCAGCCGGGGATCGATGACGGTGATGTCGGGGACCAGGGCACGGCCCAGGATGGTGATCTTGGTGTTGTGGGTCGTGTCGGTGACGATGCAGAACTGAGAGACGTCGGCGCCGGTGCCTGATGTCGACGGGAGCACCACCAGGGGCGGGATCGGCGCGGTCGCCTTGTCGACTCCGGCGTAGTCGAGGATGTGGCCGCCGTTGGCCGCGAGGATCGCTATGCCTTTGGCCGCGTCGATCACCGAGCCGCCGCCCAACGCGATGAGTACGTCACAACCGCGGGACCGGTAGAACTCGTGGCCGGCGGTCACCTCGTGATCCTTGGGATTCGGTGTCAGAGCACTCCAGACGTGCGCCTCAACGCACTGGGCACGCAGG
Organism: Mycolicibacterium aubagnense; assembly: GCF_010730955.1. Classification (NCBI taxonomy): domain Bacteria; kingdom Bacillati; phylum Actinomycetota; class Actinomycetes; order Mycobacteriales; family Mycobacteriaceae; genus Mycobacterium; species Mycolicibacterium aubagnense. The sequence goes on along the minus strand of NZ_AP022577.1, from coordinate 1,907,266 downwards.
TGTCCAACCAGCTCGGCTGCCCAACCGGCCTCGATCAGGCCGGGGTCGGTGACCAGCATCGGCCGCAGTCCGCCCAGGCGGACCGCGGCGTGCGCTGCTTCCGCCATCGAGTCGATGCCGAAGACGATCTCAGGGGCATGGAACTTCAGCAGCCGGGTCGGCAGGGCCGTCGCCGCCGTCGTCGCCGTCGTCGCAGCGATCTGAGCGGGCGCCGTCACATCGAGTCTCATCAGACCCATTCCTCATCCTGTGATCCAGGTAATACGCCCCAGCCTACGGCGTGCCGCCGTCCGGACCAATGTGCGCGTGGACAGGTCGCTACCTACCCGATCGGGCAGGTAGCGATCACGACGGGCGGATCGGGACATCGCTCAACCGCCGGCCGAATGTGTATCTCAGCGGGCTCCGAAAACTACGAAAACGAGGTGAGGCAAATGCGACTGGCGTTGCGCGAGAAGGTCGATATCCCGGCTACGTGAACTAATCAATTGGTGGCGTTTGCTTTTCGATTGCCGCTGGAAATAATCGGATGACTCCTGTGAGGACCCTGTGATATCCCTTGGGGCATGAGTGATTTGACGCTGCGTGTTGTCAGCGATGGCGATGACTACGATTCGTTCGCAGCCTCGTCGTACGAGGTGTTCTTGCAGGATCCGCGGCAGGACGAGATCGACCTGGTCCGCGCCTTTACCGAGTACGACCGTATGGTCGGCTTCCACGACGGGGCCCGTTGGGTTGCCACTGCCGGAGCTTTCAGCAAGCACGTGGTGCTGCCCGGCGGGGGCCTCACACCGGCGGCGGCCGTCACCGCCGTCACGGTGTCGCCCAGCCATCGACGCCGCGGCCTGCTCACGGCGATGATGCGCCACCAACTCGACGACATTCGAGCACGCGGCACCGAGGCGCTGGCCATGCTGTACGCATCTGAGGCCGCCATCTACGGGCGCTTCGGCTACGGGATGGCGGTGCCGGTTGCGGAGCTATCCGGCCAGGTCCGTGAACTGGGCTTCCGCCCGGAGGTCCAGTTCGGTGACGGTTCGGTGACCCACGTCGACGCCGAGGCGTTGCTGGCGAGCGCGCCGGAGATTCATCAGCGCGCCATGGTGCAGCGGCCCGGCTTGATGGAGCGGCCGGGTCCGTGGTGGGACCACTGGATCCACGACAGCGAGGACAGGCGGAAGGAGGCCAGCAAGATTCGCTTTCTCCTGCATCGCGAGGCCGACGGCACCGTCAGCGGATTTGCCATCTACCGGCCCAAGAACAGCTGGACGGATCGCGGCCAGCCCAACAGTGAACTGCAGATTCAGGAAGTGCTGGCGACCAATCACCATGCGTACGCCAGGATTTGGCGCTATCTCCTTGATATGGATTTGGTCAGGACGGTCGAGTACGACGGTGCTGCAGTCGATGAGCCGCTGCTCAGCTTGGTGGCTGACCGGCGTGCGCTGGCGTGCCAAGTCAGGGACGGCATCTACGTACGCCTCGTCGACGTGCGTCGCGCACTGACGTTGCGCAGTTACGCCGCGCCGGTCGACGTGGTGTTGGATGTCACCGACGAGTTCTGCCCGTGGAACACCGGCCGGTGGCGTCTACGTGGCGGACCCGACGGTGCTGAATGCGAAACTTCCACGGCACCAGCCGATATCGCTGTCTTGGCGCGCGATCTGGGCGCCATCTACCTGGGTGGTGTGAACCTTCAGACGCTGGCGAGCGCAGGTCTCGTCCAAGAGATCACCCCGGGTTCGGTGCACCGAACCGCAGTGGCGTTCAGCTGGCCTGTGGCCCCGGGCGTGCCGGACGACTTCTAGGGCAGTGGCGTCTCGACCTCGGCCCATACCACGTGCCCGGGTGAAAGAAAAGAGGCCAAAGCGCCTGAAATATAAGAGGCCAAAGCGCATAGCCTGACTCCGGCCGCTCCGCTAGCTTTTTTGGAAGAAACATTGCAGGACTTCGTGTTGTGGAGGTGGATGTTCCAGTGGCGAAACAGTATTCAACTGCGTGGACCGACGATCTGGATGGCTCATTCGCTGCGACGACGCTTGAGTTCTCCTTCGACGGGGTCGCGTATGCGATCGATCTGTCCGAGGTGAACGCGGTGCGGATGCGGGACTGTTTGGAGCCATACATCCAGGCGGCGAGCAAGGCGAGCCGTCGGCCCGAGCGTACGACCTGGCCTGTCGAACAGGCGCCGGCCGGCGAGGCGCTATCACCCCATCAACGAGCGCGTGAGTGGCTGCGGATGAACGGCCATGAGGTCGGTAGCCGTGGGCGCCTCCCTCAAGAATTGCTGCAGAGATATGAGTCGGCTCAGGGCGGGAGGCGGACGATCCTTCTCTGTGACCTGAGCTGACGTCGGTCCGCTAGGCGCTGAGCTTGGGTGTCAAACTCATTGCGGGGCTGTTGGTCCCGGATGAATATCGGTCCACGGCGGCGAGCGCTCGCCGAAGAACATCGATCTCGTCGGCCGCGACCTGTGTGACGAAGTGCACCAGCGCCGCGTGGCGGTCACTCTGATCGGCGGCTTGTCCGAGCGCATCGACCATCAGACCGGCCACCAGGTGGTCGCGGCTGTGCGATGCGACGTAACGGTGTGCACGAGCCTCGCGCAGTTGCAGCACCACGCCCTTGCCGGCGAGCCGGCGCAGGACGGTCATGACGGTTGTATATGCGAGTTTGCGCTCCGCGCAGATGGCTCGATGGACCTCGCGAACGGTCTGGGGTCCGTCCGCGTCCCAGAGGTGATCCATCACCTCGCGTTCCAGCGTGCCCAAGTGCTTCCGCCTGGTCATCTTCCATCCCTCTCCGATGTCCTCGGAGATCTAGTCGGATGGGGGTCGCTCGAGTTCCCGGGGGATTCACCAACCTGGCATTCGAACAAAGTTTCGAATATCCTGATGCGGTGGGTTGGCACAATGGTCCGCCGAGTTGGGCGGAGATGCAGCGGGTGCTCGAGGGTAAGCCTCGGGTGGCCGGTGCTTCTCCAGAGTCGCCGGCCGACGGTGGCGACAGTCCGGCGTGGTCACGTAAACGTGGTGACTATCGACCGGTGGACCGTCCGGCCCGGCCGGGAAAGTCGGTGCCGTATGCCGAGCTACATGCCCATTCCGCGTACAGCTTCCTCGACGGCGCCAGCACACCGGAGGAATTGGTGGAGGAGGCTGTCCGGCTGGATCTGCGGGCTATCGCACTGACCGACCATGACGGGCTCTATGGTGTCGTGCGGTTCGCCGAGGCCGCCAAAGAACTCGACATGGCAACGGTTTTCGGTGCCGAACTGTCGCTCAGCAACACTCCCCGCACTGAGTTGCCGGATCCGCCCGGTCCGCATCTGCTGGTTCTGGCCCGCGGGCCCGAGGGGTACCGGCGGCTGTCCCGGGAGCTGGCCCGGGCGCATCTGGCCGGCGGCGAGAAGGGGGTGCTCAGTTATGACCTGAATACCCTCACCGAGGCCGCCGGCGGGCACTGGCAGATCCTCACCGGCTGCCGTAAAGGACATGTGCGTCAGGCCTTGTCGGCGGGTGGTGCGGACGCCGCGGACAAGGCGCTGAGCGACCTGGTGGACCGGTTCGGCGCGGAGCGGGTGACCATCGAACTGACCCACCACGGGCACCCACTCGACGACGAACGCAATGCGACGTTGGCGGGCCTGGCGCCGCGGTTCGGCCTCGATGTGGTCGCCACCACCGCCGCACATTTCGCTGCGCCATCGCGGGGAAAACTGGCGATGGCAATGGGGGCCATCCGCGCCCGCAATTCGATGGATGAGGCCGAGGGCTGGCTGGCGCCGCTGGGTGGGTCACACCTGCGGTCCGGGGCGGAGATGGCCCGGCTGTTCGCCCGCCACCCGGAGGCGGTGACGAACGCCGCCGAACTGGGGGAGCAGTGTGCGTTCGAATTACGTTTGATCGCACCGAAATTGCCACCGTTCGACGTGCCGGAAGGGCACACCGAGATCAGTTGGCTGCGCGAGTTGGTGGCGGAGGGGGCGGCCCGTCGCTACGGCTGGAAGCCGGATGCGGACAGGGAGAAGGCGTACCGGCAGATCGAGCATGAGCTGAAAATCATTGAGCAGCTGGAGTTCCCGGGCTACTTCCTGGTGGTGCACAGCATCACCGAATTCTGCCGGAACAACGACATCCTGTGCCAGGGCCGGGGGTCGGCGGCGAACTCGGCGGTCTGTTACGCCCTGGGGATCACGAACGTCGACCCGGTGGCCAACGAGCTGCTGTTCGAGCGGTTCTTGTCCCCGGCGCGCGACGGTCCGCCGGACATCGACATCGACATCGAATCGGACCTACGCGAGAACGTCATCCAGTTCGTCTACGAGAAGTACGGCCGGGACTACGCGGCGCAGGTGGCCAACGTCATCACCTACCGCGGCCGTAGCGCGGTGCGGGACATGGCCCGGGCCCTGGGGTTTTCCCAGGGGCAGCAGGATGCCTGGAGCAAGCAGATCAGCCGGTGGAACGGACTGGCCGACTCTCCGGACGTCGAGGAGATTCCCGAGGCAGTGATCGACTTGGCACTGCAGATCAGGAATCTGCCGCGGCACATGGGAATTCACTCTGGCGGCATGGTGATCTGCGACCGGCCGATCGCCGACGTGTGCCCGGTGGAGTGGGCGCGGATGGAGAACCGCAGTGTGCTGCAGTGGGACAAGGATGACTGTGCGGCAATCGGTTTGGTCAAGTTCGACCTGCTGGGGCTGGGCATGCTCTCGGCCCTGCATTACATGATCGACCTGGCCAAGGAACACATGGGCCTCGAGGTGGACCTGGCCAAGCTCGACCTCACCGAGCCCTCGGTGTACGAGATGCTGCAGCGCGCCGACTCGGTGGGGGTGTTCCAGGTCGAGTCCCGGGCACAGATGGCCACGCTGCCGCGGCTGAAACCCAAGAGGTTCTACGACCTGGTGGTCGAGGTGGCGCTGATCCGCCCCGGTCCGATTCAGGGTGGCTCGGTGCACCCGTACATCCGGCGGCACAACGGATTGGAAAAGCCGGACTGCGAACACGAGTCGATGAAGCCCGCGTTGGACCGGACGCTCGGGGTGCCATTGTTCCAGGAACAGCTCATGCAGCTGGCCGTCGACTGTGCCGGTTTCACCCCGGCCGAGGCCGACCAGCTGCGCCGGGCCATGGGGTCCAAACGATCCACCGAACGGATGAGGCAACTGCGTGGACGGTTCTTCGACGGCATGCGGGAACTGCACGGCATCACCGGCCCGACCGCCGAACGGATCTACGAAAAGCTCGAGGCCTTCGCCAATTTCGGTTTTCCGGAGAGCCATGCGTTGAGCTTCGCGTCGCTGGTGTTCTCCTCGTCGTGGTTCAAGCTGCACCACCCCGCGGTGTTCTGTGCGGCATTGCTGCGGGCCCAGCCAATGGGCTTCTACTCGCCGCAGTCGCTGGTGGCCGACGCCAGACGGCACGGGGTGCTGGTGCACGGACCGGACGTGAACGCCAGCCTGGCGTATGCGACGTGCGAGAACCGCGGCACCGAGGTGCGGTTGGGGTTGGGGACGGTCCGGCACATCGGGGATGAGCTGGCGCAGCGCATCGTCGACGAGCGAAAAGCGGTCGGGCCGTTTACTTCTCTGCTCGACCTGACCGGGCGGGTGCAACTGTCGGTGCCGCAGGCTGAGGCGTTGGCGACCGCGGGCGCGCTGGGGTGTTTCGGCAGCACCAGGCGGGAGGGGTTGTGGGCAGCCGGGGCGGCGGCTGCGGAACGCCCCGACCGGTTGCCCGGCGTCGGGTCGGCCGGCGGCATTCCGGCGCTGCCCGGCATGACGGAACTGGAACTGGCGGCTGCCGACGTGTGGGCGACGGGTATCTCGCCGGACAGCTACCCGACTCAGTTCCTGCGGGAGGACCTCGACGCACTGGACGTGGTGCCTGCCAACCGGCTGTTGGACGTGCCCGACGGCACCCGCATAGTGGTGGCCGGCGCGGTGACGCACCGGCAGCGTCCCGCCACCGCGCAGGGGGTGACCTTCATCAACCTGGAGGACGAGACCGGCATGGTCAACGTGTTGTGCGCACCGGGCGTGTGGTCCAGGCATCGCAAATTGGCGCAGACTGCGCCGGCTCTGCTGGTACGCGGCATCGTCCAGAACGCCAGCGGGGCGGTCACCGTGATCGCGGACCGGATGGGCCGGCTCGACCTGCGGGTGACGGCCAAATCCCGGGACTTTCGGTGAGGGTGGGGTGCCTGGTGCCTGTTGTCGTGTTGACAGCGGAATCACCCTGATGAGTGACCAGTGGCCAGACGAAGTGGGTAATTTTGCCAATCTCATTGACATAATGCCCGATTTGTAAAAAGCTGGATCTATGGCAGCCGCACGCTGTCGCGTAGTGTTACCGAGACCGCCGGTACCGCAAAATTATCGCGCATCCTCGACCGACCCAGGAGAGCCAGCATGCCCGCACCGTCAGCGCAGGTTTTCGATCGTCTCCGTCAACTGGCCGCCATCGAAGACGTCGAGGCCCGGCCGACCCGGACCATCGACGAGGTCTTCACCGGTAAAGCGCTGACCACCATTCCGGTCGCGACCGCCGAGGATGCCGAGAAGGCGTTCGCCAAAGCCCGTGCCGCCCAGCGTGATTGGGTCAAGCGGCCGGTCGCTGAGCGGGCCGCGGTGATCGCGCGCTACCGCGACCTGGTGCTCGAGAACCGTGAATTCCTGATGGATCTGCTGCAGGCCGAGGCCGGCAAGGCGCGGTGGGCGGCCCAGGAAGAGATCATCGACCTGTTCGCCAATGCGGACTACTACGCCAAGGTTGCGGCCAAGCTGCTCAAGCCCCGCCGGGTCGCCCCGCTGCTGCCGGGACTGAACCGGACCACCGTCGCCTACCAGCCCAAGGGCGTCGTCGGCGTCATCTCGCCGTGGAACTACCCGATGACGCTCACCGCGTCCGATGCTGTGCCCGCCCTGCTCGCGGGCAACGCGGTGGTCCTCAAGCCGGACAGCCAGACCCCCTACTGCGCGCTGGCCTGCGCCGAGCTGCTCTACCGCGCCGGCCTGCCGCGCGCCCTGTACGCCGTCGTCCCCGGGCCGGGCTCGGTGGTCGGCACCGCGATCGCCGACAACTGCGACTACCTGATGTTCACCGGCTCCTCGGCCACCGGCAGCCACCTCGCCGAGCATGCCGGCCGTCGCCTCATCGGGTTCTCCGCCGAACTCGGTGGCAAGAACGCCATGATCGTCGCCCGCGGCGCGAACCTGGACAAGGTGGCCAAGGCCGCCACCCGCGCCTGCTTCTCCAACGCCGGTCAGCTGTGCATCTCGATCGAGCGCATCTACGTCGAGCGAGACATCGCCGACGAGTTCACCCGCAAGTTCGGTGACCAGGTGCGCAAGATGCAGCTCGGTACCGCCTACGACTTCACCGTCGACATGGGCAGCCTAATCTCCGAAGGCCAGCTCAAGACCGTCTCCGGCCACGTCGACGATGCAAAGGTCAAGGGCGCCAAGGTGATTGCCGGTGGCAACGCCCGCCCAGATATTGGCCCGCTGTTCTACGAGCCGACCGTGCTCACCGACGTCACCTCCGACATGGAGTGCGCGGGCAACGAGACCTTCGGTCCGCTGGTGTCGATCTACCCGGTCGCCGACGTCGATGAGGCCATCGCCAAGGCCAACGACACCGAGTACGGGCTCAACGCCAGCGTGTGGGCCGCCTCGATCGAGGAGGGTGAGCAGATCGCGTCCCGCCTGCGGTCCGGCACGGTCAACGTCGACGAGGGCTACGCATTGGCCTGGGGCAGCCTCGGTGCGCCCATGGGCGGCATGGGGATTTCGGGTGTGGGTCGCCGGCACGGCGCCGAAGGCCTCCTGAAATACACCGAGTCCCAGACGATTTCGACGTCGAAGGTGCTCAACCTCGACCCGCCGTTCGGTCTGTCGAAGTCGCTGTGGCAGAAGTCGCTGGTGCCGATCGTGCGTGCGGTGACCAAGCTGCCTCGGCACTAGGCGCGACAACGTCGTCGCGGTCGCGACGCGTTGTGGTATCACTGTGTCGATTATTGACACACGTGTCGGGGAGGCGCCGTGGACGATTCGGGGACCGTCTCAGCTGTGACGCGTGAGCAGATTCTTGCCGCTGCATTGGATGAGGTGACCCAGTGGGGCATCGAGCGTTTCAGCGTGGAAAATCTGTTGGCACGAAGCGGCATCGACCGAACGGCCATTGCGGCACATTGGCCCGACGATGAACAGTTGCTGCTTGACGTACTGCTCGATTGGCCAGGACGTACGGTGGGCCCACCAGATACCGGGTCGCTCGCCGGCGATCTGACGATTCTGGTGATGGCCATGGCCGCATACCTCAATTCGGAATCGGGGCGCCGGATTCAGGGCGCGTTGGTGATTCCGAATCGCTCGGGGATGCGCATCGACGTTCGCCAGAAGGTATGGCAACACCGGGCGTCGGCGACGCACGACGTTTTCGCTCGGGCCGTCGCCCGTAACGAAATGCGGGCGGACCTGGATTCGCGGATAGTCCTGCAGATGCTGATGGCGCCCATCAACATGCGGTTGCTGCTCACCCACGAGCCTGTGGATGAGCAGTATCGCCGGACGCTGGTCGACATGGTGTGCCGAGCGGTCGCTCCCGGTAACTGAAAACCATTGTCCGATAAGCTGATTGTATGATTGCCGCTGATCGGCCACGGTGTGAATCGCTGAATTTCTGGTGGCGGTAATGTGCGGCTATGACGCTGAACCTCACCGCTGACGAAGTGCTGACCTCCACCCGCTCGGTGCGCAAACGACTCGACTTCGAGAAGCCCGTGCCGCGTGAGGTGATCATGGAGTGCCTCGATCTGGCGCTGCAGGCGCCGACCGGCTCCAACAACCAGGGCTGGCAGTTCGTCTTCGTCGAGGACGCGGCCAAGAAGAAGGCATTGGCCGACATCTACCGCACCAATGGCACGCCGTACCTGGCGATGGACGCACCGCAGCGCGGCGACATGCGCGACGACCGGGCCGGCGCGGTGAAGAGCTCGGCGGAGTATCTCAACGAGAACTTCGAGAAGGCCCCCGTGCTGATGATCCCGTGTCTCGAGGGGCGGCCCGACGGCGCTGAAGCCGGCATGCAGGCGTCGTACTGGGGCTCGCTGCTGCCGGCCGCCTGGAGCTTCATGCTCGCTCTGCGCTCGCGCGGTCTGGGCTCGGCGTGGACGACACTGCACCTGCTCGGTGACGGAGAGCGGCAGGCCGCCGAGCTGCTGGGAATCCCGTTCGAGCGCTACACGCAGGGCGGACTGTTTCCGATCGCCTACACCAAGGGCACCGATTTCAAGAAGGCCCAGCGGCTGCCGGCCGAGCAGCTCGCGCATTGGGACACCTGGTGAGTTCCACCGCCGAACTGCGGTTTCTCGCGTGATGTCGATGATTTCGCGCCAGAAACCGTAGTTCCGTCGCCCTAGATGCCCTCGGCGAAGCCGAGCTGACGCCACGCTTCGTACACGGCGACGGCGGCGGCATTCGACAGATTCAGGGACCGGCGACCCGGGATCATCGGAATCCGGACCTGCCGGGTGATGTGTGGGTCGGCGAGCGTCTCGGCATCGAGGCCGGTGGGCTCGGGTCCGAACATCAGGACGTCGTCAGCTTGATAGGTCACGTCGGCGAACGACGAATTCGCGTGCGCGGTAAAGGCGAACACCCGCGCCGGCATGAGTGCCTGCCATGCGGTCGGCAGGTCGCGGTGGACCGTCACCGACGCCAGATCGTGGTAGTCCAACCCGGCTCGACGGAGTTTCGGCTCGGACAGGTCGAAGCCGAGCGGCTCGACCAGATGCAGCTCGGCGCCGGTGGCGGCGACCATCCGGATGGCGTTGCCGGTGTTCGGCGCGATCCGCGGTGAGTAGAACAGCACTTTCAGTGCCACCTGCGGCCTCCCTGCCTGTACATGCCGGCCCGACGCCGGCCGTCGGGTTCATCGGGGGAGAGTCAACCAGCATCGTTCGGTGCGGCAAATTCCGTGCGCGTCTCGTGCCGCCGAACAGTGAACGTCGCACACCGGAAACGGTCACAAATAGTCAGCGCGCAGTTGCCGAATCGGTGACCCCACGGGGCAGCCGGTTCAGATCGGCGTGCGGGCCCACCAGGCCGTCGAGTGCGGACATGCACAGGTCGACCGCGGCATCGCGAGAGATTTGTTGTAGTCCAAGCCATTCCAGTGCGATCTCACGGACCAGCGCGAGCCAGCCGGACAGCGCGACAGCAATCACGTCGCGGCCATTCTCGGTCAGGTCCAGCGAGTCCACGATGCGGTCGCGCAGGCCGTTGAGTTCCATGGTGATCGGGTCGCGCACTACCGGGTCGGCCGCGATGGCGCTGCGGTTGGCAATCATGACCAAGGTCAAGTTGCGTTCGTAGAACGAGTAGTAGGTGACGAGCGCGGCACGGACCTGGTCTCGCACCGTGCCGGTCGGGGTGAAATGCGAACCCGCGGAAAGTTGTTCGTGGGCCCTGGTCCAGAGTGCGGCGAACAGTTCCTTCTTGCTGGGGAAGTAGTGGTAGATCAGGGCCCGTGAGATCTCGGCCTGGGCCGCGATGTCCTCCATCGATACCTGTTCGAAAGGGGTGACCGAGAACGCCGCCATTCCGAGATCGAGGATCTGATCTCGGCGTTGGTCGGGGGTCAACCGACTCCGTGCCATCTAGGCACTGTAATTCACCTGTTGACCGCGGCCGTGCAGGGTCGATAGCCTTCTATTAGATTAAGTCCAATAGTGGCGGTGGGGCGTGGTGACGAAGTGGTGGTTGAGAGTCTTCGGTGCCCCATGCCTGTTATGTGCTGCTGATCGTTGTCGAGATTGCGATCCCCGTACTCAACTGGGCTCTGCTCAGGCGCATTCGCTCAGCGGCGGATCGGGTAGCGCGCTTACCACACAACTGTGCAACACATCGGTCACGAACACTGTTCGTTGGATGTGAAGCATGGAAACGGCTGCTCATCGCTGTCATACTGCGACAGATTGCCAGGCGGATTTCCCGCGCCCGAGTGGGCTGAAAAATCCGGCGGGGAACACCAATATGAACCATGCGCCTTTAACTGTTTGCGGTCCCATGGCCGGCGGGGAAGCCGAGCCGCGATGACTGCTGCGCAACAGGTTTCGGCAGCGGATCAGGTCACCCGCGCGCCCGCGAAACGCCCGTCCCGCTTCGCGCCGTCGAATTGGCCGGTCGCCTGGAAGGTTTTCGCCATCGCCTTTGTGCCATTGGTGCTGGCCGGAACGTTCGGCGGAATGCGGATCTATTCGGGCTGGACCGACGCGGCAGATTTGCGCCGGGCGGCCGACCGCGCCGAAATGGTGCCGGCCATCGAGAACTACATGGCGACCTTCGACGCCGCGATGCTCGCGAGTTCCACCGGTGGTGACGCGCAACAGGCGCTGAGCGCCTATGACGAGAGCAAGCGACGTCTGCAGCACCGGCTGACAGACACCGACGTCGCGTCCGACGTCAGTACCGGCATCAAGACCCTGCTCGATGGTGGTCAGGGGCTGCTCAACAAGGTGGCCTCCAACAGCATCGGGCTGCGCGAGCGCGTCACCTTGTACGCGCCGATCTTGCTGACCGCCGAAGACACCATCACCGGTTCGGTGCGCATCGACGACGAGAAGATCCGCGCCCAGACGCAGGGGCTGAGCCGCGCCGTCGGCGCCCGCGGCCAGATGATGATGCAACAGCTGCTGGTCAGCCTCGGCGGCGAACTGCCGGACAACGAACTGCGCAGCTCGATGACCACCCTGGCCGGCACCGAGCCGTCCACGTTGTTCGGCATGAGCGAAGTGCTGGGCGTCGGTTCGCCCGAGGCGCAGAAACTGGCCCAGGAAATGGTCAAGCGGATGTCCATGATGTCCGACCCGAACGTGCAGTTGGTCAACAATCCCGATCTGAGCCAGTCGATCGAGACCACCAGCGGCATCGCCGGAAAGCTGCTGGACAGCGTTTCCGCGTCCGTCGTCTCGGCAGTCAACGATCAAGCCACCGCGAAACGCACCGAAGCCATCCGCGACTCTGTGATCGTCGGCGCGGTGATGGCGCTGGCCCTGCTCATCGTGTTGTACATGGCCCGGACCCTGATCCGGCCGCTGCGCCGGCTGCGCACCAGCGCCCTCAAGGTCGCTCACGAGGATCTGGTCCGCGAGCTCGACGAGGTTCGGTCCGGCGCCGAGGTGTCGGTGCGGCCGCTGCCGGTGCACAGCACCGAAGAGATCGGTCAGGTCGCGCACGCGGTCGACGAACTGCACGAACAGGCCGTGCTGCTGGCGGGTGAGCAGGCGAGGCTGCAGCTGCAGGTCAGCGACATGTTCGAGACGCTGTCCCGGCGCAGTCGGTCGCTGATCGACCAGCAGCTGACGGTCATCGACCAGCTGGAGCGCGACGAACAGGATCCGCAGCGCCTGGCCAAGCTGTTCCGGCTGGACCACCTGGCTGCCCGGATGCGGCGCAACGGCGCCAATCTCCTGGTGCTGGCCGGGACGAACGTGCCGCACGAGCAGGGCGAGCCGGTGCCCGTGACCGCGGTGATCAATGCCGCGGCGTCCGAGGTCGAGGACTACACCCGGGTGGCCATTCTCGAGGCCCCTGACACCGAGATCCACGGTTCGGTCGCCGGCGATCTGGTGCACATGATGGCCGAGTTGCTGGACAACGCGTTGCGGTATTCGCCACCCAGCTCGCAGGTGCAGGTCTCCGCGGTGCATGCGCCCAACGGCGCATTGGTGATCGAGGTCAGCGACGGCGGCCTCGGCATGACCGACGCCGATCTGCGCATGGCCAACAGCCGACTGCGCTCGGGCGGCGAGGTCAACACGTACACCGCGCGGCACATGGGCCTGTTCGTGGTCGGCCGGCTGGCGACGCAGCACGGACTGGTCGTCCGGCTGCGCGACACCGTCGAGGGCGACCCGGATTCGGGTACGACCGCCGGCATCTATATCCCGGTCGAACTGCAGGCGGGGCTGCCCGCGATCCCGGACTTCGGTACCTACTGGGACGGCTCGTCGACTGCCGAAACCGGGGTGACCGACCTGCCGGGCGTCGGCCCCGACACCGGGGGATTCGCGACGTTCGGCGCCGTCGAACAGCCCGTCGTGCCGCCCCCGTCGCCGGCGGAACCGCCATTTGTGGCTCATCAGCAGCGCAACGGCTTCGGCGTCCCCGCCGGGGCCGTTGACCTCAGCGGCGTCAACCTGCCGCAGCGCAACCCGGGTGCCAGCGGTATCGCCGGACGCCCGGAGTCGCCCGGCGAGCGGCCGGCGCAGGCGCCGACCGACACGTCGTCGTTCTTCGCGGCCCGGGCTCAGACTCCGCAGCCGCCGCCGGCCCCCGAGCCCGTGCGGCCGGCCCCTGCCCCCGCGCCGCCCGTCCGTCCGGCCCCGACGCCACAACCGAGCACCGCCGGAAGTGAGGACGCCATCTACCAGAAGATGCTCTCGGAATGGCTGATCGACGACCCCACACAGCTGGCGAACAGCACCGACCTCGATTGGCAGACGGTGTGGGACCAGGGCTGGTCGGCCGCGGCCGCAGCGCAGGATGCGCCGGTCGTCGAGCACACCGAAGCAGGCCTGCCGGTCCGTCAGCCCGGTGCCCGGCTGATCCCCGGTGCGCCTGAGGAGGACGTCCACGGCGAGCCGGCAGCCGAAGGGTTGCCGGTGCGCGACCCAGCCGCGGTGCGCGCCAGCATCAGCGGGCATTTCGGTGGCGTGCACGCCGGTCGCTCGCAGTCCCGGGACACGGGGGGCCGGTGATGACGCGTACGACGCAGCGCGAATCGCTGGACTGGCTGGTCACGAAATTCGCCGACGAGGTATCCGGGGTGGCACACGCCATCCTGGTCTCCGCCGACGGCCTGCTGATGGCCGCGAGCTCGCGGATGCCGACCGAACGCGCCGACCAGCTCGCCGCCGTCGCCTCCGGGCTGGCCAGCTTGGCGACGGGCGCCTCCCAACTGTTCGACGGCGGGCACGTGCTGCAGTCCGTGGTCGAGATGGAGAACGGCTATCTGCTGCTGATGCGCGTCGGCGACGGCTCGAACCTCGCGACGCTGGCGACCCGCTCATGCGACATCGGTCAGATCGGATACGAGATGGCGATTCTGGTCGAACGGGTGGGGACCGTGGTTCAATCCGCACGCAGGACGCCGTCGGCGGAGCCGACGAATCGGCTGAGGTAGTAGGGGCGATCGAATATGGAGCCGACATCTGACGCCTGGGAGTCCGCGTTCACCACGGAGCAACCCAGCCTGGTGCGGCCCTACACGCTGACCGCAGGCCGGACCGCCACCGAGATCGATCTGCCCATGGAGGCGCCGATCTACCCGTTGGCGGCCGCCCCGGCATCGCATTGGCCCGGCAATGATGTGCGTGGCGAGATTTTCAAGCTCGGTTCCACCCGGCCCTCGGTGGCCGAGGTCGCGGCAAAGTTAGCAATACCACTCGGTGTTGCGCGTGTGCTGATCGGCGACCTCGTCACGCAGGGTTATCTTCAAGTACACGCCACGCTCGGCACAACGACGAGCATCGACGACCGGCGTGACTTGATCGGGAGGACACTGCGTGGCCTACGGGCTCTCTAATCGGCACGCCCCCGCGTCGACGAAGATCGTCATCTCGGGTGGGTTCGGTGCCGGTAAGACGACGTTCGTCGGCGCGGTCTCCGAGATCATGCCGTTGCGGACCGAGGCCATCGTCACCAATGCGTCGGCCGGGGTCGACGCGCTCGCCGGCACTCCCGACAAGAACACCACGACGGTGGCCATGGACTTCGGCCGCATCACCCTCGCCGACGACCTGGTGCTCTACCTGTTCGGCACGCCCGGGCAGCGGCGGTTCTGGTTCATGTGGGACGACCTGGTGCGCGGCGCCATCGGGGCGGTCATCCTGGTCGACGTGCGCCGACTGGAGGACAGCTTCGCCGCCGTCGACTTCTTCGAGGCGCGGGGCCTGCCGTTCATCATCGCCGTCAACGAATTCGACGGCGCGCCAAGGCATCCCGGCCACGCCGTCCGTAAGGCGCTGGCGCTGCCCGACCACATCCCGGTCGTCACCGTCGATGCGCGGCAGCGGCAATCGGCGCGCGATGCGCTCATCACCGTCACCGAATACGCGCTGACCAGTCTGGGTGCGCCCGCCTAACGCGGGCCCCGGCAGTCACTGTCGTCGCGGGACCGGAGTACCCGGCTACTCGTACAAACTCGCGTGAGTGCAGGGTCAACGCCACTTCAGCGGGCCACCTTCGTCCATCCTCACATGACGGCGCACGGCACTCGAACAAGTCCGCCGTGGCTACACGGTCAACGCGAGAGATGGCCAGACATGCGCTGAGCCTGCACCTGGGGTGCACGCCACTCGCACATTTGCGCCGTGGATGAAGGATCAACCGGACTGCTGGCGAGCCAGATCCCACTGGCCGTAGTCAGGCGCCAGGATGTCGTCCTCATCGACGTGGATGTCGCCGATCATGGTGCCCGGGTCGGAAGCCGTCACCACTGTCGCCTGATAGAGCACCGCCATCGGCGCGCGGGCGCCGCCGGACCAGGCTCGTGTCTGCCAGGCCCAACTGTGTCCGGGCGTACTGGACCGGCCGATGACGCCGTCGTCGGACGCCCAGGTGACCTGCCGGGCGCCGCCGTAGATTCCGGTGCGCTGAACCCCGAGTACTGAGTTGATGCCTTTGAACCATTGCAGCGCAACGTTTTTCCACGTGTCGGCAGAGATGTCCTCGTCGACGCTGAAGAAGATCGGCGCGGTGTCCGGTCCACCGGCTGCGCCATGCAAGCTCATCGCGGTGCGGGCGTCGGCCACGCCGCCGTCGAAGCCGCGGGTGAAGTCCGAGGGGCTGTTCACCCAGCCGGGCTTGCCGTACTGGTAGACGCTGACGACGTGCAGACCTGCGGCGCGCAGCGCGTCGGTGTAGCTGCGGGCGACGGGCTTGAAGTCGAAGGTGGCGCCCGGACGTAGCTCGGAGACGTAGACGATGACCCCGGTATAGCCCGCGGCGACGACCTGGTCCACGGGCACCTGCCGTTCGGCGAAGTCGATCAGTTTGCCGTTGTCGGCCAAGGCAATCGGGGTGGTCAATGCGGCCGCCAATCCGGCAGCGGTCACTGTGAGGAAATCACGTCTCGATAGATGGTCAGTGGGGCGTGCCTGCTCGGCCATCGGGCTATCGTACGAAGCCGTGACGGATTCCGACGAGCACTGGCAGGACACAGAATTCACGGGAGTCGTCTTTCGCGACGAATACGACGCCGACCTGAGTCGGCTGCGCACCGAGCGCGTGGTGTTCACCGACTGTGACTTCAGCGGTGTCGACCTGACCGAGTCCGAGCATTCCGGCTCGGCGTTCCGGAACTGCACCTTCCGTCGGACCCAGCTGGCGCACAGCACCTTCCGGCACTGCACTTTGCTCGGGTCGACATTCACCGAGTGCTCGCTGCGGCCCATCACCATGGTCGAGGTCGACCTGCGCCTGGCCGTGCTGGCCGGCTGCGACCTGCGTTCCGTTGACCTCACCGACTGCCGGCTGGCCGAGGCCTCGCTGGTCGGTACCGACTTGCGCAAGGCGGTGCTGCGCGCCGCCGACCTGCGCGGCGCGCGGGTGCAGAACGCGAAGTTCGAGCAGGCAGATCTGCGCGCGGCCCGGACCGACGCGACGTTCTGGACCACCGCAGGCGTGCGCGGCGCCCGCATCGACGTCGACCAGGCCATCGCCTACGCGGTCGCCCACGGCCTGGACTTGTCGTCCTCGTAGCCGAAACTGCATTCCGATAGGAGACGTGCGCAGCGCCTGCTGTGAAGCCGCTTCGCGATCACAACGCGATGAGGATATGCGGTGGTGCGGACTCTTCCGCGTGCCCCGAGGCGGGGGTAGGAATATACCCATGGGTGCAGCGGGGAGCATCGGGCGGATCGGCGGGTTGGCAGCGGCATTGGGGATTGGCGCGGCAGTGCTCTCGGGCGGGGGCGTGGCGTGGGCCGACCAGCCACCGAAATCCGGGGAGAGTTCGGCAGGAGCGAAGAGCTCACCGCCCTCCGGCTCGTCGTCGCAGAACACGCCGGCTACGGCCGGAGGTACGTCGGCACCAGGCGGCAACCGCGTAGCTAAGGAACTGGAAAAACCCTCGGTAGCAACGTCTTTCAGTGCGAAATCGCGTGACAACCACAAGTCGGTGGCATCGGCATCTGTGTCGCCGTCGACGCCGGTCGCCATGGTCACGTCACCGGCACCCGTCACGACGCCGACGACAATCCCGTTGACCCGGCCCACACCCACAGCGCTGACCGCCGTCGCCCGCACATCGACCACCCAGACAACGCCCCAGCCGACGACGTCACCGACACCGGCAGCGAGCACAAGTCAGATCACGGCCGTGACGACCGTCGCGCGGACGTCCGCGTCGTCGACCATCTCGGCTTCTCCCGGTTCGGTAGCGGTTGTTGCCACCGCCGTCTCACACGTGGCCGGCTCGCTCGCGAGTCCTTTCGCCGGCAGCAACCCCGCCGCACCGGCAGATTCGACGCTGGCGTGGACCATGCTCGCGGCCACCAGTAAAGAGACTTTCGCGCCCACGGCTGCTGTTGCTCCGGGTGTGATCGACCCGGTGACACATGCGCGTGTCGTCGCTACCGTGCAGACGCCGCTGCTGGCGCCATTGCAGCAGATACCTATCATCGGACCGCTGTTCGTGACGCCGGTGGTCGCGCTGATCAGTCAGATTCCGATCATCAGCGACGTTCTCCATCCGATCATCGGGTACCCGCTACAGCAGGGGCTACCGGTCGGCACCCCGATGCCGACCGACGTGATGGTGACGTCGTTCGACGGCACCAAGATTTATGTCCACTTCATGCCCGCCGCCGGACTTCAGGCCGGGCAGACGGCGCCGACGATTCTTGACGGCCCGGGATTGGGGATGCCGGGCGCGACGAACATCAACGGCACCTTTCTCGACGGAGTGCTCACCGACAACCTTGGCGCGGTCGGCGTCCTGGCTCTGCGCAATGCCGGCTATAACGTCGTGACGTGGGACCCGCGCGGTGAGTGGCAGTCGGGCGGGGTTCTGCAGGTGGACTCTCCTGATTTCGAGGCCAAAGACGTTTCCTCGATCATCACCTGGTTGGCGACCCGGCCCGATGTCCAGCTCGACGGCGACCCGGCACTTCTTGATCCGCGGATCGGCATGGTCGGTGCATCCTATGGTGGCGGCATTCAACTGGTGGCCGCCGCGACCGATCCCCGGATCGACGCGATCGTGCCGACCATTGCGTGGCACAGCCTGAACACCGCGCTATACAAGAACGACGCGTTCAAGAGCGGCTGGGGAACGCTGCTCGAGGTCGCTCTACTCGGTACCTTTGCGCGCACCAACCCCGCCCTGCTGCCGGCCGCCATCTACGGCGACCTGACGGGCATGATCACCCCGAGCGACCAAGCGCTGCTCGCCGACCGTGGCCCTGGCGATTTGGTCAGCAAGATCACGGCGCCGACCATGTTGGTCCAGGGCACGGTCGACACGCTGTTCACCTTGCAGGAGGCCGATGCCAATGCGAAAACGCTTATCGCCGACGGTGTTCCAACGAAGGTCATCTGGTTCTGCGGTGGGCATGGGGTATGTACCAATGACCTTCTCGACCCCACCGACGGCAGGCTGATCGAGCAGCGAACCCTGCAGTGGCTCGACCGGTACGTAAAGGGTGACACCGCGGTGTCGACGGGGCCGAAGTTCGAATTCGTCGACCAACACGGCCAGTACTACTCGTCGGACGTCTATCCGATTCCGACGGGCACCCCGATCATCGCGTCGAGCAGCGGTGGCCAGCTGCCGCTGGTCCCGTTCATCGGCGGCTCGGCGCTGCTCGGGGTATTGCCGATCGGCGGTGGCCCGGCGCTCAACGCTCTGAATCTCAGGATTCCCGCAAGCACGACCACCACCTACGTTGTCGGCGCACCGCAGCTGACGCTCACCTATTCCGGCACCGGGATCGCCAGTCACGTGTACGGCCAACTGGTCGACAACTCAACAGGTCTCGTGCTGGGCAACCAGGTCACGCCCATCCCCGTGACATTGGATGGGCAGACACACACGATCACCGTTGCACTGGAAGACGTCGCACAAACGCTTCGCCCCGGACAGACGCTGACGTTGCAACTGGTCGCGAACGCCGCCGACTACGAAAACATTGGCTCGCTGGGCATTGTGAACGTATCGAACATGCAACTCACGCTGCCCACGGCAGACCCGGCGGCCATCAAACCCGAGACGGTGGCGTAGCCCAGTTTCGGCCAGGCCACGTCAGTCAGCTTTGAGACGGATCCGCCAGCGCACGAAGCCGAGATAGCACGCCGAGAGCAGCAGCAAGGCGCCGATATCGGTCCACCAGGAGCCGGTGGTGTGATGCCAGAACTTGTCATTGGGCAGCACCGGCTCGGGCACCAATCTGGTCAGATCGATGGTCGACGCCGACGACGCGAAGCCCCACCGTGCCGGGGTGAGCCAGGACAGCTGATCGAGAACCACCCGGCCGGTGACCGGAATCAAGCCGCCGGAGAACACCAACTGGCTCATCACCGCCACGACGAGCAACGGCATGATCTGCTCGGCGGATTTGGCCAAACCGGACAACGCCAGACCGGTCATGGCCGCGGCCACACACGTCATCGAGATATCGACGAACATCTCGAGGCTGCGGCCGGGGATCACCGCACCATTGGTGACCGCGCCCGGACCCCAGCCTTTGCCGATGATCGTGATGGCCACGACGATCGAGGACTGGATGATCGCGAATGCGGTGAAGACCGCAACCTTGGCCGCCAGGTATGCGGTGGTCGAGAGGCCGACGGCCTGTTCGCGACGGAAGATCGCCCGCTCGCCGATCAGGGCGCGAATGGTCAGCGCGGTGCCCATGAAGATGGCGCCGACGTTCATCATCACCAGGATCTGGCCCGGTTCGCTCGGAGCGGCGCCGAAATCAGGTGGGCCGGCCGCGAGTGGTTTACCGAAGCCCACACCGGACTTGTTCGGGCCGCCACCGGGCACCGAAAGGGACAGCACACCCATGATGAACGGCAAGAACAGCAGGAACGCGGTGTAGGCGCGGTCGGCCACGACCAGCCGCACCTGTCGCCGGGCGATGGTGGAGAACTGCCGCAGCAGTGAAGTTTTCGCCGGCTCACCCAGATCAGCCGGTGTTGCCGCGGGTGGCTGCGGCGGCGTCGGGCCGGAGCGTTCCAGGAATTGTTGGTGGGCCGCCTGCGGATCTCCGGCCACCGACGAGAAGATGTCGGCCCAGTTGGTGGTGCCCAGTTCCGGACCGATCTGGCTCGGCGGGCCGCAGAATGCCGTCATACCGCCAGGTGCCAACAGCAGCACCTGATCGCAGACGTCCAGGTAGGTCAGTGAGTGCGTGACCACCAGAACCACACGACCGGCGTCCGCCAGGTCTCGCAGCATCGTCATCACCTGGCGGTCCAGCGCGGGGTCCAGGCCTGATGTCGG
Organism: Mycolicibacterium aubagnense; assembly: GCF_010730955.1. Taxonomy (NCBI): domain Bacteria; kingdom Bacillati; phylum Actinomycetota; class Actinomycetes; order Mycobacteriales; family Mycobacteriaceae; genus Mycobacterium; species Mycolicibacterium aubagnense. The sequence continues at coordinate 1,886,747 of NZ_AP022577.1, read as the reverse complement.
CTCATCCAGGATCAGCAACGACGGCCCGGTCAGCAGCTCGAGAGCCACCGAAGCACGCTTGCGCTGGCCGCCGGAAAGCTTCTCCACCCGGGTATCGAGGTGCTTCGTCATCTCGAGCTCTTCGAGCACCTGCATGACGACCTGCTCGCGGTCCTCCTTCGTGGTGTCCGGCGGCAGCCGCAGCTCGGCGGCGTACATCAGGGCCTGCCGGACGGTCAAATCGCCGTGGACCACGTCGTCCTGCGGCACCATGCCGATTCGGGACCGCAGCGAGGCGTACTCGGCGTGGATGTCGTGACCCTCGAAAGTGACGGTGCCGCTGGTCGGGTGCGTCAGGCCGGCAATCTGCTTGGAGAAGGTCGACTTACCGGCACCCGACGGGCCGATCACCGCCGTCAGCGTGCCGGGGCGGGCGTCCAGCGAGATGTTGTTCAGCAGGGTCTTGTTGCCCTCGATGGTCCACGTCAACCCGTGGACCTCGAGACCGCCGGTGCGGGTGTCGGCGGTGGTGACCGTGCGGCGAGCGAGGGTGCCGCCGCTGTAGACGAGGTCGACGTTACCGATGGTGACGGTGTCGCCGTCCCGGAGCTGCGCCTCGTCGACCCGCTGGCCGTTGACGAAGGTGCCGTTGATGCTGCGGTTGTCGATGATCTGGGCGCCGCCGGCCGCAGATGGAATCAAGGTCGCGTGGTGCCGCGATGCCAGGACGTCGGGGATGACGATGTCGTTGTCGGTACCGCGACCGATCTTGATGGCTCCGGCCGGTACCTCGGCGTTGCGGCCGGGCCGCAGGATCTTGAGCATCGTCGTGCCGAGGTTGTTCTCGCCGCCACGCGGGACGGCAGTCGGCCCGAATTGTGTGGCCGGCGAGCTCGACTCTTCAGGAGCAGGGGCGACCCGCGCCGGCGCCGGTCGGGACACCGGTGCGGACGGCGGCGCGTACTGCTGGGGTGCGGTCGGATAGCGCGGCTGCTGCGGCTGGCCGTACTGCGGCTGCGGCCCACTCGGGTACTGCGGCTGCGGACCCGACGGGCTGAAGGTCTGCGGCCCGCTCGGGTAGCGCTGCTGCGCCGCGGACGGCGGGGTGTACGGCTGCTGGCTGGGCCAGGTGGCGCTGGGCCGGTGGTTGGTCGTCGGCGCCGGGGTGACGGGCATGGACGTCGTCGGCGGCGTGCCGGCCGGGCCCAGGTGCTGGCCGACCTCGAAGGTCAGCAGCGGGCCATCGGGGTTACCGATGTTCAGCGCCGATCCGTTGTGCAGATCGGCGGCAGGGACACGCTGCCCGTTGACGTACATGCCGTTGAGGCTGCCGTTGTCGACCGCGACCCAGCGGCCGTGATCGAAGCGCAGCATCAGGTGCGCCCGCGAGATCAGCGGGTGTGCGACTCGGAAGTCGGCGCGTAGATCGCGTCCGACGACGACGTCGTTTCCCGGGGCGAACGTACGCGTGGCGGCGTCATGGCGAACGGTGAGCGCTGGCAGTGCGGCTGGTCCAGTCATCGAAGGCAACTCTATCGGTATCTGTGGCCTTTCCTGGGACCTCACTGGACAGGCACGGTCTGCGTGCGGTGTCGACGGCGAGCATTACGACTGTGCCCAGCTGCTTTTCGGGTCTGCATGGACCGGCTGTCCGTGTCCGGGCGCCAGGGGGCCGGCCGGCCACGACGTAGACGGAGTCGGATACCTGGTCCATCTTCACGGCTCGATCCGGTGCTCGATGACGCCGATGCCCTCGATTTCCAGACGCAGCTCGTCGCCCGGAGCCAGCCACCGGCCCAGCTCCATCCCGCTGCCGCCGGGAAGTGTTCCGCTCGAGAACAACTCGCCGGGCCACAGCTGCTCACTGCGTGAGGCATGCGCGATCGCCGCTGCGATCGAGTGCTGCATGCCGCGCGTGCCGGTTTTTGACACCGTGGTCCCGTTGATGACGACGTTGGCCGTCAACCGGTCGAGCCGGTCGCGCACCGCAGCGCCCGCGACTGCGGTCGACGACATCGATGTGACGAAGTGTTTCGATTTCTGCGGGCCGAATCCCGAACGCATTTCCGGCAATTGGACATCACGCGCCGAGAAATCGTTGACGACCACGACCGCGGCGATCGCGGCGGTCGCTTGTTCGACGGTGGCATCGCGCAGCGGTGCGCCGAGCACCACGCCGAGTTCGAGCTCGAAGTCCAATGCGTGGCTGTACGACGGCGCGCTGATCGGGACGCCGGACGGCACGATCGTCAGCGCATTGGACATGTAGTAGATCGGCTGGCGGTACCACAGCGAATGCGGCGCGAACGGGGGAAAGACCTGGCGGGTCAACGCCTCGTAGATTCGGCCGAGTCGGTAGCCGGCGGGCACGAACCGTTTTGCCATCCCGCGGGCGGCATCGACGGCATGCTTCTCGTAGAGCATGAAGTCGCGGAATGACGCCGGGCAGATGGGTAGCACTGTGGTTCCGTCGGCCAGTCCGAGCTGCTCGTAGCGAGCCAGTTCGAACTCGGTGGTGAATGCCTGTGGAATCGGGAAGACACCGGTGGTGCTGGTCGATTCATCCGATGCGCGCCAGCCGTCGCCGGAGTCGAGATGGACGTCGATACAGCCTTCGGCGCGGTTGAGTGTCCGGCGCATACGGGGCAGGAACGGCGTCGAATCAGTCACCGGAGAACCGCCTCGACGGTGTCGCCGGCCAGTAGATGCTCGCGCAGGAATCGCGTCGAGAGTTCCGACCACTGCTCGGAATGGCCCATGGCGCAGTGGTCGTCGCCGTCGTAGAGCACCAGTTGGCCCTGCGGGGCGCCGATGGCGAGGTCGATGGAGTCCTGGGTGCTGATCAAGGTGTCGTGTGACCCATTGACGACCAGTAGCGGGATGTTGATCTTCCGATAATGCTGTGCGAGCGAATATTTCGCCAACTTGCGCGCCATGTCGGCCATGCTTGCCGCGCCGATGGTGCTGCGCAACGTGGACACGATGATTTCCGGTGTGCCGAAGGAGCCGGACACCCTGAAGCTGCGATCGGTCAGCGCGCCGTTGGAGACCGCCACCTTCAACCGGGGATCGGTGGCCGCCATGCGGGTTGACCAGTAGCCGCCGAAGCTGAAACCCATCATCCCGATCCGATCGGCGTCCACTCGCGGGTGCTTCGTCAGGTGGTCGATGACTTCCGAATACACCGACTCACTGCTCGGTGACATGACGTCCGCGTATGAATAGGTGCCGGGCATCTCCATCGTGAACGTGCCAAAGCCGCTGTCACGCTGAGCCAAGAGCGGGAACAGCACCTCTTCCAGCGTGCCTTCCAAGCCGTTCGTCACCAGCACGGTCGGCACCGGCCCGGATCCCGTGGGGAACACCAGGTAGCCGCGGACGATGTCGGGTCCGCTGACCGGAATCTGGACTGTTTCTATGGTCAGGTCCATGGCGGGGGCCAGCGCGGTGAGCAGAACTTCACCCAGCTTGCGCGACCGTCCGTACGCCTGCAGGCGTAGTGGACTCCAACCCGGCCACGCGGCCGCGAGTTCGTAGACCATCGCCTTGATCAGGCCGTCGAGGGCATGCGCCGGGTCAGCTGACTCCGGGTGTGCGGCGCAGAACCGCGCCACTGCCGCGGGATCGGCGACGGTGCCCCGATCGGCGAGGAGCGTCACCGCGGGAGCCAGGGTTTGCCCCAGCGTTGCGATGTCGGGAGTAGCGGTCTCGTCGAGCAATTGGGCGGTCGACGGCGCGCCAAGGCGTGCGAGTGCCTCGTCGGCGCGGGCCAGATGTTCTCCGGCGTACCTCTGCCAGTGGCCGGTCCAGCGCGCGTCTTCGAAGGACCGGCAGTCGGCAAGCTGCCTGGCGAATTCCGCTTCGGGAATCCCGCCCAGATGGGTGATCCGGTCGGCATGCAGCCTGGGCAGAAACGGGGCGACGCCGAAGCGGTGGGCGGCGCGTTCGGTGGTGCGGGTGACCGCGCATGCGGTGACGAATGCCCGCCTTGCCAGTTCCGTCGACGGCGCCATGGTGAGCCTTTCTCCAGTGCTTGGTTGCAGATTTATCTGCTTTAGCGAGGGTAGGTAGGGCAATGACATAAAAGCAAGAACTTCTGCTTTAAACTGTGCGGGTGATCGCTGACGAAGACACGGCGCCGCGGCGCCGGCCGGGTGGGCGGGCGGCTCGGGTCCGTGAAGCCGTCCACCAAGCGGTGTTCGATGTCGTGATCGAGTGCGGCGTCGACAAGGTCGGTATCCCCGAGGTCAGCCGGCGCTCCGGCGTTCGCGACAGCTCCATCTACCGGCGCTGGGGAACTCGCGAGAATCTCGTTCTGGATGCGCTGCTGGCTGCGAGCGAGGCGACGCTGCCGGTGCCCGACACCGGTACGCTGCTCGGCGACCTCACCGCGTTCGCGCTCGAGCTCGTCGACTACCTCAATGCACCGCTGGGCCGTGGGCTGCTGCAGGCGATGTCGCTGGTCACCGAATCCGACGACGTCAACGAGGCGCGACGATCCTTCTGGGAAACCCGCTACAACAGGACCAAAGTGATGGTCAGCAGGGCCATCGATCGCGGCGAAGTGCCGCCGGGCACCGACGCGCGGATGGCGATGGAGCTACTCATCGCGCCCATCCATTTCCGCAACCTGCTCGCCTTCGAAAAGGTCGATGCGGCGTTCGCCGAGAATCTCGCCGCGTACGTCGTGCGCGCCCTGCAACCCGGCGCGTGACGGCCCGGCCGGTTCGGCGGGGGAAGGCATCGGTGAACACATTGGGCGGTGTGTTCACCGACGCAGCTGACCCACGCCATGCTGGGTGGTGTCAACGGCAGTTCCTGTGGGCCTGACACAATGGTCGCCGTGGGTGCAATCACGCTGGACGGCAAGGCCACACGCGACGAGATCTTCACCGACCTGACGAAGCGGGTGGCGGCGCTGGCCGCTGCCGGCCGGACACCGGGTCTGGGCACCGTGCTGGTCGGCGACGACCCGGGCTCGCACGCCTACGTGCGCGGCAAGCATGCCGACTGCGCGAAGGTCGGTATCAACTCGATCCGCCGGGACCTGCCCGCCGATATCAGTCAGGCCGAGCTGAACGCCGTCATCGACGAGCTGAACGCGAACCCGGAGTGCACCGGCTACATCGTGCAGCTGCCCCTGCCCAAGCACCTCGACGAGAACGCCGCGCTGGAGCGTATCGACCCCGACAAGGATGCCGACGGTCTGCACCCGACCAACTTGGGCCGGTTGGTGCTGAACGAGCCCGCGCCGCTGCCGTGCACGCCGCGCGGCATCGTGCATCTGCTGCGTCGGTTCGAGGTGCCGATCGCCGGCGCGCACGTCGTGGTGATCGGGCGCGGTGTCACCGTCGGCCGGCCGATGGGTCTGCTCCTCACGCGGCGTTCGGAGAACGCGACAGTGACGTTGTGTCACACCGGAACTCGTGATCTCCCGACGCTGACCCGGCAGGCCGACATCATCATCGCCGCGGTCGGCGTTCCGCACATGCTGACTGCCGACATGGTCAAGCCGGGCGCGGCCGTCGTCGACGTGGGTGTCAGTCGCGTCGACGGCAAGCTCGCCGGCGACGTTCACCCCGATGTGTGGGAGGTGGCCGGCCACGTGTCGCCCAACCCTGGTGGCGTCGGACCTCTGACCCGCGCTTTCCTGCTGGCCAACGTGGTCGAGGCGGAAGAGGCGAAACTGTCTTGACCGCAAAGGAATTCGCCCGCAAGGTATTCGCCGGTCAATGGCCGATCCTGTCGGTGGGCGTGTTCTTCGTGGTCGCTTTCGCGCTGGTGATCGGCGGCTACTGGCGCCGCGGCGCGCTGGTGATGGCGATCGGTGTCGGCATCGCCGCCGCCATGCGGCTGTTGTTGACCGATGACCGTGCCGGCCTGCTCGTGGTGCGCAGCCGCATCATCGATGTCGCGACGACGGCGTCCGTCAGTGCCGTCATGTTGTATGTCGCGTGGACCATCAATCCGCTGGGTACCGCCTAGTCTCCCTGGCGATTTCGGCGCGCCTCGTCACGCGCCGCGATACAAAGTCACGCCGAGATCACCCGGCCCGACAGCGGGTTTCAGCCAACGTCGCCGTGCCGCGCGAAGGGTGAGTATGTCGGCGGACCTGGTGCGTCTGTGTGGTCGCCGTCCGAACTGATCTGGCCGGCCGCCAGCACATGGGTAGCTTGGGTGCCGTCCGCCGAGACGCCGGCCACGGCCGCTGGTGCTCCGGCTATTCCGAACGCAACGGCTCCGGCACAGATCAGTGCCGCGGTGCGGCGCAATGTGATTGTCATTCTGGCTCCCTGTTTTTCGCTGTGATGCGGTTCGCTTCCGATTCTCATCGTCGTCGTCACCAACCGGGATGTCGCCGGTGCTGGCCTGAAAACGGCGTACCTGCTAGCTGCAATAGGCCCGATGAGCGATGCGTCGCGCGCCCGTATCGTCAGTGGCCGCCGGCGCGGGCCAACCGCTCGTCGTGGATCGCCACCAATTCCCGGAAGCCCAGGCGGTGGTAGTGCGGCACCGGCTGCACGCCCCAGGTGTCCTTGGCGGTGTGCTGGCCGGCGGCTTCCGGCGGTCCGCCGAACGGTGCACCCGAAAAGTCGTAGGGAAATTTGCATTCCAGCGTGTCGTCGGAGTAGCGCACTTTCATCAGCTCGCTGCAGATCTCTCTGAACGACAGTGTCGGCCAGCCGTACCAGACGGCCAGTGCCGGCATGGTGAACGACCCTTCGATGACGAGGCCGAACAGACACACGAAAAGGCCGCGCTTGAGCCACTTGTGCATGTTGGCGTAAACCGGTGTGGTGCCCACCGGCAGGTTGTCGTCCGCCTCGGGTGACTCGGTGTCGGTGATGCTCATTCGATGTCCTTTAGTCGCTGAAGATTTCGCGATTGACGGTGTGCAGATACGGGATGGCCAGGAATGGCGTGATGTAGAAGATGTCGTACAGCCACCAGCCGACGACCGGGAAAACCACTCCGGCATAACGGATGTCGGCGAACATCGTCATGTTGAACGTGTAGCCGATCCAGATGACGATGCCGAACCAGCAGGTGATGATGAGCCACTGGTGGCCCCACCGCTTCATCTGCAGGAACGCGATGCCGGCGGCAATGCGCATGGTGAACACCGTCAGGATCAGCGCCACCTCCCAGGCCTTTTCGCCCGGTGCGCCCGCGCCGCCGATCCACAATTCGTTGTAGTGCCAGAAGTACCCGGCGTCGAACATGTTGCCCCATGCCGTGATGATGGTGCGGTTCAGCAAGGTGTGGTTGGCCAGTAGATCCAGCGACCAGCCGATGCTGTTGAGCGCGGCATCGAGAATCACCAGATAGCCGATGAGCGTCACGATGATCGGCCGCACCGACAAGCCGGCCTTCTGCGCCCGCCGCTGCAGCCAGACGCCCCGCAGGAAGAACGGCAGCCCGATGAAGCCGATGAACATCGACCCCATCAACAGGGTGCCGGTGATCAGCCAGCGGTCCGCCTGTCGTTGCGCCAACCGGGATTCGTCGTGGTGCTGGTCAAAGCTGACCGTCGGCACCGTGGTCGCACTCACAGCGACCACCAGCCCCGGACGATCGACATGTGCAGCTGGATCAGGAACATCGCCAGCAGCCAGCCGTAGGCGAACAGCTGGAACACGATCAGTGCCCGTTTGCGTTTGCGATCTTGCTCGTTCATAACCGTGGAACTCCTTTTCTCGCAGGGATATTCGTGCTCATCGGATGGCCGCCGGCTGCAGGCATGCCGCCGCGATCTCGCGCAGACCGTCGCCGATGGCGCCGTCACTGCTCAGCGGAGCCAGCACGGCGGCTTCGGCAGCGGACATCTCGTCGGCCCCCGCTGCCACCAGGTGCGCGGCGGTGACCAGCACCCGGGTCGACGGCGGCTCGAAGTGCAAGACATCGTCTGCCCGGCGAATACTGTTGGCGCACTGCACGAGTCGCTGCGCCGTGGCGGTGTCGACGCCGGTCTCACCGACCAGGACCAGGGCCTCGCGGTCGGGTGTCAGGTAGTCCATTGCGATGGTGACGAATCGCTGCCGGAACGAGGGCTTGAGGTCCTTGAGTGAATGCCGGTAGGCCGGGTTATACGAGCAGACCAGTAGGAAAGAATCAGGTGCCGGCACCACCTCGCCGGCGCGGTCCAAAAACAAGGTGCGACGGTGATCGGTGAGTGAGTGCAGGATCGCGAGGGAATCGTGACGCGCCTCCACCACTTCGTCGAGGTAGCAGATGGCGCCGTCCTTGACGGCCCGGGTCAACGGACCGTCGGTCCAGAGGACGTCGCCACCGGCGACGACGAACCGGCCGACCAGATCGGAGCTCGTCAGATCGTCGTGACAGCTGATGGTCACCACGGGGCGCCCCAGCAGGTTGCCCATGTGCTCGACGAAGCGCGTCTTGCCGCATCCTGTCGGCCCGGTCAGCATGACCGGTAGCCGGCGGTGGTACGCGTGGGTGAACGTGGTCACCTCATTGCCGGCCGGCAGGTACGGCCAATCGGTTGCGGCCCAGTCACTCATGCGGATACCAACTCTCGGTGCACGTGCGCCAGCACGCGGGGTAGCTCTTCGATGCGACTGATCCGTTGGGACCGCCGGGCGCCGAAAACCTCGGGCAGCGGATCCACCCGGACCGGACCCAGACCCAGGTAATAGACGCCGACGCCCGCCTCGTCGGCCTCACCGACTGCGTGTGCCACGTCGGCCCAGGCGTACCGACCCTCGTAGCCTTCATCGGAGATCAGGCCGTCGCCGATCACGATGAGGAGGCGACGCCCCGCGGGCTGATTCAGCAGGCGAGTGGTCAGGTGCCGCACCGGTGCGCCGAGCCGGGTGTAGCCGCCCGTGGCGAGGCCGGACTTGCTGGGCAGGGCAAAGTGGTTGTCGCCGAAGTCTTTCAGGCAGCGGACCTCGACTCGGTGTCGGGTGTTGCCGGTGAAGACAAAGATGCCGTGCCGCTCGCGGGCGGCCGTCATGGCCCGGGAAAGTGCGTCCGCGCACGTCAATTCGAGGTCGAATACCCGACCCTGGTGCACACCCAACGACGAGCTGCCATCCAGCAGTACGGCGGTGACAGTGTCGCGCGCGCTGGGCATCAGGTCGCGGAACACCTTGGGCTCGTGCTGTGACCCCGCCCGGCCGTCCGCATAGGAGGCGACGTAGGCATCGATGTCCAGGTCGCCGCCGTCCTCGAGCCGGTTGGTCATCGTGCGGTGGGTGGGTTCGTCGAACCACCGGCGGATGTCTGGTGCTGCGCCAGTACGGCGGTTGTGCCGGGTCTGCCGGCGTTCCAGGACCGCGACGTGGTCGGGCAGGAACTGTCCGCGCCACGAATTCCATTCGGGGTAGGGGATTCCCACGCGCTGATCCGTCCGGATATCCACGTCGTCGTCTTCCGGGCGGCTGGCCGGCGGCAGGTTGGCGTTGCGTACCCCGCCTTCGCCGCCGACCGGGATCGACATCAGGCGTTGGGTGTCCGAGCGGGACGAGGACCACGGCATGCGCCCGAGGGTCCGCCGGATCGAGCTCGCGAGGGTTCGGGTGACGGCCGTGCTCAGCGGCAGGGATCCCAGCACCGGGTAATCCGCCAATCGAGCACCGGATCGCACCAATGTGTTTGTTCGACTGAGTATTTCGCCGGCATCGAGATCCGGGTCGGCCGGTTCCAGACCGGGCAGCACCCGACGGGCCTCGGGGAGCAGGCCGGGCCAGCGCGCCGCCACCCAGCCGAGCGCGACACCGCCCTCGACCTGGCGGAGCGCACCGAGTTCGCGCTCCGACAACCGGTGCAGCGGGTACGGCGCGATCCGATCTTTCGACGGCGCGCACTGCAGGGCGACTCCACAGGTGTAGGTCCGCAACGACCAGTCGGATACGGGCGCCGGGTACGGGACGTGGACGACCGTCCGGCTTGAACTCAGCCCGAAGCGGCGCTGCTCGCCTGAGATCAGCCGTACCCCGGCCCGCCGTCGCTCGGACAGCGCCACCGCGGTCACCGCGCACGCTCGCTCGAGTTCTGCGGCTGTAATCGACTGGGACACTGTGCGGACCGGCCGGCTCAGAAGGTGCCGATGTTCGAGAACATCCAGTACCAGAACGCGATGAGGGCGGCCATGGCGCCCCATGCGATGGCGAGACGCGCTATCTCTTGCCACATGGTGTCTCCTCCGGTTATCGGGCTGCGATACCTCGCAGCGCGGTGTTGACGAAGTTGTCCAGCAGGGCGGTGCGGATCTGGTCCGCGCCGCGGCTCGTGGTGAGCAGGGCATAGAGACTGAGCAGGAAGTACACCGCGCTGTGGAAGGGGTCGACGTCCGCATCCGCTTCGCCGGCCTGGCGCGCTCGTTCGATCTCCTGGACCACCAGCACGATGACCCGGTGATCGGTCCATTCGTCGTCCAGCGGGCGGTTCGATGAAAAATGCAGTGCCAGAACGTCTTTGAACAGCAGCCGACCGAGCCGTTGCTCCACGGCCACGATGACTCGGACCACTTCGGTCAGCGCCGCTTCGAGCGTGTGGGGCTGCTGCAGGAACTTGGCGAGCTCGCGGCCGGCCGATTCCTCGGCCTGGCGCTCGAGTTCGAACAGCACGTGTTCCTTTGTGGGGAAGTGGAAGTAGAACGTGCCGTGTGCGACACCGGCGGCGCTGATGATGGCTCCGACGTCGGCATCTGCCATGCCGGCGCGCTTGAACTCGGTGATCGCGGCATCGAGCACGCGCTGCCGGGTCTCCAGGCGTTTGGCTTCGCGCAGGGATGGTTTGCCTGTGGTGCGGGTCATGGTGGCTCAAGTAGTACCCCGGTTACTGACTGGAGTCAATGACTTAAGTCATTCAGTCGGGCTGAAAGTTGCATAATGGGCAAACTTGCCTGGTGTGCAAAATTCTCTGTACGGTGGCGGCATGCCTGAATCAGCCGAATCGGGTCTGCGCGAACGGAAGAAGCTCGACACCCGCCGGGCGCTCAGCGACGCGGCGCTGCAGTTGGCCTTCGACCGTGGTGGACTGGACACCGTCACCCGCGAGGAGATCGCTGCGCTGGCCGGAGTGTCGTTGCGGACGTTCAACAACTATTTCACCGGCAAGTACGAGGCGCTGGCCTACCGCATCGCTGAGCGGATGCGGCGCAGCGTCGCGGTGTTTCGGTCGCGGCCGGCCGATGAACCGCTGTGGACATCGATCGTCGAGGCGGTGACCGGCACGCTCGAGGCGGAGATGGCGGACATCACCGGTGCCGACGTTGTCGCGGACCGCCGCGAACTTGTCGAGGTACGAAAGCTCCTGATGCGAACCGAGGTTCGTAACGCGGTGCCGCACGATCTCTACGAAGACTGGGTATCGGCCATTGCCGAGCGAACCGGCCTCGGTCCTGATGACATGTACCCGCGTCTGGTGGCGGCCGTGGTGCGCGCCGTCGGGGACGCTGCGATGGAGGCCTACGCGAGCGCCGATCCGCCGGTGGCCATCACCGGCCTGATGCGTGCGGGTTTCGACGCGGTCGTCGCCGGATTGCCGGAACCGAACAGAACGGAACGAAGGAGCGACCATGCCCGCTGACATCGTGATCTCCGGCGCCGGACCCAATGGCCTGATGATGGCCTGCGAACTCGCCCTCGCCGGCATCAAACCCGTCGTCCTCGACGCGTTGCCGGGACCCGGCGACGAGCCCAAGGCGAACGGCCTTGTCGGGCAGGTGATCCGGCAGCTCGACATGCGCGGCCTCTATCAGGCGTTCACGGGCGACCCCAACCCACCGCAGCCCGCCTACGGCTGGATGTTCGCCGGCTTGCCGCTGAACTTCGTTGACGTCGAGGACAATCCGATGAGGGCGGTGCTGATGAAGCAGCCGCGTCTGGTTCAGTTGCTGTATGAGCGGGCGCAGGCGCTCGGGGTCGAGGTGCGATGGGGACACGCCCTGACCGCGCTGTCGGCCGGGCCTGACGGTGTCACTGTTGACGTGGCCGGGCCCGACGGCGTCTATGCGCTGGAAGCAGATTGGCTGGTGGGGGCCGACGGTGGCCGTAGCGCTGTCCGTAAGCAGTCGGGTATCGGCTTCCCAGGGCACACGTCGCCGACGGTGGCTCGGTTGGCGCACGTGCACATCCCTGACCGGTTCCGCGCTCCCAACGGCGAGCTCGAGGTGCCCGGGTTCGGGCGAATTCCGTTTGGGCACAACCGTTATGACACTGGCATGGTGATTTTCTTTGAGGCCCACGGAGATCCGCCGATGTTGGGCACTCTCGAGTTCGGGTCGCTGCCTGCTGACGCGCCGGAGGAGCTGACGTATGACGAACTCCGGCAGAGCCTGCGTCGTGTGCTCGGGGTCGACGTGCCGTTCGAACTGCCGACCGGACCTGGTCCGTTTGCGATGCGCCGCATCGACGGTCAGAACACCCGGCAGGCCGACGCGTACCGTTCCGGCCGGGTCCTGCTCATCGGTGATGCCGCACATGTGCATTCGGCGATGGGCGGTCCGGGGCTGAACCTCGGCCTGCAGGACACGTTGAATCTGGGCTGGAAGTTGGGTGCCGTCGTCAATGGCTGGGCGCCTGCGGAATTGCTCGATACCTACGAGGCCGAGCGCTATCCGGTCGGCGAGCGCGTCATGATGCACTCACTGGCCCAGATCGCACTCACCGCGCCGGGGCCCGAGGTACGCGCCTTGCGCACGCTCCTGGGTGAACTATTCGAGCTGCCCGATACGACGGCCCACATGGCCGGACTACTGGCGGGCGCGGACGTTCGCTACGACATGGGTGGCGTTCCGCACCGGTTGACCGGATACATGGTGCCGGAGACGGAGTTGGACGACGGACGTCGTCTCACCGCTCTGCTGCACGGTGGTCGGGGCGTGATACTCGACCTCGCCGGCGGTGGGGCGGCCGAGGTCGCCGCACCGTGGGACCGTCGAGTGGACACGGTGGTCGCGGCCATGGCCGACGGTCCTGCTGCCATGCTGATCCGGCCCGACGGCTATGTCGCTTGGGCCGCAGACACTTTCGCCGCGGACGACGCGGAGCACCTGCGGGCTGCGCTGCAGCGCTGGTTCGGCCCTGCCGAGGTCGTCAGCGGCTGAGTGCACGGCGCGCGAGCCACGGTCGACTAGGCCAGGGTCGCTCGCACGCAGTGCGTGACGTACGGCAGTGCCAGACCGTTGCTGTTGGCCAGGGCCGGATGCGTGTTCAGGAGCTCTCGCACTTCACCCAGGACCCGTCGGCGCACGTCGGCGGGTGAGGTGATGCAGTAGCTCCGGGACGCGACGAGGTCCAGAAGTGCTTGCGGCGTAAGGTAACTCGTCCACTCGAACCGGTGGGTCTCGATGTCGCTGAACGCGTCGGACAGCGAGTCGGCGGATGGGTCATGTTCGCAGCCGATGATGCGGTTCAGTTCTTTGACCCAGCCCAGCCGCTCATCGCGGATGTTCCACACCAGACCCAGCCGGCCGCCCGGCCGCAGCACCCGCGCCACCTCTGCGGCGGCCCGCTCCGGGTCGAACCAGTGCCAGGCCTGTGCGACCAGGACCGCGTCGACACTGTTGTCGGGCAACGGGATTTCCTCGGCCGTGCCGAGCAGAGCGGGCACCGACGGCAATGACCCGCTGAGCACCTCCAGCATCTCGGGGATGGGATCGACGGCAGTGACCGCCAGACCGCGTTCGGCCAGTCGGACGGTCAGCTTGCCGGTACCGGCGCCGAGGTCGAGCACGTCGACGGCCCCGGTGGGCAGCAGCCAGTTGATGGACTCCGGCGGGTACGACGGACGTCCCCGTTCGTAGGCAGCAGCCTGTTCCCCGAAGGACAGCGAGCGTTCGCCCGTCACCGGGAGGCCAAGTCCAGCGTCTGGCGGATGAGCAGACCGACCTTGTCGGTCTCGACCAGGAACCCGTCGTGGCCGTAGTCGGACTCGATGACCTCAAGACCCGGGCAGCCCGGGAGCAACGCGGCCAGCTCTTCCTGCAGCCGAATGGGATACAGCCGGTCAGAGGTGATGCCCCCGACGATCACCGGTACCGGACAAGACCGCAGGGCCGCCGCGACCCCACCTCGTCCGCGCCCGACGTCGTGACTGCTCAGCGCATCCGTCAGCGCCACATAGGTGCCCGCGTCGAACCGCGCGGCCAGCTTGCGGCCCTGATACTCGAGGTAGCTCTCGACCGCGTAAAGGCCGTTGGCAGAACTGTTTTCATGGTTCTGTGCGGTGTTGCGGAACCGGTCGTCGAGTTCTTTCTCGCCGCGGTAGGTCAGGTGCGCGAACCGGCGGGCGATCTGGATGCCGTCGTCCGGGGTGCGGCCCGTCCGGTAGTAGTCGCCGCCGGCCCAATTCGGGTCGGACTTGATGGCGGCGACCTGTGCGCACTGGGTGCCGATCTGGTCGGCGGTGGCCCGGGCGCCGACGGCCAGGACGAGGCCGGCGCGCACCGTATCGGGATGTCCCACAAGCCATTCCAATGCGCGGGCACCGCCCATCGAGCCGCCGACGACCGCGGCCACCTGCGTGATGCCCAGGGCGGCCAGTGCCGCCAGGTCGGCGTTCACCTGGTCTCGGACGGTGATGGCGGGAAAGCGTGAGCCCCAGGGTTTTCCGTCGGGTGCGGGCGAGCTGGGACCGGTCGAGCCGCGGCAGCCGCCGAGCACGTTGGTGGCGATGGCGCACCAGCGGTTGGTGTCGATCGGCGCACCCGGTCCGGCGACGCCGTCCCACCAGCCTCCGGTCGGATGGTCGGGCCCGGCCGGACCGGTGACGTGGGAGTCACCGGTCAGCGCGTGCAACACCATCACGACGTTGTCGGCGGTGGGGGAAAGCTCACCCCAGCGCTGCACCGCGATGGACACGTCGGGCAGCACGATGCCGCTCTCCAGCGTCAGCGAGCCGATGTTCACCACACCGGTCTCGCCTTCGGCGGGCAGCAGCGGCGCTGCGGAGATGTCAGACACGGGCACGTCGATGATCGTCACACCAAGGCCGCCTTTCGGTCGGCACCCCCCACCGATCCGGCGGCAGTGAAACCCCGCTCCAGGTCGGCGAGGATGTCCTCGATGCCCTCGATGCCGACAGCCAGGCGCACCAGGCCCGGGGTGACCCCGGAGGCCAGTTGCTCCTCGGCGGTCAGCTGCTGGTGCGTGGTCGACGCTGGGTGGATCACGAGCGACCGGACGTCACCGATGTTGGCGACGTGGCTGTGCAGCGTCAGCGCGTTCACGAACGCCTTGCCTGCCTCGACGCCGCCGGTCAGTTCGAACGACAGCACCGCACCGGTGCCCTTGGGGGCCAGCTTGCGGCCCAGCTCGTACCACGGAGAGGACGGCAGCCCGGCATAGTTCACCGAGAGCACGTCTGGGCGGCCTTCCAGGTACTCGGCGACCTTCTGTGCGTTGGACACATGGCGTTCAACGCGCAGCGACAGCGTTTCCAATCCCTGCGCGATGAGGAAGGCGTTGAAGGGTGCCAAGGCGCTGCCCAAATCGCGCAGCAGCTGCACCCGCGCCTTGAGCGCGTAGGCCGGCGCACCCAGGTCGGCGAACACCACACCGTGGTAGCTCGGGTCCGGCTCGGTGAAGCCGGGGAACTTGCCGTTGGTCCAGTCGAAGGTGCCACCGTCGACGATGACGCCGGCGATCGCCGAGCCGTGTCCGCCCAGGTACTTGGTGGCCGAGTGCACGACGATGTCGGCGCCGTGGGCCAGCGGCTGGATCAGGTACGGGGTGGCGACGGTGTTGTCGACGATCAGCGGCACGCCGTTGTCGTGGGCCACCGCCGAAACACCCGGGATGTCGAGGATGTCGATCTTCGGGTTGGAGATGGTCTCGCCGAAGAACGCCTTGGTGTTCGGCTGGACCGCGGCACGCCACGAGTCCAGATCGTCGGGGTCTGCCACGAAGCTGACGTCGACCCCGAGCTTGGGCAGCGTGTAGTGCAGCAGGTTGTAGGTGCCGCCGTACAGCCGGGGCGAGGCCACGATGTGGTCGCCGGCGCCGGCGATGTTCAGGATCGCGAAGGTCGCGGCGGCCTGCCCGGACGACAGGAACAGCGCGGCCACGCCGCCCTCGAGGGCGGCGACGCGCTGCTCGACCACGTCGGTGGTCGGGTTCATGATGCGGGTGTAGATGTTGCCCGGCTCGGCCAACCCGAACAGCGCGGCGGCGTGGTCGGTGTCGCGGAACGTGTACGACGTCGTCTGGTAGATCGGCAACGCCCGGGCATTGGTGGCGCTATCGGGGCTCTGACCTGCGTGGATCTGCTTCGTCTCGAAGCTCCAGTGCGCAGTGGGGTCGATGGCCTCAGTGGTCATGTTAGGGGTGTCTCCTGTGAGTTTTTAGGTACGACGAATGGGTTCGCGAACTCTGCGAATCACGGACAGCGACACATAGAAGCCTCCACTCACCCAGTCATCCGGGTCCGTGTGGCGGACCCGCGCTTGCCTCGCAGCCCATGTGCGGCTGCTCAACCTGGTCGTCTCCCGGGGCACCCCACCGCGGATGGAGGGTTGCCGGCCAGCAAGCCGGGGCTTGACGCTGGCACTCATGACCGGTTTCGAGGGTATCTCAAGAGGCGTGGCAACTGCTAGCTGGTGCCCTCGGCGTGGCCGGACGGGGTGCGCTGCGGTTGCTCCGGTTCGCGCAGCTGTCGGTATCGATCCAGTTCTGTGCGCAGATACGCAGTCCACCGGAAGGCTGCCCTGCCGGTCACGGTAACTTCGTAACCGTCGTGCGACGGGGTAGTCATGTGCAGACGCCGGACTCGACATAGATTTTTGTTCGTACCGTCCGTGACGCCGGGAGAGTGACCATGAGTGGCGAGAAACCATCCATCATCTACACGCTGACCGATGAGGCGCCGCTGCTCGCGACGTACGCCTTTCTACCGGTCGTGCGCACCTTCGCCGGCGCCGCCGGCATCGACGTCCAGACCAGTGATATCTCGGTCGCGGCCCGCATCCTCGCCGAGTTCAGCGACTACCTGACCGACGAGCAGAAGGTTCCCGACAACCTGGGCGAACTGGGCCGGCTGACTCAGGAGCCCGACACCAACATCATCAAGCTGCCCAACATCAGTGCCTCGGTGCCGCAGCTCGTGGCCGCGATCAAGGAGCTCCAGGAAAAGGGCTACAACCTGCCCGACTACCCGGGCGACCCGAAGACCGACGAAGAGAAGGCGATCAAGGTTCGCTACGGCAAGTGCCTCGGTAGCGCGGTGAACCCGGTACTGCGCGAAGGCAACTCGGACCGTCGTGCGCCGAAGGCCGTCAAGGAGTACGCCCGCAAGCACCCGCACAGCATGGGTGAATGGTCGCAGGCCTCGCGCACGCACGTCGCCACCATGAAGACCGGCGACTTCTACCACGGCGAGCAGTCCATGACGCTCGACAAGGCGCGCCGGGTGAAAATGGTGCTGAAGACCAAGACGGGCAAGACAATTGAGCTCAAGTCCGAGGTCAAGCTCGACGCCGGCGACATCATCGACTCGATGTACATGAGCAAGAAGGCGCTCATCAAGTTCTACGAGGAGCAGATGGACGACGCCTACAAGACCGGCGTCATGTTCTCCCTGCACGTCAAGGCGACCATGATGAAGGTCAGCCACCCGATCGTGTTCGGCCATGCGGTACGCATCTTCTACAAGGACGCATTCGCCAAGCACCAGAAGCTCTTTGACGAGTTGGGTGTCAACGTCAACAACGGTCTGAGCGACCTGTACGCAAAGATCGAGAAGCTGCCCAAGTCGCTGCACGACGAGATCGTCGACGACCTGCACAAGTGCCACGAGCACCGTCCCGAGCTCGCCATGGTCGACTCGGCCCGCGGCATCTCCAACTTCCACTCGCCGTCCGACGTCATCGTCGACGCCTCGATGCCGGCCATGATCCGGCTCGGCGGCAAGATGTACGGCGCCGACGGAAAGCTCAAGGACACCAAAGCCGTCAACCCCGAGTCGACGTTCTCCCGGATGTACCAGGAGATCATCAACTTCTGTAAGACCCACGGCCAGTTCGATCCGACCACCATGGGCACCGTGCCCAATGTCGGCCTCATGGCGCAGCAGGCCGAGGAGTACGGCAGCCACGACAAGACCTTCGAAATCCCCGAGGATGGCGTCGCCAACATCGTCGACATCGACAGCGGCGAGGTGTTGCTGACCACCGCCGTCGAAGAGGGCGACATCTGGCGCATGCCCGTCGTCAAGGACGCGCCGATCCGCGACTGGGTGAAGCTGGCCGTCACCCGGGCCCGGCTGTCCGGAATGCCCGTCGTGTTCTGGCTGGACCAGGAGCGTCCACACGAGAATGAGCTGCGCAAGAAGGTCGCGACCTACCTCAAGGACCACGACACCGAGGGCCTCGACATCCAGGTGATGTCGCAGGAACGCGCCATGCGGCACACCATCGAGCGGGTGATGCGCGGGCAGGACACCATCGCTGCCACCGGCAACATCCTGCGTGACTACCTCACCGACCTCTTCCCGATCCTGGAGCTGGGCACCAGCGCCAAGATGCTGTCGATCGTGCCGCTGATGGCGGGCGGCGGGCTCTACGAGACCGGCGCCGGCGGCTCAGCGCCCAAGCACGTGCAGCAGCTGGTCGAGGAGAACCACCTGCGGTGGGACTCGCTCGGCGAGTTCCTGGCCCTGGGCGCCAGTCTGGAGGACCTGGGAAACAAGACCGACGACGCCCGGGCCCTGCTGCTGGCCAAGACGCTGGACTCCGCCACCGGAAAGCTGTTGGACGAGAACAAGAGTCCGTCGCGGCGCACCGGTGAGCTGGACAACCGTGGCAGCCAGTTCTACCTCGCCATGTACTGGGCGCAGGCGCTGGCAGAGCAGACCGAAGACAAGGCGCTCGCCGATCACTTCGCTCCGCTGGCCAAGACGCTGGCCGCCAACGAGGAGAAGATCGTCGCGGAACTGGCTGCGGCACAAGGCAGCCCGGCCGACATCGGCGGCTACTACGCGCCGGACCCGGAAAAGACCGCGGCGGTGATGCGGCCGAGCGCCACCTTCAACGCGGCGCTGGCTTCCGCCCAGGAGTAACTCCCTTCCGACGTGAGCTTGTGTGCGAGATTTCTCAAATTTCTCGCACACAAGCTCACGTTCGGCGTTTCAGGCCTGTCGTACCCGGACGTTAGGGTTCTGCTTCGTGATCGTCACCACCATCAACGTCAACGGCATCCGCGCCGCGGTCAAAGAGCGCTCCGAGGAGAACCTCGGGCTGCTGCCGTGGTTGAAGGACACCACGTCCGACGTCATCTGCCTGCAGGAAACTCGGGCCGACGACGCGCAGTTGGCGCAGGCTCTGGCGCCGGCGCTGGACGCCGGTTGGCACCTGGCGTCGGCTGAGCCGCACGCGAAGGGCCGCAACGGGGTTGCGGTGCTGTCCCGGGCGCCGATCTCGGCGGTGCGGGTGGGGCTGAGCCCGGACTGCGAATTCGTCGCGCACGGTCGGTATCTGGAAGCCGATACCGACGGCGTCACGGTCGCCAGCGTGTATGTGCCCACCGGCGAGGCCGAGACCGACAAGCAGGTGGAGAAGGAACGCTTCATGGTGGCGCTGGCCGCTCGCATGGCCGAGCTGAGCCGCACGCGCCGCGACGTGGTGATCTGTGGCGACTGGAACATCTGCGCCACGGAGCTGGACCTCAAGGCGTGGAAGGCCAACGTCAAGAAGTCGGGGTTCCTGCCCAGCGAGCGGCAGTGGCTGTCTGAGCTGATGGCCTCCGGCTGGACCGACGTGGTGCGTGAGCTGCACCCCGACGTCGCCGGGCCGTACAGCTGGTGGTCCTGGCGCGGCAAGGCAT
Organism: Mycolicibacterium aubagnense; assembly: GCF_010730955.1. Lineage (NCBI taxonomy): Bacteria > Bacillati > Actinomycetota > Actinomycetes > Mycobacteriales > Mycobacteriaceae > Mycobacterium > Mycolicibacterium aubagnense. The sequence goes on along the minus strand of NZ_AP022577.1, from coordinate 1,866,981 downwards.
TCGACAACGACGCCGGGTGGCGCATCGACTACCACCTCGCCAACGCCAAGCTGGCGCCCAAGGCCGTGGCTGCCCGGGTCGAGCGGGCCGCGGCGTATGCGTTGCGCTGGTCGGACCACGCGCCGGTGACGGTCGAGTACGGCTGATCGGACTCGGCCGCGATATCAACGCTGGTCTGGTGGGCTAGCTCCGAACGGGCAGGGCCGATACCAGCGGGGTGTCCACTCCGATGCGACCGATGGCGCCGGCGCCGCCGGGTGAGCCCAGCGGCGCGTCGCGTCCCGGGAGTACCTCATCGAAGAACGCGGCATTGTCCGCGAGGAACGCGAGCTGGTCTTCGGGCAGATCGGCGTCGTAGTAGATCGCATCGACACGGCAAATCAGCTTGCAGGCACCGCAATCCACGCATTCCCGCGGATTGATATAGAGCGCTCGGTCGCCTTGGTAGATGCAGTCGACCGGGCACTCCTGTACGCAAGACATGTCCGTGACGTCAACGCATTCTCGCCCGATAACGTAAGTCATACACCGGACGGTATCGATGAGGTAGCACTTGACCTCAGTGGCCGAAAGTTACTGCTAATAGGGCCGAAAGTCCTCGATCTGTTACTGGACGGGATGGGGTGACTCGTGGTCGGACGCATCGCTCCAGTGCGGGTCGCGGCCCAGGTGGCGCAGTAGGCGGTCGAAATCCGTTGGGCTGTCGCCGGTCTGGGCTGGGCCGAACGGCGCATTGGCCATGTTGCGGAAGTCGCCGTCGGGCACGGCCAGGGCCAGGGGAAGCGCCGCGGCGACGACGTCGTCGGGCAGCGTGAAGGGGGCGCCGAGCGTGGCGGCCACATCCCAGCCGTGCACCGCGTAGTCGATCAGGTGGAAGCCGATCGCCATCTCCGCGGGCACCGATGTGCCGAGTTCCGGTAATGCGAACTGGCTGGCGGGATCGGCTTCGGCGAACGCCGCCACCACGTCGTGTGCGGCGGCCGCGTAATCGCCCACCGGGTCTTGGGTATCGCGAACGCTGTCCGGATTCCAGAGGCCGAGGTCCTGGCCACCGCCGCGAGCGGCCGCTGCGAAGCCGCGGTGCTGCACCGTCATGTGAGCGAGTAGGTCGGCCAAATCCCATCCGGCGCACGGGGTCGGACGTTTCAGGTCGTTACCGGTGACGGTGCCGACCACGTCGACCGAGGCAAGGATCGCGACGCGGTGGGCGCTGAGGAGATCGGTAGATAATGTAGGCATGAGCTTATCGTAAGCGAGTGTATACGATATGGCAATGCCTACGATGATCTGGTGTCTGCCGCCAAGCGACCTGACCTCGCCGCGATGCTTGCGCCACTGCTGCGTGAGCTGATGGCCGCCGAGCAGCCCGTGCTGGACGCACACGGTGTCTCCATGTGGGGGTATGTCGTGCTACTGGCTCTCGACGAGACACCGATGCGGTCGCAGGCCCTGCTGGCCCAGGCGATCGGCGCGGACAAGACGCGCATCATCCCCACACTCGACGACCTCCAGGACCGTGGCTACATCGAGCGCACCCCCGACCCGGATGATCGTCGAGTCCGGCTCCTGTCGATCACTGCAGCCGGGCGCAGGCTCAAAGACGCCGTGCAGGCCGACATTCAGCGCGGTGAGGAGCACTGGCTCGGTGAGTTGAGCGCCGACGAGCGCCGCGTCTTCCTCAGGGTGCTGCAACGTCTGGCGCCCGCACCCGATTGAGGGCGACCACCCGACCCGCCACGATGACCATCACAGCGTCTCCGTCACCTTCCGCAGCCCCCGCGGCTGGTCCGGGTCATCGCCGCGGGCGAGCGCCAGATGCAGGGCAAGCTGTTGCAGCGGAAGGATTTCCAGCATCGGGGACAGTTCGCCCGACACGCCGCTTGGCAGCGTGATCCCACCCGCCAGGCCCGACAGCGCCGTGGCAGCCCCGACGCCGAACACGTCGGCGTTGCGCTCAGCCAGCCGTGCCAGCACCGGCGCCATCGCCTGTCCGCCGGCGCCTTCGGGAACCACCGCGAGCACCGGTACCTGCGGATCGACCGTGGCGAGCGGGCCGTGCAGCAGATCAGCGCCCGAAAATGCCTGTGCGGAAAGGTAAGACGTCTCCATGAGCTTCAGCGCGGCTTCGCGGGCAGTGGGGTAGGAGTAGCCGCGCGCGGTGGTGACGAGCCGTTGCGCGAACCGGTACCGCTGCGCGACTTCACGTACGCGATCGCCGGACCCGAGCACCTGCTCGCCGAGATCGGGTAGGGCGTCGACCCCGTTGGCGTCGTGGCCGAGCAACAGCTGCAGCGCGAGCAACTCAGCGGTGTAGGACTTCGTCGCCGCCACCGATCGCTCGGCACCGGCCAGCACGTCGATGTGCACCTGTGCTGCCCGCGCCAGATCCGACGCGGCGTTGTTGGTGACGGCCACGGTGAGCGCGCCGCGGTCGCGGGCCACCTCCACCGAGCGCACCAGGTCCGGTGACCCGCCGGATTGGCTCACCGCGATGTAGAGCACATCGCGCAGGTCGGGTTGGGCGCCATAGACCGTCATGGTCGAGGGGGAGACCAGGCCTGCGGGTAGGCCGTGGGTGATCTCCACCAGGTATTTCGCGTACAGCGCGGCGTGGTCGCTGGTGCCGCGTGCCACGAACAGGACGAATCGTGGTGCGGCCGCGGCGATCCGGGCGGCGAGGGCGCTGATCGGTTCGCGGCCCTCGTCGAGCAGCCGGCGCCATACCTGCGGCTGTTCGGCGATTTCGGCGGCCATCAGGTGGCCGGGGGTTATCTGATTGGGGCGCACTGTCTTCTCCTTGTCCTTCTCCTTGTCCGGCTCACCATCCAGTAGTAGTCCTTGAACCGGCTCGACGGTGCCGCGCACCGGGGTCGACAGCGTGATTTGCCCGTCGTCGGCCAGCCCCGGACAAAACCGGATGACAGCAGTGCGAAAATCGAAGCCATCATGAGCAACAGCGGTGCAGGCGCGGGCAAGCGCGTCGTCTTTTCCGGGGCACAGCCCACCTCCGACTCGCTTCACCTGGGCAACGCCCTCGGCGCGGTGCAGAACTGGGCCGACCTGCAGGACGGCTACGACGCGTTCTTCTGTGTCGTCGACCTGCACGCCATCACCGTTCCGCAGGACCCCGAGACGCTGCGCCGCCGCACGCTGGTGACCGCGGCGCAGTACCTGGCGCTCGGCATCGACCCGGCCCGCAGCACGGTCTTCGTCCAGAGTCACGTCGCCGAACACACCCAGCTGGCCTGGTTGCTGGGCTGCTTCACCGGCTTCGGCCAGGCGTCCCGCATGACGCAGTTCAAGGACAAGTCGCAGAAGCAGGGTGCCGACGCCACCACGATCGGTCTGTTCACCTACCCGGTGCTGATGGCCGCCGACATCCTGCTCTACGACACCGACCTGGTGCCCGTCGGCGAAGACCAGCGTCAACACCTGGAACTGGCCCGTGACCTCGCCCAGCGGTTCAACGCGCGCTTCCCGGACACCTTCGTGGTGCCGGAGGCGATGATTCCCAAGGCCACCGCCAAGATCTATGACCTGCAGGACCCGACCGCGAAGATGAGCAAGTCGGCCGCCACCGATGCCGGGCTGATCAACCTGCTCGACGACCCGGCCAAGAGCGCCAAGAAGATTCGCTCGGCCGTCACCGACAGCGAGCGCGAGATCCGGTTCGACACCGAGGCCAAGCCCGGTGTCTCCAACCTGCTGACCATCCAGTCTGCGGTCACCGGCACCGCCATCGACGCGCTGGTGGCGGGGTACGAGGGGCGCGGCTACGGCGATCTGAAGAAGGAAACCGCCGACGCTGTCGTCGAGTACGTCACCCCCGTCAAGAACCGGGTCGACGAGCTGCTCGCCGACCCGGCCGAACTGGAATCAGTGCTGGCCGCCGGTGCCGAGCGCGCCGAGCAGGTGGCGTTCAAGACACTGCAGCGCGCCAACGACCGGCTGGGCTTCCTGCCGCGGCTGCGGTGATGCCACGGGCGAGGTGTCAGGACACCGACGGCGACGCACACTAGGCTTTCCGGCAAACAAGGGGGTTTGCCGAAAATGACCGACTCGGACCAGCCGGGCTTGCTCGAACGGCTGCGTCAGCGGCATCCGTGGCTGGATCGGATCATGCGGGCCCAGGACCGCTACCAGACCTGCAACGGCGACTTCTACGCCGCCGGAATCACCTACTTCACGGTGTTCGCGCTGTTCCCGCTGCTCATGGTCGGTTTTGCGGTCGGTGGGTTCGTGCTGGCGTCCCGTCCTGACCTGTTGGCCGAGCTCGAGACGCACATCCGGTCCGCAGTTGCCGGAGATTTCGGCAATCAGCTGGTCGGTTTGATGGACTCCGCCGTGAAATCACGCACGTCGGTCGGGATCATCGGTCTGGCCACCGCGGCCTGGGCCGGCCTGGGCTGGATGGCCAACCTCCGCAATGCCCTCACCGAGATGTGGGAACAGCAGAGCGAGCCCGACGGCTGGGTGCGTACCAAGGTGTCGGACCTGTTGGCGCTCTTCTCGGCCTTCCTGGCGACCGTCATCACGATCGGTCTGACCGCCCTGGGCGACTCCGGACTGATGACGACACTGCTGCACTGGTTGGGCATCGGGCACGTGCCCGGCCTCGGCGTGCTCCTGCGGGCGGTGTCGTTCGTCGTGTCGTTCGCGGTGGCGTGGTTGATGTTCACCTGGGTCATTGCCCGCTTGCCCCGCGAGGCGGTCAGTCTGCGCAGCTCGGCCCGCGCCGCGCTGATTGCGGCGGTGGGCTTCGAGCTCTTCAAACAGATCGCGTCGATCTACCTGCGCATCGTCATGCACGGACCGGCGGGTGCGACGTTCGGTCCCGTGCTGGGACTCATGGTATTCGCCTACATCACCGCACGGCTGATCCTCTTCTCGACCGCGTGGGCGGCGACCGCCCCGGAGACCGTCGCGCTGGCCTCGGTGCCGCCGCCCGGTCCGACCACGATCGTCACCCGCTATCGCGAACGAGAAGGCGTCGACGCGGGCAGCGTCGTCGTCGGCGCGGCCGTGGGGCTGCTCGGCGGGCTGGGACTTTCGCGGTGGACGCGCCGCCGGTAGCGCGCCTGTTTCTACGTGCCCGGTGGTCCCGCGGTTAGCACGCCACGCTTCGCCACCGCACGAACCTGAAGTTTGCGGTTCAGCACCACCAGATCAGCAGCCATCCCCGGCCGCAGCGCGCCGACGTCGTCGAGGCCCAGTGTGCGCGCCGGCGTCGTCGCCGTCATCGCCACCGCGTGCCGCAACGCGACATCCGAGGCTGACTCCAAACCCGTTGCCGCCGTGCGGAACAGGGCGTCCATGGTCGCGGTACTGCCTGCGATGGTGGCACGTTCGCGCAGCCGCGCCACCGAGCCGGTGACCTGGACGTCGAGCCCGCCCAGTTGGTACATCCCGTCTGGCATGCCGGCCGCCGCCATCGCATCGGTGATGAGAGCGACGCGGTCCGAGCCGGCGGTGACCGCCACCTGATGGACGAGCGCCGGGTGCAGATGGACGCCGTCGGCGATGAGCTCCACCGTCACCCGGGCGTCCTCCAACAACGCCAGCGCCGGGCCCGGATCGCGGTGGTGCAACGGACGCATTCCGTTGAACACGTGCGTGCCGACGGTGGCACCGAGCTGCAGCGCCCGCTTGGTCTCTTCGTAGCTGGCGTCGGTATGGCCAACGGCCACAATCACTCCCGCGTCGACGAACCGTTCTATCGCGACATCGGCGCCAGGCAGCTCCGGGGCAATGGTCACCATCCGGATGGCGCCGTCGGCCGCGGCGAGTACGGAGTCGATCTCCGCGGGGTCGGGATCCCGCAGCTGCGTCGCGTCGTGTGCTCCGCAGCGCGCGGAGCTGAGCCACGGACCCTCCAGGTGGATTCCCGCGACGATGCCGTCTTGTGTGGCGTCGGCGAGGGCGCGGACCTGGGACAGCAGGACTTCCGGCGCCGCGGTGACCAGGCTGGCCAGCGTGGTGGTGGTGCCGTGGGCGCGGTGAAATTCGGCGGCCCGCGCGATCTGGTCGGGATCGTCAGTGCTGTAGGAGGATCCGCCGCCACCGTGCACATGCATGTCCACGAAGCCCGGCACCACGACCCCGTCCGGAAAGTCGACGTCGACGGCGCGGGGCGGGGCACCGCTGCCGCACGCCACAATGCGGTTGCCATTGATATCCAGCCACCCGGGCCGGGACACAGCGTCGAGCGCTGAGCCTCCGAAAACAACGGTCCCGGCCGAGATGAGCGTCATCGCTCGTCAGTCTCTACCGATTGGAGTGCTGCGGGCGCCGATTGATCGAACGGGCAGCCATCATCAGCGAGAGCACAATCGCGCCCCCGACCACGCCGACGCCGACGCGGATCGGCAGGGCGTCCGCCGGAGGCAACGCATCCATGGCCTGCGCGGCCGTGGGATGCTTCGCGTCAGGCTTGTGCTGGGTGAGCGACGGGTCCGGCTCGATCAGCTTGCCGACCTTGGTGCCGGGCGGGGTCGCGAATCCGTAGTCCAGCAGGTGTGCGGCCTGCTCCCACGGCGCGATCGGCACCCGGGTGCCGTGCAGCAGGATCGCGACCAGGCGGCGTCCGTCGTGATCAGCGGCGCCGACGAACGTCTGCCCGGCGTCGTCGGTGTAACCCGTCTTGCCGCCGAGTGCGCCCGGGTAGTTGTAGAGCAGCTTGTTGTCGTTCTCGAGCTCGTAGCCCGGGTGGTCACCGGGTTCGCCCGGCTTGGCCGGATGTCCGGGGAAGTTGTACTTCTGCGTCGCGACGATGGAGGCGAACGTCGGGTTCTGCCAGGCGTAGCGGTAGAACAGGCCCATGTCGTAGGCCGAAGTGCTCATGCCGGGTCCGTCGAGGCCGGACGGGGTGGCCGCCCGGGTGTCGCGGCCGCCGAGCTTGGATGCCAGATCGTTGATCTTGGTGATCGCGGTGTCCATGCCGCCGACCTGCATCGCCAGCGCGTGCGCCGCATCGTTGCCGGAGTGCATGAGCAGGCCGTGCAGCAGGTCGTTGACGGTGTAGACGCCGCCGTCGTCGACGCCGACCCGGGTGCCCTCGGCGTTGGCATCATCCACGGTGCCGGTGACCCGCTTGTTGACGGGCAGTTCGCGCAGCGCCTGGGTCGCGATCAGCACCTTGATGATGCTGGCCGGGCGGTGCCGGCCGTGCGGATCCTTGGCGGCGATGATGTCGCCGCTGTCCAGGTCGGCGAGGATCCAGGCGTCAGCCGAGACGTCGCCGGGCAGCGGTGGCATGTCGGGCGCGGCGACGACGCCGCAGCCACCCATCAGGTCACCGCCGAGCGGGGTGGCCGGTACGGGGACGGGCGCGGGCGGGTCGCCGGCTTTCGGCACCTCGGACTGGTCGACCGCGGGCGGGGTGTTGACCCGGTACGGGCAGGGATCAGCGGCCGGTGGGTCGGGTTCGGCATTGGCCAGCGCCGGTGCGGCCGTCAGAAATAACGCTGCTGCCAGGGCTGCAGCGCGTTGTGCCGTGGATCGGGTGGTCGCCATGGTGTCGCCAGATTAGGCGACCGAACACGGGTTTCCGTGTTGCCGCGCTGTGACAAATGGGGTTGAAGTTACGTGAGTGATTTCACGTTGTGACGCCGAGCGCGGGGCTTGGCGCGGTTACGGCAGCGCACAGTGGGCCAGTGCCGGGACCCCGATGGAGCTCATCCACAACCGACCACTGTGCTCGACGAGCCCGGTGACCTGACCGAACTGCCGGTGCCGCATGCGGACCCCGGCGACCGCGGCGCCGCTGTCGGGGTCGAAGGCGACGGCCCACACCTCCAACGGCATCTGCGGTTGCAGTGCCTCCGGCAGCCGCCAGACCAGCTGCCGCAGGATCGTCGGCCGCGGGGCCAGCCATTCCGCGGCGGCATTGATCGGGGTGACGAACGCGACCCAGATCCGGCCGTCGGCGCCCGTCGAGATGTTGTCGGGCATGCCCGGCAGGTTCACGGCCAACGGCGTGACAGTTCCGGCCTGCGGTCCGGACAGCCAGTATTTCGACAGTCGGCGGCCCTGCGTCTCGGCGAACACCAGCGCGGTGCCATCAGCGGTCACGGTCAAGCCGTTGGCGAAGTACAGCCCCGAGAGCAGCGTGCTGACCGTGCCGTCGGTCGCCAGCTTGTACAGACCGCCGTCGCCGCGAGCCTCCAGGATCGCCGCCCGGAAATGCTCGTAGTGGAACGAGCTGGTGGACTCGGTGAAATAGATTGTGCCGTCGTCGGTTTCCGTCACATTCGAACAGAACCGAAGGGGCCGGCCGTCGATATCGGCCACCAGCACCTCCAGGGCGCCGGTGCCGGGGTCCATGGACAGCAGCCCCCGGTAGCTGTCGCAGACCAGCAGTCTTCCGTCCCGTGCCGCGTGCAGCCCCAGCGGACGGCCGCCGGTGTCGGCCACGACATCCGTGCTGCCGTCGGGCGAGACCCGCACGATCCGCCCGTCGACCAGACCCGTCCATAGCGCACCGTCGGCACCGACGACCACGTCTTCAGGCGCATCGCCCGGCATCGGCACGATGGTGAGTTCGGCGGACGGGAAATCGGGAAGGGCGTCGACCGGCGGCGGGGTCCAGCGCACCGGATTGATGGACGGCTTGTTCGACACGTGTAGACGGTAGCTTTCTCCGTGCGGCAAATGTCTAGTTGTGGCGGAATTCCTTGCCCGTTGCCGTATCCACCGCGACCTCACCCGGCGGCAGGTTCGACAGGTCGGGCGCGATGACCGTCGGCATGTCGCCGGAGTCGGGCAGCCCGAAGTGGGCCGGTCCGGAAGGAACAGAGGCCGGGGTGTCCAGCACGAGATCATGCCGCCGCGGCAGCGTCAGTCCACGGAAGTATTCCGGCTGTGCGACGCGCCAGGCGAACATCAGCACCACCCCGAGCAGCAGCCCGACGACACCGACCACGCCCACCGCCCCGTAGCCGAAAATGGTTACGTCGTGGTGGTTTTGGTCCTTGAGCCAATCGGGCTTGCTGTACTGGATCAGGCCGTAGCCGAACACCACGGACAGCGTAATGCCGCCGAGCAGTGGCAACAGGCCCCGCATCATGAAGTCACGCGCGGTGTGGGTCAACGTCTTTCGGTAGAACCACGTGCAGGCGAAACCGGTCAGGGCGTAGTAGAACGCGATCATCAGGCCGACGGAACCGATGAGGGCCGTCAACAGGTCGACGCTGATGGCGGTGAACAGCACGTAGCACAGCACCGACACCACGCCCATCACGATGGTCGAGGTGGTGGGTGTCAGGTACTGCCGGTGAATCTTCGCGAAACTCTGTGGCAGCGCACGGTATACGCCCATCGACAGGGTGGTGCGCGCGGTCGGCATGATGGTGGTCTGCGTCGAGGCCGCCGCAGAGGTCAGGATCGATGCCGACAGCAGTAGCATGCCGATTTTCCCGATCACGCTGTCGCCGAACAAGGACGGTCCGATTGCGGTGAACACGTCCTTGGCGTTCTCCTGGTTGCCCAACCCGATGCCTGTGGTGCCCACGCCGGCGAACGCGATGGTCGAGACCGTCACCAGCGCATAGGTGGCGAGCAACAGGAACGTCGAGATGACGGCGGCCCGGCCTGGGGTGCGGCCCGGATCGTCCGACTCCTCGTTGCACGCCACCGCGGTGTCCCAACCCCAGTAGATGAATATGGTGGCCAGCACCGCCGGGGCGATCACCGTCCCGAAATCCATTCCGCCGGGCCAGAACCAGGACCACGACGGCATGACCGAGTAGGCGTGCCCGTGGTGCGTGTACACCTTCACCAGCGCGACGACCGACACCACGATCAGCACGACCACCTCGACGGTCAACAGCACATACTGCAACCGGGCCGACACCTCGATGCCGCGATAGCAGATGTACGTCATCAGGACGATCCAGATGACGCCTGCCACCGTCGACCACAGCGTGCTGCCGGCCAGTCCGGCAGCCGAATGCCAGCCCAGGTCGCCGACGAACGTGAACGAGTACGACCCGGCGATCTGCGCCAGATTCGCCATCACGATGACGTCGGAGGCGATGATGCCCCAGCCGCCGAGCCAGCCGACCACGGGCCCGAATGCCCGTGCGGCCCAGGTGAATGTGGTGCCGCAGTCCGGCTCGGCTTTGTTCAACTCCTGATAGGCGACGGCGATGAGGTACATCGGAACGAACGAGATGAGCATGATCGCAGGCGCTTTCACCCCGGCGAGCAGCGTGCCGCCGGCGGCGATGACCAGGCCGAGTGTCGCGGCCAGGCTGTATGCGGGCGCCGTGGAGGCCAGCCCGACCACCACGCTGGACACCAGACCGAGGGCGCCCCGTTTGAGGCCTTTGTCCCGGGCGATGATGTCCGGTGCACTTGCCGTCATCTACGCTCCCCGCTCACTCCTGACGATTGACCAGAAGATGCTACGGTTCGCCGCCTCGAAGCGACGAGTCGTAGGTTGGTGGGGTGACCACCGCGCAGGGCACCGACGAGTTCGAGCGGCTGCGCCCGCACCTGCTGTCTGTCGCCTACCGGCTGACCGGCGTGTACGCCGACGCCGAGGACATCGTGCAAGACGCCTGGTTGCGCTGGCATGGAGCAGATGTCGACGCCATCGCCGAACCGCGCGCCTGGCTGACGACCGTCGTCAGCCGCCTCGGCCTGGACCGGCTGCGGTCCGCCGCACACCGCCGCGAGGCGTATTTCGGTGAGTGGCTGCCCGAGCCGGTGGTGACCGGATTCGACGCTGCCGATCCGTTGGCCGCCGTGGTCGCGGGGGAAGACGCGCGTTTCGCCGCGATGGTGGTGCTGGAGCGGCTGACCCCCGATCAGCGGGTGGCCTTCGTCCTGCACGACGGTTTCGCGGTGCCGTTCTCCGAGATCGCGTCGGTGCTGGGCGTGACGGACGCCGGAGCGCGTCAACTCGCGTCACGCGCCCGGCGCGCGGTCGCCGCGGCCCCGGCACCGCCGCCGGACGCCGGGCACAACGAGACCGTCGGCAAGCTGATGGCCGCGCTGGCCGGTGGCGACATGGCCGCGGTCGTCGCACTCTTGCACCCCGACGCGACGTTCACCGGCGACTCCAACCGTCGGGCCCCGACCGCACCCCGCACGATCGTCGGCGCGGACAAGGTGGCGCGGTTCCTGTTCGGGTTGGCCAGGCGTTATGGGCCGCAATGGCTTTCGACGTCCCAGCTGGCGCTTATCAATGGTGAGCTCGGCGCCTACACCCCAGGCCTGCCGGCCGACGGCGGTCGCCCGGAGATGCTGCCCCGGGTCACCGCGATGACCGTGCGCGACGGCAGGGTCATCGCGCTGTGGGACATCGCGAACCCGGACAAGTTCACGGCGTCGCCGCTGAAGTCTGATTAGCGGCTCGCCGCTGTGATCCCGCTAGTTGTTCCTACAGGACGTAGGGGATCAACGCCTTGCGGTCGGTGGGGTACTCGGGAAACTTCTCGTGGTACCAGGTGTGGGTGCCCAGCGCCCGGGGAATCAGATTGCCCGCCGTGATCAACAGGATGACGACGCCGGGCAGCGCCCAGGTCAGGAGCGCGAAGCCGGACCAGGCGATGAGCTCGCCGAGGTACGCCGGGCTGGTGACGAACCGGAAGCCACCACCGAACGGAATCCGGTACTCCGCACCGCCGGGATTGTTCTTGTCGCGCAGGTTCCGCACGATCGATTCGGAGTTGACCAGCAGCGCGAAACCGCACAGGTAGACCACCAGGCCCACCAGGAATCGGGGGTCGGTCAGCCATGCGGTGGTGTACTGCCCGAAGAAGTCGTGGCTGAACATGGTCCCGTTGAGGTAGCCGTGCATCGACGTGACGAGCATGCCCATCACGATGACCGACACGTTGAAGGTGCCACGCTTACCCGGCACCTGGCGGATCGCGAGCGGAAAGAACCAGCCCCGGTTGGCATAGTGCAGCAGCCAGATCCCGGCGAGCACCAGGGAGGTCGGCTCGAACCGGTGCGGCCCGGCCAGGTAACTGATCAGGAACACCACGGTCGCCGGGAGCTCCATCAGCCACCAGCCGAGCTTCGGGTTGAGGTTCAAGCCGAGTTTCGTCGTCGAGAAACGCCCGTACGAACTCTGCGCGAAGAACCCGCCGATGATCACGAACGCGGCGAAGGCGAAGGCAGCGGTCAGCACCGTGTCATAGAACGTGTTGCCGGTGTACCAGTGCATGGATGCTCCTCGCTGAGCAGGTGGTTTCAGCGGCGGGGGCCGCTATTTCTGTAACGTGTTCTACCACCTGGCGACGTGTTGAAGAAAGTGCCCCGGGATCACTGCGACTGGGCCTCCCATGGCACCCGGCATGCTTCACCAGAGCTGAAGCCCTGTTCGGTGATGCCGAGCGCGGCGTACATCCGGGATCGCATGTTCTCCACACCGATCTGATAGGTCAGCTCGATGACCCCCGCCTCGCCGAACCGGCGTTTGAGGTCGTCTACCTGTTCGTCGGTGACGGTGTGCGGATCGGTCGTCATCGCGTTGGCGTAGGCGATGGCGGCCCGCTCGTCGTCGGTGAACAGTGGTGAGGTCGCGTAGGCGTCGATGTGCTTGAGGCGCTCGACGTCCAGGCTCTCGAGGCGCATCAGCATGGTGCCGAAGTCGATGCACCAGGAGCAGCCGACCGTGCGGGCGGTCCAGAACACGGCGAGGTCGCGGACCGCGCCGGGCAGCGTCTTCGAGCCGCTCTTCAGCAGGCCCTCGTGCACGGCGTTGGCGACCAGCAGCCGCGGGTGGTGCGCCGCGACCGCGAACGGTTCGGGCACCTCGCCGAACTCACGCTTGGCGTAGCGGTACATGAGCCGGGTCAGCAGGCCGGCACGTTGTGGGGGCAGGGGCGCGATGCGTGGTGTTGTCGTCATATCGGTTGGACGAGACCGCGCTGCGATGTGTGACAGGGGTATGGCAGGCGTCACTCGACGGCGTAGCGGCTACCGTGAGACACATGTCTGTGGCCCCGAACCCTGCGTCGGTGAGTGGCTACGAGGCGCGGTGGGAACAGCACAATGCCGAACGCCGGTCCCAAATCCTGCTGGCGATGATCGAGCTATTGGAGGAGAGCCCGCCCGGCGCCGACATCTCCATCGCGGCCATCGCCAAGCGCGCCGGCGTCGCCAAGTCGGTGATCTACCGGCAGACCTCCGGCAAGGATGAGCTCGAACGCCGGGTGCGGTCGTATCTGATCGACGACTTCGGGTCCATCCTCGTCGGCAAACTCGACATCACCGACGGCTCACTGCGGGAAATCCTGACCCGGACCATCGAAGCGGTCGCGGACTGGATGATCGATCACCCGCGGCTGAACGAGTTCGCGCGCAACGGCCCGTCGTTCGAGGGCGACGAGACGCTCGACGCTGTCGGTGAGCTGAAGCTACGCATCATCGAACGGGCGGACGGCATCATCACTGCCATCACGCTGGCGATCGGCGTCGACGACAGCGCGTTCAAGCTCGTCCCGCTGGCGATCGTGACCATGGTCGAGGAGACACTGTTCGCCTGGGTCCGCAGTCCGGCGCCGATGCACAGCCGCGACGAGATGATCGCGCACCTGGCCGACTTCACGTGGTACGTCATCGACGGCGCCGCGCGGGCCATCGGGTTCGAGGTCAGCCGCGACGAACCGCTCGTTGCGGTGGTCGCCGCGCTGGCGGACCGTCAGGCCAACAACCCCGCGTTGTAGTCGGCCACCAGACTGCGCACGGTCTCCTGCGCGCAGGACTTGTTGGTGCCGATGAATCCCGTCGGGCCGCGCTTGATCCAGCCGGCGACGTAGGTGGCGGCGACACCGTCGACCCGGCCTTCGTTGTGCGGGACGGTTCCGTGCGCGTCGTCGAACGGCAGGCTCGCGACCGGCCGCCCGCGGTATCCGATTGACGTCAACACAAGACCGGCAGAGACGCTGTGCAGGTCGCCGGTCGGCTTGACCTTCGTGGTGCCGTCGGCCGCGGCCACCAGTTCGCCCCGGGCGAATTCGATTTCCAGTCCGGCCGTGGTGCGCGCAATGGCGGTGGGTGACTGCAAGTACTCCAACACGATCCGGCGGTTGCCGGGACGTCGCGGCAGGTCGCGCAAGACGCGGGCCCGCGGATCGGTATCCGGCAGTGTCGCCAGGTCCTGCGGGGAGACGACGACGTCCACATCGGGCATGGACGTCAGGCCGACAAGCTCCGGCACGGTGAATGCCGACTGTGCGAGCCCCCGCCGGCCGACGACGGTCACTTCCTCGATCTTGCTCTGCCGCAACGCTTTCAATGCGTACGGCGCGATGTCGGTGGCGGCCAGCCGGTCGGGGTCGGTGGTGAGGATCCGGGCCACGTCGAGCGCGACGTTGCCGTTGCCGACAATGACCACGCGATGGCCCGACAAATCGAACGCGGCGTCGGCGAAATCGGGATGGCCGTTGTACCACGCCACGAACCGGGTGGCCGAGCTGACGCCCGGTAGATCGGCGCCGGGGACGTCGAGCGGACGGTCCGTGGACGTGCCCACGGCGTAGATGACCGCATCGTGGACGGCAAGCAGCTGCTGATGGGTGATGTCGGTGCCCACCTCGACGCCGGTCACCAACTCCAGCCGAGGATCGGCGCAGATGGTGTCGAACTGCCGGGACACGCCGCGAGTGCGCCGGTGGTCGGGTGCGACGCCGAAGCGGGCGAGCCCGCCGGGCTGGGGGAGTCGCTCGTACATCCGGACCCGGGCTGCCGGGATGGTCAGCACTTCGTCGGCGGCGTACATGGCGGCCGGGCCGGAGCCGACGATGGCCACGCGCAGGGCCCCGGGCGCCCGCACCTGCAGCGGCGGTACGACCGGCGCCAGCAGCGCACGCGGCCGCGGCTCCCGGTAGAAATCCGCGTTGAGCTCGAGGAAGACCTTCTCGGTCGGCTCCAGCGAACCGTCGTGCTTGATGGCGTCGACCGGGCAGGCCGTCACGCACGCGCCGCAGTCGACGCACTCCACCGGGTCGATGTAGAGCATCTCGGCGGTGTGGAAGTCCGGCTCGTCGGGTGTGGGGTGAATGCAGTTGACCGGGCAGGCGTAGACGCAGGAGGCGTCGCTGCAGCAGGACTGCGTGATGACGTGGGGCATCAGGAGATCAGCTGCGCCTCACGGTTGGGGGCGCTGCGGTAGCGGGCCGTCTCACCGGCGATGCCACAGCGCTTCCACATCCAGCGGCCGACTCGGTTCATCAGGCCGATCTCCTCGGCCAGCGCCCGGGTTTCGTCGAAGAAGCTCGCCATGATCTTGCGTGACTGCGGGCTGCGCCAGAAGGCTTGCCGCATCACGTCTTCGGGGATATCGAACTGCTTGCCGAACGACTTCGACGATCCCATGATCTCGTGTGCCAACCAGCGCAGGGTCAGTGGGAAGGCGACGGTGGCGAAGGCCTTGAACCGCCACGACCGGTCGGGCATGTGGGTCTTCAGGAACTCGTTGGCCCACGAGATGTGCCGGGCCTCTTCGGCGATGTGAATCTGCATGGTGCGCAGCACGGCCGGCGGCAGGTTGGCGCCCTCGCGGATCATGCCCTTCTGGAAGTGATCGATGGGCTCTTCGCCGGCGAGGATGCCGGCCATGAATGCCGTCGGCGAGTACTGGCCCACCAGGCCGATGTACGGCGACAGCCGGAAGAACAGCTTCCGCATGCCGGGCACATCGGTCCCGGAGCGGTTGACCAGCTCCTGAAACATCTGGATGTGGTTGCACTCTTCGGTCATCTCGTGCAGCGCGTACCGGAACTCGGGGGAGTTGTTGGGCAGCTTCATGATGAAGGCCATCAGCCCGCGGATCAGGATGCTCTCGAACGCCGCGCCCACCTTGACGGTGTTGAGCGTCCGCCACCTGCCGATCTCGATCTGCCGCTCGAGGGGTTGGCTCTGGTACCACTGCGTGGCGCCGAGCGGGTCGATCGTGGGGGACAGCACCCACCGCGGATCCTGCAGGTCGATCGCCATGTCCGGCGAATCCCACGCGATGTCGAGATAGGGATCGAAGCGGCGTCGCACCGAGCCCTCGGACAACACGTCCAACAGGGTCTGGTAGCTGGGCTCCACGGCATTGGGGATGGTCATGGAATCCAATTTACCGGGAACGACGGTCCCAGTAAATAGGGAAGTTTCTCCGCCGAACATGAGCTTCTGTGTCAATTCCTTGCCACCTTTGACACACAGGCTCATGTTCAACGCTGATGGAACCGAGGTCGCCTGCGCGGCGTCCAATACATGTGGCAGGTGACTGGCCTTTCCTGGGTTCCGAGGCGCGGGCGGCTGGCGTCGTGAACCGCTATCAGCTGAGAACCCACTACAAGCAGGTCCATCGCGACGTTTACATCCCCCGGAGTGCCACCCTCACACCAGTCGACAAGGCGGTGGCGGCCTGGTTGTGGTCGAGACGGCGAGGTGTGGTGGCCGGATTGTCGGCATCGGCCCTGCATGGTTCGCGCTGGATAGGCGACCACGAGCGTGCCGAACTCAATCAAGCCAGCCTGCATGGGGAAGCCGGCGTCGTGCTGCACAGCGATAAACTCGCCGAGGAAGAGATTTGTCTGGTCCGGGGGATTCGGGCCACGACGCCCGCCAGGACCGTCTTTGACCTGGGGCGTCGTAAAGGACAAACACTGGCTGTCGTCCGCGTGGATGCACTACTACAGGCCACGCAGCTGAAACTCCCTGATGTACAAGCACTTATCGATTCCCACGGCGGTGCGCGCGGGATCGTTCAGCTGAGGCGTGTGCTCGACCTGGCGGACTACGGCGCCGAGTCGCCGCAGGAGACTAGGCTCCGGTTGTTGTTCACCGAGAACGGCATGCGGCCCACGCACACTCAGATCGAGGTGTTCGACGACAGATACCTGGTGGGCCGCATTGATATGGGTTGGCCGGAATGGAAGGTGGGAGTCCAGTACGACGGCATCCAGCATTGTCAGGACCCGCGTCAGCGCACCCGCGACATCGACCAGGATGTGGAGTATCGAGACGTGGGCTGGCGCATGGTTCGCGTCGGTGCCGACTTGTTGCGCCGCCGACAATCCACGATCATCGCCAGAACGAGGTCGGCCTTGCGTGATGCCGGTGGACCCTACTGACGAAAATGAGCTTGTGTGCCAAATCCTTGCGGAAATTGGTACACAAGCTCATTTTCGGCGGAAGAACCTAGCGGGCAAACATCAAGGCCCGCTTGACTTCCTGGATCGCCTTGGTCACCTGGATGCCGCGG
The DNA here is from genome assembly GCF_010730955.1 of Mycolicibacterium aubagnense. Taxonomy (NCBI): domain Bacteria; kingdom Bacillati; phylum Actinomycetota; class Actinomycetes; order Mycobacteriales; family Mycobacteriaceae; genus Mycobacterium; species Mycolicibacterium aubagnense. The sequence goes on along the minus strand of NZ_AP022577.1, from coordinate 1,849,769 downwards.
GGGCAGGCCTCGGTGCAGTTGAAGGTGGTGCGGCAGCGCCACACCCCGTCGACCTCGTTGAGGATGTCCAGCCGCTCGGCGGCGGCCTCGTCGCGCGAGTCGAAGATGAACCGGTGCGCGTTGACGATCGCGGCGGGGCCGAAGTACGAACCCTCGCTCCAGTACACCGGGCAGCTCGTGGTGCAGCAGGCGCACAGGATGCACTTGGTGGTGTCGTCGAAGCGGGCCCGGTCGGTCTGCGACTGGATGCGCTCACGGGTCGGGGGGTTACCCGACGTGATGAGGAACGGCTTCACGGCGCGGTAGGCGTCGAAGAACGGCTCCATGTCCACCACGAGGTCCTTCTCCACGGGCAGACCGCGGATGGGCTCGATGGTGATGGTCAGGTCCTTGCCGGCCTTGTTCGGCAGCAGGTCCCGCATCAGTACCTTGCAGGCCAGGCGGTTGACGCCGTTGATCCGCATGGCGTCCGAGCCGCACACGCCGTGCGCGCAGGATCGGCGGAACGTCAGCGTCCCGTCCAGGTAGCCCTTCACGTACAGCAGCAGGTTGAGCAACCGGTCGCTGGGCAGGCACGGCACGCGGAAGCTCTGGAAGCCGGCAGCGTCCGGGTTCTCCGGGTTGAACCGGGCGATCTTCAGCGTGACCATGACGGCGCCGTCCGGCACCGGGGGCAGGGCCTGTTCGGTCCCTTTGTCCAGAACAGCAGTCATGTCAGTACTTCCGTTCCATCGGCTCGTACCGGGTCTGGACGACGGGCTTGTAGTCCAGACGGATATCGGACAGCAGGTCGGCGCCCTGCTTGTAGGCCATGGTGTGGCGCATGTAGTTGGTGTCGTCGCGATCCGGGTAGTCCTCGCGGGCGTGGCCGCCACGCGATTCCTTGCGGTTCAGCGCCCCGACCACGGTGACCTCGGCCAGCTCGAGCAGGAAGCCCAGCTCGATGGCCTCGAGCAGGTCGCTGTTGTAGCGCTTGCCCTTGTCGTGCACCGTGATTCGGCTGTACCGCTCCTTCAGCGCGTGGATGTCCGTCAGCGCCTGCTTGAGGGTCTCCTCGGTGCGGAACACCGCGGCGTTGTTGTCCATCGACTGCTGCAGCGCGGTGCGGATGTCGGCGACGCGCTCATTGCCGTGGTCGGACAAGATGTCGCCGACCCAGCCCACGACCATGTCGGCCGGGTTGTCCGGCAGGTCGACGTAGTTGTGGTTCTGCGCGTATTCGGCGGCCGCGATACCGGCGCGACGGCCGAACACGTTGATGTCGAGCAGCGAGTTGGTGCCGAGGCGGTTGGCGCCGTGCACCGAGACGCAGGCACATTCACCGGCGGCGTACAGACCCGGAACCACGTTGACGTTGTCGCGCAGCACCTGACCGTTGATCGTGGTCGGGATACCACCCATGACGTAGTGGCAGGTCGGGTACACCGGCACCAGCTCGGTGACGGGGTCGACGCCGAGGTAGGTGCGGGCGAACTCGGTGATGTCCGGAAGCTTGGCCTCCAGCACCTCCGCACCGAGGTGGCGCACGTCGATGTAGACGTAGTCCTTGTGCGGTCCGGCGCCGCGGCCCTCGAGGACCTCGAGCACCATGGAGCGGGCGACGATGTCGCGGGGCGCCAGGTCGACGATGGTGGGGGCGTAGCGCTCCATGAAGCGCTCGCCTTCGCCGTTGAGCAGACGCCCGCCCTCACCACGCACGGCTTCCGAGATCAGGATGCCCAGGCCGGCCAGGCCTGTCGGGTGGAACTGGTGGAACTCCATGTCCTCCAAGGGAAGTCCCTTGCGGAAGATGATGCCCAGGCCGTCACCGGTGAGGGTGTGGGCGTTGGAGGTGGTCTTGTACATCCGGCCCGAACCGCCGGTGGCGAAGACGATCGCCTTGGCGTGGAAGATGTGGATGTCACCGGTGGCCAGCTCGTAGGCGATGATGCCGGTCGCGACCGGGCCGCCGGAGGTCTCGGTGAGGACCACGTCGAGCGCGTAGAACTCGTTGAAGAACTGGACGTCGTGCTTGACGCAGTTTTGGTACAGCGTCTGCAGGATCATGTGGCCGGTGCGGTCGGCGGCGTAGCAGGCGCGGCGGACCGGGGCCTTGCCGTGGTCACGGGTGTGACCGCCGAAGCGACGCTGGTCGATGCGGCCCTCGGGCGTCCGGTTGAACGGCATACCCATCTTCTCGAGGTCCAGCACCGCGTCGATGGCTTCCTTGCACATGACCTCGACGGCGTCCTGGTCAGCGAGGTAGTCGCCACCCTTGACGGTGTCGAAGGTGTGCCACTCCCAGTTGTCGTCCTCGACGTTGGCGAGTGCGGCACACATGCCGCCCTGTGCGGCACCGGTGTGCGAACGCGTCGGGTACAGCTTGGTCAGCACTGCGGTGCGCACCCGCGGGCCGGCTTCCACGGCCGCGCGCATACCAGCGCCACCGGCACCGACGATGACGACGTCGTAGCGATGTTCCTGAATCATCCTGCGAGCCCCTATTTGATGTTCGCGTCGAAGGTGACGAGCACGTAGCTGCCCAGCACCAGGGTGAATCCGGTGGCCAGCAGCAGAATCGAGTTCAGCCAGAACTTGGTGGTGTTCTTGCGGGCGTAGTCACCGATGATGGTGCGCATGCCGTTGGCGCCGTGCACCAGGGCCAGCCACAGCAGGGCCATGTCCCAGATCTGCCAGAACGGCGAGGCCCAGCGCTGCGCGACGTAGTTGAAGTCGATGCGGTAGACGCCGTTCTGCCAGATCAGCCCGATGAACAGGTGACCGAGGGCGAGCAGCACCAGGGCCGCGCCCGAGAACCGCATGAACAACCAGGCGTACTTCTCGAAGTACGGGATGCCACGGGCGCGGCGGGGAGCACGCGGGTGGTCGAGGGCTGCGGGGCGGTCGTGCTCGCGCTCCATGACCGGGGCCGGACGGCCGCCGCGACGCGCCTCAGCGGCGCCGGAATCGGTATGAGTGGTCACTTGAGCCACCCGTAGTGCTCAACCATGTGCATGCCCTCTACCCCAACTGCGGCGATGACGACCGCGATCCAGATGGCCAGGATGGTCCACAGCATGACCCGCTGGTACTTGGGACCCTGCTGCCAGAAGTCGATCAAGATGACTCGCACGCCATTGAGGGCGTGGTAGAGCACCGCCGCGACGAGGCCCATCTCCATGAACCCGATGATCGGCGTCTTGTAGGTGTTGATCACCTCGTTGTAGGCCTCGGGGCTGACCCGGACCAGCGCCGTGTCCAGAACATGGACCAGCAAGAAGAAGAAGATGGTGGCACCGGTGATGCGGTGTAGTACCCAGGACCACATGCCCGGGTCTCCGCGATACAGGGTCCGCCGCTTCTGCGGGGATGAACGCGGCGCGGGTATGGCGGAATCCGCGGCTGCCGCTGTACTCATTTCGACCTCCAACGCCGTCGGTGGACGCATGACCCGGCAGCAACTTTTTCGCGTGCCGAGCCCAAACCTCGGGGCGACTCTAATCCCAATTTGCGCACAGTCAGAACTAGCGTGTGGGGAGAATGGTGGACTCACGTCAGAAATTAGGTTTGCCTACGTTAACTTACTGGGTGGTCGGGTCGGGTCTCGACGTGGTGTCGGGGTGCCGGGAACGGGGTGTCGGTGATGCCGGAAATCGACTGGAATACTTTGCGGGACAAGGCGATAGCGGCTTCCAAGGGTGCCTATGCGCCCTATTCGAAGTTCCCGGTGGGAGCCGCGGCACTGGTTGACGATGGCCGAATCGTGGTGGGCTGCAATGTGGAGAATGTCTCATATGGCCTTGGCCTCTGCGCGGAGTGCGCTGTGGTCTGCGCCCTACATTCGAGCGGGGGTGGACGGCTGCTCGCGCTGGCGTGTGTGGACGGCTCCGGCGCGGTGCTGATGCCGTGTGGCCGCTGCCGGCAAGTGCTGCTCGAGCACGGTGGACCGGCCATGCTGATCGACCACGCATCGGGTCCGCGGCCGCTGGCCGAACTACTGCCCGACGCCTTCGGGCCGGATGACCTGAACCGCCGGTAACGCCAAGCGGGGCAACACTTCTGGTTACCGACCGGTAACCAGCTCGATGGGCCGACCTGCGGCCCCGACAGGAGGATTCGATCGTGCCGTCGGACGCACCACAGCACGGGTCGCATCTCGATGCGCCGACCGTCATTCGCACCAAACGCGATGGCGGCGCACTGTCCGACGCGGCGATCGACTGGGTGATCGACGGCTATACCCATGGGCGCGTGGCCGACGCGCAGATGTCGGCCTTGCTGATGGCGATCTTCCTGCGCGGTATGACGCCGGCCGAGATCACTCGCTGGACCGCGGCCATGGTCGACTCGGGGGAGTGTTTCGACTTCACCGACCTGCGGCGCGGTGGCCGGCCGCTCGCCCTGGTGGACAAGCACTCCACGGGCGGCGTCGGCGACAAGCTCACCATTCCGTTGGTGCCCGTCGTGCTGGCATGCGGCGGCGCCGTCCCGCAGGCGGCGGGCCGCGGCCTCGGGCATACCGGAGGCACCCTCGACAAGCTGGAAGCGATCCCCGGATTCACCGCCGAGCTGTCCAAAGACCGTATCCGCCAACAGCTTTCCGAAATCGGAGCGGCCATCTTCGCGGCCGGCGACCTGGCGCCGGCCGACCGCAAGATCTACGCCCTGCGTGACGTCACGGGCACGACGGAATCCCTGCCGCTCATCGCCAGCTCGATCATGAGCAAGAAACTGGCCGAGGGGGCCCGCTCGCTGGTGCTGGACGTCAAGGTCGGTCGCGGCGCGTTTCTCAAGGCCGAGTCAGAGTCGCGCGAGCTGGCGCGCACCATGGTCGACCTCGGCATCGCCTACGGCGTGCCGACCAGGGCACTGCTCACCGACATGGATCGGCCGTTGGGTCGCGCCGTCGGCAACGCCGTCGAGGTCGCCGAGTCACTGGAGGTGCTGGCCGGAGGCGGCCCGGACGACGTCGTCGCGCTGACCGTGGCTCTGGCCCGCGAGATGCTCGACGTGGCCGGTATCGACGGCGTCGACCCGGCGCAGACGTTGGCCGACGGCACCGCGATGGACTGCTTCCGGCAGTTGATCGCTGCGCAGGGCGGCGATCCCCAGGCGCCGCTGCCGATGGGTGGGCACACCGAGACGGTGGTGGCGACCCGCAGTGGGGTGATGGGCGACATCGATGCCATGGCCGTGGCCATGGCCGTGTGGCGGCTCGGCGCCGGGCGGGCCCAGCCCGGTGACCCGGTGCAGGCAGGGGCGGGGCTGTATATCCACCGCCGCAGTGGAGAGCCCGTCGCCGCCGGGGAGACGCTGTTCACGCTCCATACCGAGACCCCTGAGCGGCTGCCGTCAGCCCTGGCCGAGCTCGACGGTGGCTGGTCCGTCAGCGACGTCCAGCCACCGTCGAGGCTGTTGGTGATCGACCGAATCGTCTAGCTAGGTCGCGATACCCGGCTGGCCGTCAGTGCCCTTGGTGCCGCCTGCGCCCGCGGTGCCCTTGGGAGCGGTTCCGCCGGTGCCCGCGCTGCCACCCGTGCCAGCGCCGCCGGGGGTAGCGCCGACGTCACCATTGCCGCCGTTACCGCCCAGGCCACCGTTTCCGCCCGTGCCGCCGTCGCCGATGATCGATCCACCGGCCCCGCCGTTTCCACCGGTGCCGCCGGTCCCGCCGTTGCCCGCGATGTGGCCGGCGCCAGCGTTGCCGGAACCGGAGTCGGCATTGCCGCCGTTACCGCCCTTGCCGCCGTTGCCGTACTTACCGCCGTCGCCGCCCTTGCCGCCCTTGCCACCGCTCGAGCCGGTGCCGATGCCGTTGAAGCTGTAGCCGTTACCGCCGTCGCCGCCGCTGCCATTGCCCTTCGGGACGGTCGCGGTGCCGTCGTCACCGTCGTCACCCCACGAGCCGGCGAAAGTGCCGCCGAACCCGGGGAAGCCAAGGCCGCTGCCGCCGTACCCGGCGCCACCAGCGTCACCGCCGACTCCGTTTCCGCCGGCCGTGCCGCCGGTGCCACCGTCTCCGCCGTTGGGATTGGTCTTGGTGCCGTGCGCGCCGTTCCCGCCGTCGCCGGACAGGCCCGCGTTGCCACCCTTGCCGCCGTTGCCGCCGTCGCCGTTGCGGCCCCAGTACATCGAAGAGTTGCCGCCCCAGCCGCCGTCGCCGCCGGCCCCGCCGTCGCTGCCGTTGCCGCCGTTGCCGCCGTTGCCGTTGTTGAGGGGGTTGTTGTTCGTGTCGACCTGCCCCGCGGCGGTCGCACCGGCACCGCCGGAGGCGCCGGCTCCGCCGTTGCCGCCATTACCGCCCTTACCGCCGGTGTTGGCCAGACTCAAGGCGCCGGAGCTGCCGCCATGGCCGCCGTTGCCGCCGGCACCGCCCTTCGTCGCGTTGCCGCCATTGCTCGCGGCTTGTGTGCCGCCACCGACTCCGGCTGCGCCGGCAGTGCCGGCGGCGCCGTTGCCCCCGTTGCCGCCGCTGCCGCCCGTGCTCAGGAATGAGTGCGTGCCGGTGTTGCCGCCATTTCCGCCGTTGCCGCCCTTGCCGCCCGCAGTGGTCGCGGCGGCGCCGTTGCCGCCCCCGCCGCCGTTGCCCCAGAACATGCCGCCGTTGCCGCCCGCGCCGCCGTCGGCGCCTGCGGTCACGGCGTTGCCGCCGTTGCCGCCGTGACCCAAGAGCTGCGCGCTGCCGCCGTTGCCGCCGCCAAATCCGTTGCCGCCGTTACCAAGTAGGCCGCCGCGTCCGCCCTTGCAGATGGTGAGGCAGGTGGTGGCCGTGTAGCTGAATCCGTTGCCAAACAGGATGCCCGCGTCGGGGTGGTCTGCGGTGCCGTTGCTGATGAAGAACGTCACCACGCGGCCGCCCTCGGTGATGAGCGTCTGGGCGGCGTTTCGGACGTCCCGGTCGAGCGTGGTCAGCAGTCCGGTGGTGATCGCGATCATCGGCGCCAGAGGGTTCGGCGCCGTGTTCGGCGTGGCAGCCAGCGACGTCAAGGTGTTCGTTCCGAAGTTTCCGGTTGCGCTGGCCGGCTGGGCGGCGAACACCGAGGCGACCGGAGCAGCTGCCGCGGGCTGAGGGGACGTCGCTGCGGCCGGTTGGACGGCTGCGACCTTCTTCGGTGCCAGGCTGCCGGTATTGGTCGCGGGCTTGGTCTCCGGGGTCGATGATGTCGGAGCCGACGACGCCGGTTGACCGATGCTGGTTGCCGTTGCGCTGCGCGGCTGCCGCGCTGGCGCAGCGGGTGAATTGTCCTTGGCCGGCGAGTTCTTGTTCGTCTGGGGGCGCTTGTTCTTGGATTTTGGCGATCCGGACGGGTCCGAGCCCTCAGTTGGCTTCGTTCCCGAGTCTGGTTTTGTGCCTGAGTCTGGCTTTGTGCCCGAGTCCGTCTTCGTGCCGGAGTCGGACTTGGGAGAGTTGTTCGACGGCGGTTTTGTGGATTTGCCGGGAGCGCCGGTGCCCTGACCGGCCTGGCCTGACGACGATGACGAGTGGCCACCACCGTCACTGCCGCTTGTTTCTGCCGACGCCACGGCCGCCGGAGCCAGTAGTGCTGCCCCGATGCCGACTGCCGCGGCACCGGCGCTCAACCAGCCCGATACCGGCAGAGTCCGCGTCTCGCGCTGCTTCCGATGTGCACCTGCCACAACTGCCCCCTCAGTTTGAGAATCTCGTTTGTCCGCTGCGTTGATCAGCTCGGCTAAATTTACGCACAGGAAACCTACAGGAATGGGCATACCCGTAAATTTCTCGGATCCGACCTACGGCCACGGCCGATTCGCGATGGGCGAAAGTGACATCCATGGCTCTGCCAGATGTGCGCGGCTAGGGTCATGCGCATGGCTGACGACGCTCTGCTCGACTTCGAACGCTCCGAGTTCACCTACGACGGCACGACCCGCACCGTATTTCGTCGCGGCAGCGGCCCGGCCGTCATCGTGATCGCCGAAATCCCGGGCATCACGCCCAAGGTTCTCGACTTCGCCCGCAAGGTTGCCGACCTGGGTTGTACCGCCGTACTGCCGCACCTTTTCGGCATCCCGGGCCTCGACCCCAACGCCAGCAACCTGGCCGCGCTCAAAGGCATGGCGTCAGTGGTGCCGTCGTGCATCAGCAAGGAGTTCACGATCCTCGCCACCGGCAAGACGTCGCCGGTGGTGGACTGGCTGCGCGCACTGGCGCGCGCCGAACACGAACGCTGCGGCGGCCCCGGCGTCGGCGCGATCGGCATGTGCTTCACCGGCGGCTACGCCCTGGCGATGGCCACCGACGACGTCATCCTGGCCCCGGTGCTGTCTCAGCCCTCGATGCCCGTGGGGCTGACCGCCAAACAGCGCCGCAACATCGACATCTCGCCGGCCGACCTGGAGGTCGTCAAAGGCCGGTGTGCCCGTGGGCTCAACGTCATCGGGATGCGGTTCAAGAGCGACAAGCTGGTCCCGGCGGAGCGTTTCGAGTTCCTGCGCGAACAGCTCGGTGATGCCTTCATCGCCGTCGAACTCGAGGACGCCGACGCCAACCCCGACGCCCGCCTGCCACCGCACTCGGTGGTCACCGAGCATCTGATCGACGAGCCGGGCCAGCCCACCCGAGTCGCATTGGACCAGGTGCTGGAACTCTTCCGGACACGGCTGTTGCCGGCGGCGGAACCGGCGGGCTAAAAACCGCCATCCGGCGCAAGATGGACGCATGACCACCCTGACGCTGGATCAGATCAAGCAGGCACCGAAAGCGCTGTTGCACGATCACCTGGACGGCGGCCTACGCCCCGCGACGGTGGTGGAGTTGGCCGAGCAGAGCGGCTACGGCGACCTCCCCACCATGGACGTCGGTGAACTGGCGATGTGGTTCCGCACCCAGGCGCACAGCGGGTCACTCGTCCGCTATCTGGAGCCGTTCGCGCACACCGTCGGCGTCATGCAGACGACCGATGCGCTGTACCGCGTCGCGTACGAATGCGTCGAGGATCTGGCCGCCGACAACGTGGTCTACGCCGAGGTCCGGTTCGCGCCCGAGCTGCACATCGACGGCGGTCTCGTATTGGACGAGGTCGTCGACGCAGTGCTGGCCGGGTTCGCCGACGGGGAGAAGGCCGCGGCCGCTGCCGGACAGGCGACGACGGTCCGGTGTCTGGTCACCGCCATGCGGCACGCCGCTCGGTCCCGCGAGATCGCCGAGTTGGCCATCCGGTTCCGCGACCTGGGTGTGGTCGGGTTCGACATCGCCGGCGCGGAGGCCGGTTACCCCCCGACCCGCCACCTCGATGCCTTCGAGTACATGCGGGGCAACAACGCGCGTTTCACGATTCACGCCGGTGAGGCCTTCGGGCTGCCGTCGATCCACGAGGCCATCGCCTTCTGCGGCGCCGACCGGCTGGGGCACGGCGTGCGCATCGTCGACGACATCGAGGAAGGGCCCGACGGTGCCTTCCGGCTCGGCCGGGTGGCGAACATCGTGCGGGACAAGCGAATTCCACTGGAGATGTGCCCGAGCAGCAACGTGCAGACCGGCGCCGCGGCGAGCATCGCCGAGCATCCGTTCGACCAGTTGGCGCGGCTCCGCTTCCGCGTCACCGTGAACACCGACAACCGCCTGATGAGCGACACCACCATGACCCAGGAGATGGCGCACCTGGTGAACGAGTTCGGCTACGGCTGGACCGACCTGCAGCGGTTCACCATCAACGCCATGAAGTCGGCCTTCATCCCGTTCGACGAGCGGCTCGCGATCATCGACGACGTCATCAAACCGCGCTACGCCGTGCTGGTCGGGTAGCTGTCGGTCGGGGCGTCATCCTCGGAACCCGAGTGCCGCCCGGCCGCCACCCCCGCGGTCGCGGGTTGCTGTTGCTGCGGCTGCTGGAACGCCTTGGGCACGAACTTCTCGGTGTTGTACTTGCCCCGCGGGTGCACCACCTGCGGCCACCAGAACCAGCGGCCGAGCAGCACTGCGATGGACGGCATCAGCAGTGACCGCACGATGAAGGTGTCGATCAGCAGACCGATGGCGATGGTCGAGCCCATCTGAGCCAGCACGATCAGCTTGCTGGCCATCATGCCGGCCATGGTGGCCGCGAACACCAGTCCGGCTGACGTGACGACACCGCCGGTGCCGGCCATGGACCGGATGATGCCGGTCTTCAGTCCGTCATGGATCTCGTCCTTGAACCGGGAGACCAGCAGCAGGTTGTAGTCCGAACCGACCGCCAACAGGATGATGACCGACATCAGCATGACGAGCCACTGCACCTGGATGCCGAACAGGTCCTGCCACAGCAGCACCGAGATGCCGAAGGACGCGGCGATGGAGCTGCCCGCCGTGCCGACGATCGTCAGCGCCGCGACGGCGCTGCGGGTCAGGATGAGCATGATCATGAAGATCAGCGTCAGCGAGGACACGACGGCGATCATCAGGTCGTAGCGTGCGCCGTCCGCCATGTCCTTGTAGGTCGCCGCGACGCCGCCGAGGTAGATCTTGGCGTCCGACAGCGACGACATCTTCAAGGCCTCTTGTGCGGCCTTGCGTTCGGACTCCACCCGGGCGATGCCGTCGACGGTCGCCGGGTCGCTCTGGTGGGTGATGAACATGCGTGCCGACTTGCCGTCCGGCGACATGAACATCTTCAGCCCGCGCTGGAAGTCCGGGTTCTGGAAGGCCTCGGGCGGCAGGTAGAACAGGTCGTCGTTCTTGGCGCCGTCGAAGGCGGCGCCCATCGCCAGTGCGGTGTCGTTCATCGCCTGCATCTGGTCGATTAGCGCCTTCTGCGAGTTGTACGACGCCAGCGACAAGTCCCGGCTCGTCTTCATCGACGCGATGGTCTGGGGGAGCAGCGCCGTCAGCTTCGGCGCCAGATCGGAGAGCTTGTCGGTGTTGACCTGGACATCTGCGGTTCGGTCGGTCAGTTCATCGATGCCGTCCAGGGAGTCGAACACCGACCGGATCGCCGCGCACATCGGGATGTCGAAGCAGTGCGGTTCCCAGTAGAAGTAGTTGCGCATCGGCCGGAACTGGTCGTCGAAGTTCGCGATGTTGTCGCGCATCTGCTCGGTCACCTTGAGCAGCTCCTGGGACTTGCGGTCCGAGTCCTGGGTCAGCCTGGTCTGTTCGAGGGACAGCGCGTACTGCTTCTCCAGGATGTCGATCGAGACGTTGGTCGCGTCGATCATCCTCAGCTGGTCTTCCAGTTGCTTGCGCTGGAACGGCAGGTTCATGTTGCTGGTCTGGCCCGAGATGCTCGTCTGGAACGGAATCGAGCTGTGCTGTATGGGGATTCCGAGCGGTCGGGTGATGCTCTGCACCATCGCGATGCCCTCGGTGTGCATCACGTTGCTCGCGATCTTGTTCAGCACCAGCATGTCGGCGGGATTGCGCATGTCGTGGCTGGACTCGACCATCAGGATGTCGGGGTTCATCCGGGCCTGGGTGAAGTGCCGGTCGGCGGCCGCGAAGCCGATGTTGACCTTGGCGTCCGCGGGCAGGTAGTAGCGGTCGTTGTAGGCGGGCTTGTAGCCGGGGATGGCCACGATCCCGATCAGCACGACGAAGAGGCTGGCCACCAGAATCGGTGCGGGCCAACGAACCACGGACGTGCCGATGCGGCGCCAGAACCTGCTCTGCGGGGGCCGCTTGGATTCGTACATCCCGACCCGGCTGCCGAGGTACAGGACGGCGGGGCCTACCGTGACCGAGATCGCCACCACCACGAGCATGCCGATCGCGACCGGAGCGCCCATGGTGGTGAAGTAGGGCAGGCGGCAGAAGCTCAGGCAGTACGTCGCGCCGGCGATGGTCAGCCCGGAACCCACGATCACGGGCGCGACGGACGTGAAGGTGGCGTAGTACGAGTCGTCCCGGTCCAGGCCCATGCCGCGGTCTTCGCGGTACCGGCCGAAGATGAAGATGCCGTAGTCGGTTGCGGCGGCGATCGCCAACATGGTCAGGATGTTGCCCGCGAAGGTGGTCAAGCCGAACACATCGTGGGTCGCCAGCACCGAAACCACACCGCGCGCGGTCAGCAGCGCCAGGAACGTCAAGAACAGCTGGACCAGCGTGGTCCTGACCGAGCGGTAGACCACGAGCAGCATGCCCGCGATCGCGGCGAGGGTAATCAGGGTGATCATCACCAGGCTCGCGTTGCCGATGACGTGCAGATCGTCGGTCAGGGCGGCGGGCCCGGCGACGTACGCCTGCACGCCCGGCGGGGCTTTCGTCTCCTCGATGACCTTGCGGACCGCATCCACGCCTTCGTTGGCAAGCGTCATGCCCTGTTCGCCGGCGAGATTGAGCATCACGTACGACGCCTTGCCGTCGGCGCTCTGGGCTCCGGCCGCCGTCAGCGTGTCGCCCCAGAAATCCTGGATGTGCTGGATGTGCTCGGGATCGCGCTGCAGTTTGCGGATGATCTCGTCGTAGTACGCGTGGGCGTCCGGGCCCAGCGGTTCCTTGCCCTCGACGACGACCATGATGGTGCTGTTGGAGTTGAACTCCTTGAAGTTGGCGCCCATCAACTTCATCGCGTGCATCGACGGGGCGTCTTCGGGCGCCATCGGTGCGGCGTGCAGCTCGCCGACGACTTCGAGCGGAGGCGCGATCACGTTCACCAGTACGGCGATCGCGATCCAGAACAGGATGATCGGCACCGACAGGATGCGCAGCGCATGGGCGAACTTGGGCCGCTTGTCTGCTGTCTTGTGTTGTGTCTCAAGCGTTTCGGTCATGCGGACTTCACCAGGCAGTAGGTCTGGGCGTTGACGCCATTTGCGGATTGTTCCTCACGGACGGTGCCGTTGACGGTGACGCGGCAACCGATGTGGTCGCTGCTCTGCTCACCGTCGCTGCGGGCCATCAGGTTCGCGCTGACGGTGGGCAAGGTGGTGGACAGGGTGACGGACCAGGGCAGCGGGGCGCTGACGGAGTGCACGTTGGCGTCGGGATCGAAGTAGCTGATCTCGGCCGAACTTCCGGGCGGTCCATAGACCTCGTACACCAGGACCTTGGGGTTGAACTGGACGATCTCGATGCCCGCACCGGCATGGGCGTTGAGGTTCTCCGACCCGAACTTCGTGTGCAGGCGGGACACCACGAGACCCGACACCGCCAGCACGACCACCAGAAGAAGCGGTATCCAGACCTTCTTCAGCAGCCCCATCGACCCCTGCTTCAATCGTCGACCCGTCGACACCGACCGCACCCGACCACCTTCCGCTCAACTCGCTGACCGACCCCGACGATCAAGCTGCTGCCATCGCCTGCCATTGGCAGGCGGCTCCGCTTACTCAGCGGATTCTTGGGAAATTCTTACGCCTTGCTAACTAATTTTGCAACGCGATTTCTTAGCTGTTGGAACCGGGGTCGGGTTATCGCAGGTGAAGGCGGTTTCAGTCGGACAGAGCGGCCCGCAGCGCGTCGGCGAACCCGGCGGGCGAGGCCATGAACCCACCGTGATCGCCCGGGAAGACGACGGGCTCGACGCCCAGCAGGCGGCACAGTGCCAGCGAGGTGCCGTGGGTGATGAGGTGCTCGGATTCGGCGCCGATGCCTACCACGATCCGGGCTGCTTTCAGCGCCTCGGCGTCCGGCACATACGTTGTGGTGCACAGTAATTCATGGTTGAAGAACCGGGACAGGTCGGCGAGCTGCTTGGCCATCTCGCTCGATGCGGGCGGCGGTCCCGGCGGAACGGGCGCGCCCTCCTCGGACTGGTCGAAGCCTGCCGTGGCCATGAACTTCGCCATCGCTGCGCCGGGCCCGTCGCTGTGGAAGGTGGCGATGATGTCCCGCGTCGCCGCGCGTTGTTTGGCGGCTTCCGACGCGGGCAGCAGCTCCAATAGCGGCGGTTCGTGCGCGACCAGCGTGCGCACCCAGCCGGGGTACTTGGCAGCCAGTGCCAGGCCGGTCACCGCGCCGCCACTGGAACCGAACACGTCGGCCGGACCGGCGCCCAGGTCGTCGAGGATCGCGGCGACATCGTCGGCGCGGAGTTCCGGTGTGGAGTCCTGCGCGGGATCATCGATGGGGCTGGCACCGAGGCCGCGGGGGTCGTACGTCACGACGGTGTGGTCGACGGCCAGGGCGTCGGCCACCGAGGCGAACTCGGACGCCGTCATCGGCGAACCGATGACGGCGAGCACCGGCCCGCGGCCGCGCACCTCGTAGTGCAGGGTGGCGCCGGGGACGGCGAGACGACGGACGATGGGCTGGGCGCTGGTCTGGGTCATGCCAGTGCAGACCCGGCCGGCCGCCTCAACTCATCGCGCGCGCGTTATTCCTGGCGCAGGCGTGACTCGACGAAGCGCTCCAGCGTCTCCCACTGGGCGACGGCCTCGGCGTATGGCTTCGACGGGGCGCCGACGGTCTCGGGCTCCAGCACATGACCGACGAACTTGCCCAGCGGCTGGCTGGTGGTCAGGTACTTGTCGGCGGTGCCGTCATCGGCGTAGTCACACACGTCGCGGACGAACTCGACCGCCAGGTCCAGCTGTTCGCGGTCGACGGCGTCGGGGCCGTCGGAGATGTCGTCCGACAGGCCGCTGAGCACGTAGACGTTGTCCTCGGTGACGCGGATCTGCAACGAGCCGTCGGTGGCCGCGGTGCGGATGTCGCTGTAGGCCTCGAAGCTGGACAGGTCGCTCTCGTGCTCGTCGGCCAGGTAGCGGGCCAGGGCGCGCTCCGAGCCGAACACGCTGATGCGGCCGTTGCGGCCGAGGAACCGCGGCTGGTCGTTGTAGTAGCAGCGCAGCGTGTAGAAGGTGCCGCCCTTGGTCATGATGCGGATCGGGTCGATGCCGACGCGCTCCCAGAAGTCCTCGTCGCCGCCGAGCAGCTGGCGCTCGGCCTGTGCGGTGAGGGCCGCCTCCTCGGAGTCGGTGTCCACCTCGTCCTCGATGACCGCGTCGTCGGAGTCTTCGGCCGCAGCCTCGGCCTCGTCGAGTTCGTCTTCCTCGGGCTCCGGCGCGGGCTCGTCGAGCTCTGCCTGGGCCTTCTCCGCGGCCTTGGCGTCGACCTCGGGGGTGGTCACCAGCGCGTCGATGGCGTCGAGCACATGGTCCCAGCTGCGGCCGACGGCGGCCTCGATGTCGGCCCAGCGCTTGCGGCCGGCCCGGCCCGAGTAGGCCTCGGCCCCGCCGCCGAGCGTCGAGAGCACGGGGTTGCCGTTGAAGAACTTCGCCACCGCGATCAGGTCGCACACCGAGCCGAGCGCGCCAACCACCTGGAGCGTTCGCCGCAGTGCGGTGACGGACTCCTCGGTGGGCTTCTCGGCGACCAGTTCCGGCACGCCGACCAGGTCGTGCAGGTGGCTCTCGTCCGGGTTCAGACGGTGGGCGTTGGCCTCGCCGAGCGCCTTCCACTTCGGGTGGTCGGCGAGGTCGTTGTCGGTGTTGGTGCGCACGAAAGCGGCCAGGTCAGCGACGGATTCGAAGGCGTAGAGGTCTTCCTCGTGGCCGAGGAACGCTTCCCACTCGTCGTCCGCGTCGCGCCACAGCGGCGCCCACAGGGTGTACAGATCGCCTTTGGTCAACCCGAGCCGAACCGGCACGATGTCAGCAGCCATGCGGCACAGCCTATCGGCGTTCGGGTTGGCCGACGCTGGGGGCATCGGGTCGCCGGGTGGCGGGCGGGCCGTGTTGGTGCAGATCGTCGCGCAGGTGCTGGAGCGCCGCGGTGATATCGGCGGCGTCCGCTCTCGACAGGTCGGCCGCCGCACGCCTCAGCCTCGCCAACGCCGCGCGGGCGCGGGCCATCGTGTCGTCGTATTCGGTACTTGTCATGCGGTGGGGCGGAAGAAGCCGTGGAAACCCTGATTCAGGTTGGTGGTTCGGATCGGGGACAGCTGAACCGGGTCGCCCGCTTCCACCATGAGGCCGTTGCCGACGATCATCGCGACGTGGCCGTCCCACACCGCGAGGTCTCCGGGGCGTAGCGAGCCGCGGTCGACGGTGGCGCCGATGTCCTGCTCCTGCGCCAGCCGCGGTAGGTCGAGGCCGGCCTCGCGATACGCCCACTGCGTCAGGCCGCTGCAGTCCAGCCCGACGCCGGGTGTCGTCCCGCCCCACACGTACGGCACACCCAATTGGGTGAGGGCGTGCCGCACCGCGTCGGCCGCGACCTTGTTGGGTGCGGTGGCGGTGCTGCCGTCGGGCAGCGTGACGGCTTCGCCGGCGCCGAATTTTTCCGGGTCGGGCGGTCGGCGGTGGGTGAGGGCGGCCTGCGCGGCGTGGGCAGCGGGTGCCGCGAGTCCGCTCGCCCAATTGGCGCCAAGGCCGGGAGCTGTACCCGGGCTCGGCAGGCCCATGCCCGGCCCGGGTCCGGTGGCCGATCCAGTGCCCAATCCGCTTGTCGGCCAGGGGGATCCGTGGGTCTGCGACGGAGGCGCTCCCGCTGCCGCGGTGACCTGCTCGGCTTGGCCGGCGAGTTCGGCGTGCAGCTCGTCGACCACGGCGATGGCCTCGTCGAGAGCACGGCTGGCTTCGTCGATGAGTGCCGCGGCGTCGGCGGGAGATTCGAGAGTGGCTTCGAGCTCGGCGGCTCTGGTCTCGAAATTGCGCAGGATGGTGTCGAGACGTTTGCGGGCCCGTGCCACTGCGGCGGCGGCGCGTTCGGTGTGGGTGCTGAGTTGCCCGGCGGTCATCGCCATCGCCACGATGGCCGTGACGGCCGCGTTCGCGAACTGGCCCGCACTGCCCGCTGCGGCGCCGGTCCACTGCCCTTGCGCCTGCTGCCACGCGCCGTCGGCAGCGGCGGCCACGTCGTCCAGCCCGGACTGCACCGCGCGCAGGGCATCGGATGGATCAGTTCCGCCGGTACCGACCAAAGCCTGCACCTCCCGGATCGGCGCCGCGAGGGCAGTTGTCAACGAGCCGGTCATCACCAGGCTCCGATCCGGCCGCCGGCGCTGTGGTCCGCGTCGGTGAAGCCGGCGGCGGTGCCGAGGGCCGTGGCACTGCCGATGTCGAGGTGCGCGCTGAGCCGGTGCGCCATCTGGGCCTGGTGGTACGTCGCTCGTGCCAGGGCGGCGGCGAAGGTCGCGCCGACCGGGCCGAACACGTCGAACTGTTGTGTGAGGGCCGTCAGGGTCGCGGCATGCGTGGCCAGTTCGGTGCTGTGACCGCGGTAGTGCGTGGCCAGGGCGTGCAGGGCCGACGGGTCCACGGTCAGGTTTCGGGTCATGTGGATAAGACGGCCGCCGGCCCCGTTCGGTTCCATTAATCTTGGCGCCCATGGACGTCCGGGTCGTCGACCACCCCCTGGCCGCCGCGCGGCTGACCACCTTGCGCGACGAGAGCACCGACAACGCGGGGTTTCGGGCTGCGCTGCGCGACCTGACGCTGATGCTGGTCTACGAGGCCACCCGCACCCTGGCCTGTGAGGAGACACCGGTCCAGACCCCGGTGGCGGCTACCACGGGGTCGCGGCTGTCGAACCCACCTTTGTTGGTGCCGGTGCTGCGCGCCGGTCTGGGCATGGTCGACCAGGCGCACGCGTTGATCCCGGAGGCGCAGGTCGGCTTCGTCGGCATGGCCCGTGACGAGACGACCCATCAACCGACGCCGTACCTGGAGTCGCTGCCGGCAGATCTGAGCGGCCGGCCGGTCATGGTGCTGGACCCGATGCTGGCCACCGGTGGGTCCCTGGCGCACACCCTGCGCCTGCTTCTCGACCGCGGGGCGGACGACATCACCGCCGTGTGCGTGGTGTGTGCTCCCGACGGAATTGCCTTGGTGGAGAAGGTGGTTCCGTCGTTGAAGTTGGTCACCGCGACCATCGACGAGAGCCTAAATGCCGACGCGTACATCGTGCCGGGTCTGGGCGATGCGGGGGACCGGCAGTTCGGTCCGCGCTGACGATGGCATGGGGCGTGTCGCTTGCGTCGGCGTGTCGTCTGCTCCTGCAACACTTGCGATCTGGAGCCGTCAGCATCTGCTGACAATGTCAACACACGCTGACGGGTTCCGGCGCGAAGGTGTCAGGGACACTCAGGACGGGGCCAGGAGGCCGGCTACCGCGTCCCGGATACTCGCCAGTGCTGACTCGGCGATGGTCCGGTTGGCCGTCACATCGGCGGCCGGCGGCCTGCTGATTTCGACGTAGCCCTTGATTTTTGGCTCGGTACCCGACGGACGCACCGCGACCCGCAGGCCCTCGCCGGTGCAGATCAGGGCGTCGGTGCGCCGTTGCCCCCGGAGTTGGGCCAGGTCCTGCGTGCGGACCGGGATACCCGCGATCTGGGTCGGCGGTTCGGCCCGCAGGCGGGCCATCACCGCGTCGGCGTCGGTGTGCACCGAAACCGCGCCGGTGACGTGGACGCCGTATTTCGCGGCGAGGGAGTCCAGGCGATCCTCGACCGTCTGGCCTTGATTCCGTAGTGCCACAACCAGATCGCAGAACACCACCGCGGCGCTGATGCCGTCTTTGTCACGCACTGCGTCGGGGTCGACGCAGTGCCCGATGGCCTCCTCATAGGCGTAGCGCAGGGTGGCGCCCGGAATGTCGTTGTCAGCGCGGGCCAGCCACTTGAAGCCGGTGAGGGTTTCGACGTGGTGGGCGCCGTAGTCGGCAGCGATCGTGGCGAGCAGCTGTGACGAGACGAGTGAGCTGGCGACGACGGCGTCTCTGGCTTCGTCCGGGTGCAGGCGCGACAACAGGTAATCGCCCAGTAGCCAACCGGTTTCGTTGCCGGACAGCATGCGCCAGCCACTAGCGGTCGGGATGCCCACGGCACAGCGGTCCGCATCGGGGTCGAGGGCGACCGCGACTTCGGCGCCGATCTCGGCGGCCAATGCCAGCAGCAGGTCGGTGGCGCCGGGTTCCTCGGGATTCGGGAACGTCACGGTGGGGAAATCCGGATCGGGGTCGAACTGTGTTGCCACCGTGTGGATATCGGCGATGCCGGCGCGGTTCAGTACCTCCACCGCGAGTGCGCCACCGACTCCGTGCATCGCGGTCAGCGCCACCCGGACGTCGCCTTCGGTCGTGCGCAGGGCCCCGGTGTGCCGCGCGTACTGTTCGACGAGCGTCTCGTCGGCAGGTGACACGGGCTGCCGGGCGATGTCGGTCGGTGCCTGGCGCATCGCGGTCTCGATGTCCCGATCGGTCGGCGGGACGATCTGGATTCCGCCGTTGAAGTACACCTTGTAGCCGTTGTCGGCCGGCGGATTGTGCGACGCCGTGATCTGCACGCCGGCAACGGCATTGAGATGTCGCACCGCATAGGCGACGACGGGTGTCGGCGCCGGGTGGGGGAGCAGCACGACGGAAAAGCCCTGGGCCGCAAAGATTTCTGCCGTCACTGTGGCGAATTCGTCGGAGTGGTGTCGCGCGTCGCGACCGACCACGACCGTCGAGCCACCCCGGGGACGGTCCTTGAGCACCTGGGCCACCGCCCACGTCGCGCGACTGACGGTGGTCACGTTCATGGCGTCGAGGCCCTCACGCATGGGGCCGCGGAGGCCGGCGGTGCCGAAGGTCAGGGGTGCAGAAGCCACGGGGTCACATCCGCAGGAGTAACTCGGCCAGCAGCGTCCCCATTCGGGTCGCGGACTGGCGTCCCGCTTCCAGCACCTCGGCGTGGCTGAGTGGCTCGCCCGTCATACCGGCCGCCAGATTGGTCACCATCGAAATGCCGAGCACCTCGGCCCCGCCGGCGCGCGCCGCGATGGTCTCGTGCACCGTCGACATGCCGACCAGATCGGCACCGAGGGTCCGCAGCATCCGGATCTCGGCGGGCGTCTCGTAATGCGGGCCGGGCAACCCGGCGTACACGCCTTCGGCCAGCGATGGGTCGACCGCGCGGGCCAGCCCCCGCAGCCGCGGCGAGTAGGCGTCGACCAGGTCGACGAACTGCGCACCGACCAGAGGCGAGCGGGCCGTCAGGTTCAGGTGGTCGCTGATCAGCACCGGCTGGCCCACCGAGTACTCCTCGCGCAGGCCGCCCGCCGCGTTGGTGAGCACCACAGTTTGTGCGCCCGCTGCGATGGCGGTGCGCACGGGATGGACGACATGGCGCAGGTCATGGCCTTCGTAGGCGTGGATGCGACCCAGCATGACCAGCACTCTCCGGCTGCCGACCTGCAGCGCCAGCACCTGCCCGCCGTGTCCGGACGCGGTCGGCGGGGAGAATCCGGGGAGGTCACCCATCGCGATGGCGGCTGAGGGCTCGCCCAGCGCGGCGGCGGCCGGGGCCCAGCCCGAACCGAGCACGACGGCCACGTCAAAGCCGGCGATTCCGGTGCGGTCACGGATGGCGGCGGCGGCTTCAGCGGCCGCGAAGTCAGGGGTGGCCTGCGGATCGGTCACGGCGTCCACCTTAGGTCTATCCCGTCGCTTCGCTCGCCCCGACAGTTGCCAGCTGCGGCCAAACGGGCCGGTGCGATACTTCCATGATGCTCACGGGAGACGCACTGCAGACGGTGACCGATGCCGTCGCGCGTCACCGCGCCGATCTGATCGAGCTGTCGCACTCGATTCACGCCGAGCCGGAACTGGCTTTCGCGGAGCACCGCAGCTGTGCCAAGACCCAGGCGCTCGTGGCCGAACGTGGCTTCCAGGTCACCACGGCCGCCGGCGGTCTGGACACCGCGTTCCGTGCCGACTACGGCAGCGGCGATCTGGTGATCGGCATCTGTGCCGAGTACGACGCGTTGCCCGGCATCGGACATGCCTGCGGGCACAACATCATTGCCGCGTCGGCGGTCGGGACGGCGCTGGCGCTGGCCGAGGTCGCCGACCAACTCGGCATCACCGTGGCGCTCATCGGTACCCCGGCCGAAGAGGCCGGCGGTGGAAAAGCGTTGCTGCTGAACGCCGGTGTGTTCGACGACGTCGCGGCGTCGGTGATGCTGCACCCCGGCCCGGTCGACATCGCGGGCGCCCGCTCACTGGCGCTGTCCGAGGTGTCGGTGGCCTACCGCGGGCGCGAGTCGCACGCCGCCGTCGCCCCGTACCTGGGCATCAATGCCGCCGACGCGGTGACGGTCGCTCAGGTGGCGATCGGGCTGCTGCGTCAGCAGCTGGCACCCGGTCAGATGATGCACGGCATCGTCACCGACGGCGGTCAGGCGCCGAATGTGATTCCGGCGCATGCGGAATTGCTGTACACGATGCGCGCCACCGACTCGGCGTCCCTGGACGTGCTGGAAGTTCGGATGTTCTCCTGCTTTGCGGCCGGCGCCTTGGCGACGGGCTGCACGCATGAGGTGACCGAGGTGTCACCGCGATACGATGCGCTGACTCCCGACCCGTGGTTGACGACGGTGTTCAGGGCCGAGATGGAGCGGCTGGGCCGCACTCCGCTCCCGGTGGATTTGGAAGTGTCTGTCCCCCTTGGTAGTACCGACATGGGTAACGTCACGCGGGTGATGCCGGGTATCCATCCGGTGGTCGGGATCGAGGCCAACGGGGCGTCGATCCACCAGCCCGAGTTCACCGCGGCGGCGGCGGGGCCGAGTGCGGATGAGGCCGTCACCGAGGGCGCAACCATGTTGGCGCGCACCGTGGTTGCGTTGGCGCAGGACCCTGACGAGCGGGCTCGGGTTATGCAGAAGATGGCGGACCGGGCAGCGGTTGAGCGACAAGTGAAGGCAGGGCGCGGATGACCCTCTCGGACCACGCCGAGCGCTGGCTGGCCACGAACTACGGTGACCTGGTCGGGTGGCGGCGGCATCTGCACGCCAACCCGGAGTTGGGCCGGCAGGAGTTCGAGACCACCAAGTTCGTCGCGACGCGGCTGGCCGAGGCCGGTTTGAACCCGAAGATTCTGCCCGGCGGCACTGGCTTGACCTGTGATTTCGGCCCCGAGGACCGGCCGCGGATCGCCCTGCGCGCCGACATGGACGCGCTGCCGATGGACGAGCGAACCGGTCTGCCGTTCGCCTCGACGGTCCCCAACGTGGCACACGCCTGCGGACACGACGGCCATACGGCGGTGCTCCTGGGCGCCGGGCTGGCTCTCGCGTCGGCGCCGACGCTGCCGGTTGGTGTGCGCCTGGTGTTCCAGGCCGCCGAGGAACTGATGCCTGGCGGCGCGCTGGATGCGATCTCCGCTGGTGTGCTGGCCGGGGTATCGAGAATCTTTGCGCTGCACTGTGATCCACGGCTGGAGGTGGGTAAGGTCGCCACCATTCCAGGACCCATCACGTCGGCGGCCGATCAGATGGAGATCACCCTGCATTCGCCGGGTGGGCACACGTCCCGCCCGCACCTCACGGGTGACCTGGTCTACGCGCTCGGCACGCTGATCACAGGGGTGCCCGGCATCCTGTCCCGTCGCGTGGACCCGCGGCACAGCACCGTGATGGTGTGGGGCGCGGTCAATGCCGGGTTCGCGTCGAACGCCATTCCGCAGACCGGAACCCTGGCCGGGACCATCCGCACCGCCAGTCGCGACGCCTGGGTGGAGATGGAATCGATTGTCCGCGAAATTGTTTCGTCACTGCTGGCGCCGCTCAACGTCGATCACACGGTGCTGTACCGGCGCGGCGTGCCACCGGTGGTCAATGAGGAACTGTCGACGCGGATCATGACCCACGCCATCGAGGCGCTGGGTCCGGAAGCACTGGCCGACACCAAGCAATCCGGTGGCGGCGAAGACTTCTCCTGGTACCTGGAAGAGGTGCCGGGTGCCATGGCCCGGCTCGGCGTCTGGCCGGGCGTCGGACCGCAACTCGACCTCCACCAGCCGAACTTCGACCTCGACGAACGCGCCCTCGGCGTCGGCGTCCGGGTGCTGGTCAACATCGTCGAGCAGGCCGCTGCCTTCTAACCGCGAGCGTGCGTGTTTGCGTGCGACACGCCGCATTTCGCGTGCATTCTGGGCACTGTCACGCGGCCCGCGCGTGACGCAACTGCATGGCAATCCGGGACACCAGATCGTCGGGCCGTCGCCGGACGTCCTCGAAGACGATCGGCACCACAGTCCACTGGATGTCCATCAGTGCTGACGTTCGGTTCCGGTTGGCCAGCATCGCATCAGCGCCACTGTGCCAATCCATTCCGTCGTACTCCGCTGCCACCCGGTGGTCGGGCCAGGCAAAGTCGAGGCGCCGCAGTTGCCCACGACCGTCAATGAGTTCGTATTGGAGTTCCGGCGCGGGCAGGCCACCGTCGATCATCACGAGCCGCGCTTCGCTCTCCATCGGAGACTCGGCGCGTGCATCTGCCAGCGGCAGCAATTCACGCACTGCGACGATGCCTCGACGACCAGCTTGCCTCGTCACAGCCCGTGACAGTTCGACCCGGTCGCACGTGCCCGACCGCAACGCCGCATCCAAGGTGGCCAGCGACCGCGGCCGACGTAGCGAGCGGGCGACCTCGATGGCGGTCCATGCTGCGGTGGTGGCCGGCCGGCCGCAGACCTCTGCCATCGGCGCGCCGTCGCGGCGATGCACCACCAACCCGTCCGCGTTCCGTAATTGGTGATGCGGGGGATTGAGGACGTGCAGGTCCTTCGGGTTCTCGGTGTCGAAGCCGTAAAGCGCCGCCGCGGTGCCGAGGCAGACGGGAACAACGGCACCGGCGGAGTGGTCGAGTCCGCGTAGCCGGGTCCAGTCATCAGGCTCGCCGCGTGAATAGATTCCCTGCCAGATGCGTTGCAGCGCTCCGGTTCTCAGATCCTCGTTGAACTCCCGCCGGGACTGCCGAGTCAGAATCTGGCTACTGGTGGCCACGCCGTCTTGGATAGCCAGCAAGACGTCGACGTCGGCATTCATAGTCGCGATCTTGAGGCCACTCGACCCGCCGCCGACACTGGTCGGGGGTCATCTGTGGATGAATCGCGAACTGTTGATAACTGGCGGTGTCGATTTCGTCGCGCTCATCAACGGTGGGCGCGACGAAAATGCACGCAAATGACGGCGTGTCGGCGACAGACACGCACGCTCGCGGGTAGGGGGTGGCGCGCAGCTCCTACGGCCCGATGTT
The DNA here is from genome assembly GCF_010730955.1 of Mycolicibacterium aubagnense. Lineage (NCBI taxonomy): Bacteria > Bacillati > Actinomycetota > Actinomycetes > Mycobacteriales > Mycobacteriaceae > Mycobacterium > Mycolicibacterium aubagnense. Next base: position 1,825,885 of record NZ_AP022577.1, on the reverse strand, counting down.
GCGGGACGGGCGGGTGCGGAGGTGGTGGACGTAGTCGGCGGGGGCACCGGCGATCTCGGCGGCCTCAGCCATGACCCCGAGGTACCGGGCCGAGGGCAGCCCGCCCTCCCAGGCGTCGACCACATACAGCCAGGCGAGCACCGGTTCGGTCGAGGTGTCCGACGACACCCGGTGCACCCGGCACCGGATTTTCTTGTGGATCCCGAGCTCGGAGCCTTCCCAGCGATCCAGGCGTTCCTCGTCCTCGCGGGTCATGTCGTAGAGCACGACGAAGACCTTCGAGAGCGGATCCTCGACCAGCGTCGCCAGCGCGCCCTCCCAGCCGATGTCGGCGCCGGCGAACGTCAGCCGCCAGCCGTGCAGCCACCCGGTGGCCGCCATCGGAGAATGCGGGGCCCGCTGAAGCATCTGCTCCGGATGCATGTTCGATCCGTAAGCGGCGTAGAGCGGCACTCGGCAAGCCTACGGCTTGTTGTCGGGCGTCGGGCACCCAACTCAGGGTTAGATGTAGCCGTGGTTACCCGCATCGTGATCATCGGCGGCGGTCCCGCCGGGTATGAGGCAGCCCTGGTTGCCGCCGGTTATGGCCCTGAGGCAACTGAGGTGACGGTCATCGACCGCGACGGTATCGGTGGTGCGTGCGTGCTCTGGGACTGTGTGCCGTCCAAGACGTTCATCGCTTCCAGCGGCGTGCGAACCGAGCTGCGCAGGGCCGACGGGCTGGGCTTCGACATCAAGATCGAGGACGCCAAGATCTCGTTGTCGCAGATCAACAACCGGGTCAAGACGCTGGCGCGCAGTCAGTCGGTCGACATCGGCGGTCAGCTGCTGCGTGCCGGGGTCAATGTGGTGGCCGGCTGCGGTGAGCTGGTCGACAGCATCCCCGGTATGGCCCATCACCGGGTCAAGGTCACGACGCCCGACGGCCGAACCGGAGTTCTCAAGGCTGACGTCGTGCTGATCGCCACCGGCGCGAGCCCTCGGGTGCTGCCCAACGCCAAGCCCGACGGTGAGCGCATCCTGAACTGGCGGCAGCTGTACGACCTGACCGACCTGCCCGAGCACCTGGTCATCGTGGGTTCCGGTGTCACCGGTGCCGAGTTCTGCAACGCCTACACAGAACTCGGCGTCAAGGTCACGGTGGTGGCCAGCCGCGACCAGATCCTGCCGCACGAAGACTCTGATGCCGCCGCGGTGCTCGAGGAGGTGTTCTCCGAGCGCGGTGTGACGTTGGTCAAGAACGCCCGCGCCGATTCGGTGGTCCGTACCGATACCGGCGTCAAGGTGAGCCTGGCCGACGGCCGCGTCGTGGAGGGCAGCCACGCGTTGATGAGCATCGGGTCGGTGCCCAACACGTCGGGCCTCGGACTGGAGAAGGTCGGCATCGAGCTCGGCCCCGGGAATTATCTGAGCGTCGACCGCGTGTCGCGCACGAAGGCGTCGGGCATCTACGCGGCGGGCGACTGCACCGGCCTGCTGCCGCTGGCCTCGGTGGCCGCCATGCAGGGCCGCATCGCGATGTATCACGCACTGGGTGAAGGGGTTTCGCCGATCAAGCTGCGGACTGTCGCCGCCGCGGTGTTCACTCGGCCGGAGATCGCCGCGGTCGGGGTGCCGCAGTCGGCGATCGATGCCGGTACCGTCCCGGCCCGCACCCTGATGCTTCCCTTGAACACCAATGCGCGGGCCAAGATGTCATTGCTCGAGCACGGCTTCGTGAAAATCTTCTGTCGCCCGGCCACCGGCGTGGTGATCGGCGGTGTGGTGGTCGCGCCGATCGCCTCCGAGCTGATCCTGCCGATCGCGCTGGCGGTGCAGAACCGGATCTCGGTGACCGATCTGGCCCAGACCTTGTCGGTCTATCCGTCGCTGTCCGGCTCGATCATCGAGACGGCCCGCCGGCTCATGGCTCACGACGATCTGGACTGACGCACGAGCAGGGCTGACGCACGAGCAGGGCTGACCACGTAGGCTCGGTCAGGCAACGCCTACCGACGAGTAACCACGAGGAGTTCCGCCGTGAGTGACCCGATTCCCGGACCGGGTAATGGGCAGACCCTGCTGAACCGCGCGCAGCGCGAGACCGCCTGGAACCGGCTGGGCGCCGAGCAGTTCGACGTCATCGTGATCGGCGGCGGCGTCGTCGGGGCCGGTGCGGCGCTGGATGCGGCGACGCGCGGGCTGAAGGTCGCACTCGTCGAGGCGCGCGACTTCGCCTCGGGCACGTCCAGCCGGAGCAGCAAGATGTTCCACGGCGGCCTTCGCTACCTGGAGCAGCTCGAGTTCGGCCTGGTGCGGGAGGCGCTGTACGAACGCGAACTGTCGTTGACCACTTTGGCGCCCCACCTGGTGAAGCCGCTGCCGTTCCTGTTCCCGCTGACCAAACGGATCTGGGAGCGCCCCTACATTGCCGCGGGCATCTTCCTGTACGACCAGCTGGGCGGCGCCAAGTCGGTGCCCGCGCAGAAACACCTCCTCAAGGCCGGGGCGCTGCGGCTGGCTCCCGGGCTCAAGCGCAGTTCATTGATCGGCGCGATCCGGTACTACGACACCGTCGTCGACGACGCACGGCACACCATGACCGTCGCCCGCACCGCGGCGCACTACGGAGCCGTCGTCCGCACCTCGACGCAAGTCGTGGCGCTGCTCCGCGAAGGCGACCGGGTCACCGGCGTGCGGGTCCGCGACTCGGAGACCGGTGCGGTGACCGAGGTGTGCGGCCACGTGGTGGTCAACGCCACCGGGGTGTGGACCGACGAGATTCAGGCGTTGTCGAAGGAGCGCGGCCGGTTCCGGGTCCGCGCCTCCAAGGGCGTGCACATCGTCGTGCCGCGGGACCGCATCGTCAGCGAGGTGGCGATCATCCTGCGCACCGAGAAGTCGGTGCTCTTCGTGATCCCGTGGGGCACCCACTGGATCATCGGCACCACGGACACCGATTGGAACTTGGACCTGGCGCACCCGGCGGCGACGAAGGCCGACATCGACTACATCCTCGGGCACGTCAACAAGGTGCTGGCCACCCCGCTCAACCATGACGACATCGACGGTGTCTACGCGGGCCTGCGCCCGCTGCTGGCCGGGGAGAGCGAGGAGACCTCCAAACTGTCCCGCGAGCACGCGGTCGCGGTGCCGTCTCCGGGCCTGGTGGCCATCGCGGGCGGCAAGTACACCACCTACCGGGTCATGGGCGAGGACGCCATCGATGCGGCCAGTGAGTTCGTGCCGACCCGGGTGGCGCCGTCGATCACCGAGAAGGTGCCGCTGCTCGGGGCCGACGGCTATTTCGCGTTGATCAACCAGACCGAACACGTCGGCCAGCACTACGGCCTGCATCCCTACCGGGTGCGCCACCTGCTGGACCGCTACGGCTCGCTGATCGGCGAGGTACTGGACATGGCGCACAAGAATGCCGCAGTCCGGCCTGACCTCTTAGAACCCATCACCGAGGCGCCGGTGTATCTGAAGGTCGAGGCCTGGTACGCGGCCGCGGCAGAGGGTGCGCTGCACCTCGAGGACATCCTGGCCCGCCGCATGCGGATCTCCATCGAGTACCAGCACCGCGGTGTGGACTGCGCCCGTGAGGTCGCGGAAGTTGTTGCACCCGTGCTGGGTTGGAGCGCCGAGGACGTCGACCGGGAGGTGGCGACCTACCTGGCGCGGGTGGAAGCCGAGGTGCTGTCGCAGACGCAGCCCGACGACGAATCGGCAGATGCGTTGCGGGCGGCGGCTCCCGAAGCTCGGTCGGAGATCCTCGAGCCGGTGCCGCTCGATTGAGCCTGCCCGCCCGTCCCGGCTACGAGGGGATAGGACCTTCTCGTCTGCGGGTGCACGGCGGGCCGGTGCTGGCCGAGCTGCATTCTCGGTTCGGCGCCGACGCGGCCGCGAAAGTGCTTGCCGGCGAGGTGGTTTGCGCTGACGGGTCCGTGGTCACGGAGGTGACCGAGCTGCCGGCCGGGGCGTTCATCTATTGGTACCGGGATCTGCCCGATGAGGTCGTGGTCCCGTTTGACATGCCGGTGCTGTACCGCGACGAGAACATCGTCGTGGTGGACAAGCCGCATTTCCTGGCCACCATGCCCCGCGGCGGACATGTGGTGCAGACGGCCCTGGTGCGGATGCGGCGGGCCTTGGGGTTGTGGGAGCTCTCGCCGGCCCACCGGCTGGACCGGCTGACCGCCGGGGTTCTGGTGTTCACCGCACGACGCGAGGTGCGCGGGGCGTATCAGACGATGTTCGCCTCGGGTGCGGCGGCCAAGACGTATCTGGCGCGGTCGTCGGCCGGGACACCGGCCGAGCTGGTCGAGCCGGTCGAGCTGCGCAACCGAATTGTGAAGCGACGGGGGTCTTTACAGGCTGTCGTGGAGCCGGGTGAGGTGAATGCGGTGACGTTGGTAGAGCCGCTGGGGGACGGGCTGTTCCGATTGACGCCGTCGACGGGCCGTACCCACCAGTTACGCGTGCACATGAACTCGCTGGGACTGCCGATCGACGGTGATCCCTTGTACCCCAGGGTGCTTGACGTGGCGCTTGGAGATTTCTCGACGCCGCTGCAGCTGCTGGCGCACCGGCTCGCATTCACCGATCCGGTGACCGGGGAGGAGCGGGAGTTCGTCAGTTCGAGGACGATCGGCGGTCGGCCTTAGCTCTGGGCACCGCGACTTCCTGGGTCAGGGCTCTGTTCACATAACTCGCGTCGGCAGCCGTCAGCTTTCCCTGACCGTCAACGAAAGTTGACGTCTCCAAACCGCAAGTGTCGCAACAGAGCCGACACGCCGCACCGATCTCGCCGCGGCACTCCGAGCCGCCGCGGCATCCTGATGCCCGCTCGTCGGTGCGGGTCTGTTGGCCTCCGCACCGCCTATGTTCTACTGCTAGCCATGGACCGCACCACATTTGACCGCCTGTTCGATATGACCGGCCGCACCGCCATCGTGACCGGCGGGACGCGTGGTATCGGCTTGGCGATGGCCGAGGGGTTCGTCCTGGCCGGTGCCAACGTGGTGGTGGCCAGCCGCAAGCCCGACGCTTGCGAGGCCGCGGCCGAGCACCTGCGCGGCCTGGGCGGCAACGCGATCGGCGTGCCCACGAACATGGGCAACCTCGACGATCTCGACCGGCTGGTGGACGCCACTGTCGCGGAGTTCGGTGGCATCGACGTCTTGGTGAACAACGCGGCCAACGCGCTCGCCCAGCGGCTCGGGGAGATGACGCCCGAGGCGTGGGCCAAGTCGTACGACTCGAACCTGCGCGGTCCGGTGTTCCTCGTGCAGAAAGCGTTGCCGCACTTGAAGGCCAGCCCGGCGGCGGCCGTCCTGAACATGTCATCGGTGGGCGCGTTTCAGTTCGCGCCGTTCGTGTCGATGTACGCCGCGGGCAAGTCGGCGCTGCTCTCGTTCACTCGGTCAATGGCAGCCGCCTACGCGGCCGACGGGATCCGCGTCAATGCCATCGCGCCCGGTCCGGTCGACACCGACATGGTGCGCAACAACCCGCAGGCGGTGATCGACGCGATGGCTTCGAACACACTGATGAAGCGCCTGGCCAACCCCGACGAAATGGTGGGCACAGCGCTGCTGTTGTGTTCGGGCGCAGGCAGTTACATCACCGGGCAGGTCGTCATCGTCGACGGCGGCGGGACGCCGCGGTAGGCCGGTCAGTACGTATGCAGCGGACCGTGCCGTTTTCCGTACATGACCCTGAGGGCGCGGTCGCGTACGAATCCTTTGTCGAGGAGCTTGATGCCGGTGTTCGGAATGGCAGGGATACCTGCGAGCCTGTGGCCGCCCCGGCCCATGCGGTACTCCCGGCCCCAGGCAGCCTCCAGACGCTGGGTGTAGTTGGTGAAGTCGTCGGGGCCGCCGTTCTGCAGCGCCGCGATCACGCTTTCGCCGGCGACCACACCGGATTCGAGCGCCTTGGAGATGCCTGCGCCCGAAACCGGTTTGGCGGCACCGAGTGCGTCGCCGGTGAACACGACGCCCGGATGCCACGGCGGCCACGCGGTGAAACCCATTGGCAGGCGCCATGCCCGCACGCTCTTGCTCTTCTTCAAGTCCGCAATCGTCGGCAGGTCCCAGTCGCGCGGCAGGGACCCCAGGAATTCGCTCAGTAACTGCGTGGCGTTGATCGCCTGCCAGTTCCGGTAGCAGTTGACGTAGCCGACACCGATGTTGAACTTGCCGTTGCCCATCGGGAACACCCAGCCGTAGCCGGGCAACTGATCGCCCTGGAACTGCAGCTTGAGGTAGATGTCGAACGAATCGGTGTCCGGCCGGTTCACGTGCATCTCCGAACGGATCGCGATGGCCGAGTAGCCGTTGTACTCCGAACGGATGTTCAGTGCACGCTTGACGGGTGAGTACGCGCCGTCAGCCGCGATGACTGCGTCCGCCGAGATCTTCTCCCCGGTCTTGAGGACCACACCGACCACACGACCGTCGCGGTCGAGTTCCGGTCCTGCCACTTCGGCGCCCTCGCGAACTTCCGCCCCGGCCTTCTCGGCGTGCCTGAGCAATACGGTGTCCAGGTGGGTGCGGCTGACGGTGTGTCCGTGGTCGGGCATGCCGGGCCGCCGCGGGAAGGACATCTCCCACCGACTCGGGCTGAACACCGTGACCCGGTTGACCCGGTGGAACGTGGAGACTTCGTCTGCCAGGCCCATCTTCTGCAGGTAACTGACGGCGCGGGCGGTCAACCCGTCACCACAGGGTTTGTCCCGGGGAAACTCTGCCTTGTCCACGACCAGCACCTTGGCGCCCACGTGCGCTGCCTGCCATGCCGCGGCGGAACCCGACGGGCCGCCACCGACAACGACGACGTCATACCGATGTGTCACCTGTCCGCCATCCCTCCCGAAGTGATTTCAGTCCTCCAGCTTTCAGGTCAGGCCGCCAACTGGCGACGGCGGGGCCGACGTTCGGTCCGGCACGTCCCGGTGATCCCGGCGTGACGGGGTTACGGTGGAGACCGTGGCATCCATCTTCGGCGACTCCCACCTGAAAAACGTCCGCCTCGTCACCCCACAGACCACCAAGGGATGTCAGGACTGCATTGCGGCCGGCACCCGCTGGGTTCATCTACGGCTGTGCCTGACGTGTGGGCACGTCGGCTGCTGCGATTCGTCGCCGATGCGCCACGCCAGTGCTCACGCGCAGACGCCGGGGCACGAGATCGTGCAGTCCTTCGAGCCGGGCGAAAACTGGCGGTGGTGCTACGTGCACGAGAAGTACGTCTGAGCAATGTCCTGAATTGTGGGCTGCGTGGCAGCTTGCGCCCTGTGGGTGCGGCCCGTCCGTGGACAAAATGGAATGTATCCAATCAAGTCCGACGGAAAGTTGCCGACCATGGCCGAAGTAATTGCAGGAGTGACGATTCCGGATACCGAGCTGGTCCGGGAGACCACCTCGATCGTTCGGAAGGCGACCGACGACACCTTGTTCAACCACTCCCGCCGGGTGTTCCTGTGGGGATCGTTGAAGGCGGCCGCGCGGGGCCTGGATGTCGATCCCGAACTCGCGTACGTCGGCGGCATGTGCCACGATCTCGGCCTGACGCCGGCCTACGGCGCCAAGGACCAACGGTTCGAGATCGACGGGGCAGCCGCGGCGCGGAATCTGTTGCTGGACTTCGGCCGCACCGAGCGGGAAGCCACCAACGTGTGGCTGGCGATCGCGCTGCACACCACTCCGGAAGTGCCGCATCACCTGGCACCCGAGGTGGCCGTGGTGAGTCTGGGTGTCGAAACCGATGTCCTGGGGCTGGATCTCGATGAGATCACCGACGAACAGCGTGCTGAAGTGGTGGCCGCACACCCGCGCCCCGACTTCAAAAACCGCATCCTGCAGGCATTCAACGCCGGCATGGTCCATCGTCCGGAAACCACGTTCGGCACCATGAACGATGATGTGCTGGCGCACTTCGACCCATCGTTCAAACGAACCAATTTCGTTGACCTCATTCAGGACAACGCCTGGCCGGAGTGAACACCGCATCCCCGGCCGGCGTCGTCCGTGAATCAGGCTTGTTTGACGGCTTCGATGTCGAGCGTGATGGTCACTTTGTCGCCGACGACGGCGCCACCGGTCTCCATCGGCAGGTCGAGGTCGACGCCGAAGTCCTTGCGGTTCAGCACAATCGAGGCCTCATAGCCGGAGACCTCGCCGTAGCCCTGGCCGGGGCTCACGCCGTTGAATTCCAGGCTCAGGGTGACCGGGCGGGTGTTGCCCTTGATGGTCAGGTTGCCGTCGAGGAGATAGGACGCACCGTTCGGTCGCACTGCGGTCGAGGCGAAGGTCGCGACCGGGTGATTTTCGGCGTCGAAGAAGTCGGCCGACTTCACGTGGCCGTCGCGCTGCTCGTTGCCGGTGTTGAGGGAGGTCACGTCGATTTCGGCGGTGACCGACGGGGTGCCGTCCTCGGCAACGGTGATGGCGCCACTGAAGTTCTCGAACTTTCCGCGGACCTTGCTGACCATCAGATGGCGTACCGAGAATTCGACGGTCGAGTGCGCGGTGTCGATCGCCCAGGTGCCGGCGCTGAGAGGAGTGGTTGCGGTGGTCATGTGTCTGTCCTTCGTCGGTTGGTCTGAGCGCCGGTTCGTCCGGACTCTCCATCAGCCAACCGGACCATAGTCCGGATTATTCCAGAGCATGACTCGCGCCGCTTAATGAAAATGATTACCATTAATGTCATGCCTCCGACCTCCGCTGACCTCATCCCGGTGACCGTGCTTTCAGGTTTCCTGGGAGCCGGCAAGACCACGCTGCTCAATCACATCCTGGCCAACCGGGACGGTCGTCGGGTTGCGGTGATCGTCAACGATATGAGCGAGGTGAACATTGACGCGGCGCTCATCGCCGGCCAAGGGCACCTCGACCGGACCGAAGAAAAGCTGGTCGAACTCACCAACGGATGCATCTGCTGCACCCTGCGTGAAGACCTCGTCACCGCCGTGGCCGAGCTGGCTCGCCAGAAGCGATTCGATCAGATCGTGATCGAGTCGACGGGCATCTCCGAGCCCATGCCGGTGGCGGCCACCTTCAGCTGGGAATTCGAGGACGGCTTCATTCTCTCCGAACTCGCCCGCCTGGACACGATGGTCACCGTCATCGATGCGTGCACCTTCCTGCCGGAGTTGGCGCGCGGGGAGGCGCTCACCGAACGGAACCTGGCGGTGGCCGACGGCGACGGCCGCAACATCGCCGATCTGTTGGTCGACCAGGTCGAGTTCGCCGACGTG